>DUON01000020.1 GCA_012838805.1 Clostridiales bacterium
CAAAAAAAGGAAATAGAAATAGTATTCCAAACCCGCTGCCTAAGATATCTATCACCCTCTTAAAAAACTTCCTATACATCAAAAAAGCTCCTTGACAAGTCCTATTACATAGTCCAGCTCTTCGGTTGTCATTTTTGTATCGCTGGGAAGGCAAAGTCCACGGTTGAAGATGTCCTCGCCAATGCTTAACTCACCGTCATTCTTAGATGTGAAAAATTCATAGTCGCTATAATACGGCTGAGTGTGCATTGGTTTCCATATAGGTCTTGCCTCAACATTGTTTTCTGCTAGTTTGTTTATTATATCCATTGGCGAGAGTCTGCTCTTTTCTTTCAAAGTCATACAAGAAAGCCAAAAGTTCGGCTGACTCCACTTGGGAACAGGCATCATTTCAATATCATCTATATCCTTGAACGCCTCTTTGTATCTGTCATAAATGGCTTTCTTTTGAGCTACTCTTTCTTCTAGCGCGGTGAGCTGACCTCTGCCGATGCCGGCAGATACATTGCTTAAGCGGTAGTTATATCCAAGTTCGCTATGCAAATAATGCGGAGCGTTGTCCCTCGCCTGCGTGGCCCAGAATTTGGCTTTCTTGATTGCATTTTCATCGTTTGATAAAAGCATTCCGCCACCCGAGGTAGTGATTATCTTATTGCCATTAAAAGAAAGAGCGGAAAGCTTACCAAAAGACCCCGTGGGTCTATTCTTATATTTCGCGCCCAAACTCTCTGCGGCGTCTTCAAGTATCGGGGTATGGTGTCTGTCACAAATTTCACAAACAGCGTCATAGTCACAGGCTTGTCCATAAAGATTGACGGTTATCACGGCTTTAGGCATTTTATTGTTTTTCTTCGCCCATTCAAAAGCCTTTTCAAGAGCGGCGGGGCTGATATTCCAGCTCTCATATTCAGAATCGATAAAAACAGGTATTGCCTTTTCATACATCACGCTGTTGCAGCTTCCCGAAAAGGTCAAAGAGGAACAAAAAACTAAGTCCCCTTGCCCTACCCCCAGCCATTTGAGACCCAGATGAATTGCCGCCGTGCCGCTTACTAACGCCGCAGCGTATTTTCTATCTACTCTTTGGGCTATTTCTTTTTCAAACAAGTCCACATTCTTCCCAAGCGGCGCTATCCAGTTCGTGTCAAAGGCTTCTTGGACGAAGTCCATTTCCCTTCCGCTCATATGCGGCGAAGCCAAATATATTCTCTTTTTCATCTCGACCTTTTTATTATTATTATATACTATAAAGCAAATTAAAGTATATCATATAAGAATACCTTCTTCAAGCGTTTTTATAAAAGGCAAATTCAAAAAAAAGCCTCCCTATGCAGGAAGGCAATATTCTATTATTCGGTTTCATTTCTATTCTTTCTGTTTTTTTATCCGCACTCTATCATCAATTTATCGGCAATAAGTGCAATCAGCTCCCCATTTGTGGGCTTTTCGCCTTTGGCGTATATTTTTATTCCGAATATGGTATTGATATTTTCAATCTTGCCCCTGTTCCAAGCCACTTCTATAGCATGCCTGATTGCCCTTTCGACTTTGCTTGCGGTGGTATTGAAGCTTTCGGCTATCGAGGGATAGAGTTTTTTGGTGATGTTGTTTATCATATCGGGCTTGCTCACTGATAGTTTTACCGCTTCTCTCAAAAATTGATACCCTTTGATATGCGGAGGAATCCCCGCGCGAATAAAGATATTGGACAATTTTTCATCAAGGACTTTATTTTCGGCTATTCTTACTCTTATCGAATTAGACGCGGGTCTTAGGTTCAAAAGCTTGTTCCTAAGATGCTCCATGCTGAAAGGTTTTTTAATAACGCATTCCGCTCCATAACGGCTTCCGTCATAGAACGCATTGCCGTCTTCGATAGTCACAACCAAAATAGGTCTTCTGCTGAAATGTCTAAAACAATCTTCCAGATTCATTCCGTTAGACATCGCCAGGTCAAAAATGAGCACATCAATCAAGTTGAGTGCCCTTAGTTCCCCTGT
Organism: Clostridiales bacterium; assembly: GCA_012838805.1. Classification (GTDB taxonomy): domain Bacteria; phylum Bacillota; class Clostridia; order Christensenellales; family DTU072; genus DTU072. Next base: position 2,001 of record DUON01000020.1, read on the forward strand.
GTCAGAAATGGTCGCGATAAGGTTAATCTCACTATCTTCTGTAAAAAAGTTTTTTGCATCAAGCAATAAGGATGTATTGCTGTCAGCCAATGCGACATTCAGTTTGTCCATAATTATACTCCTATTTGATGAATTTTTTTGTATATAAGTCAATTATATCAAAGATTTTTTAATAGTCAATAGGTTAATGCAAATAAATTTGTACAATAATGGAGAAATTTAATTTTTCGTGTCGAATTTTGCGATATGTCTACAATAATGGGTTTTTATGACAAAAGCTCCAAGGCCTCTCTTTTGATTTTCATTAAATATTGTATCATATCATGCATGCTGATGTCGCTCATTTTGTACATAATATCGTCTCTATCGGATTTCTTGTTTTTATATATTTGATAATAGTGTACTATCTCAATTATTTGAGCAGGTGTAAGCCTATAATTTTCAGCCCTCTCAAACACTTTTTTCCAACTTTCCTTAAAATAGTTCTCAATCTGTCTAATAAAACTTTCCAAAAAGCCACCTCTTAAGCTATTATAACAGATACCTTATTTGAATTCAATATATAAAAAACAAAAAGCCCATTCCAAGCTGTTTATAAAAGTTAACTTCACCTTTTTCACAAGAATGGGAACCGTCCCGTCTCAAAGAATGTAATAACCGATAATACCAAAAACAGCACAAGCTGGGTGGACAAATAGATAATCAAAGAATACCTTCCGGGTATTGTAAAAGCTTTGTTCCATTTGCCGTCCAGCATTGGGAACAAAGATTTTTTTTGGGGATAAAGGAAACCGCTCAGCCCTGCGCCAAGGAAGAAATAGCTTATATACGGAAACAGCGGGAAATAGTCCGCCGTCTGAAGCTGTCGAGTATAGAAGAAAATGCCCATAACAGCCTTGTCGTAATCAATGAATTTTGCTTTTCCAGTGGCATAAACGCTGGCGTTGTATTCTGAGTGAATCCAAAAGAACACCGCACTTAAGGCAAGGCAGACAAAACAAAATGCCAGTTTTTTAACTATGGGCGAAATTTCTTTCTTTCTAAAAAATTCCACGAGCTTAAACATTCCCTCCCAAGCGAGCCTAAGAAGTGCATAGATTATTATTATTGCTGCCATGCAGTGCAGAACCCCGAACAAAATAAAATAATCTTCTCCCGAAAAGAGACTGAATAAATAGGTAAAAATCGAAAGTCCGATGGAGACCAGCGCCAGCTTTATCCCCCGCCAAAGGTTGTTTTTTGAAAAAGCAGTGCAAAGACCCGAAACCGTGAAAAAGATAAACAAGAATACGGGGCGCCAAAAAATCCTCAAATCAGAACCGACATAGTCCCAGCCGAAGATTGAAAGTCGGTTTAGCCAATCCACGCTCATCCAAGAGTTCCCAAAGAGCGTAAAGTCCACCATAAGGTGGTCCCACACCACCATGAGGATAGCGAACCCCCTAAAAAAATCCAACTCCCAAATTCTATGCTTTTTGACTTTACTTCTCATAGTTATCCTTGTATTCTATGCGGTCAAGCTTGGCGCGGTTGTCATGCAAACGGAATATCTCAAACCTATCCGAATATTCGTGAATAAGAGTGTCTTCCTCTATGGCGGAATAGTATATATTGGGTCTTTCCTCAATCTCTTCCCTTAAAGTCTCAGAGGGATAGGCTCTCATATCTTTTTTAACCTTTTTTTCTCTATCCTTTTTCCATAACGGCTCTTTATAGCCTTTGACCACCGACTTCGCAGGCTTAAGCACAAGGTTTCTTATAGTTATCACTACACTGCACACCAAGCACACCGCAAGTCCTGCGAAATAAAGCTGCCCCTCCAGGTCCCAATCAAGGGGATTAAAATCAAGGAAGAAATACAGACAAAGCCCCAGAATAGAATACAAGAAAGGCACCCATAGCCCAAAGAACACCAATAAATTAGCTATTAGCCTAATAAAGAACTCCAGTATTAAAGCCAACAATCTGAGCGCCGAGCCGAGTATCAGCCCTGCGGCGCATCCTGATTTTCTACTCAAAACACCCTCTTATATGCTGTCGCATCCCATATACTTCACAAGCGCTTGCGGTATAGTTACGCGACCGTCTTTTTGCTGATAGTTTTCCAATATGGCGGCGACAGTCCTGCCCACGGCAAGCCCGCTGCCGTTTAAGGTATGCGCAAACTTGTTCTTGCCCGATTCATCCTTATATTTGATATTCGCCCGCCTTGCCTGATAGTCTGTAAAATTAGAACATGAAGATATCTCCACATACCTTCCATAAGAAGGCATGTACACCTCAAGGTCATAGGTCTTAGCCGAAGAAAAGCCCACATCCCCGGAACATAGAGCCACCACTCGATAAGGAAGTTCAAGCCTTTGAAGTATCCTCTCGGCGTCTTGCGTCAGACTTTCAAGCTCCTCATAACTTGTCTCGGGACGGCTAAATTTGACAAGCTCCACCTTATTGAATTGGTGCAGCCTTATCAGCCCCCTTGTGTCCCTGCCCGCACTTCCCGCCTCCGAACGGAAGCAAGCCGAATAGGCGCAGTATTTTATAGGCAGCTTGTCCAAAGGCAGGATTTCATTTCTATGAAGGTTGGTCACCGGCACTTCGGCAGTGGGGATTAAATAATAGTCGGTATCCTTTATCTTAAATGCCCCGTCCTCAAACTTGGGGAGTTGTCCCGTACCCGTCATGCTGTCTTTGTTGACGATAAAAGGCGGAAAAACTTCTTGATATCCGTTTTCCAAGTGCGTATCCAGCATAAAATTGACAAGCGCCCTTTCCAGCCGCGCTCCGTCTCCGTGATACACCGCAAACCTTGCCCCCGATATTTTCGCAGACTGTGAAAAGTTGAGTATGCCCTTTTGTTCGCCTATCTCCCAATGGGGCTTGACCTCAAAGTCAAACTCTCTGGGCTTTGACCATTTTCTAATCTCCTGATTATGGCTGTCGTCTGTCCCGTAGGGCACGCTTTGGTCAAGCATGTTGGGAATATTATAAAGATAATCCGTTATCTTTTCTTCGATTTGCTGCAATTGGCTATCCAAATCCTTTATTTGGGCAACCTTTTCTCGCATTTTCAATATCAAATCATCGGCATTTTGCTTTTGCTTTTTCAACAAAGCAATATCCGAAGAAACCTTATTTTTTTCTGCCTTAAGGCTTTCTGAAAGCTGAATGGTCTTTCTTCTTTTCCAAGACAATTCCTTAAGCTCTGTCAAGTCGATATCCGAATTTCTCTTTTTCAAATTCTCTTGCACAAGCTCAATATTGTCTGCCACAAACCTTAAATCTAACATCTGATACCTCTTGATTATTATTGACTGTTATAAATTAGTTTACAATAAATAGAATAATAAATCAATAAAAGAAAGCGGTTATAAAAAATTATCACCCCTACCTATCTGAAGAAAAGAAAAAACGCCGCTCAAAGAAAACGGCGTCTTTATCCAAAAAGAATATTTTATCTTATCTTTTCCAATATCTTTTGGGTCATCTCTTGGGTGCCCAACGGTCTTGTACCGTTATCCAAGATATCCACCGTCCTATGCCCTTCTTCCAAGGTTCTGTATACCGCATTTTCTATTTCGTCTGCCTCGTTTTCCAGCTTAAATGAATATCTGAACATCATCTCCAATGACAAAATTGTGGCTATGGGGTTGGCTATCCCCTTGCCCGCAATATCGGGAGCTGAACCATGAATGGGCTCATACATACCCCTGCCGCTCTCTCCCAGCGAAGCCGATGGCAAAAGCCCGATAGAGCCGGTTATCTGCGACGCTTCGTCGGAGAGTATATCTCCGAACATATTCGAAGTCACCACCACATCAAACTGGGCGGGGCATCTTATCAACTGCATTGCGGCGTTGTCCACCAGCATATCCCTGACCTTGACTTCGGGATATTCCTTGTTCAGTCTATGCGTGACTTCCCGCCAAAGTCGCGAGCTTTCCAAAACATTCGCCTTGTCTATGCTTATTATCTGCTTTTTTCTGGTCATGGCTATTTGGTACGCCATGCGCACTATCCTTTCTATCTCCTTTTCGCTATATTCCATAGTATCATAAGCTATTTGTCCATAAGGTCCGTTCTTTCTTCCCCTCTCTCCGTAATAAATCCCGCCGGTGAGCTCTCTTAAAATAACCATATCAAAGCCCTTTTCGGCGATTTCCCTTTTCAAGGGGCAGGCGTCTTTTAATATGGGAAGAAGCTTTGCAGGTCTTATATTGGCAAAAAGCCCAAGCTCCTTTCTGATTCCCAAAAGCGCCCTTTCGGGTCTCAAATGCCCGGGTAGAGTGTCCCATTTCTCCCCGCCCACAGCTCCCAACAGCACGCTGTCTGAGTCAAGGCACTTTTTAAGCTCTTCATCGGGGAGCGGAATGCCGAATTGGTCTATCGCGCGCCCTCCCGCCGTCACATACTCATACCTAAAGCTATGTTTATATTTTTTTGCTACTTTGTCCAATACCTTTAAGGCGGCGTCCACTATCTCCACGCCTATGCCGTCACCGTGGATTACCGCAAGTTTTATGTCCATTATACGCCCTCCTTCAAAGCTCCCAGCAATCCGCCCTTATTGATTATGTTTTGCAAGAATTCGGGGAATGGGGGGAAAGAGCCCTCTTTACCTTTAGTGAGGTTCTTTATTATGCCCAGCGAAAAATCAACTTCCAAAACATCTGCCTCATCTATATCTCCGTCATATTCTATTATCGGAAGCCCGGTATTGATAGAATTCCTATAAAAAATCCGTGCAAAACTCTTGGCTATGACACAGGCTATTCTCGACGCCTTTATGGCTATCGGGGCATGTTCTCTGGACGAGCCGCAGCCAAAATTCGCTCCCGCCACCATGATATCGCCCTGCTGTACTCTTTTGACAAAGGTAGGGTCCAAGTCTACCATGCAGTGTTGGGCAAGTTCTTTGGGGTCGGAAGTGTTCAGGTATCTTGCGGGTATTATCACATCGGTATCGATATTATCGCCGTATTTTATGACTTTTCCTTTAATTTTCATTTTTTGACTCCTTTCTATATAATCTCATAAGGGCTTGTTATCTTGCCCGCAATAGCAGACGCCGCCGCCACCGCAGGGCTTGCAAGATAAACTTGGCTTTCGGGGTGACCCATTCTGCCCACAAAATTTCTATTGGTGGTGGCAACGCACCTTTCGCCTTTTGCGAGTATTCCCATATGTCCGCCCAAACAAGGTCCGCATGTGGGCGTGGAAACCACGCACCCCGCCTCAATAAAGTCCTCTATCATGCCCGATTTTAGAATATCAAGGTATATCTTTTGGGTAGAGGGAATGATAAGCACCCTGACTCCTTTTTTGACCTTTTTGCCTTTTAATATGTTTGCCGCTATCTCAAAGTCCGAATACCTGCCATTTGTGCATGAGCCTATGACCACTTGGTCTATCTCAATATCCCCTATTTGGTCAAAGGTCCTTGTATTAGAGGGAAGATGCGGAAATGCGACCGTCGGCTCTATTTGGGACAGGTTTATATCTATCACCAAGTCGTATTCGGCGTCTTCGTCGGCTTCAAATATTCTTGGACGCCTATCGCTGTGGGCTTTTACATACTCCAATGTCTTTTCATCCACCGGGAAGATTCCGTTTTTTGCCCCCGCCTCTATCGCCATATTGCAAATAGTAAACCTATCGTCCATGCTTAAGCTCTTCACGCCCTCGCCGACAAACTCCATTGACTTATAAAGAGCGCCGTCCACGCCGATAAGCCCTATGATATGGAGAATGACATCCTTGCCCGACACATATTTCTTAAGCTCTCCATAGAGATTGAACTTAATCGCTGCTGGGACTTTGAACCACGCCTTGCCGTAGGCCATTCCCGCAGCGAGGTCTGTTGAGCCCACTCCCGTGGAAAATGCCCCCAAAGCGCCGTAAGTGCAAGTATGGCTGTCCGCGCCTATAACAAGGTCTCCGCTGACCACCAGCCCTTTTTCGGGCAAAAGCGCATGTTCCACGCCCATTTCTCCCACATCATAAAAGTTTTTGATATCATATTTATTTGCGAATTCTCTTACAATCTTAACCTGTTCTGCACTTTTGATATCCTTGTTTGGCGTAAAATGGTCCATTACCAGCGCAATTTTTTTATTGTCAAAGACCTTGCTGAGCTTGGCTTTTTCAAATTCCTTAATGGCTACCGGGCTTGTCACATCATTTCCCAGCGCCAAGTCCAAATCCGCCATAATAAGCTGCCCTTTTTTCACCTCGTCCTTGCCGCAATGCGCCGCAAGAATCTTTTGAGTCATAGTCATTGCCATTATTTCACCTCTTTTTTATATAGTATATATTCTATGGAATCCACCAAGGCTTTCCAGCTTGCCTCAATTATGTTGGTACTCACCCCTACCGTCGTCCATACATCCTTGCCGTCCGTGGACTCGATAAGAACCCTGACCTTGGCTGCAGTTGCTTGATCTCCTGCAAGCACTCTGACCTTATAGTCCGTCAAATGCACTTTCTTAAGTTCGGGATAAAATACGCACAGCGCCTTTCTTAAGGCAAGGTCCAAGGCGTTTACCGGACCGTTGCCCATGGAGGCAACAGTCTCTTTTTTGCCGTCTACCTCTATCATAATCATAGCATGGGCGTTCCTCTCTCCGTCCGGACACGGGAACTCCCCGCCCGTCTTATACATATGCAGCTTAAAGTGGGGCTTGGATTTGCCAAGTATATCCCTGACGACCAATTCAAAACTGGCGTCCGCAGACTCAAACTGATATCCCTCATGCTCTAATCTCTTGATATGGTCTACTATTTCAGCGGTTTTGGGAGACTTTTTGGTAAGTTCTGGGAACATTCCCGACAGCTTGGCAAGAACGGTGGTTCTTCCCGAAACCTCGCTCATCAAAAATCTTCTCTTATTGCCCACCTTTTCAGGCTGAATATGCTCAAAGGAATGAGCGCATTTATTGACTCCGTCTATGTGCATTCCGCCTTTATGCGCAAAGGCGCTGGAGCCCGTATAAGGCTTGTTGGAGGGCATGACCAAATTGGATATCTCATATATCTTAATCACCGTTTCCGACAATGTAGTGATATCCCCCTCGACAAGGTGAAAGCCTTTCTTTAATTGCAGATTGGGAATAATTACGCTCAAATCCGCATTGCCGCACCTTTCTCCCACTCCAATAAAAGTGCCTTGTATATGCGTGACGCCGGCATTTACCGCACTCATACTGCTCGCTACCGCACAACCTATATCATTATGACAATGTATTCCCAGCTTTCTTCCTGGCAGTCTTTTCGCCACCTCTTTTGTAATCTCATAGATTTCTTTGGGAAAGCATCCCCCGTTGGTGTCGCAAAGGCACAAGGTATCCGCACCCGCCTTGTTCGCAACCTCCAAAACCTTTAAGGAATATTCGGGGTTTGCCTTATAGCCGTCAAAAAAGTGCTCAGCGTCGTATATGACTTTCTTGCCCTTGTCCTTAAAGAATTTCAAAGTATCATACACCAGCTCCAAGTTTTCTTCAAGGCTGGCGTTCAAAATCTCTCTGATGTGTAAATCCCAGTTCTTGCCGAAAATCACCACCGTCTTTGTGTCTGCCTTGAGAAGAGAGAGTACATTTTGGTCTTGGTCCACAGGGATATTCTTTCTTCTGGTGCTTCCAAAAGCACATAGCGTGGCGTTTTTTAATTTAATATTTTTCGCCTTTTCAAAGAACTCAATATCCTTTGGATTTGAGCCGGGGTTGCCTGCTTCTATGTATTTTACGCCAAAATCGTCAAGCGCTTTGAGGATATTCAGCTTATCCTGAACAGAAAAAGAGATTCCCTCGCTTTGAGCGCCGTCCCTTAAAGTGCTGTCCAATATCTCCAGCTTTTTCATTGTTCACCTCTAAATTATCTTATTCATGCCGTTGATGTAAGCCAATAAGCTGGCTTCGATGATGTCGGTAGAAAGCCCTCTGCCTGTTATTATCTCGTCGCCGCATCTTATTCTGACGACAACTTCGCCCAGAGCGTCTTTGCCTTCAGATATCGAATGTATTGCATAGTCGTCAAGCGAATGCTCGGGTGCTTTTATTATCTTATCGATTGCCTTATAGGCGGCGTCTATAGGACCTTCCCCTATGGCGACTTCCTCATACAGCTTTTTGCCGTCCGTAAGCCTTACCACAGCGTTTGTGGTGATATAGTTTCCGCTGTTGACGGTGAACCTATCAAGCTTATAGCCCTTGGCAAGCATATCCTTTTCCTTATGTCCCACCAAGGCTTCCAAATCAAGGTCGTTTATGGACTTTTTCTTATCCGCAAGTGCCTTGAAGCGCGCGAAGAACTTTTCCATTTCTTCCTTATTCAATTCGTACCCCAATTCCTTAAGCCTATTTTCAATAGCATGCTTGCCGCTATGCTTTCCAAAGACCATTTTGTTTTGGGGAAGTCCAATGGATTCAGGGGTCATTATCTCATAAGTCTCCCTTTTCGCCATAACACCGTGCTGATGTATGCCTGCCTCATGTGCAAAAGCGTTGACTCCCACAATAGCCTTATTGAGCGGCGGCGTCAGACCTAAGACATTGTATACAAGTTTGCTTGTTCTATAAATCTGGGTGGTATCCACCCTTGTTTGTGCACCATATACATTTTTCCTTGTATTAAGCCCCATGACTATCTCTTCCAAAGCGGCGTTGCCCGCTCTTTCTCCCAAGCCATTGATTGTGCATTCCACTTGAGTGGCGCCCGCTCTTACGGCGGCAAGAGAATTGGCGACAGCCATTCCTAAGTCATTGTGGCAGTGTACGGAAATATCCGCCTTGTCGATGTTCTCCACATTTTCTTTTAAGTACCTTATGAGGTCATACATTTCATAAGGCGTGGTATATCCCACAGTGTCAGGTATGTTCACTACAGTAGCGCCCGCCTTGATTGCCGTATAGACCGCCTTTCTCAAAAACTCCCTATCGCTTCTGGTGGCGTCCTCTGCGGAGAACTCAATATCGCTTATGAAGCTTTTGGCATAAGAAACCATCTCTTTTATCCTTTCCAGAACCTCGTCCTCAGTCATCTTGAGCTTGTACTGCATATGAATGGGAGATGTGGCAATAAATGTATGAATTCTTGGACTTACGGCTCCCTTAAGCGCTTCATAGGCATACTCAATGTCCTTTTTTACAGCTCTGGCTAAGCTTGCCACCGAAGAGTTTTTTACGGTGTTCGCAATGGTCTTTACTGCCTCAAAGTCGCCTTGGGAGATTACTGCAAAGCCCGCTTCCATGACATCCACCTTTAATCTCTCCAAAGCCAAAGCCACCTCTATTTTTTCATCCAAATGCATACTACAGCTTGGAGCTTGTTCCCCGTCCCTCAAAGTGGTATCAAAAATCTTTACTGTTTTCATTTTTTCCTCCATTAAATAAATGACGCTCCCGTATCCGCCGAACCCACAATCTCGACATACCTTTTGAGATATCCGCTAAGTTGAGGTTTTGGCTTCAAGGGTATAGTCCGTTTTCTATTTTCAAGCTCTTTGTCAGAAACCAATAATTGGATTGAATAGTTATCTATATCAATTTCTATTTGGTCTCCGTCCAAAACATAGGCGATAGGTCCGCCAAGTCTGGCTTCAGGCGACACATGCCCTATAGCCGCGCCCCTTGTTGCCCCCGAAAATCTTCCGTCGGTTATCAGCGCCACATCGGCGTCCAGCCCCATGCCCGCAATAGCGGAGGTAGGGGAGAGCATCTCTCTCATGCCCGGACCTCCCGACGGTCCTTCATATCTTATGACCACAACATCGCCTTTTTGAATTTCCCCGCCATAAATCGCCTTTATGGCAAGCTCTTCACTGTCAAACACCCGTGCCCTGCCGATAAAGTGCAACATGCTCGGCTTTACAGCGCTTCTTTTAACCACAGCACCGTTGGGCGCAAGATTGCCGAACAACACCGCAAGTCCGCCGCTGGGCGAATATGGATTCTCTATATCTCTTATGACCTCATGATTTGTGTTTTTTGCTTTAGAGATATTTTCCCCGACAGTTCCATTGACCGTCATCAAACTGGTATCGATAAGCCCTTTCTTGGCAAGCTCCGCCATAACCGCCTGTATTCCGCCAGCATGGTGCAAGTCTTGCACATGGTGGGGTCCAGCGGGGGCAAGCTTGCATAAATTGGGCGTCACAGCACTTATTTGATTTATCAGCTTCAAGTCAAAAGCAATTCCAGCTTCCCTTGCAATGGCGGCAAGGTGTAGGACGGTGTTTGTAGAACAGCCAAGAGCCATATCCACCGCCAAAGCGTTTTTAATGGATTTTTCATTAATGATCTCTCTTGCTCTGACCTTGGTCTTGACAAGCTCCATTATTCTCTCCCCACTTTCTTTGGCAAGCCTTATTCTCTCGGAATACACCGCCGGCGTAGTGCCGTTTTTGGGAAGAGCTATTCCTATCGCCTCGGACAGACAGTTCATGGAATTGGCGGTAAACATCCCCGAACAAGAACCGCATGTTGGGCAAGCGGAGTCCTCGATTTCCAAAAGCCTATCCCCGCTCACATTGCCCGCCATAAGCCCGCCCACGCCCTCAAAGGCACTGTTCAAGTCCAGATACTCCCCGCTTCTGTCTTGGATTGAGAGCATAGCTCCCCCGCATATAAAGATACTGGGCAGGTTGAGCCTCACCGCCGCCATAAGCATGCCGGGGACGACCTTGTCGCAATTGGGAATAAAGACCAATCCGTCAAAACAATGCGCCTTTGCCATGCACTCCACGCTGTCGGCAATAATCTCCCTTGTACAAAGCGAATATTTCATACCCTCGTGCCCCATAGCTATACCGTCGCAAACGGCTATGGTATTGAACTCTATCGGCTTCCCCCCAGCTGCAAGCACGCCGTCTTTTACCGCACGTGCTATCGTGTTCAAATGTATATGCCCGGGCACTATCTCATTAAAGGAATTGACCACTCCTATGAGGGGCTTTTTAAGTTCGCTGTCGGACATTCCGCAGGCTTTAAGCAAAGAGCGGTGGGGCGCTCTTTCCTCGCCTGATTTAATTTTATAGGAATTCATATCTCTTACCTTCTTTTTTTTTATTCGGTATAGTCGTGTTTTTTCCAAGTCATCTTTTCCCTAAGCTCTTTGCCGGTCTTTTCAATAAGATGTTCTCTTTCCATTCTTCTCATGGCGTTGAAGTTGGGACGGTTCGCTTGGTTTTCCAAAATCCAATTTCTGGCGAAAGTGCCGTCTTGGATTTCCTTAAGCACCTGTTTCATCTGCTTTTTGGTCTCTTCTGTAATTATCTTCTTGCCCGTGGTATAATCGCCGTATTCAGCGGTGTCGCTGATAGAATATCTCATAAAGGAGAGCCCGCCCTCGACAACAAGGTCTATGATAAGCTTCATCTCGTGCAGACACTCAAAATAAGCGCTTTCAGGCTGATAGCCGGCTTCTACAAGCGTTTCAAAGCCCGCTTTCATAAGCGCGCTTACCCCGCCGCAAAGCACCGCTTGCTCTCCGAAAAGGTCTGTCTCGGTCTCTTCTTTGAAAGTGGTCTCCAGTATCCCAGCTCTCGCTCCGCCGATTCCCGCCGCATACGCCAAGGCGTTTTCAAGCGCCTTTCCGCCGGGGTTTTTTTCCACGGCTACCAGACAGGGAACGCCCTTTCCTTCAAGGTATTGACTTCTGACGGTGTGACCGGGTCCCTTGGGTGCTATCATCACCACATCCACAAATTCGGGAGGGACGATTTGACCATAATGGATATTAAAACCATGAGCAAAAGCAAGGGTATGCCCTTTTCTCAAATTGGGCTGAACATCGTCTTTATAAATTTTCGCCATTTTCTCGTCATTGACAAGCATGATGATAAAGTCGCTTTCTTTTACCGCATCGGCGGTGTTCATGACCTTAAGACCTCTTTTCTTCGCCTTTTCCGCGCTTTTGGAACCCTCATAAAGTCCGACTATGACATTCAGACCGCTATCCTTTAGGTTGAGAGCGTGCGCATGTCCTTGACTGCCGTATCCCACAACGGCGATTGTTTTGTCTTTCAAAAGCTCCAGATTACAGTCCTTTTCATAATAGATTTTTGCCATTTTGTTTACTCTCCTTTAATTTTATTTTTTAATGTCTCACAGCCTCTTGAAATGGCTGTTATTCCCGTTCTGCAAAGTTCGGCGATGCCGTACGGCTTAAGATATTCCACAAACGCCTCGCATTTACTGGTTTCCCCCGTAATTTCCACAGTAAGAGAGGTAGGGGAGAAGTCCACGACCTTGGCTCTAAATATGCTTATCGCCTCTAAAATCTCGGTTCTTGAGCCTTGCGCCACATTAACTTTGATAAGCATAATCTCCCTTTCCACGGTGTTTTTGCTGTCCATAATCTCTACAATAAGCACATCGTGAAGCTTTTCAAGCTGTCTTGTGATTTGAGTTTGGATATAGTCGTCCCCTACTGCCGTTATCGTCATTCTGGAAATGCCCTTGTCCAAAGTCTCTCCGACCGAAAGGCTGTCGATATTGAAGCCCCTTCTTGCGAAAAGCCCGGAGATTCGGGTCAGCACCCCCGATTCGTTCCTTACCAGCAAAGACAAAACAAATCTTTCTTTCTTCATTTTGGTCACCCCTTTAGTATTATATCATTAATCGTACCGTTTGGCGGTATCATAGGCAAAACTTTTTCGTCGCAGTCTATAGCGGTCTCTATAACAATCGGACCTTTTTGCTCAAACGCCCATTTTATCGCCTGATCCAGCATATTCATATCGCATACTTTTTTGCCGTCTGCTCCAAAAGCTTTGGCAAGCGCCACATAGTCCGTCTTTCTGTTCAAGGTAGTGTTTGAATACCTTTTTTCAAAGAAAAGCGTCTGCCATTGCCTAACCATACCCAAAGCGTTGTTGTTCAAAACCACAACGGTTATGGGAAGATTGTATGAAACAGCGGTCGCCATTTCATTCATGTTCATATGGAATCCGCCGTCGCTTGTAAAAAGAACCACCCTTTCCCCCGTTCCCACGCAAGCGCCAATTGCGGCTCCCAAACCAAACCCCATGGTACCCAAACCCCCGGATGTTATAAAAGTTCTGGGCTTGGAGAATTTATAATATTGCGCCGTCCACATCTGATGCTGTCCCACATCTGTGGCTATGATAGCGGACTTGGGGGCGTGCTTGTTTACGGATTCGATTATGCTTTGGGGGTTTAGCCTTGACTTGTCCATATCCAGACACGCATCGGGAGAAGCTTTAAGCGACTCAATTTCCGTCATCCATTTGGGATTGTGCTGCTTGGTCAAGTTCTTGTTTAATTTCTTTAACATATCTTTGACATCTCCCACAAGGGCGACATAAGCGGGAATGTTCTTACCTATTTCGGCGGGGTCTATGTCTATGTGAATGACCTTTCTACCGTTACAGAATTCAAGTTTGTTGCCCGTGGCTCTGTCTGAAAATCTTGTTCCCACCGCCACAATCAAATCGCTTGAGAACATGGCTTTACTGGCGGCGAACTTTCCGTGCATGCCCGTCATTCCAAGAAACCTCGGGTTTGCGCTGTCGACTGCCGTCAAGCCCATCATACTTGTTCCAATAGGAGCGTCTATCAGCTCGCTGAACTCTTCCAGCTCCTTTGTGGCATTGGATATAACCACGCCTCCGCCGGCGTATATAAAGGGTCTTTTGGACTTTAAGATAAGCTCCAACGCATTTTGAAACGCCTCCGAACCGTTTTTATATTCCCTTTTCTTAACTTCTTTCTTTTTATATTCAAATTCACAGGTAGCAAGCTGCACATCTTTGGGTATGTCTATAAGCACCGGACCCGGTCTTCCGCTGTTGGCGATTATAAAAGCTTCTCTTATGACATCCGCAAGCTTATTGACATCCTTAACTATATAGTTATGCTTGGTTACGGGCATGGTCACTCCGGCGATATCCACTTCTTGAAAGCTGTCTCTGCCGATTAGCGGTGTCGCCACATTGCCGGTTATGGCGATTAGGGGAGTGCTGTCCAAATAAGCTGTGGCAATACCCGTCACTAAATTTGTGGCACCGGGACCCGAAGTAGCCATGACCACTCCCGTCTTGCCCGTGGCTCTGGCATAGCCGTCTGCGGCATGGGCGGCGCCCTGCTCGTGCGCGGAAACATAGTGCTTTATTTTGTCGCTCGCCTTATAAAGCTCGTCATAGATGTTGAGCACAGTCCCGCCGGGATATCCGAAAATAGTGTCTACGCCTTGCTCTAAAAGAACCTCGATTACTATTCTTGCTCCGGTGAGTTTCATTTTATCCTCCTTGTGTTATAAAAAAACCTACGGTTTTGCCGTAGGTTGTGATTTTTTTTATTAGCTTTTTAACATTAATCAGCAACTTTTGGCAAAACCATATCTGTACCACCCGCCACGACGACTAGTACTAGAATGCTAATTAATATGTTAATCAAAGCCAATGCCGTATACATTTTTTCCTCTTATACTACAACATATGTATTGTTACTATGTACATTACCATAAATATATGATTATTGTCAAGCAACTTATCAAGGTTTTTGAAAATTTTTGGCAAATAAATTCTTGTGCTTGACATTTTAATAAATTTTTACATAAAGATGTATTAGCGCTTGTTAATTAATATATAAAAAACAAAACAAAGGGGAAAAAATATGTGTAATAACAGATGCTGCTTTTGTCCAAACTCTCTCCGTCGTTGTTTTAGATGTCCGCCCGGACCGCCGGGACCGCAGGGACCGCAAGGACCAATGGGACCTCAAGGACCAATGGGATTAAGGGGCTTTACCGGACCGCAGGGTCCGCCCGGACCAAGAGGTTTTACAGGACCGCAAGGACCTCCCGGAGAAACTGGACCGCAAGGACCTCCCGGAGAAACTGGACCGCAAGGACCTCCCGGACCGCCCGGAGTTTCGGCGTTTGGCTACTATTATTCAACCGCCGAACAGAGGGTTGACGATACCGAGCCGGCGGTATTCAATTCTCCGTCCACCGGGGCACCTTTTTTCTTCACATCGCCGAGTTCAATCGTGACGATAACTGAAACTGGTTATTATAAGATTGACTTTCAAGTATCCGCATCAACGGGAGGAGGAGGCGTATGGGGCATAGCCTTAGACGATGCGACGGATCAGTCGCGCACTTTTTTGACCAGAAGCGCAAACAATCAGATTTCTGGAGATTTGATTGTCGCAATAACCACCGCTCCAACAGCCGTTCAGCTTGTGAACTTAAGTGGAGGAAGCGTGACCTTAGCAAACGGTCTGGCTAACGAACCGGGAACATCCGTCAGTGCGTCCATGACAATATTAAAATTACTCTAAAACAAAAAAACTCTGTTTTCAAATTTGAAAACAGCGCTTTTACATGGAAAGGCTTTTTCTTATTCGCCTAAGGGAATATCCGGTTTTTCAAACTTTTTCAAGCTCTCCAAATCGTATGACACGATATATTTATCGCTTACAGTATAGATATAGCTTCCTATCCTTAGTCCCCTTTTGATAATTGTGAGTCCAATATAAAGAGATTGTTATAAATCTCTCTGTCGCTGACCGTGGTGGCGACTCTTAAAAAGCCCTCATATTCGTCCATACAATACCTATCCGTCCACCCTTGCCGCGGCTTTTTGCTCAAGAGAGTCAAGAGAGAACTTTATTATTCTGGTTTGAGGCAGATACTTTTCTGAAACCTTTGCCCAGCCCAATAAGTTTGTCTCATAATTGGCATAGGAATCAAAAGTTGCGACATAGATATTGTCTTTGGACACATAGACTTCTCCGCCCAGCCCTGAATATCCTTTGAGCAAGAACTCCTTATCAGGCTGATTCAAGTCGATTTTTCCCATAATCGTATAGCTTAAGTTATTTATATCGTCATAGATATAAAGGTTTTCTTCGGGAATGAGCTTTTCTTCTTCACCCATTCTGC
This sequence comes from Clostridiales bacterium, assembly GCA_012838805.1. GTDB lineage: Bacteria > Bacillota > Clostridia > Christensenellales > DTU072 > DTU072. The sequence continues at coordinate 17,901 of DUON01000020.1, forward strand.
TATCTATTATCTTAGAATATAATCTTCTTTCCGCCCATAATAAAAGATATCCTCGACATAGTTTATATCACGGCACCTTGTCATCAAATAAGCCATGACCTCCGAATAAGTTTGGTCATAGACTTGGTTAAAATATGATGTTATAAGCTCGCTCATACCCCTCTTGTATACTAAGTGTCTTGAATAAGGAAAAAAGTCCCAAAAAAAAATTTATAGCTTAATATACCACACCAGAATAAAATAAAAAGACCCCGAACATAGCCTCGGAGTCTAATATTCAGACATTATCTGATAAAAACGCTCTTAACTGCGATAAAACTGTTCTATCGCCGTCTTTTCTAAGAATTGCGTCTTAATCAATGACTGTCTTCCAAAGTCCGTGGAGGTTGCAGTACTCAAAAGCCGCCACCGCCTCGTCGTCGACCAAGGCAAAAGAGGCTTGGGGCTCTTCGCCGGGTTGAAGCTCCTTTCTCTGTCCGCCCTTTTTGGTTTGCAGATATATCCATTGAATATAATGCTCAGGAATCATAGGGTGGGGAGCGCTGCCCACTTTTACGGTGAGTTTATCGCCGTCTTTTCCCACAACGGGAAGATGCTTTTCATAAGCTCCTTCGGAGGTGTTGGCGACAAGTTCGGTCATATCCTGTCCGCAGCACACAACGGGAATGCCGGCATCCTCAATTAGTCCCACTATGTTTCCGCAAATATCGCATCTAAAAAATCTTATGTCTCTCATAAAAATTTCTCCTTTTTCTTTTATAATACCAAAATATCCACAACAAAGTCAATATGCAATATCAGCTTTGCAAAAAGAAGCACACTTCATATAGCTCTTTTAATTATCGTTTTATTGTCAGAAGTTAATTTCACCGCATAGTCTTTATGGAGCAGATTTCCCTCCAAATGGTCGGTCGCCAAGATTTGAGAGCCTAAGGTCATGGCGGCATCGTATCTTTCTTTGGTATAGTCGAACTGTTCGTCTATCCTTGTCCGTAAGATATAGTTTTGGTTTATTAGCTCTTGCAAACCGTCGGTGAACGGACTGTCCGCTAAAATAATTGCGGTATAGCTCTTTTTTTCGTCGTCGGGTCTTGTGAATATGAAACCCCTTTGCTTTTCAAATGACGGGTCTATATCAATATAATACTCTTCATTGGGCTTGTCGTCTATTAAAAGCGAAAAATATACCTTGCCAAGGCAATCCGACAGTTTTGGCCAGCCGTTTTGTTCAATTGCCTCTCTTAAAGACGGATATTCGCCCTTGACATCCGCAGGCTTAATAATTTTGTCGTCGCCAAAAATTTCTCCCAATGTATCATCCAGCATCTTTATATCTTCTTTTTTGAACTTTCCGATTTTATGGTCATATGGACAAAAACTGTTCCTAACTTGCAGCATGATATTAATTGGGATATGGTTGGGGTTTATATCCGACCAAAGCTTAATCTCTTGAAGAGTTCTTTTGAAGTCAGGACCGTTGGTTCTCCAGTCGGCAATGGGGTCATGGATAACCCTCAATTCCTTTTTGTAAATGACGACATCAATCTCAACGCCTCTTATACCTCTGTTCAACTGCTCCGTCAAGGTAGGCAGACCATAATGCCCATTCCTTACCCTTTGTCCTCCAAAAAATTGCAGAAATTTACTAAAGGGCATAAAAGGCATCCTCTTATAGCTGTTATGGGTTGCCAAAACTTGAATTTCATTTAGCCTTAATTCGTTGTTATAGATATCGAAATTGGCAAAAGACACCTCATCCACCGGCAGATAACGGTCGTCTAAAAGCTTTTCCAGCCTTTCTTTTTGCTCCTTATATTCATATTTTGTGTCCTGATAAAAAACAATCGCCAACGCCGCATACCCTATCAAAACAACGCCCAAAACACTTAATAAAACAATACTTACTATCTTTATTACTTTTTTCATAAATATATCTTAACAAATTTATCTTTACAAAACAATATCTTTTTTTTTGCTAATCTCATTGTTAAAAATTAAAACAAAAAAATTCACCAAAAACATAGCCTTTTTGTTTTAGCTATAAGAAAGCAAAAAAAACTACCTTATAAACAACCTAATTAATTGTTTTGAGCGGTAGGTTTGTCTTTTTGCGAAAACAAACCTATCTTTTCACTACATTAAGATTATCTTCTACAAGCAGCCAAGCTTGTGGGAAATTAAAGTTAAGCTTCCAAAAACTTATACCGCGGATACCCAGCCTTTTGAGCAGGTCTATTTTGGCTTGTATGCTTCTTGCGTCCTCAAACCATACGATATGTCTATTGCCCTCTGCATCGGTATAGTTGAAAAAGGGCGCTTGCGCTCTAAAGTCATAGGATATAGCCACATTGTTATCCATAGCGATTTGTATAGCTTGTTGAGGACTTATCGCTGTGGCAAAGGTTTGACCTCTGACAAAGGGCAGCGTCCAGTCATAACCATATAGATTTTGTCCCATCATTATTTTATATGAAGGCATTTCGCTAAGGGCATATCTTAACACCTGTTCTACTGGCCCAATAGGCGATACGGGCATGGGCGGACCGCCTGAAAAACCCCATTCGTATGTCATGATGACCACAAAGTCCACAATGCTTCCTATCGCCTGATAGTCATGTGCCTCATACCACTGTCCCATCTGCTGGGCGCTTGTCTTTGGCGCCAATGCCGCCGACACCAAAAGCCCCTCTCCCCTAAGCCTTTTTGTGGCTCTCCTTAAGAATTCGGTATACGCCTGCCTTAAGTCAACGGGTATAAACTCAAAGTCAAAATGTGCGTCGCTGAACACGCCCACCCGCCTTGCTTCGGCGACAATGTTGTCCAAGAGCGTTTGCTGAGAAGTTTCGTCCTGCAAGACCGCCCTTGCCAGCTCTTCGCTGAATCTGCCTTCTTCGATATTGGTCACGGTCATCATAAGCGTGGTATTGTTTCGTTCGGCAATTTCCGGAAGACCGTTTAAGGGCATGGGGTTTAGTCCGCCGTCCCTTGTCACTTGATAACTAAACGGCGCAAGATATGTAAGGTTGGGTGCGGCTTGCTGTGCGGCGAGCAGCAGCGAGGGGCTGACCATATCGCCTACGGGCTCTATGTAAGCGTTTACTTCCGCCCTAATCTTTGTTCTTGGCGGGATATAGAGCCTAAGCCCTACCTGCAAAGTCGCATTTGGATTGATGTTGTTGATTCGTGCAAGCTCTCTATAATCTATCCCAAACCTTCTGCCTATCGCCCAAAGGCTGTCTCCGGGCTGCACCCAATAGTATCTCCCCTCTATGGGTATGACCAAAGCCTGCCCCGCCACCAGACGGTCGGGGTCGGGGATTTCGTTTGCGCGCTGAATTTCTTCTACCGTTGTGTTAAAAGCTCTGGCAATATTCCAGAGGCTGTCTCCTTGCCTTATAACATAGATTTGCATAATTACCCCTAAAAAACTTAAATTATAATATTAGATTATGAAAAAAAACTCTTTTTTGTTAATAATTCTTACAAAACGCTTGCTTTTTATATCGTATATAATATAATAAGCGCGTAAAAAAAGATTTTAGGGGAATAGGTATGAAAGAAGCGAACAAAAAAAGACTCAACATGACGGCTCTATACGCCTCATTGGTTTTGTTTTCATTTATAAGAGCGGTGGGAACATATACTTTCATTGTACCCAACGGATTCGCCCCCGGCGGCGTAAGCGGTCTGTCCTCGCTTATCTACAACATAGTCCTTCCCTTTAATGAAAGACTGGCGGAAACCGTCTTTAACCCCGCAGTGACAAACTTTGTCTTCAATATACCTTTACTCTTTTTGGCGTTTAAGTTCCTTAACAAGCACTTTGCCATAAACACCTTTTTATGCGTGGTCTTTTTCTCCTTGTTTATGGGGCTTTTCACGCTAATAGATTTCCCCGTATTCTGGGCGGGCTCTTATGAAAGCGGAATTATGCTGCTTGCCTCCCTTGTGGGCGGAGCTCTTATCGGCATAGCTTTAGGGCTTATGCTCCGAACCAATATGAGTATGGGAGGAACGGACATTATCGCCAAAATTATCTACAAAAAGAAACCTTTTTTGAATGTGCATTGGCTGATTTTTATATGTGACTGTTCGGTAGTCTTTTTGAGCGCTGTTTTGGGCTTTATCGACATAGGCAAAGGCGACGGTGCCAAAGATATCTTAGTAAAGGTTTTGTCTCCCGTATTGTATTCCTTTATTTCCTTGTTTGTATCCAGTAAAGTTGCAGATATCATACTTGTAGGTCTGGAGTCCTCTGTCGTCTTTAACATCATCACCGCAAAACCCAAAGAAATGGGGGAGGCGATTATCGGCAAAATCCAAAGAGGAGCAACCATTCTTCAAGGGTCTGGCATGTACACAAACGAGGCACGCCCAATCCTTATTTGCGTCATAAAAAGAAAAGAAATCATCCCCTTAAAGAAATTAATAAAAGAAATCGACCCCCAAAGCTTTTCTTATGTCACAAACGCGCGGGAAGTGCACGGTTACGGTTTCTATACAGGAGACTAAGTCTTAAAATTTTTTATACCATTTTATCATAGGCTCAAAAATCTTTGAATCCTTCTGATATGAATTCAATGATAAACAAATATTTTTCTAAATTAGCGCTTTATCCTTAAATTCGCCCGCACAAGCCCAACATTTTTTAAGCCTTGATAAAGGATTTAAGCATATGTTATAATTATAAGAGGGTTATGAGGAGATTTTATCATGAAAAAATGGTTGATAATTACACTCGTGGTTTTGCTGGTGCTTTCTTTAATTGTCATAACAACGGGATGCGCTCTTTTAGGTCCTACGCCAAAAGAGCCTGACGACAACGGCAACGACCCCAACGGCAACGGCGACGACAACGGCAACGACCCCAACGGCAACGGCGACCCCAACGAAAACGGCGACCCCAACGAAAACGGCGACCCAAACGAAAATGGCGATAATGGAGAGCCCAATCCCTACTCCCAATTGATAGAAGACCTCTTAGACAAAATCGGAGACATTGACGATATGTCAAGCTACATATCGGCATTGATATATTTGATTGACGAAATCCCCATAGGCGAAGTGGTGGATAAAGTAGGGGAGCTTGTGGGGGAAGACGAAGCCCAAATAGTCGAAGAATATCTATCCTTAGGTATCGATAGGCTGGCGTATATAGTGCCTTTACTGCCGTATTTAGATACTATCATAGCTTTCTTGGAAAGCTCCTGGGGAGAACAGCTTGCTATGCCCATTCTTGAAGAAAAAGGCATAACCAAACAAGGCGACACATACTATTTCACCTATGAGGAAAAGAACTATACCGCTAAAGTCGAGGAAGGAAAATATACTGTCACCCAAGATGACACCGAACACTATTTGGAATACGACGAAGAACAAAATTATATGTTTTATCGTATGACGTACTTGACAGAAGAAGAGACCAGATACACCTTTGAAACAAAACTTATCGACCAAGACTTCGCCATGCAGTTATACGACATTGAAAATCAGAAATTAGTTCAAATCATGACAGAAATTGAAATGCTTGAAATAACGGTAAGCGTCCAAGAAGAGGTCGCCACCCAACCGTCGGATATCTCCGAGGGCGTGGACCAAGACTTCGCCACTGAGGGCGAGATCTATTTAATCAATGAAGGTCTGCTTGAGGAGTACGCATAAGCAAAATATTCTCATTTGAGACCATAAAATCCCTATAAACATTACAAAAAACGGAATCCAGAGATTCCGTTTTTATAGTTAATAGACTAATAAAATGCCGAAAACTTAGTTTTATCGCTTTTTTACGAATCAAACAAGCCTTTGAAAAGTTCCGTCCTCTTTTTTTACAACCTTAACCACAGTAGAGCGAGGCAAGCTTTTGGGCGTTTGGTTGGACATGTGGTAAGGTTTGATATTGCAAGCTTTGCTCTCTCTTATTTCTCTTTTCAAATAAAAACTATATGCTTTATTGTCCGCAATTATGATATGGTCCACCAGCTCCACATCGATACACTTCAGCATATGCTTGATGTCTATGGTCATGGCGATATCCGATTCGCTTGGGATTGCGTTCCCCGAAGGATGGTTGTGTGCGATAATCAAGTTTACCGCCTTATATCTTAAGGCTATATCCACAATGCTCCTTGGACTCAACAAAATGGAGTTTATTTCAGATATCCCCATTTCCACAACTGCGGTGATTCGCTGGCGGGCATTAAGACAGACCACCACCAAACTTTCCATGTCCCTAAACTGCAGATTGGCTTCCAAAAGGGGCAGGATATCGTCAATATTAATTATGGGATTTTTTGTGTCAAGCTTGCTTTTTCTATATTCCCTAAAAACTTGGGGCAGAGTATGTAATAGGATAGCGGCATTTCGGGTCATGCCGGGAATTTGGATTAAGTCCTCTACCGATGCCTCTAAGACATCGGCGAAAGAGCCGAATTTTTTAATCAAATTATGAGCGATAATATTGGTGTTCTTATAAGGTATTCCAAAAAACAGCAAAAATTCCAGAATCTCATGTTCATGGAATTTATCCAAGCCTATCTCCAAAAGTTTTTTCTTTACCCTTTCCCTATGTCCCAAATGATTAGAGTCGCTCATTCGTACCTTCCCCTTTCTCTAAAGATTATACAACCATATCAGCGATTATACAAGCCTTAAGGCAAGGTTATTTGAAAGCGCTTTGCCCTCGATAGACGCCTTTTTGTCCAAGCTCCCTTTCTATCTCCAACAGCCTGTTGTACTTTGCCGTTCTTTCGCTTCGAGATAGAGAGCCGGTCTTTATTTGGTCTGTACCCAGCCCCACCGCAAGGTCGGCGATAGTCGTATCTTCGGTTTCGCCCGAGCGGTGAGACATCACGGTAGAAAATCCCGCCATTTTAGCCATTTGTATCGCCTGAATAGTTTCCGTCAAAGTGCCGATTTGGTTGGGTTTTATCAAAATTGAATTCGCCGCCGAAAGCTCTAATCCCTTTTTCAATCTCTTGGTGTTGGTAACAAAAAGGTCGTCTCCCACAAGCTGAATGTCAAGTTCTTTCTTTAACAACTGCCAGCCCGTCCAGTCATCCTCATTCGCTCCGTCCTCAATGGAGATTATGGGATACTTTTGTATCAAATTCTTCCAATACCCTGCAAGCTCCTCCCTTGTTAGGCTAATCCCTCTTTTGGGCATTTTATACACGCCGTCCTTAAGCTCCCATTCGCTTGCGGCGGCGTCAATAGTATACTTTATCCCCTTGGCGTCTGCTCTTTCCAAGGCTTGGTTTAACAGTTCAAAAGCCCTTTCATCGCTTTCAAGGTCGGGAGCGAAACCGCCCTCGTCGCCCACCGCCACCGACAGATTTTTTTGTTTCAAAATAGCTTTGAGATGCTGAAAGACCTCCGCGCACTTTCTTAAGCCCTCTGAAAAACTGCTGTATTCGGTAGGGGCTATCATAAATTCTTGGATATCCAAATTATTGGACGCATGGGCACCGCCGTTTATCACATTGCACATGGGAACGGGCAAGGTGTTCGTCTTTTCTTCGCCCAAATACCTATAAAGCGGAACGCCTTGGTTTTTCGCCGCCGCCTTGACTACCGCCAAGGACACCGACAATATAGCGTTCGCCCCAAGTCGGGATTTGTTTTCCGTGCCGTCCAAGTCTATCATTATCTTATCGATATCTTCTTGTCTGAACGCATTTATTCCCACCAGCTCTTCTTTAATGATTTTATTTACATTCTCACAAGCCTTTGTCACGCCCTTCCCAAGATACCTTTCGGAGTCGTTGTCCCTCAATTCTACTGCCTCATAAAGCCCCGTTGAGGCTCCCGAAGGCACCGAACAAGAAGCCCTATCTCCGCTTTCTAATGTGACTGTGGTCTTTATGGTGGGGATACCTCTGGAATCTAATATCTCCATTGCAAAAATATCTTTTATCTTTGAATTTCTCATTTTTGCCCTCCTTATATGGCTTGGTCTATCTTTTTCCTGACTTGCGAATGCATGCCGCACCTATCCCCCCACCTTGCCGAAACCTCTCCCTCGGAACATAGCTCAATGACCTCACAGCAGTTTGGGCAGTTTTCACATTGGAAACTTTTGGTAGAGTAGCTATAATTAATTATATCAAATCCCGCAAAAGATGTATAACCTTTTTTTTCATATTGACCTTTGGAGATTATCGCGGCACCCAAAGCCCCCATGACATCATAATGTTCGGGCACTATGAGCTTGGCGTTGAGCTCTTTCTCAAAAGCCGCCACTATGCCGATATTGGCGGCGACTCCCCCTTGGAAGATTATAGGCTCTTCCAGCGTCTTGCCCTTGGCTATATTGTTGAGATAGTTCCTAACCAGAGCTTGGCACAGTCCGCATATAATATCTTCCAGACATTGTCCGGTCTGCTGTTTGTGTATCATGTCGCTTTCTGCAAACACCGCGCATCTTCCCGCGATTCTCACAGGGTTTTTGGATTTTACCGCATAGCTTCCAAATTCCTCAATCGGTATCCCCAGCCTTGCCGCCTGTCTGTCCAAGAAAGAGCCTGTACCTGCGGCGCATACGGTATTCATTGCAAAATCATAGACTATCTTATCTTTCAATATGATTATTTTGGAGTCCTGACCGCCTATCTCCAAGACCGTTCTTACATCGGGACAGCATTTAAGTGCGGCTACGGCGTGAGCGGTTATTTCATTTTTAACGGTATCCGCTCCCACCACCAAAGACGCCAGCTCCCGCCCGCTGCCCGTGGTCGCAACTCCGCTTACCTTATAGTCCACCAAGCTGTTTTTTATAAGAGAAAGCCCTTTTTTTATTACATTTATGGGCTGTCCTTGGGTTCTTAAATATATCTTGTCAATCACATTCAAGCTCTCGTCTACCGCTACAAAATTTGAGCTGACGGAGCCAATATCAATTCCTAAAAAACAACGCTTCACTTGCTTTCTCCTTTGTCATGTTCTTTCTTAACAGCATATCCACAAAAGCGTCTATCCTTGTCATATAGCCCGCCTCTCCCGTCATTTCGTCCACAATCAAGGTCATGACAGGGATATTAAAGTCCTTTCTTATTTGAGGCAGAATGCTGTCCGCCACAATTTCAGGCATGCATGTCAGGGGATAAATCTGAATTATGCCGTCATAATGTTGTTTAGCGTATATCACACTGTGCCCCAGCGTCTCTTGGGCGTGACCGCCTATCGGGGTTTTGAGATAGGGTTCGGCTTCGGTTTGGAAAAGCTGTTTTTTCCTTATCTTAAGCCCGCCCTTTATTATATGTTCTATTATCCATTCACTTAAATAAAGCGAACGGTTGACTTCCACGCCCATATTGCCTAACAGCCTATCTATGCCAAGGTTAGTAAAAGGCTCTACTAAGGTATAAATCTCTCCCACCAGACCAATCCTTAAGGGTTTGTGTCCGCTATCCAAGGGCAGCCTTAACAGCATGAGCTTTGTATCCTCTATGAGCTTAACTATATTCTTACAGCCATAGACGCTCTTGATTTTCTTATGAAACTCGTCAATTATTCTGTCCGTTGCGCCCTTTTCTTTTTCCCTCGCCCTTACGACATAGGAAAGAGCTTCCAGCTTGTCCATTTGAATAAGCGCCTTTAACGCCCTATAAAGCGGAATGGCGGAAGAAGCTATCTTGCCGCCAAAGAGCTTTTTCATCTTTTCCAAAAGCTCTTTTATCCCCTTGTCGTTGAGCTCCAAGGCGATTATTTCTATATCATAGCCCAAATCCCTCAATATCTCCCTATGCATTTCAGCATAATATCCGAACCTGCACGGACCGCACCCGCCCGTTATGACTATGGTATCTGCGCCTTGTTCCATGGCTTGAATAAAATTGCCGATATTGATTTTTAAGGGCAAGCACGCCATTTCCGGGGCGTATTTGGCGCCTATTTCAAGCGTCCTTTTGTTGCACATGGGAGGTATCACATACTCTATGCCCAGTTCGTCAAACAGGGTCTTTACCAAGACATAGATATTTCCCATATGGGGAAAAGTAACTTTCATCGTCCCTCCTCCATCTCAACATATCCAAAAAAGCCTCTATTCTGGTATTGACTCCCGCTTGCCCCGAATGCTCGTCCAGCACAAGCAGACAAAAAGGTATGCCGCTTTTTCTCAATCTCCTTTCGCACAGTTCGGCAATGAAAGAATCTATGCCGCACCCAAAAGACATCAGATAAATCACTCCATCCACATTTTTCTTTTCGGTAAAATAAATAGCTGCCCCCATAAGCTTTCTTGCAAAGCTCCAAAAGAGCTTTTTGGGCATTTGTTCAGCCTTTTTGTCGATAATCTCTTGACTTATCATCTCGGGGGTGGTTATTTTCACCTTTTCTTGCAAAAGTTTTTTCATTACTGAGATATTCGCATATTCGTCATAGAGATTATACATATGACCCATTACCCCGATCTTCAAGTCGCCGTTCTGCGGCGTCTCTTTTCTTTCAAGGATATCGTTGACCAAAGAGCCCTTTTGCATTTGGGCAAGGTATCTCTTATGCTCAGCCACCGCCTTTTGATAAGCGCTTTTTATCTCCCCCCTATCTGCCGTGAAAAAACTCCCCGCCTCAAAAAAGGCGTCCATTAGTTTACTTTTATCCTTATGAAGATTTATCTCGGTATCTATTATCGGCGGCAGGTCGGGAATGGAACTTCTTATCATGTCGGGAAGCCCAGTAAATTTGGGGCAGATATATTCATACCTCTTAATGCTTCTCAAGCGGGGTATAAAAATAAAGTCCGCCTTTTCTCTCAAGCTCGCCGCATGTGCGTGAAATATCTTAAGTGGCAGGCACGCTTCGTTTACGCAGTACTTTGCCCCTTGGTCGAACATGCTCTTATTGGTCTTTTGAGAAACAACTATTTGGGCTCCCAAACTCTCAAAAAATGTTTTCCATAACGGCATATATTCGTAATACAACAAAGCTCTGGGCAACCCTAATTTTATTGACAAATCCACCTCCTGACCGCAACTTTTATTATGGTGGAAAAAGTTTGTTTTATTCGGTCACAAATTGGCAGAAAAAACCCAAAACAGCACTCAAACGGTTAATAAATAAAAAACAATATACAATAGACTCAAGCCAAATTTATTTGACTATTTCTTAAATAGGAGTATAATAGTGTTGTTTGAAAAATGATTTTAATAGAAAATATATGGAGGTTCAGATGAGTAAGAAAATGACTATTGACGGAAACACAGCGGCGGCTCATGTGGCTTACGCTTTTAGTGAAGTGGCGGCGATATATCCGATAACGCCCTCTTCCCCAATGGCTGAATTCGCCGACGAATGGGCGGCTCAAGGAAGAAAGAACATGTTCGGACAGGAGTTGAGAATTGCCGAAATGCAGTCCGAGGGCGGAGCGGCGGGCGCCGTTCATGGCTCTCTTTGCGCAGGGGCTTTGACCACAACTTTTACGGCTTCTCAAGGACTGCTTTTAATGATTCCCAATATGTATAAGATAGCGGGCGAGCTTTTGCCTTGCGTTTTTCATGTATCCGCAAGGTCTTTGGCGGCGCACGCCTTGAATATCTTCGGCGACCACGCCGATGTCATGGCATGCCGTCAGACAGGCTTTGCCATGATCGCATCCAATTCAGTACAAGAAGTTATGGACTTGGGGTTGGTGTCCCACCTTGCGACGCTCAAATCCAAGGTTCCTTTCCTACACTTCTTTGACGGATTCAGGACCAGCCACGAGATAAGCAAGATTGACGGAATCGAATATGACGAAATGAAAAAGCTTGTGGACATGAAAGATATCCAAGACTTCAAGTTCAGAGCGCTGAATTCCGCTCATCCCATACAAAAGGGCACCGCTCAAAACGGCGATATCTATTTCCAAAACAGAGAGGCTTGTAATCCTTACTATCAAAAGACACCCGAAATCGTCAGAGAGTGCATGAAACAAGTGGGCGAGTTAACGGGCAGAAAATATGACCTATTCGATTATTGCGGTGCTGAAGACGCCGATAAGATAATCGTCATCATGGGCAGCGGAGCGGAGACCGTTCAAGAGACCGTCGATTATCTCAACCAAAGAGGACATAAGACCGGACTTATCAAAGTAAGGCTTTATCGTCCTTTTGATGTCAAATCATTCTTATCCAAGATACCTCCAAGCGTAAAATATATTTCGGTCATGGACCGCACTAAAGAACCGGGCGCTATCGGCGAACCCCTTTATCTGGATGTCATCGCCGCACTTAAGGGCAAGGATATCACGATTTTAGGCGGAAGATACGGCATGGGCTCCAAAGAATTCACACCCACAATGGTTGCCAGCATATTCGCCAACATGGGCGGAGAGAACAAGAACCATTTCTCCGTAGGCATTGAAGACGATGTAAGTTTCGCATCCCTCAAACCCGTTGAGTTTATCAATGCCTCCCCCAAAAGTGCCATAAGGTGCAAGTTCTACGGTCTGGGCTCTGACGGCACAGTAGGCGCCAACAAAAATAGCATTAAGATTATCGGCGACAATACCGACAAATATGTTCAAGGCTATTTTCACTATGACAGCAAGAAGTCGGGCGGAATCACTATAAGCCATTTGAGGTTTGGCGACGAGCCGATAAGGAGCGCTTATCTTATCGACCAAGCGGACTTTGTCGCTTGCCATACCCCAAGCTATGTATTCCGTTATGACATGCTTTCTGGACTTAAGGACGGCGGAACTTTCCTTCTCAACAGCGTATGGTCTCCCGAAGAAATGGACAAGGAACTTCCCGCTAAGATTAAAAATATTATAGCCCAAAAGAAAATAAAATTCTATACCATAAACGCTCACAAGATTGCGTCTGAAGTAGGTCTTGGCGGCAGAATAAATGTCATCATGCAAGCGGCATTCTTTAAGCTTGCGAACATCCTGCCCTATGAGGAAGCCGAAAGGCATATGAAAGAAGCGGTCAAAAAGACCTATGGCAGAAAAGGCGACAAGATTGTCAACATGAACATAGCGGGTATAGACAATGCAATAAGCGAACTTAAGGAAGTTCCCGTTCCCGAGAGCTGGGCGGACACCAAAGAGGGCGCTCCCTTAATAAGCGTTGCGGACAACGAATATTATAAGAACTTTATTCATCCTATCCTTATTCAAGAGGGCGATAAGCTTCCCGTATCGGCGTTTAATCCCGACGGTTCGGTGCCCACAGGCACGGCAAAATATGAAAGAAGAGGCGTTGCGGTATCCGTTCCCAAATGGATAAAAGAAAACTGCATACAGTGCAACCAATGCTCTTTTGTATGCCCCCACGCCGTCATTCGCCCCTTGATCGCCACATCCGAAAAGCTTAAGGATAAGCCCGAGGGCTTTGACACAAAACCTGCGATAGGCTTTAAGGGATATGAGTACAGGATTCAAATCAGCCCTTATGACTGTACGGGCTGCGGCTCTTGCGCCAATGTATGCCCCGCAAAGGAAAAGGCTCTTGTCATGAGACCCATAGCCGAGGGCATAAGGGAAGAATCCGACAACTGGGATTTCTTTGAAAAAATAGACGAAAACGACAAAATCTACAACCCCAACACAGTTAAAGGCAGCCAGTTCCAAAAACCGCTTTTTGAATTCAGCGGAGCTTGTGCAGGCTGTGGAGAAACACCCTATATCAAGCTTGTCACACAGCTTTTTGGAGACAGGATGATAATAGCCAACGCTACGGGATGTTCTTCTATATATGGCGGTTCGGCTCCCACCTGCCCGTACACCAAAAACAGCGAGGGCAGAGGACCAGCTTGGGCGAATTCCCTCTTTGAGGACAATGCGGAATTTGGATATGGCATGCACCTTGCGACCAAGCAAAGAAGACTTAAATTAAAGGAAGATATGCTCTCCATTATGGACAATGTCTCCGAAAACCTGAGGGAAGCTTTCAAAAATTGGATTGAGACCATGGACGAATCCAAGGGCACAAAGGAAAATAGTCAAAGAGTCATGGACGCCTTAGCAGCCGAGACCCCCACCGAAAAGACAAAGGCAGCCTTGGACAGCATAAAAGAAAATTCCGATGTACTGGTAAAACAATCCATTTGGATAATAGGCGGCGACGGCTGGGCTTATGACATCGGCTATGGCGGTCTTGACCATGTGTTAGCCATGGGTGAAGATGTGAATGTGCTGGTACTGGACAGCGAAGTGTATTCCAACACCGGCGGACAGGCAAGCAAGTCCACCCCCACGGGCGCAATTGCCAAGTTCGCGGCAGGCGGCAAGAGAATAAAGAAAAAGGACCTTGGCATGATGGCTATGAGCTATGGCTATGTGTATGTGGCTCAAGTGAGCATGGGCGCCAACATGAATCAGCTGGTCAAGGCTCTTACCGAAGCGGAAGCCTATAAAGGACCTTCGCTTGTCATCTGTTATACTCCTTGTATCAACCACGGCATAAATATGTCAAAGACCATAGAGACCATGAAAAAAGCTGTGGAGAGCGGATACTGGACTTGTTATAGATATAATCCGGATCTTGAAGAAAAGGGACAGAACCCCTTTATCTTAGACAGCAAAGAGCCCACTATCGGCTATCAGGAGTTCCTGCTTACCGAAAACCGCTATGCCAGCCTTAAGAAACTCTATCCCGAATTCGCCCAAGAAATCTTTGATAAAAGCCGCAAGGAAGCCGAGGAAAGGCGGGCAAAATATAAAGCGCTGGCTAACAGATAATAGTAAAGAAAGCGGTCCAAAAGACCGCTTTTTTTTATTCGTTTTTTATAGAAAACTGAGATTAAGCTATATCCCTTTTATCAAAAACAATATAAGACGCCGCCAAGAACGCTGAAATATACGCTACAAACATTCCAAGGGAGAGAAGAAAACTTCCGCCCGGTTTTACACCATAGGATATGCCGAAAAACACGCTGAAGTCTATGTTTGTGGTAAACAAAAAACGCCCTATCCCCAACAGTTCTAAAAGAGGAGCCAAGGCGCCAAGACCGACCAGCACGCCGACCATTATGCCAAAGACACGGCTTTTGGTCACCGTACCCAGCGTAAAAGCGAACAGCACAGAGGCGAACAGCCTTATCAGTGAAAACAAGGCATTCAAAAACAGCATAAGGGTGTTGGTGCCGATAAAGACTGTTGAGGCGTTGAAGACTATCAGCAATTTTTGCGTTCCGCCCAAAGGATACCTAAGCCCATAAAGAAAGGCGACAAGGGACGCCCCCGCGACGACTGACGCCACACACACAAAAAGCGCTAAGATCTTTGCCGTTGTCAATTTGTTTCTGGTTATCGGACGCATAAGCACCATTTTCAAGCTGCCAGCTTGCAGCTCTTTGGCATAGCTCCCCGCCCCTATGGCCACACCATAGATCATTATCACCATGAAAAAAATCCCCAAGAAATTTAAGGCGAAGTGTTGCGTGGTTATATCGTTGTACAGATATCCGTTGTATATGGGGATTTTCCGATTATATATTTTCTTTTCCTTGATATATTCAAAGACCGCCACCATGGTTTTTGCCTGATAAACGGGGTCTGACGACATCCGATAAAAATACTCGGATTGTTTTTGCTCTTGGGCGGATTTTAATTGGGCCTTTGCAAGACTTATGTATTCGTCTATATTCTCAGGGGTATATTCCACCATTCCGTCAATAGCCGCGCCAATATCGGGGTGGTCGGGGTTTTGAAGTGGAGGCCTCTCTATTTGCTGATCTTCCAGTTCCTCCATAAATTTTCTGGTTTCCTCATACCCTATTGCCTGGAGTGTAAAAAAGACCAAAAAGAGAAGAACCAGCGCGATTATGGATTTTGGCCGAAATATTTTTTTTATTTCGCCCAAAAACAGCTGATTAAACATCTATGCTCCCCCCCTCGGTAAGACTTATGAATATCTCTTCCAAGCTTGTCTCTTTTGTCTGCACGCCGTATATGTCTATGCCGTTAAGCACAAGTTCTCTGGTGATATCGTTTGTGGGGATATCCGTTTGGATTATCAACTGTTTGTTGTTGACCTCAGCGCTTATTTTGAATTTTTCTTTTAATAATGCCGCTGCCTCCTCGGGTTTGTTAGTTGAGAGAAGAATTTTTTTGCCTTGTTTTTCAGAAGCAAGCTCATTTATACTCCTTTCGGCGATAATCTTGCCCTTATTTATTATCAAGATCCTGTCGCACATAAGCTGCATTTCCGCAAGCTGATGAGAGGAGACCAAAATCCCCATATTATGCTTATGGGCAAGCATCTTGAGCATATCCCTTATGTCCTTTATGCCGGCAGGATCAAGACCGTTTGCAGGTTCGTCCAAAATCAAGAGCTTGGGTTTATTCAAAAGTGCTTGTGAGACACCAAGCCTTTGTTTCATTCCCAAGGAATACTTCTTCAGATTTTCGTCCTTTCTTGCCGTCATTCCCACAAACTCCAAGACCTCTGCTATCCTCTTTTTGTCAAGCTCTTTTTTGGAAAGGGAGCTCGTTCCGTTTTCTACCGTTTCCATGGTGTCCCTTGGGTGGAGGCTGGCAAAATACCTTAAGTTCTCCTCTCCCGTCCAGTTGAGGTACATATCTGGCGACTCAATGACTCCCCCCACATATTTCATAGCCTTTTCTCTATCTTTTTTTATGTTATAACCCATGATATAGATATCCCCCGAAGTGGGAGAGGCTATGCCGCATATCATCTTAATAGCTGTACTCTTCCCCGCTCCATTGGGTCCCAAAAATCCCACAATCTCGCCCGGAAAGACCTCAAAAGAGGCGTTGTCTACGGCTTTAATATTGCTCTTTCCAAACCTTGTATATACCTTGGTCACATTTTTTACCTGCAATACTGGCTGCATAATTTTAACCTCCAAAAACTATCTCAAATGAATTTTCGTCTTTTTTATACCTAAGTACAGCGGCAGTCCGAGAATAAAAATCACCGCGGACTGTGTCGCCATAATCGTCCACATATTTAGAAAATAGCCCTTGTCCCCTGCGAACCATAACCAGATAAGCGGCAAGACCAAGGCGTTTACGAATATAGGCGGAAAACTTGCCAAAACAGGCATGATTTCCATATCCTTAAGTCTTTTTCGTGTGGCGATAAATCTGGTCAGCACCGCTGCGATAAGCGTCGCCGCCGTTCCAAAGACCATGTCATACCATCCATAAGGCGAAAAAACATTCGCAATCAAACATCCTATGGTCAAGCCCGCCACCGCCTCCGAAAAGAGTATAGGCAGAAGCGTCAGGCTTTCCGCCGCCCTGAACTGAAAAGGTCCATATGATATCGCGGGTATGGCAAGCGTCATAACCGCGTACATTGCGGCGATAGCCGCCGCTCGTGCAATATATTTCAAAGCTCTTTTTTTCATCTTAGGCTATATCCCTTTTATTGAATGAAACATAAGTCGCAGCCAAAAACAAAGCCAGATATCCGATAAGCAGCCCAAGGGCAAGGAAGAAATTCCCGCCTGCTGGGACAAGAGAAGTTACGCCAAAATAAATCCCTAAATTGGACGACGAAGTGAACAAGAATCTTCCTATCTTCAAAAGAGACAGTATCGTGGTCAGAATCCCCATGTTTATTATCACGCCAATGATTATCGAGACCGTCTTTTTTCTAATCAAAACGCCAAGCGTAAAACCTAAAATGACCATCGCCAAAAGCTGTATCAGCGAAGCAAAAATCACAATGAACAGCGCTAAGGAGTTTGTTCCCATAAACACTTTCTGAGCATTGAACACAATCAGTAAAGCGTGTGTATCTATGGATGCTCCATATCTTATGACTCCATAGATATGCGCCAATAAAATGCTTATCAAAAAAACCCCGCCGGTTATGGTAAAGAGTGCAAGAAGTTTAGCTGTCGTCAGCTTGTTTCGGGTCACTGGTCGCATAAATATCATCTTCAGCGTGCCCGAATCCATCTCTTCGGCATAACTTATACATCCAAGCACCACGCCGTATATCAAAAGAATGGATAAAAGGGTGTTAACAAATCCGCCCAAAAAGGCTTGGGCTGAAAGCTGGGTCTGGAACAGAGCGTTAGGGGAATATATCTCTATCTCTTGACCATAAAGCTCATTTTCTTGAATATACTCCAAAGCCTTGAGATAACCTTCAAGCTCATACATTTGGTCATAGTTCAATCGAGAAAGAATATCGTCGTTGTCTTGTGCCTCTTTTGCCTCTTTAATCAAAAGTTTTGTCCCGGCGATATGCGTTTGAACTATTTCTGGGGTATAGACTTGTTTTTGATATACGGAGCCGAAAACATCAAAAGGCTCTTGCCCTTGCTCTGGAGTCTCCATGTCTTTAGAGACTTGCACCATAAAGTCATAAGTGACGCCGTATAGAACTAAGAATAAGATAATTATTGCCGCTAAAATAATAAGACCTTTTGGTCTGATGAGTTTTTTTAATTCGCCAAGATATATATTCCCAAACATGACTTAAATATTCCCCTATTTATTCGTATTATAAATTATATTCTTTTTGCCAAGCAAGATTATATAACATTTCTATTATATATACTATTTTCTCCATAAAGAAATTCTTTTCAATATCCTCTAATAATATCAATCGTCTTACAAACTTCCCTTATTAAAAGACAAAATCTCCAACCTTTTTGAGCTTATCAATAGCCTATTTTTTCAAAACAAGAAAAACCTCATTGTTTATACTTTTTCAGCCTTGGAAAAAAGGCTGTCTCCTTGAGACAGCCCGTCGCTCTTAGTCAGCTTTGAAAGGAAGCAGGGCCATTATTCGGGCTCTCTTTATTGCCTGTGCCAACATTCTTTGATGCTTTACACACACGCCGCTTGTTCTTCTGGGGATTATCTTCCCGCTTTCGGCGATATATCTTGTCCTTTTTTCGCCGTTTTTATCAAAATTCTTGTCTTTGGTCTTTTCGATTTCTTTGACAAGCTCGATATAATCGATCTCTTCTACTTTATTTACGCAAAAATTGCAAACCTTTCTTCTGGGTGATCTCTTATATACTTTCTTTCTATCTTTCATCTTTTACTCTCCTTATTCTTTAAAATGGAAGTTCGTCGTCCACGGGCTTCAAATCGCTGAGCTTCTTGCTCTCTTCAATTTCGGGAAGCTCCTGCACATCAACAAAGTCCGCACTCCTTGAACTTAGAAACTGCACTTCGTCGGCGTTGATTTCTGTGATAAATCTTCTTGTGCCGTCGCTTGCCTCATAGCTTCTGGTCTGTATGGAGCCGCATATGCCTACCTTGCTGCCCTTACGAAGGTATCTTCCGCAATTCTCGGCTTGACTCCTCCAGCAAACAACGGGCAGAAAGTCAGTCTCTCTTGTGCCGTCGCTGTTTGTATACCGCCTGGAAACCGCCACCGTAAACTTGCACAAAGCGATATTATTCGCGGTCATTGTGAGCTCTGGGTCTCGGGTAAGATTTCCTATTAAGATAACCTTGTTCATAATTTTCTCCTTATATCTTGTTTATCATTTGACGAACAATACTTTCGTTAAATCTCATCTGACGGTCGATTTCAGCGGGTGCGGCAGGATTGGCTGTGAATTTCATCAGCACATAATAGCCTTCTTTTTTGTAGTTAATGGGATAGGCGAATTTCTTCACGCCCCATTTCTCTACCGCCGTTATCTCCCCTTGATTGGACTCCACAAGAGCGGCAATTTTGTCAACAATCGCCTGTCTTTGGTCTTCAGGGGTGTCGATGTCGATAATAAACAGCATTTGATAATCGTTCATGTCCTTATACCTCCTTTTGGTCTTATTCGGCTCTTTTGTCAAAAAAAGAGCAAGGATTTCTTTTCGCTGTTGAAAATAGCAAAATGTTTTCTTATTATAATTTATTTTCTTATATTTGTAAAGTAAAAATATACCCTTTTTTAGGATACACCTTAATTCTATAAAAAATTTTTTTACAAAACAGCAAATGCTTCAATATACATAGAGCTTTATTTTTTGCTTGTGGATATTGATGTCGAACTCTCCCTTCATATCTATCTTTTCACCGTCTATGGTGAAGGTCCGAACATCTTCGAGGCTGACTTTTGCTTGGGAAAATTCCTCAAACACGATATTTTTGGATTTATACGGTTTTTTGAACCCGATAAAAAACGCCCTAAAGAAAGGAAAGAACATCTTTATCATGGAAAGAAGCCCTTTTCCCTTGGGCGCTTTTATCAAAAGCAGGTGCGCCTTGCCGCTTCTATGGTCGTACATCTTATTGAAATTAAAGCCAAAGCACCTTTGGGAATTGATTGCCATAATAAGGGTATAAACCCCTTCGTGACAAGAGTTTTCCGTCTGTATTTTTGCTTTTATGTGGTGGACTTTATACTCCCTTAAGACTTCAAAAAGATACGCCAAGACCTTTATCTTTTTTTTCATCTTGATGTTTGTCTTATAGCCTATTGCGGTGAAAGAGCCCGCCGCCGCCACATAAGAAAAAAGAGTTCCCCCTATTTCGCCTATGTCTACCCGTCTTATACTTCTGTTTTCATCCCTCAGCTTGGATGTCAGCTGCAAGGTTTTTGCGGTGTCGTTGAGTGTGCCGCAAGGGATATATATAAAGTCAAGTTTCTTATCCCGAATAGAGTTTATGGCGTTATTAAAAGTGCCGTCCCCGCCGCATACGGCAAGGGCGTCGTATCCTGAAATGTTTCTTTTGATGTCCACGGGGCTGTTTTCTTCTATATAAAGCGTGTCCACAACATCATAGGCTTTCCTAAGAGTATTGTAGACATCGGGGTTGTTCATTGCTCTTGAACAGTTTCCGCTTATTTTATTAATAAGCAAAAGACATCTTTTCATATCGATTCCCTTATTTATTATAATTTAGAGTATATCATAAAAATATACCCTTAGCAACATTTATCGCACCTCGGTCTATTGCAGTGCGCGAATCTATGGCTTTGTCTAATTAAACAATGTTTGCACAATAGGTTCATCATATCCCTACAAAGGCAGTCTTTTTCTTTTTTGGCGTGCGGAACGCATACCCTTTTCCCAAAAGCTTGGTCATAAGTAATCCAATTTCTGTAGTACCGTCTCATTTCTTCCTCCTTGACTATCGAGTGGGGCTACTATATAATTATTCTATTAGACAAGGGGTTGTTATCGGGAGGTTATGATTGTATTCAAATGAATGGGTTATTTTTCTGGTCGGCGGTATAATCGTCGGAGTTATACTGGCGATGTCGACGATGTTTTTAATCAAGGGCATAAAAAGAGCCAAAGCCATAGGCATGGACAGGTCCAAGATTATCACTGCAATTAAGTCAAGCGCTATCTTTTCCATAGTACCGTCCATTCCCATAGTCATAGGCGTGGGGATTATGATGCCTTGGCTGGGGCTTGCCATACCTTGGATAAGGCTTTCGGTCATCGGCGCTTTGCAATATGAAATAATCGCCATGAATCAGGTCACCCAGACCATGGGCGTCACCGACCCCGTGGGCATGACCGTGGATATCATAGCCACCGCGTTTATTATCATGACCATAAGCATAATATCCGGACCTCTCTTTAACGCCACGCTTTACAAAAAGTACGAACACAAGCTGGCGGACTTAAGAGAAAACAACCAAAAGCTCTTGAACACCATTACTGGGGCATTGCTTGGCGGTATCTTGGCGGGGCTGGGCTCTTATATTATCGCCGGGGGCTTTGCAGGAATACTCTTTGACTATCAACCAGCAGCGGGAAGCGACGGCATCCCCATAAACGGCGTGGTCACTTTGCTGACGCTTGCCGTAAGCGCTGTCATTATGATAGTGTGCGGATTGCTTATCAAGTTCTTAAAATGGAAGTGGCTGGAGAACTACGCCCTTCCCATAACCATACTTGGAGCCATGGCGGCGGCTTTTGGCTTTATTCAGATTTTTTAAGAGGTAAAAAGATGAAAGACAGACTGACATACAACAACGAAATGCACAAAACGGGACGGCTTTTTACATGGATTTCCTTAGCGGCGTTCATGCTTGTGCCCATAATCTTTTGCCTTGTCACAGGAGCAAAACCGCAATGGTCGGCTTTAGGAAAGTCCTTTATGTTTATTTTGGGCTACTGGGCGATAGGCTTGGTGGAAGCAGTCAGCTACGCCCCTCTTTTGGGCAGCGGCGGACAGTACCAAACCTTTATTACAGGAAACATCGCCAACTTGAAGCTCCCTTGCGCTATCAACACCCAGACTATCCTTAAGACAAAACAAGGTAGCGAGGAAGAAGAGGTCATCACGACCATTTCGGTAGCCGTATCGACCATTGTCACAATGCTTATTATCCTCATCGGGCTTATACCCTTAAGCATCTTTTCCACCAAAATAGTCACTATCTTGGCGCCCGTCTCCCCGTATGTGATTCCTGCAATTTTCGGAGGGCTGGGAGTGGCGCTCTTGTCCAGATACCTAAAACTCACCATTATTCCCTTTATCGTGTGTCTTGCAATAACAATCACTACTTTCGCCTTAAATATAGATATCGGACAGTCCACAATGATTCCCATAGGCATGGCGGTGTCTATCGCGGCGGCGTTTATTATCTATAAAAAGGAAAAAAAATAAAAATAAAGGATAAATAGTATATATGCATAAGGAATGCGGACTTCACAACCATGACAGACATCAAAAAAGCTGCTGCTTTAACGATGAGCATTGCGCTTGCCACCTGCCCAAGACTGACAAAAAAAGCCAAAAAGCAACCTTCGTCATCCTTTCCGTCTCCCTTGTGTCGGCGGTACTAAGCTATGTCTTTTTTAAGCTTGAACTGTACTCAGATACCGTATTTGCCTTTTTGGATATCGGCTGGATAGCCATACTCCTATGCGGACTCCCAATCTATAAGGAAGCTTTTCTCTCCCTTAAAGAAAAGAAAATCGTCTCATCTTTGCTCATAAGCTTAGCTCTTACCGCAAGCATAGTCATGGGCTTTGTCTCAATTTTCTTAGAGGGCTTTTCTTCTCACGAGAACTATTTCTTTGTGGCGGCGGAAATTGCTTTCTTAATGGCTCTTGGGGAATATATTGAAGATTTGACTTCCTCAAAAAGCCGTTCCGCAATCCAAAGCCTTATTGCCCTAACCCCAAGTATGGCTACCCTAAAGACAAACAAAGGGTATACCGAAAAGGCGGTTTCAGAAATTGAAATAGGGGATATAGTGCTTGTCAGACCCAATGAAAAGATACCCCTTGACGGTGTGGTCTTTAGCGGCAAAAGCTCAATAAATCAATCTACTTTGACGGGAGAGTCTTTGCCCCGTGAGGTAGAGGAGGGCGGTGAGGTATACTCTTCTACCTTGAACCTTACCCATCCCATAGAGGTCAAGGTCACAAAAAAGAGCCATGAAAGCGTTATTTCACGGCTTATAGAATATTACAAAAACGCAATAAAGAACAAAGCGCCGATAGCGCGCATCGTGGACAAAATTGCATCCAGGCTTGTTCCCTTGGCGCTGGTCACGGCGCTGATTGTGTTTGCAATAACAGCCGGCTCTATCAGTGTGACGGAGGGCTTGGCACGGGGCATGGCTATTCTTGTGGTGTTCTGTCCGTGCGGGCTTGCGCTTGCCACTCCCACCGCGATATCCGCCACCATAGGGAATGCATCAAGGCGGGGGATATTGATAAAAAACGGTGCAACTTTGGAAGTGCTTTCCAAAATCGATACCATCGCTTTTGACAAAACCGGCACTCTGACCACCGGACAGATAGAGGTAGACGAAGTCACAAGCTTTAATATGACCAAAGAGGAGCTTCTCTCTCTTGCCGCAAGCGCCGAGGCACAGTCCGAACACCCTATCGCAAAAGCTATCGTGGCTTTTTATGGCAAAGCGCCTAAGACTCCGCAAAAAACCCTTATCAAAACGGGCGTAGGCGTGGAAGCAGTCATAGACGGAAAAAAAGTGGAGCTTGTCAAGGCGTCCCAAGCAGCCCAGTTTGAAGACTATATACAGAATGAAGAATTCTTCCAAGGGCATAAAAGCGTTGTCGCCATAGCGGTGGACGGCAGATTAGAGGGCGCTATAACCCTTAAGGACACAATTAAGGAAAAAGCTCATGACACCATAAAGAGCCTTAAGCAAATGAACTATCAAACCGTACTTATCACCGGCGACAACCAATACGCCGCCAAAGAGACAGCTGAAAACTTAGATTTTGACAAGTACCATTATGACAAAATGCCGCTGGAAAAAGCCGAGCTTGTGCTTGGCTTAAGGAAAAGCGGAAAAAGGGTGCTTATGGTAGGCGACGGCGTCAACGACGCCCCAGCCCTTGCCCAAAGCGACGCTTCTATTTCCATGGGCTCAATTGGCAGCGAGGCGGCGATAGAGGCGGGGGATATAAGCTTATTAAATGACGACATCTCCAAAATACCGTCGTTTATGACCTTAGCCAAAAGAGGAGTCAAGACCATTCATATTAATATCTTTCTCAGCTTGTTTATCAATGCCGTTACCGTCGCCCTTAGCGCCGCGGGGCTATTAAGTGCAGTCTGGGGAGCGCTGTTACACAATGTTTCATCCGTACTTGTCGCATTGAATTCCGCCCTTCTTTTGACAACGAAAAAATAGTAGTTTCTCTTCACCAAAAAAAGGCTTTATGCATATATTGGACTTGAAAGCGAGGTCTTATATGCAATTAGATACCGATGCCGTGGAGAGAATGGCGAGAGAATACAACCAAGCCCTTTCCAATTTTAATATCTCCGATTCTTCCTTGAACATACTTGAGCGGCTTATCAACATCATTGAAAACCAGCTTGACATCATCAATTTTCTATTATGCTGTCCTCAGTCCCGACATTGCTCCAAAATTTTGAACTATTTGAAAACCTTAAAGACAAATTCCGTCATAAAAATAAACCGTCTTATGGACAGAGGAGAGTATATCCCCTCTTTTAGAAATCCCGAACGAACTCTCAACTTCCAAAACTCTTTTATAAAGCTTGTGGATTTGCAAATTGATGTCTTTGTGCTTTTGGATAGGCTGTCTCAATTTAGAGAAGACTTGACGGATGTCTTAATCTTGGAAAACCGCTCAATGGCTATTATATCTTCTATTTGCAGATAAAAAGAGTTTTTGCCATTCGTCTGTATGTTCGGGATGCAATACCGAAGTCTTATTGACCAGCCTATAAAGGCGGGCTCTTTGTCTATTGTTGAACGCCGCCTTTGCCAAAACCTCAAAAGCGTCTTGTTCCTCTGGCGCATAGCTTGTGTCGTCCAAGACACTTTGCATAGCCAAGGCATATTCCCCATATAGGTGTATAATCGGCGCTCTTTGTGTCTTTTGCATCAACAAGTCCAAAGTCGCTCTAAGCGCCACAACTTCCTCTTTTTGATACTGCACATTTTCATGCCGTATGGCAAAGTTCTCTTCCTCGTCAAAAAGCGCTATCGTAAAGCTTTTTTGGCAGTCCATGACGATAAGCGGAAGTTCGTTTCCCAACCCAAGCGAAAACATCTTGGCGCTGATATTGTCCGCAAAAGGCATGACATAAAGGCTTTCCCCAGGCAGCATATACTCCAAAGCTCCCAAAATCTCCCCGCCTCTTTCTATGGGAGTGCCCAAAAGAATACTCAAAAAATCCCTTGAAGCGCTTACCGCAAAGGTGTCCGCTTTCGCCACCGAATACTTTTCAAAAAGCTCTATCGCCTCTTTGGCAATTATCGACCTTAACTCATGGGTGCGATTATCGGCTTTCAAAACGGTATTCTTGACCTTTACTGTTTCCACTAAACCGTCTTCCAGGATACCTATTGTTATCCTTTGGGAGTCTATATCGACTAAAATATTACAATATTCCAATTTTTTAGGTTTTACGAACTCTTTCTTTTTGAAGTATATTTTTATATTGTCTTTACTGAGCTTATCGCAGGCGAGCCTCTCCCCCTTTTGAATTTCGGCAGGGCTTAAGAATTTTTTATCCAGTTGGGTTGTTGCCAGCTCATTGCAAGTTATCCGACATCTGCCGCAAATTCCCTTTCCCCCGCATGGGAAATAAAGCCCCTCATTTTCAAGAATGCTCTTAAGGGGGGTGTTTTTTTGTAAAAGAAACTCTTTATCGTTTATATATATCTTGTCCATAAGGCTATTATATTACATTTTCCCCATAAACAAAAGATATTTGTTGACTTATTCGGGGATTAATCTTATAATAAAAAGATAATTAAATAGGATTAAGGTGCATTGCTTAATAGGGAACAAGCTTAAAAAGCTGACAGCCCCCGCTACTGTATGTTAAGGCAATTATGACCACTTCTTTTGAGGGAAGGTTTGCCGGGAAGAGATTCCTTTCAGAGTCAGGAGACCTGCCTTAATCCAAAAAAAGCCCGTTTCGGAGGGAGACGAGGTATTGGCAAAACGCCGTTTTTGCCTTACTTTCGCGCTTTCCGTTATGGGAGGCGGTTTTTATTTTAGGAGGATATATGAAAAGAATTTTTGTCGCCGTACTCATTATATGCTTTGCTTTGAGCTTTTTTGGCTGTAAAGAAAAAGAGACCTCACTTAAGGAAGTCACTTTGCTGATTGCGGATAAGGACCTGAACGAGCTTGCCCGATATCAGAAAGAAGCTAAAGGCACTTTAGCGGATTTACTTGGGACAATCGCAGAACAAGACTCTGATTTTTCTTACACGACTATTTTTTCGGGCAAGTTCTTGGAGAGCGTGACTATCAAAGAAAATATCGGACTCTTCCCCGATTCGGGCAAGAACGAATTTATCGCTATCTATCACACCATAGACACCCCCGAACAAAGGGACTACACAATAGACGCTCTGACCTATGACGGATTAAGCTTTTTCTCCGCCGCCAACGGCATAGACTCCACTCCGCTTGTGGACGGAGCAAGCTATCTTATCAAAATCGTCTCTTTTTGAATATGAAGAGCTTGGACGCCAAAAGAATAGCACTTGTCGGACTCTTTGCCGCCTTGCTTACGGGCGGACAGCTTGCGCTTGCGGCTCTTCCCAATATTGAAGTGGTGACTCTGTTCATAATTCTTTTCAGTCTGACTTTCGGCTTCAATCTTTCGATTTTAGGCGTCTTGGCTTTTTGTCTTATAGAGGCGTCTGTCTTCGGGTTTCATTCTTGGGTTATCGCCTACTTTATTTATTGGCCGACGCTTACCTTTATCGTATCTTTACTCAACAGGCTGGGCTATAAGAAAAATATAGTCTATATCATAACGGGAGTTGTTATGACCGCTCTGTTTGGCTTTTTGACAAGCCTTGTGGACACTCTTTTTGCCTATAGTTCCGCAGGTGTCGGCTTTTTTAGATTGTTTTTTGCTATATATATAAGAGGCGTTTGGTTCTATGTCACGCACATAGTCTCAAACGCCTTCTTTTTGTCTATTGCTTTTCCCGTCCTAAGGCTTGTCTTAATAAAAGTTAAAGCCGCCTATTTCTCATAAAAAATCTATTCCTCGTCCGCCTCAATGATTATTTCATACCGCCCTTCTTGGTCTATCGAATTTGGAATAAACATATCTTGGTCTTTGTTGCTTAAATCTATTGAGCTACTGTCATAAGAAAAAGTTTCATTCAAAAAAAGCTCAAAGCGTATGGTCCAGATTCCATCCTGTCCGAACGAAGAAGAGAGTATGGAGTTCATTCCCGCTATCGCCAGTCCAAGCATAAAAGGGCTTATATTGATTTCGGGAATGTCCTCAATAAGCATAGACAAGATATTCGTCAGTTCCTTTACATTTATATTCAAATCCACTCTTATAGATGAAGAAAGCTGTTTCAAGTCTTCGTCCTTTGAGACCTTGGCGTCAACTTTTGAGTCGGGAACGGATATCCACGACATCACTGTGGGAAAGATTTGGGCGTACCTTTCCAATTCCTCTTGATATTCGTCGGGATCCATTCTGTCCTCGGTCTCCCCCGCAATTTGCAAAATCAGCTCTCTAAGCTTGGCGCCATAGGTCGTTATGGCGTACATAAAAGCCTCTTCTTCGTCGCTGAAGAACTTATCAGCGTCATCTCTTCTCACCCACTCCGCAGACGGGCTTAAGTCAATCATAGTGGAGAACATCAAGAAGTCCTTTGGCGAAAAATCTCCGCTTATGCCCAAGTTATACATAAGGTTAAGAATGGACACTTCGTCTATGCTTACCCAATAAGGGTTGCCCATACTGTCCTTATAGTCGGGGGTCTGTCCCTTTTCCACATAATCGCCTTTTGCGTTATAGGAGTTATTCCCGTCATAGCCTAAGATTCCCCGAAAATGCGTTTCGCCTCTTAGGTAACGCATAAACTCGGTATCCAAGCTCATTTCTTCTTCGGACAGAACAGATAGGACTGATACCACCGCCGACAAATAACCCATAAAGCCTTCACTGACAAAAGATGTCCCCAAGGTGGCGTCTATATAAATCTTGTCTTGGTTTTGAATTCTATCCAGCGTGAGCTTTTGAGCTATGCTTTGAGGAACGATTTCTTGGCCCTCTTTCTGAAAAAATGTCAGCTTAAACTCCGCCTCAAACAAAGATTTCTTTTGGTCTTTTGCCTGATAGGCAAGCATGACCTCATGCAGATCAGGCTTTTCCTTGCGGTTGTTGTTTTCTTTATTGTTGCACCCCCAAAAAAGAGCGCACAAAACGCTAAGGATTATGACAATGCATATTACTTTTTTTATGTAGCTCATATTCTTCTCCTTATTCGAGAATCGCCCTAATTCTTCTTATGCCGCTGGAGCTGGATTGTTCCTTTATTATCTTGAAGGTGCCAAGCTCCGAAGTGTTTTTTATATGCGGACCGCCGCAGATTTCCTTGGAATAGTCGCCGATAGAATATACCTTGACTTTGTCTTGGTATCTGTCGCCGAACACCCCCTCCGCGCCGGCGTCCATAGCCTCTTTCAAGCTCATCTCCTCTTGTGTGACATCCACTCCTTCTTTTATTATACCATTTATATAATCTTCCACCATATTTTTTTCTTGTTCGGTCAACGCTCTTGGAAAATTAAAATCAAACCTCAATCTCTCCGCCGTGATATTGCTGCCCTTTTGATGAATATTTTGGTCATTAAGCACCTTTTTTAAGGCACAAAGCAAAAGATGCGTTGCGGTATGCAGCCTTGCGGTCCGTTCGGTATTCTCGGCAAGCCCGCCCTTGAATTTTTGCTCGGAGCCGATTTTTGACTTTCTTTGATGTTCCTCAAAAGCACGCTCAAAGCCCTCTATATCCACACTCACTCCATGGTCCTTGGCAAGCTCCAAGGTCATCTCTATGGGGAAGCCGAATGTGTCATAAAGCCTGAATGCCGCCTTGCCGCTCATTCGGTTGTCTTTTATATATTTCAAAAGCTTTTCAAATTCCTTAAGCCCTTGTTCTATGGTCTTATTGAATCTCAGAATCTCCATTCCAAGCTCTGATAATATCTTTTCTCTGTTTTGGGATATGTCCTCATATACCTCGCCGTATTCGTCAATAAAGGCTTGGCATATCTCCAACAAGACCTCGCTGTCAAGCTCAATGAGTCTTGCAAACCTTACCGCCCGTCTGATAAGTCTTCTTAAGACATAGCCTTGGTCGACATTGGACGGGGTGACTCCCTTAATATCTCCAAGCAAGAATACCGCTGTTCTCATATGGTCTAAGATTATTCTCTTTTGCTTCTCTCCCTCTTTCTCCTTAGCGTCAAGTATTTCTTTAGCTTTTTTGAAAACATCGATTTGGTATACCGTATCATATCCATTGAGCACCGCAACCGTCCTTTCCAAACCCATTCCCGTATCCACATTTTTTTGTTTTAAGGGTTTTAAGGAGCCGTCGGAGCTTTGGTCGTACTCCATAAAAACATTGTTCCAAATCTCCAAAAACCTTCCACAATCGCAGGCAGGCGAACACTCTTTGGAACAAGGCTCTTTGTCTGCGATAATAAAAATCTCCGTATCAGGTCCGCAAGGTCCGGCGTTGCCTGCCGGGCCCCACCAGTTGTGTTCTTTTGATAGAAAATAGATATTTTCTTTTTTTATTCCCTTTTTAAGCCATGCGTTATAGCTTATCTCGTCTTTTGGCGCGTTCTCGTCACCCTCAAAGCAGGTTATCGCCAATTTTTCAACGGGAATTTCCAATACCTTTGTCAAAAATTCAAAGCTATAACTTATGGACTCTTCTTTGAAATAGTCCCCCAAAGACCAATTGCCCAGCATCTCAAAAAAGGTGCAGTGGCTTGAGTCTCCCACCTTGTCAATATCGCCCGTTCTCACGCATTTTTGGCAGTTAGTCAGCCTTTTCCCCAAGGGATGGCTTTCCCCAAGCAGATATGGCACAAGAGGGTGCATTCCCGCCGTGGTGAAAAGCACGGTGGGGTCGTTATCGGGGATCAAGGATGCGGAGGGAATCTCCTTGTGTCCTCTTTGCTTGAAAAAGTCTAAGTATTCTTTTCTTAGTTCTTTGCTGGACAGCTTTTTCATCTATTAACCTCTTTGAGCATAGTTTTTATTATTTTCTCTCCTTTATCAAAAAATACCCCTTTTTTCACCTCTCTTTCTGTGTATATCAGCCCCGAATTATAGTCCTTTACACTTGAATAAATCAAAAAAGGCACGGGGTCGGAAGTATGCGTTCTCAACACAAGGGGCGTGGCGTGGTCGCACAGAACGGCGATAACAAAGCGGGCGTTCTCTTTCTTCAGACTTTCATAAATAAAGCCTACCACTTCGTCCACCTTTTCTATCGCGCGTATTTTGTTCTTATAGTCGCCTTGATGCGAACATTCGTCGGGCGCTTCAATATGCAGATATACAAAGTCGCTGCCCTCTTTCAATGCCTTTATTGCAGCCTCAGCTTTACCAAGGAAATTGGTGTCCATATTGCCGGTTGCGCCCTCTACTTCATATACTTTCATACCCGCGCCTCTAGCGATGCCTTTTATCAGGTCGACAGCGCTTATGACCGCTCCTTTAAGCGAATACTTTTCCTCAAAGGGTGCAAGGTTGGGTTTTGTGCCCGCCCCCCAAAACCAAATAGCGGTGGCGGGATTTTTGCCGTTTTCCTTTCTCTTTTTGTTCACAGGGTGGTCTTTTAAGATTTGTATGGATTTTTGTATCAGCTCCCTAAATATCTCGGCGTCCTTGCCCTTGGGAAGATACTCTCCCACTTTTTTTCCGATAATATCGTGAGGGGGCGTGAACTGCGTCTCAAGTGTGCCCTCTTTGTCGATAAGGCAATGGCGATAGCTGGTTCCCGTATAAAAAGAAAACCTTTGGTTCCCAAGCTCTTTTTCTAAATCCTTTATCAAGATGTCGGCTTCTTGAGTGGTGATTTCTCCTGCGCTATAATCTATCATAACGCTGTCCTCAAGCTTATCGTCGGACAGCGTCACAAGGTTTACCCTCATGGCGATATCCTTTTCGTCCATATCTATTCCGATTGACAACGCCTCCAAAGGGGACCTGCCCGAATAGTAGGCTTTGGGGTCATACCCCATAACAGAGAGGTTCGCCACATCGCTTGCGGGCTGCATGCCGTCGGGAATAGTCTGAACCAATCCCGTCATTCCCTTTTTCGCCAGCATATCCATATAGGGCTTTGAAGCCTTTTCAAGGGGGGTGGCGTTGCCCAAAGGTCCTCTGTGATAGTCCGCCATTCCGTCGCCCAATACTATTATATATTTCATTTGCACCTCTTTTTAATAATAACATAATATCAAAATAAGCCCTTTAAGGCAACTGATATATTGGTAAATATATAGGCTCTTGCACCTACCATTAGAAAAATGAAAGAGATTAAAAACTGTTTTGGGAAACTTTTTAGAGAATCTCGGCATTTAGTAAAGATTAATAACTCTAACGCAAAATAGCTTTATTGTTACGGATTTACTGAAAATAAAAAAGACCCCGCTTAAAAAAGCAAGGTCTTCTTTTAAGGAAAACTAAAAAAAATGTTACTATTGAATGCTTTCTTCCAGACCTTTGCCGGCTTTGAACTTAATTGTTTTCTTGGCTTCGATCCAGATTTTCTCTTTTGTGGCGGGGTTGATGCCTTCTCTGGCGGCTCTTTCTTTTACCTTAAGGGAGCCAAATCCGGGAAGCTGAACGCCGTCGCCCGCTTGAAGCGCTTCGCCTACTGCCTCAACAAAAGCGTTCAACGCCTTTCCAGCATCAGTCAAAGTCATTCCTGTCTTTTCTGCCATAGCGGCGATAAGTTGTTTCTTGTTCATATAAAATTCCTCCAATTAGGCAAAAAGCCTTTTTTTTTATTTTACATCCACCATATAGTTTTGTCAATACCAATATAAAAAAATAGCCTTTTATCCTTATTTTTTAAGGCTTCTCAGCTATTTTTTCAGCTATTTTTGACTTTTTTGTGGTCCGTGAGCTTAGTTTTCCACCATTTGTCTTCTTATAGGCGATGAAATTTCACTCAAAGCCTCGGCTGCGTCCCTTTCAAAATGCCTGGTTATTGCGATATCTCCTATGGCGCATATGCCCGCAAGCTGTCCGTTTTCCACAATACAAAGCCTTCTTATCTTGTGGTCTGACATAATCTTCAACGCATCTTGAATAGGTGTCTGGCTGTCAACGGAAATGCACTTTGCGGTCATGACCTCTTTGATTGGTGCTTTTATGGACAATTTTTTGGCTATACCCTTTATTGCCAAATCCCTATCCGTCACCACTCCCACAAGCTTTCCCTCTTCTATAACCGGTAAAAAGCCGATATCATTTTCTTTCATAATCTGTGCCGCCTCAAAAATAGAATCCTCAGCGTCCACGCTTTTTATATCGCTTGTCATAAATTCCCTAATAGCTATCATCTTTTTTCCTCCTATCTCTATTATGCGAAAACACCTTAATTTTAATTCACAACACGAGAACCAACAAGCTTTTGTTAAGCTGAATGTTTAAGATATGTGTTATTCTATTTGATATTTTCTAAAAGCAAATTATTTGCTTTACAAAAGATAAAATCTTTTTGTTATTGCTGGGACAAGCTCTTAATAGCTTAAGTTCTTGATTTTTTTATATGACAAGATGCTAAAAAGCTTGTTTCAAGCTCACAAAATTTTTTTAAGATGTTTTTTTAATTGTAATTATATAGCCAAAAGGCAAAAGATTTTGTTAAAGCGCATCACAGTATAATTGTATATACAATTTTTGCAATGGAGAATATTCGATTATGGCATATTCAATTTCCCCGCTTTCGGGGTCAACTTGTTTGTCCACTTGACCTATATCGCGGTAGCTCTCCACCCCTCTTGGGTCGCCGGAAAATTTTAGATAGATATCGTTGAAGAAAGAGCTGACTTTGTCTATTACGCTGTCGTACTTTGCCCAAAAAGAGTATTCCGCATTAAGTTCTTCCATAGCCTCTTGGGGATAGAGGTCATATAGGCGATTATAGGTTTCTTTGTCCACTGTGTAATACGCCGCACTCATAAGTCTGGGCATGGTGCGCATATATCCCGCATATCGAATATAGATATCCGAGCTTGTTATGGTCAGATAATAAGAGAGCATATTCGCTTCGTTTTCATTCATCACGCCTTTTATATGTGCAAGTTCGTGCGCCATGGTGAGGACTTTGTTATTCGCAGGGATATGACGGTTGATATTGGCTTCTCCCGTATACGCCACAGCTATGCCGGATATGCGCTGATAGCTCATAAATGTAGAGAAAAAGATATTTTTCACGGGGGGAGTAAAAGAGGACAGATATCCGTCAAAAGTCCCAAGCCTATTGTATTCCTCTTTTAGCTTTTGGTTAAGCCCGTTGAAGTCAAAGGGCTGTTTTACAAGACCGTTCTCGTCCCTTTTCACCATGTCGGACACATACCTAAAGTCCTCCAAATAATATAACATCATCTGTTCAAATTCTGCGCCGTCAAGCACTTCTCCGCTGTATTGAGGAATGGGCAAGGGCTCTCTATAATACGCCATGCCGGCGGTGGCGGTATAGACGCAAAATAAAGTCAAAACGACAATAAGCGTGTTCAAGACGCTTTTGAAAAAATAAAAATCCCGTCTCTTGCTTATTAAGAATACCCATTTAAGAATTAATACGACCGCAGTCAATATCAAAGCCGTCAAAAGAACTTCATATAGAGAAAAGGGCAAGTGTTTAGTGATAGCGCTTACCACATAGGCATAAGCTCTTGATATCCCTCTTGAAAAGACATATTCGCTGACATATGGAATAAGCTTTAATAAGCTTAGAACCACCGCAGTCAAGGCAAGCGACCCGACGATAATAAGCTTTCTGATTATGGTTTTGGGAGTTCTTTTCATAATTCCTTTTTTATGTCCCGCATAATGCTTTGAGCTTTTTGGTCGGATTCTTCAAGGGTTTTTGCACGACAGAGAACATATATCTTCAATTTGGGCTCAGTGCCGCTTGGTCTTATGCATACAAACTGCCCGTCTTTTAAGCCATAATACAAGGCGTCCGTTTGAGGCAAGGCTATTTTTTCTGTATTTTGGGTCTGAATATACCTTTTTTGCCCTGTCTTATAGTCCGCAAAGAATATAACCTCGTCTGATCCCAAGCGGGTTATGGACTTTTGCCTTAAGCTTTTCATGACAAGAGCCATATCCCTCATTCCCTCTACTCCCTTATATACAATACTGTCGTTGAGCTCATGATAATACCCGTATTTCTCAAACAGTTCCATAAGTCTGTCATAGAGGTTTTTTCCCTCTAACTGATAATAGCAAGCCATTTCCGCGGTAAGCATGCACGCCACCACAGCGTCTTTGTCTCGGGCGTGAGTTCCCCTCAAATAGCCATAGCTCTCCTCAAAGCCGAAAATATACTCATATTCCCCGCTCTTTTCCCATTCCTTTATTTTCTCGCCAATAAACTTAAAACCGGTCAGCACATCAAAGACCGTCGCCTGAAAGTCTTTCGCAACCGCGTCCACCATGGAGGTGGTGACTATCGTCTTGACCACCGCACCTTTGGGGGAGAGTTTGCCTTGGCTTTTTAGTCTTGTTAAAATATAGTCCAAGAGTAGAATCCCGATTTGGTTGCCGTTTAAGAGCTTGAGCTTATTGGTTTTTTTGTCCCTAACCGCAAGCCCCATTCTGTCGCAGTCGGGATCTGTGCCTATGACCACATCTGCTCCTATCTTGTCGCCAAGACTGATAGCGGCTCTTAGGGCATCCTCATTCTCGGGATTGGGAACCTCTACTGTGGAAAATTCGGTGTCGGGGTGAGCCTGCTCTTGGACTAAGGCGGCGTTTATGCCCATTCTTTCAAAGACCGTCATAACCGGCTTATAGCCCGAACCGTGTATGGGGGTGTACACTAATTTTAATTCCTTGCCCATTGCTTTTATGGCATCGGGGCTCAAGCTAAGCTTTAAGATTTGTTCATAATACTTTTCGTCGACGCTTTGACCGATAACGGTTATAAAATCGTTTATCTTTTGATTGTCCCAACCCTTGATATTGTCTTTATAGATATTTTCATAGGGTATAGAGAAATAGTCCTTTATCTCGTCTATATACTTGACCACTTTTTGGGTGTTTTCAGGCGACATCTGCGCGCCGTCGTCGCCGTATACCTTATAGCCGTTGTATTCCTTGGGGTTGTGGCTGGCAGTAATCATAATCCCCGCCGCCGCCCTCAAATAGCGTATGGCAAAAGAACACATGGGCACGGGTCTGACATCCTCAAAAAGCCAGACCTTGATCTTGGCTTTGCTTAAAACCTGCGCTGCCGCAAAAGCGAATTGATAAGAAAAACGCCTTGTGTCATAAGAGATGACCACGCCTCTATCCATAAGCTCTGGACCTTTTTCGGTCAAGAGCTTGGCAAGCCCGTATGTGGCTTTTCTGACTGTGTACACATTCATTCGAAAAGTGCCCATTCCCACTTCGCCGCGCATGCCTGCCGTACCAAACGCCAAGGGCAGAGAGAACCTTTCCTTGATTTCCTTCAAATTGTCTTTTATTGCCAAAAGCTCGGCTCTTTCTTCTTGTGTGACATTTTTTAGCCAGTCTTCAAAGGTGTTTTGATACATATATTTCTCCTTAACTAAATAGTATAGACTTATAAATAATTATAACACAATAAATAATTATGTAAATAAGGTATTGGATAAGAGTTCTTGTTATAAATAAGTTATAGCCTATCAATTTAAGGCTTTTGGTAAGAAAACCGCTTAAATAAGATTATTTTTACGGAGCTTGATATTTAGGTAAAGGCAAAAAGTGCTTAGTGCCAATATAAAAGCAATAGTAAATACACTGGCGATTTTGTCAGAAAACGACTTTTTGGCGGGGGAATCAATGGCAGAAGGGGGCTTTTGGTCATTAATAATAATCCTACCTACGATTGTTTCTTTATCGGTTTCTTCTTGGGACTCAGCATCTTCTTGGTTGTCGCTGTCTTTTTGGGGTTGGTTCTCCTCTTTTGGCAAAGCCAAATAGACGGGATAGTGCAAACAAAGGTTGTCCTCATATACTGTCTCCCAGCCGACAAAGACATACCCCTCTTTTTGGGGTGGGGAAAATGGGCTAATTTCTTGCCCGTTGTCGTCATAAAAGATATTGGCATACAACGGGGCGTATTCGGCGGTAATCGTCAAGTCGCAAGAAATGTTATCAAAAGCCTTATCAAAGCCCAAAAACTTATAGCCCTCTTCCATGATATCCCTATAATCTGGGTATTGGGCGGATTCGCCGTAGTTCACACTCTGACAGCAAATCGTTCGCTCAATCCCTAAAAACACCACAGAGAAACTCATTATTTGATATTTGGGATAAATGGTAATATCCCTGTCCATAAGAACTTCTTGATAGGGGTTTGTACCTTCCTCATCCAAAAACCAACCCTCAAAGGTATGTCCTTCTTTTGCCATTGGCGAAACGGCGGGGGAGGTCTCGCCATAAGCTATCACAAATGTGCGCTCTTCGCCAAAAACGCTTAAGGTATAGTATTCTTTCGCCCACTTGGGATAAAGATGTATCTCATATTCCTCTGAAACCGCCTTGCCCCCAAAAGGCTTGGTAAGCTCCTCGTCGGCATACCAGCCGATAAAGATATGCCCGTCTTTTTGAGGAGAAGAGATATCCACTACATCGCCGTAGTTATAGACTTCAGAATAATTCAAATAGCTTATTATTATTTCTCTGATTTCGGTCAGTTTTTCTTCAAAAGTCATATTCCCCTGAACAAGATACGGTTGTTCTTTTGGAAAAAAAGCTCCTAACTCATCCCGCCAGCCGTCAAAACAATAGCCTTGTGGCGGCTCAAAATCGGGGAGAGTAATTTCTTTAAGGTACTCTGCTTGAACTTGATAGACATCGCCAAAAACCAAAGTAAAAACCTTTTTTTGAAACTGGGGATAGAGCACTATATCATATGCGGGCATAAATTCAAAATCTTCTCCATGTCCCAAAAGCTCATATCCGTATATCTCCATGGACGGCAAGTTAAGCTCTTGTTTATAGTGTCTTTCAAAAACTTCAAGTTCTCTGTCAATATAATCGGGATAAACAATTGTAATAGTATAGACATTAGGGGTGGCCAAGCCATATATTATGGTATCCGAAACTATCGCTTTATTGAAATCGAATGGCTCAGTAAAAAATTCGTCTTCAAACCATTCAAAGCTATATCCTATCTCTTCCACTTGGGCTTGCACCTTTTGACCGAACTCCACATTTTGCGTTTTTTGATAGGTTTGCTCTTCTATCACATAGCAAAAGACAACCTCAAAAATCTTTAATGACTGTTTGCCGTATAAATGAAGCTCCTCTGTTATCGGAGTAGAGAAGATAAAGGGCGTGACTTCGTCTATATACCAGCCTGCAAAATCATACCCTTGGTCTGGTTGGGGCGGGTCAGGCGGAATGGCTGTTTCGCCGTATTTCACCGTTTGAAAAAAGGTGGTTTCTTTGAAGTGAAAATAGACTTTCAAGTCTATTTTATCCACAACTCCGTATAGGTCTAGGTTTTGGGTTATGGGAGCGGTTATATCAAACTCCCCGCCCTCGGCATTTTTCCAACCCAAAAGCTCGTCCCCGTCTTTTATGCCCGAAATTTCGGGAATGCTATCTAAGGTTGCGGAATAGGGGATATCTATTATTTGATAGACCATTTCGCCGTAAAGATAGAAATTTATGATATATGTATTTATTGAGTATCGGGCGATAATTTGTGTATCCGATTGTATATTTTCAAATTCGCCCTCCCAGCCCAGAAAAGCATGTCCGTCTTTTTGGATATTGACGGGGGGAGTGGCCTCAAAGCCGCTTTTTACTTTTTGCACAAGCTCTCCCTCTCCGCTTCCGCCGTCCAAATTGAATATGACAGTGAACAAATCTTCTTCATAGATTGCATAAAGCGTAAGATTTTCATTGGGCACATAGTCCTTTGAGGTGTTGAAATTCTCTTTTTCTTTTTGCCAGCCAATAAAAGTATCCTCTTGTCTTTGATGCGGAGGAAAACTGCATATTGGGCAACCTTTCTCTACCTTTTGGGTAGTTATAACTTCGTTATCAATAAAAGTAATGGTATAAAAGTTTTCTATCTTTTGGGCATAGAGCTTGATATCTTGGGTTATGGGCGTGGGAAAAGAATACTCTTCATTAGAATCTTTTAATCGAAAAGGCGTAATGATATAATATTCACATTCTATCTCTATTTCTTCTGCCGTTTGCATATAAGCCACTGTTTGGCTTTCCCACAGCTCGTTGTTCAAATAAAATTCTACCCTAAAAAGCTGTATTTCATAGCATGCATAAAGCTCGGTATCTTCTATTATTGGCGTGTCAAAGTCAAACTCTCCTTGATCGCCTTGCCAGTATAGAAAGCTATATCCCTCTTTTTGCGGAGCGTCTTGGGGCGACGCCAAACTGTTTTCGGGAACTTGGATTGTTTTTATCAAATCTTCGCCATTATAAAAAGATATGTTATATAACCTTACATAGTGGGCATAAAGAGCAGTATCTTCTATAATCGGAGTATTAAAGTCAAAATATTCCTCTTGCCCTTGAAGCCTCCACCCCTGAAATATATACCCGTCCCGAAAGGGCTCAGTCGGCGGGGTTAGATAAGCGTTTTTGCTCACGCTTGCTTGGGAATAAATGGTCATATCATAGTCAAAAAAGACGGCATTAAATTCCGCTTGCTTGGGTCTGGTTGTGATATTTATAGGCATATTGAAATAAATCCATTCGCCTGAAGCCACATCTTGAAAAGGCTCTCCATCCCCTAATTGTATCTGAAAGCTTAGGGCGGGATTGAAAGTCAATATGATAATAGAATGTTCTGGCTGTAAAAGAACCGCCGTCTCTCCGTCAACGGGAATTGTTATCGGGTCGATATAGTAGTCCGTGCCAAGTTGATATTCTCCCAAAAAACCGTCCTCGAATTTTAGTATGCCCTCGACGGCAAGAGCGGGAGCGGGCGAAATCGAAAAAGTAAAAACAGACACAAAAAACACAAAAATAAAGAGGAGAAACCATTTTCTAAATAGAAATTCCATAATTTCCTCCCAAAATTATTTTACAAATTATGTCATAATTATACATCAAAAGACAAAACTCGGCAATACATAAGCTCTCTGACAAAAAAATTTCAAAAGGGGCTTAGAAATGATTATATATTTGTTATAACAAGAAGGAAGGCTTCTAATTTTTAATAATAAGTCTTAGTTTGGGAAGATAAAAGGAAGGTTCTTTATGGTTAATTTTGCCGCTTTGATTCACAAAAAATATAAAAAAGGCTGTTTGGATGTCCTTACTTCGGCTATAAAATTAAATATGCCTTTTGTTGAT
This sequence comes from Clostridiales bacterium, assembly GCA_012838805.1. Lineage (GTDB taxonomy): Bacteria > Bacillota > Clostridia > Christensenellales > DTU072 > DTU072. The sequence goes on from DUON01000020.1 coordinate 57,566, forward strand.
ATGATTTATATACTATATTGTTTCAATAAAGCGTTCAAGTCACCTTTTTTGGATATTATAGAATATGCTGACAAAATTAAGAAAACCAAATTCGGCGAAATTATGGAAGAACTGCTTGTGGCCAGGGATATCGTCTTAAACAGCATGAATAAAGAAATCGCTAAGTTAGAGACTAAGATAATAGAATGGAATCAAGATATTATAAACGATCAAAAGCTTGATTTCAATTAAAATAAAAGCCAGTAAACAGTTGACAGAAAAAAAAATATATTATATTATAGTAAAGCATCGTCGCGGGGTGGAGCAGTCCGGTAGCTCGTCGGGCTCATAACCCGGAGGTCGTGTGGTTCAAATCCCACCCCCGCAACCAAACTCTCAGAAAAAGCCAATGGCGGCGTAGCTCAGTTGGTTAGAGCGACCGGTTCATACCCGGTAGGTCGTTGGTTCGAATCTGACCGCCGCTACCAAAACCAACACGGCCCCATGGTCAAGTGGTTAAGACACCGCCCTTTCACGGCGGTAACAGGAGTTCGAACCTCCTTGGGGTCACCATAAGGGAGCATAGCTCAGCTGGGAGAGCGCTTGCCTTACAAGCAAGATGTCATAGGTTCGAGCCCTATTGTTCCCACCAAAGACACTATCGAGTAGTGTCTTTTTTTTAATCAAGAATTGAATTCATTTTCCTTTTTTCTGAAAACTTTTATAATAGGATAAAGTAATTAAGTTATACCCTTTGATTTTTTTATGAAAAATCTTAAAAGCTTGCCGCCAAGCTTAAATACTGAAAGATTATAATAGCCTATATCGTTCACTCTCTTATTTTTTTTATATCTTTTTTCTTTGCCTTGCAAAAAACCATATTTTGAAAAGCTATTGACCTTATAAGGCTGTCAATAGCTTTTCTACGCTTTCGCAAAACAAAAAGGGTTTTTTACACCTTTTTAATAATCATAGCGGGTCTTACTCCGTAATTATCGTCCATTGCCCCAGCCCCCTCAATGCCGCCATGATACCTTACGGTATCCACTCTTCCTTGGCGGGCATAGATCTCGGCAGAACGAAGCAGATACATCCCCGTATGAATCTGCCATTCGGGATTGTCTTGCATTTCTCCCGCTCCCGTCCATACGCCCACCGCCTTGGCGTAGTCGCTTACATAAGCGGTTCTGCTCATGTTGTCCACAAAGCCGTAGTCTTTGTTTCTTATCTCGCCGTTAGAGAGCAAGACCACCTTGTCTCTGGTTGAGACTGTCTGGCGTTCGGCTAGCCAATAATGCGTAGTGTATTCGTGCTTTTTTATAAATGCGGACAGTCCGTCCTCAAACGCTCTTGCCAAGAATTCGCCATTAAGCCATTCTCTTATAAGGCTGTTTTCCCAATTGTTGTCCTCTCCAAAATAGCTCTTGTCAAGTATCATATCCGAAACCACAAAATATCCGTCGTCGTCTTCTTCAAGGATTATCCATTTTATCTTTTCAACCTTAAAGAAATACTCCCTGCCATATTGTATCTCCTCTCCGCTTGCGAAAAGGCTTCCCGTACTGCCCATGGTATTTCTTGGTTGTGCCATTTGTTTGACATACCTTTCGCCCTCATACACATAATACCCTTGGTTGTTGGGCTCAGAGGGCATTTTTGAGGCTATCTCCTCGCTTGCCACAGTTTGGGGATAATATCCCAAATAAAAGCTTGTGTCGTCAATCATCTCAATAAGCTCAGATGCCTCCAGCCATTTGGCATAGAGGGTGGTATTTTTTTCAAAGACCGCCTTGCCCTCGTCGTTATAGAGCTTTTCTCCGTCGGGAGAGAGCGCCCAGCCATAAAATATATGTCCGCTTTTGGAAAAAACGCTCTCTTTGAGCTTAAACTCAAGCCCCTTGCCTGCGGTTTGGCTGGACATCGTCCCTTGTCCGCCGTTAGCATTAAAAGAAATGGATATGGTTTCAATCCAAACCGCATAAAGCGTATAAGAGGCGTCCGTTCCCATAGTGTATTCATCGCCGTCTAAATAGACCACATCTCCGTCTTTTTCCTCCGCCCAGCCCGCAAAAGCATAGCCTTCTTTTTCAAAATTATTTGGGATAAGGTTTGCCTTTTCTCCCGTGGGGATTTCCATATCTTCCATTTGCCCTTGCCCGCCGTTTGGGTCAAAAGTCAAGGTATTTATATTCTTGGCCCACTTGGCAAAAAGTTCAACTTTCTTTCTGCCCATGGAAAGAATATTCTCCAAATTCACCCACTGTTCATAGTCATTATCCAAAAACCAGCCTTCAAAAGAATATCCCGCTTTCTTAGGTGTGGGCAAATCCAAGGACTTGGCTTTTTCGTCTATTTGTATATTTTCAACAGCTTCTCCGCCGTTTGTGTTAAACATAAGCTCAATGGTGTTCTTTTCACAAGCCGCCATTACTAAAAGTACAAAAACAATTAAAACAAAAGCTCTCAAAACCTTTTTCATTTCTCCTTCCTAATCGTTTGGTCCTTATTTTATTGTCTTTTGGGAAATTCATATCCCATTATTTCGCCACCCCTTCAACAAAAGCTCTGAAAGGGCTTTTTTTATCTTTTATATACAGTTAGATTATAGTTTAGGCTACCATTCATAGCTTTTTAAAAGCTCTGCGTCCCATCCTTCTTTCCAGCCCTTGGGCTTTTGGGTATGGTCAATCGTTAAAGAAAGGCTTTTACAGTTATAAAAAGCTCCCTTGTCTATCGTGGTTACGGTCTTAGCTATCTTTAGGCTTTTAAGTTTTTGACAGTCCCTAAAGGCGTACACCCCTATTCTTTGTAACTGTGCTGGAAGTCTTATTTCTTGCAAGTTAAAGCACTTATCAAAGGTCCAGTTATCAATCTGTTCAATGCCGTCGGGCAGATAGATTTGTTGAAGTTTCTCACATCTCTCAAACGCCGCCCAGCCTATTTTGCTCAAAGAGCTTATGGAACTTATGTATATTTGCGAAATCTTTGTACATTCCATAAAGGCGCGGTCTTCTATAGTCTTCAAAGAGTCCGGAAAATTTGCTTTTTCAAGGCTAACGCATCCTACAAAAGCTTCGGATCTTATGGTCTTAATTCCTTTGTTGAATATGACCTCTCTTATTCTCTCAGCCCTATAAAAAGCGCGGTTTTCTATCGTTTGAACGGACTTCAGGGTTATTTTCTTTAGTCCGGTATTTTGGAAAAACGCCTTTTCGCCAATTATCTTGACCGAATCGGGGAGGGTGAACTCTCCCATTGGATGACCTTCAGCTTGAATCTTCCCTTTTGGATAATATACAATCTCTTTCATATCCTTGGTGTATACTATTCCGTCCTTCGAAGTGAAGAGTTCGTTTTCGGGATGCACTTCCACAGCCTCTAAGTTTGGAACTTCCGCAAACCATTCGGGGTCTATTCTGTAATATTTTTTTGGAAAACTGACTTTTACCAGCTTTTTTAAGCCTCTGAAGGTCTCATGGTCTATATACTCATTTTCTTTGATGTCTATTTGGATTATGTTCTTGTCGTCAATACTGAGTTTTTGACTTCCTTGAGGCGGATATCCTATCCCGCCATACGGGTCAGTCCAGCCGTCAATTAGTCTTGAAAAATAAAGCTTTCCGAATCTTCTGGTAAAATATACGGGAAAGGACACGGATATTGCTTCAGGCATTGCGGGTTTTTTATACCATATAACCAGCCTATCGCAAATCTCTTTTTTATTATACCATAGAATATGTGTCTCCACTCTTTGGGAGTGGTCCATGGCATCGTTTTTTCTTTCCTCAAATATATTATAGTTTTCTTGGATAAAATTCTTATACTCTTTTGAATTCTTTCTATAATAAAGCGCAGCCAATTTTTGGATATCCCGCTCTTGATAGGCTTTCACATACGCTTCAGCTAATTTATTTTTATCTTCATGCCCGCTGTTCATCGTAAAAGATACCACAAGATTAAAGTATGCGACTAAATAAAAGAACATAACGATCACGATGCTCAGCTTATGGCTTAATTTTCTAGGTTCAACAATTCTACTCATAACAAAATGATATTATTAATATAATAATTTGTCAAGGGCGGCACCTTACCAATACAATAAAAAAACCTCTTTTTGTAAGAGGTTTTTTTTGTTATCTCTTTGAGAACTGAGGCGCTCTTCTTGCCTTGTGCAGTCCATATTTCTTTCTTTCTTTCATCCTCGGGTCTCGAGTTAAGAAGCCGGCTTGTTTCAAAACGGGTCTTAGGTCCTCTTCCGCCTCACAAAGCGCTCTTGCTATTCCGTGCCTTATCGCTCCCGCTTGACCCGTGAATCCGCCGCCCTTTACATTCACCGCTACATCATATTTAGAGGTCGTGTTGGTGAGCTCAAGGGGCTGTTTTACTATATAAATAAGCGTCTCCAACGGGAAGTACTCTTCCAGCTTTCTTTTATTGATCATTATTTGTCCCTCTCCGTTGGGGATAATTCTAACTCTGGCTATCGCCTTTTTTCTTCTGCCCGTTCCCCAGAACTGGATTTTCTTTTTTAGAACTTTTTTAGCTGCCATAAGTCCTCCTAATATTTAAAACTGAGCGGAGCGGGCTGCTGCGCCTGCTGATTATGCTCACTTCCTCTGTAAGTAAAAAGCTTCTTTATCATCTTTCTTCCCAAAGAATTCTTAGGTAGCATGCCTTTTACCGCTTTATGAACGACAAATTCGGGTTTTGTCTGCATAAGTTTATCGTATCTGACTTCTTTAAGCCCTCCGGGATATCCGGTATAACGCTTATAAAATTTCTTTTCGACTTTCTTTCCCGTGAGAACTACTTTTTCGCAGTTGATGACAATCACATAGTCGCCGGTATCTATATGCGGGGTATATTCGGGTTTATTCTTGCCTCTCAAAATTGAAGCGACCTGTGAGGCAAGTCTGCCAAGCGGCATACCTTCAGCATCCACGACATACCAATTCTTTTTAAGCTCTGCGGGTTTTGCCATATATGTCTTCATGGTTTTACCTCCGTTTTTTCTTATAAGGCGTTCTTGATGACGGGGCTTGCACCAAAAATCCCTCTTTAGCCTAATAATGATATTATATTAAGCTCCCGTTGTCAAACACTTTTATTAGTTTTTTTATTTTTTATAATTATTTTCTTGTCTTTTCACCCTCTTTTTTATGTTGAAAAAAGACTTTTCCTGTGGTATAATTTCAAATATGATTGATTTACAAGATATATGGCAGGACGCTTTGATCGAACTTGTCAAAAATCCGTCCATAAACGCCGTTGCATATTCTATATGGATAGAAAACTTAAAACCCGTATGTTTGAAAAACAACGCTTTGGTTTTGCTGGCTCCTTCCCAAAACGCCAAGGACACCGTTAACAAATCCTTTTTTTCATATATTGAGGACAGCGTTAAGAGAGTAAGACCTACCATATCCAACATAGATGTTATCACAAATGAAGAGCTTGCGCTTATCTCCAAAGACAGCGATTTCACACATGGGGACGAATTTGTGGTCTCTTCCAACAAAAAGACCGCCGTGGATTCGCCGTTTATTGCACGATATACTTTTGATAATTTTGTGGTTGGAGAGTCCAACAAGCTTGCCTTTTATGCAGCAAAATCAGTCGCTGAAAAGCCGGGTTCAAGCGACGGCTATCTGAACTTAAATCCGCTTTTTATCTATGGGGGCGTGGGTCTGGGAAAGACTCACCTTCTACACTCTATCGGAAACTACATATCCAAGAAATTCCCTTCCTTAAAGATTGTATACATGCCTACCGAGAACCTTGCAAATGAATATTTTGCGGCATTAGAAAAAACCTCTTCTGACAAAAACGCCTACCGCAACTTTATTGACAAATACAATTCGGTAGATGTGTTGATGTTTGATGATGTGCAGTTCTTAAAGAAAAAAATAGGACTTCAAGACGCGATATTCCATATATTTAATTCCCTTTACCAAAGCGGTAAGCAAATTATTCTTTCTTCAGATAGACCTCCAAAGGAAATAGAAACGATAGAGGACAGGCTTTGCTCCAGGTTTGAGGGCGGACTTTTGGCGGATATCGGCATACCCAACTTAGATATGAGAGTGGCCATCATAAGAAAAAAAATGATGATGGAAAAGGTGGCGGTAAGCGATGATGTGGTTTACTTTCTTGCCGAGAAAATAGATACCAATATTAGGGAGCTTGAGGGCGCGCTGTTGAAAGTTATCCTATACGCCCAGCTTATAAACAAGCCGTGTCCGGACATCCAAACCGCAAAAGAGGCGTTGAGGGTATCTGACGCTCCCAAAAAAGAAGAGATTGATTCCAATGATATCGTAAACGCTGTATGTACTTATTTTAGAATAAACAAAAGCGATATCCTCTCCAAAAAAAAGACAAAAGATATCGCTCATGCAAGAATGGTGGCTATATATTTAGTGTGCGACCTTTTGAGCATACCTTTGGTCAGTATCGGGCAGATATTCGGCGGACGCGACCATACCACGATTATTCACTCCCGCGACAAGATACTTTCCTCCCTAAAAACCGACCAAAGACTTGCTCTGCAAATAAAAGACATAAGAAGTCTTCTCAATGTGTAAACTTAAAATGTGGATATGTGGACAACCTAAGCTGAACTTATCAACAACTTATCAACACAAACCAAGCCTTTTTTTGTTTGTTTATTAACCTTTTATTCACTTTATCGGCTGGTTTTAGGGTCTATCCACATTTCAACACACCTAATAGTAATAGTAATCGGTAAAATTAAAATAAAAAACAATACAATAAGGAGAAAAAACGATGAAATTCACTTGTGACGGAAAGAATTTATCAAGCGCGGTAAATCTTGTCAGTAGAGTATTGTCCGTAAAAAGCAATATCCCCGTACTTGACGGCATAAAAATAAAAGCCCAAGAAAATACAGTGACCTTTTCGGTCTATAATCAAGAGATATATATCGAAAAGAGTATCCCAGCCCAAGTTCTTTTGGAAGGGGAGCTTATCGTCGAGGGAAGGCTCTTCAATGACTATACCAGTAAAATTCACACCAAGGAAGATGTGGAGATAGAAAAAGCGGATGAAAACAAGATAAGCATCAGATTCGGTTATTCGGAATTTAAGCTTCAATGCTACGACAAGGAAAACTTTCCCGACTTAGGCAAGTACCAAATGGAGAATTATTTTGAAATAAAGGAAAAGGACCTCAAAGAGCTTATTGATAGAGCTATATTCTGTGTGTCCTTGAATAACAATAGGGTTATGCTCAAAAGCTGCAGCTTTACCGTAACCGATAACGAAGTCGAAGTGGTGTGTTTGGACGGCTTTAGGATAGCGGTCAGCAAGAAAAAGACCTTAAGTCAGACAGGCGAAATGAAATTTATTATCTATGGCAAAATAGTTATGGATATATTAAAGACCTTGGAAGATAGCGACGCCATAGTAAAAGTAGGCAAGGAAGGAAATATGGTGCTTTTTGACAAAGTCCACACCAAAATAAAAGTCAACACCGTGGATGGTGAATTTTATAATTATAGGCTAAACCTTCCCGAGGACATCAAGAATGAAATTGTGGTCAAAAAAGAAGAGCTTGAAGAATGTCTGGAAAGGGCGGCTGTTATATGCAGGGATATAGCTTATAGCAAAATAATAGTATCCGTGGAAGAAGGCTTGATTAGAATAAACACCGAAAGCGAAAAAGGCGTAATCAGTGAAAACATAGCCTGCCACAACAAAGGAGACGACATCAAGATAGGGCTTAACTGCCGCTTTATGCAAGAGGCGGTTTCCAAGATAAAAGAGGACTTCTTGAAGATAATAATAGAAAGACCCGCAAAACCCATATTGATAAGACAACTGGACGAAGACGAATATAAATGTATAGTATTGCCCTTAAGGCTTATTGGATAGGAGGAGTTATGCAAATAAGAGAATTGGAGAAAAAAGCCGACCAAATCAGAAAAATGGTTGTGGAAATGATTGGCAGGCTGGGCGTGGGGCATGTAGGCGGAGCGCTTTCCGCTGTGGACCTTGTGACCGCCCTATATTATAAGGAAATGAAAATCGATCCCAAAAACCCAAAATGGAAAGAAAGGGATAGGTTTGTTATGTCCAAAGGCCACGCCGGACCTGCCCTGTACGCGGTATTGGCGGACAAAGGCTATTTTGACAAAGAGCATTTGAAGACGCTGAACTTGCCCAATACCATTCTACCCTCCCATTGCGATATGAACAAGACCCCTGGAGTGGATATGACAGCTGGTTCTTTGGGACAGGGCTTAAGCTGCGCTGTAGGCATGGCGCTTGCCGCAAGGTTAGATAATCTGGATTATTATGTATATGCCCTGATTGGCGACGGTGAAAGCCAGGAAGGACAGATATATGAAGCGCTTATGTTCGCCGCCCACAAGAGGCTTAACAATCTGATTGTATTTATTGACAATAACAGAATGCAGATTGACGGCTATACCGACGACATCAATAAAATAGAGCCCATTGACAAAAAAGCCGATGCGTTTGGATATTTTACTCAAAGAGTGAACGGACATGATATACAGCAGATTTTAGACGCCATAAAAAAGGCAAAAGCTCAAACGGAAAAACCGTCTTTTATAGTTTTGGACACCATAAAAGGCTATAAGTTCAAATTGGCGGAGGAAAAAGGACCGGCTTGCCACAACATGTCCATAGACGAAACCGATTGGCGGGAATATGCGTGTTGTAAGGAGGAATAAAAAAATGCTCGATAACAAAGAAATGAGAGATGTGTATTGCGATAAGCTCTTGGAACTTGCCAAACAAAACAAAGATATAGTTATATTGGAAGCCGACCTTATGAAAAGCACCAAGACAGATAGGTTTTTCAAGGAATACCCGGAAAGGTCTTTTGATGTAGGGGTGGCGGAAGCCAATATGATGGGGGTGGCGGCAGGGCTTGCCGCATGCGGAAAGATACCCTTTTGCGCCACATTTGCTCCGTTCGCCACAAGAAGATGTTATGATCAGGTGTTTATTTCAATATGCTATTCGCAACAGAATGTAAAAATAATAGGAACAGATCCCGGAATAGCCGCCGAACTCAATGGCGGAACGCATATGCCCTTTGAGGATATGGGCATTATGAGAACAATCCCCGACTTGGTGTGCGTGGAGCCCACCGACGCCGCCATGTTGGAAAGCTTGGTCCCGCAGATAGCGGACTATAAGGGCGCGGTATATGTTCGAATGTTTAGAAAAAAAGCACATAAGATATTTGATGAAAGCGACACCTTTGATTTATTCAAAGCAAAAAAGATAAGAAAAGGAAAGGACTGCACTATTATTTGTTCAGGCATAATGGTCAAAAAAGCGCTTGACGCACAAAAAGAGCTTGAACAACAAGGATACGACATTGGGATACTAAACACTGCGACTTGGAAACCCATAGATAAAGAAATGGTGATTGAGTGCGCCAAAGAGAGCGGAGCGATAGTCACCGCGGAAAACCACAATATCCATAACGGACTTGGAAGTGCTGTCGCCGAAGTATTGGTGGAGAACTATCCCGTCCCAATGAAAAGAATTGGTATAAAAGACCGTTTTGGGCAGGTTGGAAAAATGGACTTTTTGGAAAAAGAATACAATATCTCCATATCTGACATTGTTCAAGCGGTAAAAGAAACCATAAAAAGAAAGAAAGCATAAAAATTCACGCAAAAACAAAAGATTAAAGACTTAACTATAAAAACAAAAAATTAGAGAAACTAAGACTAAAAAAATAGAAAGAATGTTTAAGAAAAAGAGAAAAAAGCCTGATTTGGAAAATCGGATGATAAAGCCTCAAAGAAAAGCGCTTATTGTGAAGGAACAAAAAAACGCAATAAGTGTTTTTTTTCATGACCAATTAATATTAAAACATTCAGTACATAAACCTTTCGCAACCGCCGAATGTCGTCAAAATGTAAAATATGGAAGAAAAACCCAATGCGTCAGGAAACGGACGCCTTTGACTATGGCGGAGATAGACAAAGATAAGAATATAATCACTTTTTATAAAGAGCCGATAAGCATAAAAACAGAGCTTAAAGAAAAAGACTGCTTTCTCTATATGGACATTATCAACAACACAAATCAGGCGGTTAAGATAAATGTTCCACGTGGAACAAAAGAAAAAGGTCAAAAAAAAGAGCAGAAAACTTATCAAAAAGAGCTTTTTACTACCAAAAGACCCAACCTTATGCTTAACGAAAAGCTTATGCTAAGCATAGAGACGCTTTATGAGTGGGATATTTATAGGACGAACAAAGAAGCCGAAATAGAGCTTGGAAAAAAAGCAACCTTGCTTTTTATCAAATGTGACGACAAGGATGACGGTGTAAAGAAATATATAGCCGAAAAAAATATCATCATGCCGAAATTTGACAAAAAAGAGGGAGTGTACCTTACCGTCAGCCGAAAAAACTATATAAAAAAGGTAGAGAAGTTAAGAGAAGCACACCTTCCCGTCCAAGGCATAATTTTGGACGATATCGAGATTAGGCAAGAGATAGACCGCGCGATAAGCTACGCCAAGAAGAACAAACTGGAAGTCTATATAAAGATGAAGCCGTACATTCCCATAAACAGAAAATATCAAGAGCAAAAAAAAGAGCTTATGCTTAAAGACCATGAGGGCAGGCTTTACATACAAGAAATCAACCAAAAGAAGTATTATGCTGTGGATTTATCAAAAAAAGCCGCGGTGAAGTGGCAAAGAAATTTGATACGGGAGATGCTGGATAAAGGAGTCAAGGGCATAATCGCCGAAAAAGCGGTTTTTGACAAAGAAAAGGTGAATATAACAAGCCATGCCGACTTTGACTACTCCGAAGTATGGCATATCATCTGGCAGAAGCTTATCAAAGAGGCTGTGGATGAATATCCAAACAGAACTTTACTTATCAGAAACAACGGGATAAGGTCGGTCAGGTACGGCGTATTAATGACGGACGAGAAAAACTGGCGGGATATTGACCGCATAAAGAAAGATATAGACAAAACCAAGCTTTTAGGGACGGACACGGTGATTACCGAGATAGGCGGAGTGCTCAATAAAGGCGAGAAAAGGTATAAAAAGCTTAGAAAATGGAAAGAAATCGCCAATATCATGCCTATGGTAATCTTTGGGAACATCCCTGAAAAGATAATCGAAAGAATTTATGCCGAATAGAAAAAACCCAAAAAAGGCGTAAAACAAGCCTTTCAGGATGTTAAAATGTTCCACGTGGAACATTTTTTTATTTATCCGTCCCCTTTCTATTTCTTGACATTGCGATTTTCTTAATGTATAATTTCATAGCTTATATTAAGTAAAAAAGATAATAATTTATATAGAGGAGACCAACATGAAGAGAACCTATCAACCAAAAAAGAGACAGAACAGCAAGGTACACGGCTTTAGGAAGAGAATGAAGACCCAGTCGGGCAGAAATGTGCTTGCAAGAAGAAGAAGAAAGGGAAGAGCCAGGCTCAGCGCCTAAAAGGTCATGCAAAAAGAGTACCGCTTAACAAACAATAGCTCTTTTCGTTATATATTCAGAAACGGTTTTAGAAGCCGCAAGGAATATTTGACGCTGTACTATGTGAAAGCGGCGAACAAGAAAGTAGGCGTCAGCGTAAGCAAAAAAGTAGGCAACAGCGTTGTCAGAAGCAGAGTAAAAAGACTTATTAAAGAGGCGTTTAGATCATTGATTGACCAAGTGGGCGATTATAATTTTGTAGTGGTGGCCCACCCAAGCAGCAAAGATGCGGATTTTCATCAAATAAAGGAAGAGTTGATTTATCTTTTGAAAGGACAGGGCATAATAGGAGTAAAAGATGAAGACCGTGTGTAAAAAGATGATCTTATTCTATAAGAGGTTTATTTCTCCTTCGCTTGGGGCAAAGTGCAGATACACCCCCACTTGTTCGATATATACGCTGGACGCCATTGAAAAATACGGGGCATTAAGAGGGATTTTTATGGGAATGATAAGAATACTTCGCTGCAACCCCTTTGCAAAAGGCGGTTTTGACCCCGTAAGAGAAAACTTAAAAGGAAGTGCGAAATGGACATTGTAGGACTTATGGCAACCCAGCTCAATCTGATTGGGAAATTAATTTATAATGTGCTGTATTCGTGGGTAAGCGAATGGGGCGGCAGCGCTTATTTTGGTGCGTTCAGCATCACGGTTATACTTTTTACCATATTCTTAAAGGTGGCGACATCGCCTTTTGATATTTGGCAAAAGAGAATCACCCGAAAGAACCAAAAGATAATGGAAGTTATGAAGCCCGAGCTGGACAAGGTCACCAAGCAATGTGGCAACAACAGGGAACTGCTTATGCAAAAGCAAAGGGCGATATACAAAAAGTATAAGTACAGCGCTTTTGCAAGCTGTTTGCCCATGATAATCACTCTTGCCATATTCATAACGGTGCTGACCGGCTTTAACAGCGCCGTAAGATATCATAACTATACCACCTTTCAAAACCTAAGTCAGGTATATTCGGACAGCTTTAATGAAAAGATGCAAGAGATTATTGACGAGGGGCGGGCGGTTTTGGACGAAAACGGAAGACCTGTCCCCGCCGAGGGATATAATGAAAGCCAATTAAGAAAAGAAATGGAAGAGTATGCGGAAGCGGCGGTGGTCCAAGCGCATGAGCCCGAAAGGTTTTTATTGACCACCAATATATTTATGCCCGACACATGGGCGAACCCCATTCCCACCGTGGATGTTTTCAGCAACACGGGAATAGGCAAGCTGGGGATTACCGATGTGGACAAAAACGAGTATGAGCGGGTTATGAAGCCCCTTATGGAAAAATACAATGTCACCGAAAAAGGCAAGCGCGCGTGGAACGGGTATCTGATGTTGCCTATTTTGGCGTTTATACTCAATATGTTCGGCTCAAAGCTCAACAAACCGCCAGAACAGCCGCAAATGGCGGGACAGACCGAGGAACAGATAAAGGCGCAGCAGGCGCAGACAAAGATGCTGACATATATGATGCCGATTATGATGGCGGTGTTTGCCTTTTTGTATTCCACGGCTTTTGCGCTGTATATGTTTTTGAATTCCGCTATAACCACGCTGTTTAATTTGATTTATAATATTGTGGCGAAGAAAAAGGACGACAAAGAAAGAGAACATAGGCTTGCCACAACACTGAAGAGATAGAGGAGAAGAAAAAATGTCAAATGAATTTAAGGGCGCAAGCGTAGACGCAGCCATTGAAGAAGGGCTTAAGAAACTGGGAATAGAAAGAGAAGACGCCCAAATAGAAGTGCTTCACAAGGGAGGGCTTTTTAAAAAAGCGGTAGTAAAAATTGAAAAAAGGAAGTACGAAGAAATTGAAAATCCTGAAGAGAGTTCGGGCAAGAAGTTCATAGAGGATATCCTGAACTATATGAACCTTAACTGCACTGTGGAGCAAAGGGAAAAAGGCGAGGAGATAAGCTTCTTCATCAAGGGCGAAGACGCCAACAGAATTATAGGGCACAGGGGAGAAACCTTGGACGCCCTGCAATATCTTGTGACAAGCAAGCTTTTAAGCGAGGGCAAGAAATACCAAAGAGTGGTTGTGGATGCTGACTTTTACCGTCAAAAAAGAGAAAAGACACTTACGAACCTTGCCAGAAGACTGGCGAGAAAGGCGGCGAGTACGGGAAGCGAAGTGGAGCTGGAGCCCATGACCTCTTTTGAAAGAAGGATTATCCATACCGCCCTTCAAAAGAACAAGCTTGCCACCACCCGAAGCGAAGGACAAGGAAAGGACAGGCATATAGTCATATCCCCTCTTGAAGAAATGCGTTTGGAATACGGTCCCACATCTTTCAGCAAGACCGGACCAAAAAAAACCCAAAAATTCGGATATAAGAGAAAGAGATTCTAAATGAGCGGGACAATTGTCGCTTTATCCACTTCCACAGCCACAATGGCGGGAATAAATATCGTGAGAATGTCTGGCGAAAAGGCAAAGTCCATTGCCGACCAAATCTTTGAGAGCAAATCCATAAAAAACAAGGTTATGTCTCCCAATCATATGTATTTGGGGAACATAAAGACCGATAAGTTTACAGAAAAGGCTTTTTGTGTATATTACAAAAAGCCTAAATCATATACCGGCGAAGATGTCATAGAGTTTCATTGCCACGGGGGAGCGCTTGTCGCCAACGCCATAGTGGAGCTGTGCTTGGAAAAGGGTTGCCGTCCCGCCCAAGCGGGGGAGTTCACCCAAAGGGCATTTTTTAACGGAAAGCTGGACCTTAGCCAAGCGGAGGGGATTATGGAAATTATCTCCGCTACCAACCAAAGCCAGCTTATACAAGGCTATAAGCTCATGCATGGCGAGGTTTCCAAGGGAATATATGATATGGAACAAAGGCTTTTAAGGCTTATGGCGAATTTGGAAGTCAGGCTGGACTATCCCGAAGAGACCGAGGACGAGCCCGATTTGGAGTATCAAGAGGAAATAAAGGACATAATACAAAGAATAAAAATTCTTCTAAAAAACGCCAAATACGCAAAGACCATAAACGAGGGCGTGGATGTGGCAATCGTCGGGCTTCCCAATGTGGGCAAGAGCAGCCTCTTAAACGGGCTTATTATGCAGGATAGGGCGATAGTCACGGATATAGCCGGCACCACAAGGGATGTCATAAGCCATACCATTGAGCTTGACGGCATAAAAATAAATATCTTAGACACCGCCGGCATAAGAGAAAGCCGAGACAAAATCGAGAGAATGGGCATTGAGCGCACCAAAGAGAGTATCAAGGCGGCGGAGATTGTCATTTTTGTCACAGACTTGTCCCAACCCGAGACAAAAGAGGAAAGGGAGATAGAAAAGCTTATTAAGGACAAAAAGGTCATACGGGTTGCCAACAAAAAGGACATAGAGAAGTATCCAAGAAAACAAAGCCTTTATATAAAAGCCAATCCGCCAAGGGATATCCAAGCGGTTAAAGAAGAGCTGTTGAGGCTTGCGGAAAGGGACAAGATATTTTCCAACGAGATTATTTTCACCAATCAAAGGCATATCCATTGCCTAAAAAAAGCAAAAGAGCTTTTGGAAAACACGCTTGAAGAGTTTTCTTTAGTGGGTGCCGAATGCAATTTGGTAGGCTTAAGAGAGGCTTATGGCTGGCTTGCGAAAATAACCGGTCATGACATAAGCGAAAGCGTTGCAAAGGAGGTCTTTTCCACTTTCTGTGTGGGAAAATGAGAGTATGAGAGCGATTGTTCAAAGGGTAAAAAAAGCGTCCGTTCAGATCGGATCAGAAGTTAAGAACTCAATTGGAAGAGGAATACTGGTGCTGTGCGCTTTCAGAGAGGGAGACGACGAGAAAAAGATTAAATGGGCGGCGGAGAGGATATCCAAGCTTAGGATTTTTAGGGACTTAAACCACAAGCTTAACCGTTCGGTATCGGACGAAAAAGGCGAAGCCTTAGTCGTTTCTAACTTTACGCTGTACGGCAATTGTGCGCATGGGACAAGACCCGACTTTTCCAAATCAGCAAATTTTCAAACGGCTTTGCCGATGTATGAGATGTTTGTTAGGGAGCTTAATAAGAGAGTTCCCACAAAGACAGGGGAATTTGGAGGCGACATGACGCTGGAAATTGTCGCAGACGGTCCTGTAACGGTGGTGGTGGACAATTGAGTAAAGACTTTGATCTCTGCGTAGTGGGAGCGGGACACGCTGGCATAGAAGCGGCGCTGGCGGCGGCGCGTCGGGGCAAAAAGACGCTGGTCGTCACTTTATGCTTGAACTCAATTGGGTTTTTGGCGTGCAATCCCAATATCGGCGGAACGGCGAAAGCCCAATTGGTCAAAGAAATAGACGCCTTGGGCGGATATATCGGCGAGGCGGCGGACAAGGCGACTATTCAGATAAGGATGCTCAATGCGTCCAGCGGTCCCGCCGTGCAGAGCTTAAGAGCCCAAGTGGACAAAAACAAGTATCATATCATTATGAAAAAAAAGCTGGAAGAAAAAGACAATATCACCCTTCTTGAAAGCGATGTCACGGATATTATTGTTGAAAACAACAAAGTTAAGGGCATAAAGACCAATCTGGGCGACAAGTACTATTGCAAGGCGTTGATTTTAACCACCGGCGTTTTTTTGGGGGCACGGATTATCATAGGCGAATATATCCAAAACAGCGGTCCATCGGGCTTTTCGAGAAGTGAAAAGCTGACAAAAAGCCTCTTGGAGCTTGGGCTTCCCATAAGACGCTTTAAGACGGGAACTCCGCCAAGGGTGCTTGCCAAGACAATTGATTTTGATAAGATGCAGGAACAAAGAGGCGAAGACTTTTTGCCTAAGTTTTCCCTTATGACGGATTTTGAAATCAAAAATACCCATAAATGCTATCTGACTTATACCAATGAAAAGACCCATGAGATTATCAGAAAGAACATACACCGAGCGCCGCTCTATAACGGCTCTATCGAGGGGATAGGTCCGAGGTACTGCCCGTCTATTGAGGATAAGATTTTTCGCTTCCCCGACAAGGATAAACACCAGATTTTTATAGAGCCCGAGGGAGAGGACACCTTGGAGATGTATGTTCAGGGGCTGTCTACATCCATGCCCTTTGATGTTCAAGAACAGATGATGCATACGGTACGGGGCTTGGAAAGGGCGCGTATCGCACGGTACGGGTACGCCATAGAATATGACTGCCTTGACCCCGAATGCCTGCTTCCCACTATGGGCATAAAGGGCATAGAGGGACTATATTCCGCCGGGCAGATAAACGGCTCCAGCGGTTATGAAGAAGCCGCGGCGCAAGGGCTTATGGCGGGAGTGAACGCCGTAAACTATATAGAGGGAATGCCCCCCTTTATATTGAGAAGGGATGAGGCTTATATCGGTGTGCTGATTGACGACTTGGTGACCAAGGGCGTCAACGAACCTTACAGAATGATGACTTCAAGGGCGGAATATCGCCTTTACCTAAGGCAGGACAACGCCGACCTAAGGCTTGCCCAAAAGGGTTGGGAACAAGGTATTATCGACGAAAAAAGATATAAAAGATATCAAGAGAAAAAAGAAAAAATCCAAAAGTTAATGGATAGGCTTGAAAAAAGCTATTCCCCCAAAGAAGTCACCAGCGTTTTTGAGAGAAAAAACCAGCCCCCGCCCAAAGCCGGCGTTAAAGCAAAGGACATCTTAAAAAGGGTGGGTATGGACATTGACGACCTTATAGCAATCGACCCAAGCTTCAAAGACGAAGAAAGGGAGATTTTGCTGTACGCCCAAACCGAGATAAAATACCAAGGCTATATGAAAAAACAAGAGCAGTCCATAAAAGAGCTAAAGAGAATGGAAAATAAAGAAATCCCCAAGGACATAGATTATGATAAAATAAAAGGGCTCAGAATCGAGGCAAAGGACAAATTAAAAAAAATACAGCCTTTGACGCTGGCGCAAGCGGGCAGAATCAGCGGAGTCAACCCCGCCGATATCTTGGTCTTGATGATATGGATAGAAAAGAACAAATGAGCTTGAACAAGAAGCTGATAGAGCGAGCCAAAGAACACAATATCGAATTAAGTGAAAGCCAAGCTTTGCAGCTTGAAAGCTTTGCCAAGCTCTTAATAGAAGAAAACCAAAAATATAATCTTACGGCTTTAACTCAGCAAGACGAGATTATAGACAAACATTTTATTGACAGCTTAAAGGGCTTAAGGTATATAAACAAGCAGTATAAAATCGTGGATATAGGAAGCGGAGCGGGCTTTCCCGCCATACCGCTTAAGATTGTTAGCGGTGGAAAATATCTGCTTTTAGACTCCCTAAACAAGCGGATAGGCTTCCTAAACATGGCAATTCAAGAATTAGGCTTGGAGGACATTCAAACTCTTCACAGCCGCATTGAGGATGCCGCACACAAAAAAGAATATAGGCACAAGTTCGACTTGGTCTTGGCGCGGGCGGTAGCGCCCTTGAACATCTTGGTGGAATATGCCCTGCCTTTTTTGAAAAAGGGCGGAAAGCTGATAGCGTATAAAGGAAAAAAGCTTTTTGAAGAAATTCAAGAGACAACAAACGCCTTGAAAATTATGGGCGGTGAAATTGAGGACAAACTGGAATACCAAATAAATGGCGAAAAAAGGTATATTATATCAATAAAGAGCTTGCATGAGGGGCATGAGGGCTATCCCAGACCCCTCAACAAACCCAGAAAGCGTCCCTTATAAGGAGGATTTTATGACAAATATAGGCAAGGGCATAAGCCGTCTTTTGCAAAATGTGGAAGACCAAAGAAAGTTCACCGAGCAAGGCGAAAGAATCTATAAAGCACCTTTGGACACCTTGCACCCAAACCCCAATCAACCCAGAAAGAGCTTTGACGAACAAGCAATGGTTGAGCTATGCGAATCCATACGCGAACACGGCATAATTCAGCCCATTGTGGTCAACCACAAAGACGACAAACTGATAATCGTCGCCGGCGAGAGAAGATATAGGGCGGCTATGATGCTGGGCTTGACAGAAGTCCCCGTAATTATCAGAGAACTAAGCGAACAAAAAAGCCGAGAGGTCAGTTTGATAGAAAACTTGCAAAGGGAGGACTTGAACGCCATTGAGGAGGCGCAAGCGCTTAAAGAGCTTATGAGCGTACATAAACTCACACAAGACGAGCTTGCCAAAAGGATAGGAAAGGCACGCTCCTCTATCACCAACACCATAAGGCTTTTACAATTAGATAAGAGCGTACAAAAGCTGGTAAGAGACGGAAAACTAAGCGCAGGGCATGCCAAAGCCTTGCTTTCGGTTCCCCGAACTGAGGACCAGATTAGATTTGCAAACGAGGCGATAAACAAGGGAATGAGCGTTAGGGACTTGGAAAAAAGGGTCAGATACTTTTTATATCCCGAAAAAGAGCCCAAGAAAATGAGCGACGAGGACAAAAAAAGATTCACAAAAGAGATGAAAGGCTTTGTGGACGATATGAAAAAACTATTTATGACTAAGGTAAAGATTGTGGGAAACCAAGAAAAGGGCAGAATAAGCATCGACTATTACACAAAAGACGATTTGCAAAGAATTTATGAGATAATGAATTCCCTAAAATAGCCAAAAGGTTTTTGGAAAAGCTCTTAACGCTTCAAAAGCCCAAGGCTTTAGAGGCGTTTTTTTATATGGAAAAAGAAAAGTATACACTCTTATAATAATGATTAAAATGATTAAAAAGCTGTACATTATATATATTTACTGTTATAATATATAATATAATATTTTTTTTATAAAAATAAAGGAGACTTCATAGATGAGCGAAAAGATTAATCAAGCCTATGACCAAGACACCATTCAGGTTTTGGAGGGGCTGGAGCCTGTCAGAAAAAGACCGGGAATGTATATAGGCTCCACAGACGAGAGAGGCTTGCATCACTTGGTTACGGAAATTGTGGACAACTCCATTGACGAGGCTTTGGCGGGATTCTGCACACATATAGAGGTCACTATCCAAAAAGATAATTCTGTAAAAGTGCGGGACAACGGCAGGGGCATTCCCACGGGCATTATTCCCAAGGAGAATAAGTCGGCGGTGGAAGTGGTCATGACCAAACTGCATGCGGGCGGAAAGTTCGGCGGCGGCGGATATAGGATAAGCGGAGGGCTTCACGGCGTCGGGCTTTCGGTGGTCAGCGCACTCAGCCGTTATTTGGAGATTACGGTTTATCAGAACGGCTTTATCCATAGACAGCTTTACAAAAGGGGAAAGCCGCAGACCGAGCTTGAAATAATAGGACAAACCAACGAGACGGGCACGCAGATTGTCTTTTTCCCAGATGACGAGATTTTCGAGACTACGGAGTTTGATTTTGAAAAAATAAAGACGCGCTTGAAAGAGCTTGCCTACCTCAACAAGGGCTTAAAGATAAGCATATCCGACGAGAGAGAGAGCAGACAGCAAGAGAGAACTTATCAGTTCGAGGGCGGCATACTTCATTTTGTAGAGAACTTGAACAAAAACAAGGAGACGCTGATTCCCCAAGTCTTTTATTTTGAAATTATCAAAGAGGACAAGGAAATCGAAGTTGCGCTTCAGTACAACAATGGCTTTTCCGAAAGTATCCACGCTTATGCCAACAATATCTTCACTGAAGAGGGCGGAACGCATTTGGACGGCTTTAAGGCGGCTTTAACCAAAGTTTTTAACGATTATGGACAAAAGCTCAAAATCCTCAAAGAAACCGAAAGATTGAGCGGCGAGGATGTCAGAGAAGGGCTTACCGCTGTGATAAGCGTAAAGCTGACCGACCCGCAGTTTGAGGGGCAGACCAAGACCAAGCTGGGCAACAGCGAAATGCGGACGGAAGTCAACAAGGCTTTGACGGAAAAGCTGGGCGAATTCTTTGAGGAGAATCCCAAAATAGCCCGAGAGATTATCGCAAAAGCCGATAACGCCAAAAAGGCAAGAGAGGCGGCAAGAGCGACCAGGGAGCTTATCAGACGAAAGGGCGTCTTTGAGACCTCTACGCTTCCCGGAAAGCTTTCGGACTGTACCGAGCGTGACCCCAAGAATTGCGAAATCTACCTTGTGGAGGGAGACTCTGCGGGCGGTACCGCAAGAATGGGCAGGGATAGGCGTTTTCAAGCCATTCTGCCGCTTAGGGGAAAAATCCTCAATGTGGAAAAGGCACGCCTAAACAGAGCCTTGGACAACGAGGAAATAAAGTCTATGATACAAGCTTTTGGATGCGGATATATGGACGAATTTGATATCACAAAGCTTAGGTATGATAGAATTATTTGCATGACTGACGCCGATGTGGACGGCAGCCATATTAGAATTTTGCTTTTGACCTTTTTCTATCGGTTTATGAAACCGCTTATAGAGAACGGGCATGTCTATATCGCCAGACCCCCGCTCTACAAGGTCACAAAAGGCAAAAAGGAAATGTACTGCTATTCTGACGAAGAGCTTAAGGCTATCCAAGAAGAATACGGCAAGGTGGAGCTACAAAGATATAAAGGTCTGGGAGAGATGAACGCCGAACAGCTTTATGAAACCACTATGAACCCCGAAAAAAGGGCTCTTATCAGAGTAAAAATGGAAGATGCCGAAGAGGCGGAGGAGATTTTCACATTGCTTATGGGAGAACAACCCGAGCTTAGAAGGCAGTTTATAGAAGAGAACGCGACCTTGGTCAAAGAATTGGATATATAGAGGGTAAAAAATGGCAACAGGAAAAAGAGAACAAAAGGACATTCAAGAGATATTAAAACAAACCAAAATAATCCCAATCAATATAAGGGACGAGATGAGCAAGTCATTTATCAGCTATGCTATGGCGGTAAATGTCTCCAGAGCCATTCCCGATGTCAGAGACGGACTTAAGCCCGTACACAGAAGAATACTCTACGCTATGCATGACCTCAACAACACCCACGACAAGCCCTATAAAAAGTGCGCAAGGATTGTGGGCGAGGTTTTGGGAAAATATCATCCCCATGGAGACAGCGCAGTATATGACGCCTTGGTGAGAATGGCACAGGACTTTTCGGCAAGAGCCACGCTGATAGACGGACATGGAAACTTCGGCTCTGTGGACGGCGACCCGCCCGCGGCGCAAAGGTATACAGAGGCGAGGCTAAGCAAAATCGCCTCCGAAATGCTCAAGGATATAGAAAAAGAGACTGTGGACTTTTATCCCAACTTTGACGATACCCTTTTGCAGCCCGTAGTGCTTCCCGCCAAGTTCCCCAACCTATTGGTCAACGGCAGCGAGGGCATAGCCGTAGGCATGGCGACCAATATACCTCCACACAACCTTGGAGAGGTCATAGACGCCGTAATAGCGCTTATGGAAGACGAGACTTTGGAAACGCTTGACCTTATGCAGTATCTTCCCGCCCCCGACTATCCCACAGGGGCTATTGTGCTGAACAGAAGCGCAGTCAAAAAAGCTTATATGACTGGACGGGGCGGAGTGACGATTAGAGCGCGTGTGGACATAGAGGAAGAAAACGGCAGACAAAGGCTTGTGGTTAAAGAGTTACCCTATCAAGTCAATAAAGCCAATTTAATCAAGAATATAGCCGATTTGGTAAAGGACAAGAAATTAGAGGGCATAAGCGACATCAAAGAAGAAAGTGACCGTTTGGGAATGAGGGTGGTTATTGAGATTAAAAAAGACCACAACGCCCAAGTCGTGCTCAACAATCTCTACAAGCAGACCGCCTTGCAGGTCTCAAACGGCATCTGCCTTTTGGCGCTTGTGGAAGGCAAGCCCAAGATATGCACGCTTAAGGAGCTTTTGCAATACTATATCAAGCATCAGATAGATGTCATAGAGAGAAGAACACGCTTTAACCTTAGAAAAGCGGAAGAAAGAGAGCATATAGTCAGAGGTCTTGTCATAGCGCTTTCCAATATCGACAGGGTGATTGAGATTATCAAATCATCCGCCGAAAGGAATCAAGCCATGACCAACCTTATGCAAGAATTCGAGCTCACTGAAAAGCAGGCGAACGCCATATTGGATATGAGGCTTGCAAGGCTGACCAGCCTTGAAGTGCATAAGCTTCATGAAGAGCTTGCGGAGCTGGAAGGACAAATAAAAGAATATAAAGAGATTATCGCCAACCCCGACAGAGTAAAGCAAATCATAAAAGATGAACTCACCCAAATCAAAACTCAGTTTGCTGACGAAAGAAAGTCAGAAATCAGCGACGAGGACTTAGACATCTGTGACGCCGACCTTATAGACAGAGAAGATGTGGTTGTGACAATGACTTATCAGGGCTATATCAAGAGGATTCCCGTATGCGAATATAGGTCACAAGGCAGGGGCGGCGTGGGCGTCAAAGCGCACACGACCAAGGATGAGGACTTCTTGGCGACGCTCTTTGTATCCAATACCCATGACGACTTACTGTTTTTCTCCAATAAAGGCAAGGCATATGTCAAAAAGGTCTTTGAGATTCCCGAGGCGTCCCGAACCGCGAAAGGGCGAGCTATGGTCAATGTGCTGCCTTTGGACGAGGGCGAGAAAATAACGGCGTTTTTGCCCATACAAGAGTACGGAAAAGGCTATATCGTCATGGCGACCAGAAACGGGCTTATCAGAAAAAGCGACTTAAAGGATTTTGAGTCCGTCAGAAGCAACGGAAAGATTGCTATAACACTTCAAGATGACGACGAGCTTATCGGCGTGGAATTGACTATAGGCAATGACGATATCATGGTGGCGTCCTCTGCGGGCAAGTGCATCAGATTCTCCGAAAAAGAGGTCAGAAGGACAGGCAGAGGCTCTCAAGGAGTCAAGAGCATGAGCCTTAAGAAAGGCGAATATGTTGTGGATATGGCTGTGGTCAAGGACGGAAAGGAAGTAATCACCATTTCCGAAAATGGCTATGGAAAGAGAACTGCCGTTGAGGAGTTCAGACCCCAAGGCAGAGGGGGCATGGGAATCAAGGCAGGAAACTTTAATGAAAAAACTGGAAAACTGGTCAATATGAAGCTTGTGGGCGACGACGAGGATATAATAATCATCGCCGACAACGGCACCATGATTAGAATCCGCGCAAGCCAAGTGTCCTCAATAGGCAGAGCCACTCAAGGCGTAATAATAATGAGACTAAAAGACGACAGCAAGGTCGTCGCCATGGCTTTGGCTCCCCAAGAGGAAGATACCGAATACGACGAGGTTTAAGCTCCGCTTCCTTTTTGGAAGCGGGCTTTTCATATGCCTTATCAAATAAAGTTCAAGTTTATTATGAATACAAAAACAAAAAGATTTTGTCTTTGCAAAAGGAAAACTAATCAAACAAAAACCCCAAATAACCTAACCTGAGAAATAAACCTTAAGCCCATTAAGAGCCTGTCAGTAGGAACAAAGAGGTTTTATCTTTCGCAAAGGAACATAGGATATTTATCAAATAAAAACACCCAAAAACCTAACCTAAATAATAACCCTTAAGCCCATTAAGAGTTCGTCAGCAGCAACAACGAAGAGGAATTTGTTAGCGCGTATTAAATATAATTTGTTAATAATCCAATACTATTTACATGAGAAAAAAGCGAGTGGTTTTTGGGCTGGTGGTTTTGATTTTGGTTTTGTTTGGGCTGTTTTCGGGAACGACCATGATTTCGGGAAAAGCGCGTGTCAAAGTGTTTTTTGACAAGAAAATTTTACTGGAAAAGGATTATAAGATAAAGACCTCCACCCTTATGAAAGTGATTTTCAAAAACCGAGCGAACTTCAATAAATTTTATTCAGCCAATAAAGACAACCCCCATGTAAGAGACTTCAGCTGTATAAACGAAGAAATATACAGCGACCTTGAAAGAGTGATAAAACAGGTGGAATACGACAGTATAGACAGCCGTCTTATATGGGATAAACATAAGGCGGAGTTTGAGATAATTGAGGGTAAAAACGGCAGAATAGTAAACCGAAACAGCCTTATTGAGAACCTATACAGGAACTTTGGAAGAGAAATCAATATAGAGCTTGAAACAGAGGAAATTCCCCAACAGGTGACAAAGCAAGAGCTTAAAAAAAGATGTATGGAACGAGCCAGATTCTCTACTTATTTTAGTTCTTCTTCGGCAAACAGAAAGCATAACATAAAGACGGCAACGCACAGGTTGAACGGGCTTAAAATAGCCCCTAACGAAGTTTTGTCCTTTAATGACGCTGTCGGGCCAAGGACGGCGGAGAACGGTTTTTTGCAGTCCAAAATAATAAGCGGAGGGGCGTTTATCACCGGAACGGGAGGCGGAGTGTGTCAGGTGTCCACCACCCTTTTTAATGCATGGGTGAGAGCGGGGTTAGAGGTCATAAACGCCAAAAACCATTCCCTAAAAGTATCCTATGTGCCTCCGTCCATGGATGCTATGGTCAGTAGCCGCACTGATTTGATATTGAAAAACAACAGCCCGTATGATGTGTATATAAAAGCCTATACCCAAAATGACAGTGTAAACGTAATCATATACGGATATGAAATGAAACAAAGGATAGAATTGAAAAGTCAAATAATAAAGATAATCTATTCCAACGGATATGACGAAATAGATAGACCTGTGGATTGGAAAGAGGGGGAGACGGTGAGGATTCTTGCTCACCCCAAAAACGGACTTATAAGCGCCGCTTATAAGGAAGTGTATGAGGGGGGCAGGCTGGTGTCAAGCCAGAAAATAAGGACAAACACATATCTTGCCCAAAGGGGCAAGCTTGTCAGAAGAAAAATCATACCCTCTGAAGAAAAGGAAAAAGAGCCTGAAGAATCAACTTTCAAGCTTGTTGACCACTACGCCGTCTCTGGTATCGACGACAGAATAGCCTTTTTGATTAATTTGGTCTCTGATGCTGTCGGCAAGAGCAAAGTCCTTTCTTTTTTTGGCTTCCGTTCTCTTCTCTACTAAGTCAAGGATATCTTGAGGGATGTCCGTTTGATTCTTAGGAGGTGGAAGCTTGTCTAAATCCAGGCCCAAAACCTTGTCGAACTCTAAGGCAAGCTTATAGATATCTTGGCTTTTAGTCTCCTTAACCATGCTAAAGAGGATACCCAAAGCTAAGGGAATATTGATATCGTCGTTTATGGCGTCCATAAACTCCGCACGGTATTTTTCAAGCTTTTCCTCTGCTGTTTTTTGGTTAGAGGTCTTGTGGAGATAGAGGCTTTGGATAAGCCTTTCTCTGGAGACCTTTGCCGCCTTAAGCCCGTCAAAGGTGAAGTTCAGCTTTTTGCGATAATGGGCGTTCAAGCAGAAAAACCTAAAGTCAAGCGGCTCAAAGCCTTTTTCTTCCAGCTGGCTTATTGTATATACATTTCCCAAACTCTTGCTCATCTTGCCGTTGTCCACAAGCATAAATTCGCCGTGCATCCAGTACTTTACGGACGGTTTTTTTGTCAGAGCCTCGTTCTGCGCAATTTCGTTTTCGTGGTGGATTGGGATATGGTCCACGCCGCCTGAATGGATGTCAAAATAAGTTCCCAAATACTTTTGGCTCATGACGCTGCACTCTATGTGCCAGCCGGGGTATCCCATGCCCCATGGGCTTTCCCATTGCATGATGTGCCCGGGCTCGGCTTTTTTCCAAAGCGCGAAGTCATAGGGGCTTTTCTTTTCCAAATTTACTTCCACCCTTGCGCCCGCCTGCTGCTCTTCAAGGTTAATGCCGGAGAGCTTGCCGTATTCGGGGAATTTGGAGATATCAAAGTATATGCCATCCGAAGTCTCATAAGCATAGCCTTGTTCCATAAGAGCCTCTACATACTTTATCATATCGGATATATGTTCGGTGGCTTTGGGAATAACTTCAGGCTTTTGGATGTTAAGCTTTTTTAAGTCCTCAAAAAAGACAGAGGTATAGTACTTTGCTATTTCTAAAGGCGTCTTTTTTTGTTCTCGGCTTGCCTTGATCATCTTGTCTTCGCCGTCGTCGCTGTCTTCCATAAGGTGTCCCACATCGGTTATGTTCATGACCCCTTTTATTTTATAGCCGTTATATTGCAGTACACGCCTTACCAAATCGGTAAAGATATATGTCCTCAAATTTCCGATATGGGCATAGTTATATACGGTAGGTCCGCATGAATACATGGTGACCAGCTTGTCTTTAATTGGAGAAAACTCCTCTTTTTTTCTGGTTAAGGTGTTGTAGATTCTCAGCATTATTTCGCCTCGTTTCCTTCTTTTGTTTCTTCGATTTCGTTCGCAATAGAATATTTGCACGACAATATGCCGCACTCCTCTTCAAGTCTGGATATCCGATTGTTGAGCCTTTTGAGTTCTTCCAAAATCGGGTCGGGCAGTTTTTGGTCAAGGTCGTTGTATTTTTTGCCATAAAGCCTTACTATCCGTCCCGGCACGCCCACGACTGTGGAATAAGGAGGAACATCTTTTAAGACCACGCTTCCCGCACCTATTTTGGAGAATTCACCGATAACCACAGGTCCAAGGACCTTGGCTCCCGCGCTTATCATGACATTGTCTTTTATGGTAGGGTGTCTTTTTCCGCTTATCTTTCCCGTACCCCCAAGCGTAACCCCTTGATAAATGGTCACATTGTCGCCGATTTCCGTTGTTTCGCCGATAACCACTCCGCTGCCGTGGTCAATAAAAATTCCCTTGCCTATTTTGGCGGCAGGGTGTATTTCTATGCCGGTCTTTTTCTTGGCTCTCTGAGAGATAATCCGCGCTAAAAGAAACCAGCCTTTCTTATGAAACCAATGGGCTATTCTGTATTTGACTATCGCTTTGAAGCCGCTGTAAGTTAAGATGACCTCTAACTTGTTTCTCGCTGCGGGGTCTTTGTCCAAAGCCGCCTGTAAATCCGCTTTTATATTTTCAAACATAAGTCTCCCGTTTATAGAAACACTGATTGTAAAACAACCAGTGTCCTAAAAGATTATTGTCTATAAATAAATTTTTATTATCTTCTCGACTGGTACGCTCTTCTAACATTACCGTATGCGATTTGGTCCATTTTATGTTCCAAATGTCTTCTGGGGCGGTTTCCTTTGGGTACAAAGGTGGGCTTTCTCTTCAATCTGTTTTTGAATATTTTGGGCAGAATCAGAAGTAAAAATGCGCCGCCTGCGGGCACAAACGCAAGTGGACTGAGCATAAGAGTATATTGCTCTTTGGTCATAAATTCCACATGGTCAAAGACAAAATAGTTCTTTAAGGCAGGGCCTATCTCCGTTCCCTCCATAGCCATAAACGCCGGCAGAATTACCGCAAGCACGCTGAAGAACAGCAAAAGGAAGTGAAGGATATGCAGTCTTCGGGAGGTATAAGAGAAAATACGCCCTATATTTATGACCAAGCATACCACCAAGAGCACAAACGCTATAATAACGCTTAATATCGTGCCATAGCCGGCGAGGTATTTTATTAAAATAGAAAAGTCAAAAGAGCCGTCTTCGTTTCTTAAGTAAGCTATGTTTTCTTCGGCGCTGTGCATGTATTTGGTATAGAACCAGCTTATGCCTTGGAAAGGCGCACGGTCTTCCAAAAAGTCAAGCCTGACCGAAGCGAGCATTTTGGTATAGAACCAAGCCTTTACGATGTCGAAGGTGTTGATGTTTATGGTTCTTAAGCCAAGGTCCGAATACAAGTACACATGTTCGGGCGCTTCTTGGGTTTCGGGGTCGATATAAGGTTCGCCGTATGTAAGCCTTTGTTGCTTCTTGTCTTGCACCCGCCAGTCGCCGTCCGGCCAATCTCCCGTGTTGTCTATGCGGTAGTCGAGTTCATTGCGTCCAAGTTTGAAATAAAAAAGCGTGTCTATCTTAAGCCCCGAACTGTCATAGAAAGAATGGCTGAAGTCTCTTGGCAAAAACGCTCCGATAAGAAAGAAAGCTATTAAGATAATTGTGATTATGGTCATGATTATGGGCAAGAAAGCGCCATAATATCTTGTCTTTCGGAAATAAGCCTCATAGTCAAAGTCCATGTCCTCATAGGAATTGATATATTTTCTGCCTTGAGCGGGGTCGGAAAACCTTTCTTGCTTGAGGATGTCCTTGGTGCGAAGAGCAGCGGCTGCCTGCATTTCGCTGAATATAATATCGCCGTTGTAGGTGCCGTTTTCAAGCTTGACATACATATCCTTGTAGTGGGCTTTCCTTGCCTTAAGCTTGGAACGCATAAACGGAGAGGGAGCTGCTTTAATGGACAAGTCCACTTCTTTTATTTTTTTCTTCAAAAGCTCCGCCAAGGCGGCGTCGTCTTTCTCATTCCATCTCTTTGATTTTCGGATGTTAGATACATTTTGAACTTTTACAGCCATTATGCTCTCCTAAAATGTGTATAGATAATATAATTATATAATTGTTAATACAAAATAGCAAGTCCCATTTTAAGAATATTTGGCATATAGACAATATTTTCCTAATTTATACATTAAAACGGAATTCCACCACATCGCCGTCTTTTATCACATATTCCTTGCCCTCGCTGCGTACCAGCCCTTTGGCTTTAGCGGCGGCAAGAGACCCGCATTCCATAAGCTTTTGGTATTCTATCACTTCCGCGCGGATAAACCCTCGCTCAAAGTCGGTATGGATTTTTCCCGCCGCTTGGGGCGCCTTTGTTCCTCTTAGTATCCGCCAAGCCCTGCTCTCCTTTTCACCGGCGGTAAGAAAGCTGATAAGGTTCAAAAGAGAATAGCTTTCCTGCACAAGCTTGTCCAGACCGCTTTTTTCCAAGCCCAGCTCTTCGATAAACGCCGCCTTTTCATCCTCTTCCAAAGCCGCAAGCTCCTCTTCCAGCTTTGCGCAAAGCACAACAACGCCGCTATTTTCTTTGTTCGCATGTTCCTTGACTTGCTTAACCAAATCAAGGTCCATATCTTCCCCTACATTGGCGGCATAGATGACTTTTTTGTCCGTCAAGAGTAACAAAGAGTCCACAAACTCTCTTTCTTCTTTTTCAAGTTCCATTGTTCGAACGAGCTTTCCCTCTTCCAAAAAAGCCAAGAGCTTTTCTAAAATATCCAGCTCCTTAAGGTACTTTTTGTCTCCGCTTTTCAATGCGGTCTTGGTTTTCGAAATTCTTCTGTTTAGGGTCTCAATGTCTGCGAATATGAGCTCCAAATTAATGGTTTCAATGTCGCTGACGGGATTCACATCTCCGCTTACATGCGTGATATTGTTGTCCTTAAAGCATCTGACCACATGCACTATGGCGTCCACTTCTCTGATATGGGACAAGAACTTGTTGCCCAGCCCCTCTCCCTTGCTTGCACCTTTTACAAGCCCTGCGATATCCACGAATTCCACTGTAGAGTAGGTTATTTTTTTGCTGTCGTACATCTTCGCCAAGGCGTCCACGCGCTCGTCTTTTACTGGCACCACCCCAACATTGGGCTCTATCGTGCAAAAGGGATAATTCGCAGCAAGTGCTTTATTGTTAGTTAGCGCATTAAACAAGGTGCTTTTGCCCACATTGGGCAGTCCCACCACTCCCAGTTTCATAAAATACTCCGTTAATAAATATAATAACTATATCAATAAAATTTAGTTTACTTATTATACAAGATAAAAACAAAGAAGTAAAGCAAGGAGGGCGGTTTTTTGGCGTATTTAGAGGCGTTGATATTGGGCTTAATTCAGGGTTTGACTGAATTTTTGCCCGTGTCCTCCAGCGGACACCTTGTATTGATACAGCAGTTGGGGGTGGGCGAAAAATCTTTGGTATTCAACCTTATGCTGCATGTGGCTACGCTTTTCGCCGTCTGTCTGGTATATAGAAAAAAGCTTCTGTACTTAATAAAAAACCCCAAGAGCAAGGAGCTTAGGTTTTTACTGCTGGCGACGCTCCCAACGATCGTCATAGCCTTATTGATGAGGTTGTATGTGGATATTATGAGTGAAAGAATCCTGCCTTTTGGGTTTATGGTCACCACGGTATTTTTAATATTTGGCTCTTTGAATTGGAAAAAGCAAAAGCAAATGGACTATTCGACAGCTTTATTGACGGGTGTGGCGCAAGGGCTTGCGGTAATCGGCGGAATAAGCCGAAGCGGTTCGACTATATGCACACAGATAATAATGGGGCAGGACAAGGAACAAGCGGGGGACTTTGCCTTTTTGTTGAGCATTCCTATTATATTAGGAAGCGCCGTAGTGGAGCTTGTGGCATTCAAAGGTTTTGAACGAGTGGATGTCGGACCTTTGATTTTAGGAATGATAGCGGCGTTTCTAAGCGGTGCGCTTGCCATAAAGCTGTTCTTAAGGGCACTAAAAAGCCGAAAGTTGTTACCTTTTGCCGCATATACCTTTATTTTGTCTATTGTTTCTTTTGTGTTGTTCTTTTGAGCGGCAAAAAGAGACCCAAACTTAGGTTATATAACCCCCTTTACGCTAAAGCGTCGAAAAACTAAAGTTATCCACAATTTTATCTTCAAACACCTAAAGATTAAAGAGAACAAACAAAAAACATGTTAAAAAACAATTAAAAAGTCAAGAAAACCTGTGATTTCATCACATAAAAAACTTTGATATTTTATGTGGATAACTCTGTGGACAACTCTGCGAAAAATGTATAATTATGGGGAAAAGGGAAATCGCCAAGGCTCTTTAGCCTCCAATTGATAAGATTAGGGATACCTTCGGGATATGTCAAATATAATAGAATAAGGGAGAAAAAAAATGATATTGGTAGTCAAGAAGAAAACGCTTTTGATACTTTTTTTAATCGTAGTGCTATTGTTGGTTTTTATACTGCTTTCTATAAACTATAGCCATGCCGTCAACGCCGAAAAGGACTATAAAGTGGTCTTGGACGCAGGGCATGGCGGAAGGGATGCGGGGGTGACGGGCGTCGACTCAAAAGTGCAGGAGAAGGTAATCAACCTTGCAATCACATATTATGTAAAAGAATATTTGGAAAAAGCGGGGATAGGGGTGGTCTTGACAAGAACCGACGACGGCGGACTATATGGAGATGTAAAGAGCAACTTCAAACGAACGGATATGGCGAAAAGAAAAGAGATAATAAACCAAGCCAAGCCCCAAGCCGTGGTCAGCATACATATGAACAAATTCCCCACCGATTCCACCAGACGCGGTGCGCAGGTCTTTTTTGAGCAGATGAGCGTTCAGTCCAAAGAGCTTGCGACGGCTTTGCAAAACAGCTTGAATACCTTAAACAACGAATACGCCAAGCGTTCCTTTGAGCCCTTAAAAGGAGAATATTACATATTAAAGTGTTCGAGGTATCCTTCGGCGATAGTGGAATGCGGATTCTTATCCAATCCCGAAGAAGATATGCTCTTGCAGGATGACGAATACAGAAAAAAACTGGCGTATCAGATAGCCAGCGGAATTATAGGTTATTTATCGCACACTACGGGCTTTAACAGCTTTGAGGACTTATACTACATTTAGGCGATAAAGTCGTTTATTGCTTTGAAGAGTTCGGGGCTTTTTATGATATCCATATGGTTGGTGTCCTTTATGGTGATGTGTTTGGACCCCGGAATGCTCCTTGCTATAAGAGCGGTATGGTCTTTGTCGATAATATCCCTTTCGGCGTCCACAATCAGCGTGGGGAAGTCGATTTTGTTAAGGTCTTCGGGATAAACGCCGATATTGTTGAGCATAAGCGCAAGCTTGGTGGTTTTGAGTCGCATTCTTTTGCTCACTCTTCTCAAAGGCTCATACAGCTTGAATTTTAGTCTTATGGAATGATAGAAGGGCTTGCTGAGCGCCTTGGAATATAAGTTTCCTGAAATCAAGACCATTTTTTCAATGAGTTCGGGGGCGATTTTGGCAAGCATCATGGCGATGTTGGCTCCGTCCGAATAGCCCACAAGACTGACCTTTTCAAACGGCTTTTGGTGGATAAACCGCATGATGTCCACAGCCATAGTCTTTATGGAGAAGTCCTTGTCCCCTGACTCGCTTTTGCCGTGACTCCTCAAATCTATGGCATAGGTCTTGAAGTCATTGCTTACAGTCGTTAGGTATTCGGAAAAAATGGTGGCGTCTTCGCCGTTTCCGTGGAGCAAGAGCAAGGCTTTTTTGCCGTTGCCCTTGCGGTAATAGCTCAAAGTGATGTCACCGACTTGTATGGTGTTGGTGTCTTTATCCGTCATAAAAACAAATTTCCTTTATCGCTTTATAATATATCTTGGTCAATAAATCAAAATGCTCCAAAGATATATACTCGTCTTTTTCGTGCAAGGGAGCGTGCTGGTTGGGCAATACAGGGCCAAAAGCGACGCCCACAGGTAAAGCTCTGGCGTATGTGCCTCCGCCTATGGCTATGGGTTTGGATGGAATTTTATTCCCCATAACCTCATCGTATGCTTGAAGCAGAGTTTGCACAAGAGGGTGGTCTTCTTCCAAATAGAGCGGGTCGTGGAACATTCCTCTTTGTATCTCAAAATCCAAAGCTTTCTTAAGGATTTTTGTGATATCATCCTTATTATAGCTTATGGGAAATCTAATATCAAGCTCGCAAACTATCTTTTTATTTTTTATTTGGCAGGTGCCTAAATTGTGGGTAAGCTTGCCACTCTTTTCGTCTTTTAGGTTAAGCTCCGCCCCCTCGGGGTCTTTGGCGAATACATGATAAAGCTTTTCAAACTGCTGGTACTTCCCCCCAAGGCAATAGAAGAGTTTATAGAGTGCGTTCTCGCCTTGTTCGGGGCGGCTGCCGTGCGCAGATATGCCTTTTGCGCAAAGCAGGAGCTTGTCGTTTTCCTTTCTATAAGCCACATTCATTTCGCGCGCCCTTTGTTCTATCTCGTCCGAACTCTTGACCTTGCAATAAGCAGAGTTTGGAACGATATTTGCTCTGTCTCCGCCGTATATGTCGTCTATGCCCTTGGGAAGCTCAAAGGAAATGGTGTGGTACACCACGCCTTTTTCACAATTTATGACCGGGAAATCGGCGTCAGGCGCAAAACCGCTTGCGGGAATCTCCTCCGTCTGCATATATCGCTTTATGCACTCCCAGCCGCTTTCCTCGTCGCACCCCAAAATAAACCTCAGCCTCTTCTTAGGTTTATATCCCTTTTGTATAAGTTGCATAACCGCATACAGACAAGCCACAAAAGGACCTTTGTCGTCTATCGCCCCCCGTGCGTAAATTCTGTTTTTGTCTATGACCGCGCCGAACGGCGGATAGCTCCAACCCTCGCCTTCGGGCACCACATCCAAATGGACAAGGATGCCAAACAGCTCTCCTTCGCCTATCTCCGCCCAGCCGCAATATCCGTCCACATTTTT
This sequence comes from Clostridiales bacterium, assembly GCA_012838805.1. GTDB lineage: Bacteria > Bacillota > Clostridia > Christensenellales > DTU072 > DTU072. The sequence continues at coordinate 91,250 of DUON01000020.1, forward strand.
GGTCTTAAAGCCTAACCTTGTGAAGAGGTCAAGGCAATATTCCAAGCACTTACCCACGCCTTTTCCAAACGGATAGCCCGTAAGTGCGGCGCTTTCTACCGAATTTATTTGCAAAATATCTTGAAGAGTAATTATCGCATCATAATATCTAAAAGTCATCTGTCCTCCAAAAAAACTTTCTATAAATTATTATACACTAATATACAAAAATGTGTTAAACTATAAGGTACGAAAAACAAAAGGAGCATATAGATGATAAGAACCAGATTCGCGCCCAGTCCCACCGGATTTATGCACATCGGCAATTTGAGGACTGCACTGTACGCTTATCTTTTCGCAAAAAAACACAAGGGAAAGTTCATTTTAAGGATAGAGGATACAGACAGGGAAAGGTATGTGGAAGGAGCGGTGGACGCCATTTATGCGACTTTGAGAAAGGCGGGCATATTTCATGACGAAGGTCCGGATGTGGGCGGAGGATACGGTCCGTATATCCAAAGCCAAAGAAAGGATATATATATGGAATACGCTTTGAAGCTAATTGAGAGAGGGGGGGCGTATTATTGTTTTTGTGATAAAGAAAGACTGGGCTCGCTTGCCGATGAGAAAGGCGTCAAGAGATATGATAAGCATTGCTTAAAGCTGTCCAAAAAAGAAGTTCAGGACAAGCTTGACGCTGGGGAAGAGTTTGTGATAAGGCAGAACATGCCCACAGAGGGCTTGAGTTCTTATGAGGATATGGTTTTTGGCAAGATAACCGTCCCCAATGACGAATTGGAAGATAATATTTTAATAAAAGTCGACGGCATGCCCACTTATAATTTTGCCAATGTGGTGGACGACCACCTTATGGGCATAACCCATGTGATAAGGGGCACAGAATATCTGTCCAGCACTCCCAAGTACAATCTGATATACGAGGCTATGGGCTGGCAGACTCCCAATTATATGCACCTGCCGCCAATTATGAAAGACCAAAAGAGAAAGCTTTCCAAGCGTTATGGCGACGCCAACTTTGAAGACTTTTTGAATAAAGGCTATCTGCCCCATGCCATAGTCAACTATATCGCACTCTTGGGCTGGTCTCCCAAGGACAATCAAGAAAAATTGAGCATGCAGGAGCTTATAGATGCTTTTGATATAGACGGTATTTCCAAATCCCCAAGCATCTTTGACGAACAGAAGATGAAGTGGCTCAATGCCCAGTATATAAGAGAGCTGACGCTTGAGGAATTTCACGATATCGCCTTAAGTTATTATCAAAAAATGGACCTTGTAGACAAATTCGATACCTTGAAGCTTTCCCAACTTTTGCACGGAAGATGCGAAGTTTTTTCGGATATTTATAATAGCGTGGATTTTTTGACGGAATTTGGGGATTTTGATTTGGGGCTTTATTATCACAAGAGAATGAAAACCGACTTTAAGGCAGCCAAACCGCTTATTGAGGAAGCCCTAAAAGCCTTGAAAGAGATAGAGTTCACCACTGATAGTATCATGGACGCTTTGACAAGAATCAGTGAAAAAATGGGGGTTAAGAAAGGTCAAACGATGTACTCGGTAAGGGTTGCTCTGACGGGCAGGGCGTCCACGCCGGGCGGAGCCATAGAAATGGCGGAACTTTTGGGCAAGGATGAGAGTTTGAGACGGCTTAAGAAGAGCTTGGAGATGATAAAAAAAGCCGAACATAAGCTTTGACAATTTGGATATAATAAACTATAATAGAAGTCCGATATGGGGGTGTTTTGGATTCGACTTGTGAATATCGGGAATGACAAGCATACCGAAGGCTCGGCTTCGTAAAAACGGAACTTAAAATTAAACGCTGATAACAGAAGTTTAAGCTTAGCAGCCGCTTAATGGCTGCCGTCCCCTCCATAGGCCTACGAATGGATGCGGGGCGTCGTAAGTAGGGAACGGCGTGTCAGAGTAGCCTTGTATGACGCGCAGCTTCAAAGGCTTGGCGACGGAAGGGCTTGCTTTATTGACCTTCCCAAGCGACAACAAACCAATAAAGCTAAGTATGTAGAAAATCATTTCAAATATCATAAGGACCGGGGTTCAACTCCCCGCACCTCCACCAAGATTTTGTTTTTTCTTAATTAGGCAGCCTGTTTTCTTTGTCAAAAGACATATTAGCTAAATATAATATGGTCTGTTTTTTATAGGTTTTAGATCAGGTCAACATTGAATAGTAAGCGTTATAAG
>DUON01000001.1 GCA_012838805.1 Clostridiales bacterium
AACCGCCGCCACTCCCTAAATCAAGTACAATTTCTCCCTCTTTGAGCGATGCTATCGCCACAGGATTCCCACAGCCTAAGCCCATATTTGATTCATAGGGCGCATCGTAGAAATCTTGTTCGCTATATCCAAGTCTCTTTGTAATCTCACCAATATCCGCCGAAGTATCACTGCATCCACACCCGCCACTACAACAGGATTGAACTTCACGCTTCGCAACCTTTGTGTACTGCGTTCTAATATATCCTCTTATTTTTTCCTTATCCGCCATTTTTGCCTCCTTGCTTGTTTTAAGATGTTTATAAACTATTATTCCTTAATGCTATTATATTGCAGTTTTTTCTCTACATCACAATAATTCGGTATTTGGTTCGATTAGCTTGGATATATATTCATGTAATAAGTTCATCCGCTCTTTGTTTATCGAATAATAAACCCACTTTTTCTTTTTATTTGCAACGACCAGTCCGCTGTCGGTCAATTGTTTCATGTGATATGAAAGCGTTGGTTGTGTAAAATGAAATTCCTCTAAAATATGACAGGCGCAAGTTGCGCCCTTTGTGAGCATTGCCAATATTTTAAGTCGTGTTTCGTCGCTCATCGCCTTAAAAATTATTGCGTATTCGTCAAATCCGTATTGCATTACATTCCTTCACTCATATAGACAGTTCTCTATGTATGTTAGCAAAAATATTAAATCTTGTCAAACGACTTCGGAAGTTCAAAAAAGCTCTTCTAATTCTTGGCTACTCTCCAAGAGAATGTATGGCGTCCATTAAGGCGGGCTCCATTTCGTCGGGTCTCAATACGATAATATTTGTGGGGCGGTGGCTTAAGATAGTGGCGATAACATTAAATTCCACTTTGTTAAAGATATTTAGAAGCGGCACCCTTACCCTATTTTTCATAATCTTAACAGGACGGCAGCTTTCTATAACAATAATCGAACAGCCCTCACCGTCCACACTCAACATAAACGAGGTCAATTCGAATACATCCTCTTCGCTTTCGCATTGGTTATAGAGCTTATAAGCAAGCTGGGAAAGGCTTTTCCAATTGTTCCTCATCTGTTCTGAACAAAAATTATAAAATCCGTCCACGCTTATGGTAGAACCCATTTTTTGCATATCCTTGATTAAGCGGGCTTTCTCTTGTTCAAAGTCAATGCTAAGTATAGAGCCTATATAGGCATAAAAGCACATGTTTTTTATGGCACATTTCTTTAGCTGTTTATAGATTTCCTCAAATTTGAAAAAGTATAAAATTATCTCTGCGGCGATTGCCCTTGCCGCATCGGCTTCGCATTCCAATTCAAACTTTGCCCTTAATTTATTGCTGTCATATACATATTTAATACCCCTATACTCTAAACTATCTTGCAGATATTGTTTGGCGCCGTCATTGTCAATGGCTAATGTAATTATAGATTTTTGCGACATATAACTAGTATATGTTGACACGCTGAAAATTCATTCTCTTTTATAGTTTATTTGTTTTTTGTTCCGCTTCCGTTTGAAAGCGTTCCATAACACGCACTAACAAATTCTTTTGCCTTTGTTGTTACTGCTGACAGACTCTTTATGGGCTTAAATTTTATTTTAAGGTTTGGTTGTGGGAGATTTTATTTGATTCGAATACTATATTCCTTTGCGAAAGACAAATCCCTTTGTTATTGCTGCTAACAAGCTCTAAATTGGGTTTGGGTTTATTATGTGGGTTAGATTTTGTGGTGTTTTTTCTTATATTAGGCAGCCTCTTTTCTTTATCAAAAGATGTGCCAAAAGACAAAATTTCTTTTAATATTGCTACCGACAAGCTCTAAATGGACTTAAGGCTTATTATGATTATTCGATGTTTTTCTAATCACAAAAATACAATGCCCCTTAGAGCGTATCCACTCTAAAGGGCAATATCACTTCTCATTAAGAAAATGTTTTTATCAAAAGGCAATGAGTCTTTTTATTACTTAACTTTAACTGTTTTACTCTTTCCGTCTTTGATATTAAACTCCAGCCTATACATTTCCTTATTGTCCATATAAGTTATCACAATATCATCTTCAGACACATATTCGGCATCCAAAACTTGAAGTTTGGTAGGCTTAAACGCATCTTTCAGAACATCAAGCTGTTCCTTTTCAAAATCCCCTATGTTGTCAGAGACGAACAATACGCTCCCGCACATATTGTTGATTTTTGCAAGAAGTTTCTTTTGCTCCCATGTGAACTTAAGCCTGCCTCTTTTCAAGAAAAGCGGGTCTTTATCCGTTAAATCGTTTTCCCTTAAGAAGAAGACATCGGGGTCGTTGACAAAAGCTCTGCCGTTTAAGTGACGGCGGAATATTGTGTTGTTTATCGCCATTCTGGTACGGACTATCTCTTGGTTGGCGTGTTTGATATAGAACTTATCCATAAAGCTTAAGTCCACATCACAGCTTATTCTGCAAAAGTCTACGACGCCAAAACACGGACCTAAGGGCACTCCGCATCCAAGTATGAATTTATCCTCCCCTACGCATTCTCTCAAGAAATCCATTGCTTCGCACATAATCTGACCTCTGGACTTGTTGTATCTGGGGTGCAGGCATTCGCTGTATAGAAAATCCAGTTTGACCATATCATAGCCCCATTCCCTAACTACGGTATGGAAGAACGATTTGATATATTCGGCGGCTTCCTTGTTATAAAAATCTATGATATAAGCTCCGCCCCATCCAAAGTTTCCTAAAGCAGGCTTTCCCGATTTGTCTTTGACCAGCCAATCCACATGCTCATTGGCAACTTTGGAAGTCCTTTGGGCGTTGAAAGGCGCAAGCCATATTCCCGCCAAGTAGCCGTTTGAGTGAATCTTATCGGCGATGTATTTCATGCCGCTGGGAAATTTTTCTTTGTCGACAATGGTCCAGTCCCCCACCGCCGACTGATATCCGTCATCAATCTGAAATATATCGGCTTTGTCGCCAAGAGAGGACATACCCTCCAAGTCCCTAAGAATTATCTTTTCGGTTATTTTTCCAAAATAATTGTACCAAGATGTGTAACCGCACATGAACTTCTTTTTGGGCTTTTTGATATTCATAGCGATAAAGTACTTGTCAAAGACCTCATTATATCCGCCCTCCGCCGTATAGATATCATACAGCGCATACTCATTCTCAATGATTACGCCTTCCACATCTTTGTCAATAGAGAGCGTGTTTTCGTTCATGTCATACCATATGATAGTAAAGCCCTGTCTTTCGGTCAGCGAACCTATGAAATAAAGTTCGTCTCCGTTCTTTACATAGCCGTATGTGAAGCTGTGGAACACGCCCGCTCTTTTGGGATATTCCACAAATGTATAGTCCCCGAAAAGAGCGGCTATTTTCTTTATCGGTGAATATTTCGCCAAGCCCATAAGACCTTTTTGCATATCCCCTTTTCTGTATTCGCGGGATGTGGACCATGACTGATAGCCGTTGACAAAGACCTTCGAAGAGTCCTTATACTTATAGTCATAGACAAGGCTTGTCCTAATAAGCTCTATCGGGGTCTTGGGCAGAATTGAGAGTGTTAGCCTGTTGTTATTCGTATAGTTCCACTTCATCTCATAATGCTCACAATCGGTCTTTTCTGAACTCAAGTTTTGTCCATTGAGTTTGTACCAAATCTTAAATTTAAATTTATCTAACATAATGCCCTCCTATTTTCTATTGATAATTTCATATGCTAAATCTGGGAAATCGGTTATGACGGCGTCCGCCCCTATATTTACAAGATGTTTCAAGTGCCTTTCCTTGTTTACCGTCCAATACTGCAAAGCTATTCCATAATGATGAGCATAGTCGACTATGCTCTTTTTCCCGAAGTTTATGCCGAACTGTTTATAAGGTATCTGCAAGACCTTAAACTTATAGTTTTTTGAGCTGATATCCACATTAAAGACACAGCTGAAATAAAAGTCCAAGACCTCGCTCATGCTTGCCGATCTTGTGATAAGCGGATAGTTCTCGTCGATATGGTCGATTACGCTTTGGTTGAATGTTCCGATAATGGTCTTATCTATGATATCATATTCTTCCAACATTTCATAGAGAAGATCCATCGCCCGTCTTCCCAAATCGCCTTTGTCTTTTATTTCTATTATGTACTTAATGTCATAATTTTTGTATGGTTCTGACCTCAAAATCTCTAATAATTCCAAAAATGAAATCACCTTTAGGTTATATGGAATATCCTCTCCCCTCAAACCCCTATAAGGAAAATTCCCGTCGGGGTCTTCAAAATTTTCGCCCAAATTAAGCTCTTTAAGCTCTCCATAAGTCTTTTCATAAGGATATACTTTTCGATGTCCAAAATGCTCTTTTGCGTTGCTTGTACGGTCGAAAGTATCGTCATGCAGCAACACAAGCTTTTCGTCAGAAGTTATTCTAAGGTCGATTTCGAGTATGTCAGTTCTGAAGTTTGGCGAAGATAGGCATTTTTCAACCGCCATAAGCGTATTTTCGGGTGCTATCCCCCTGCCCGCCCTATGGGCGGCAATCCGGGTTTTGTCATCAAAGGTTATGTAACTGTTGTCGCCGTCATATGACTCAACGGGCTGAACTTTGGGAATGCCGCTTGACAAAAACAGCCCCAATGCGGATGTAAAAAGAAGAACCACGCATAACAAGACAATAAACAGCGTTTTTCTTCTTTTATAGAACTTCCTTATTTTTTGTTTGAGCATAGCTTCTCCCTAAAATCTATTTATCTTTTGAAAATAAACTATCAATTAGTTTAAGAAATTATTTTTCCGCAACCCCGCTCAGACCTTCCTTGTCGTATAGGTCGAGGGTTTCCATAACGATATCATATACCACGCCCAAACACTCTTTGTCAAGGTTGTCATAGGAGTCTCTTCTGGTGTGGTAATAATCTTTCAAATTATGGTCAAGCGCCGCAAGACAGCAAGCTTTCAAACCCCCTTGACAAAGCGCTGCCGCGTCCGTTGATCCCACAGTCACCGTGCCGTAAGGAATATCTATGCCTATATTTTGAGCCGCTTTTTTGATAAGCGCCGCTACATCTTTATCTGCCTTGACCAAGCCGTTCAAGTCTTTGGTGTATATTGTCAGGTGTTCTATCTCCCTTAAGGTCTCCATGGGGATGAAGATAGTCTCACAATCGTTGAAATCGTCCTTATGGGCTTTTGCAAAAGCCTTTGCTCCTCTAAGACCGGCTTCTTCAGAGCCCGTCAAAAGTGCGCATACCTCAGTATTCTCAAATTCTATATTTTCCTCTTTCAAAGTCTTGAGCACCGCCATAGACATAAGGCATGCCGTGAGGTTGTCGTTTGCGCCGTCAACAACTTCTTTGGTATTTGAGAACCAATACATTCCTATCCAAAAAGGCACAAACACAAGGCATACCAGCCCCATAATCAGCGGAGTTCCGTTTATGGAAATAACTCCCGCTCCTTGAATAATAATAGTGGTGATTATGTACGCCACAAAATACACTACTCCAATAATAGAGGTCAAAAACATCAAAGTGAATCCCAAAAAGCCATATTTATAGTTATAAGTCCATTCCCATGTAGCGTCGGTATGACCATTGAATACTATTCTTCTTTTGACTTCGCCTTTGGGTTTCTTAACAGCCATGACATTGCAGGACACTTTTTCGGGAAAAAGCGGGTCTAAAAGCTGTTTGTACAATACAAATTGAGAAATCATGGGAATAGCACCGATTACTACTAAAATCAGCGCCAAAAAGGGAATAAAGAAAGAAATTACATAAGCGATAAGTATCAGCGTAACCGTTATTGGAATCCAGCCCATGAAAGAATGAGGATTGACCTTAAAGTCTTCTATGGTCACATGGTCTGAATATTTGCGAAGCTCTTCGGCAAAATGTTCTTGCGCCTTTCTCTCGCCGTCGCTGCCGGGGTCTCTTTTGCCAAAATTGACAATCACATCCTTAATGCCGTCACAAATATAATCAACGGTTTTTTCTATTCTTTCCTTAGACAGTTTCATTTCGTAATGCTCCTTTTATAAAAAAATTAACATATAAAGTTTACCATAATTCTTTTTTATATACAAGATTAATTAAGCTTAATTTAAGATGAAATTAAAAGGGAAAAGTATATACGCTTTCCCCTTTTCAAAGATTACCTGAATTCTGGGCGTCAGTCGTATTTTCGCCTAAAGAGCATATAGAACAACAGCACAAGTCCGAACAAAGCCACAGGAGCAATAAACAGTAGTATTGTGGTCGTTCTGTTGAGTCCGGGCTTGGACGCCATAATCACTAAGTCGCCTAAGCCGTCAGCGTTTAAGACCAAGAACTCTCCTTCACGATATGCGGGCAAGAGCTCATAGCTGCCCCCCTCGCCAAAATGAACCACTACAAGATTTTTCTTGGACTGCATATTTGCAGGCAGCCTTAACTTTATCTGCGTGCTGCCTATCGGCTCTTCCCCGCCCAACTGAAGCCTGTATGCAAGCTCCGCCTTATATTCGCTTAAGAAGTCGGTGCCGGAGAAGCTGTTTTTCAATTTCTCATTTAGTAAATAGAAGTCAGGATTTGATATATTCGCCTCGATTAATTTCGCATTTAAGGTGGTATACGAACCGAATTCTCCCAATACAACGGCAAGACCGTTTGAGGACTCTATCTCGCTGACCTTTCTTGGGATTATCGTTATGTAAGCGGGGACATACTCAAATCGATAGTTTTGGCTCTCCGCCCCAAAAGGCATAATTTCCATTTCAGTAATCGCCGTTTTGGGCACATAGGGCAAAAATGCGGGTTTTTGCAGGTATTCACGGTTCTCTCCCGACACAAAGCCGCTATACTCAATAGTCGCCACAAACTTATCCCCTTCGTTTAAAATGGCTCGGGTTGAAGAATTAATTAGCGCCATTATGATGAGGTCTTTTTTTGCTATCACAAAGGAGTGGCTGTTATTGGTTATTTGATAATTGTTGCTGTCTATGTCCACATTCATTTGATATTCTCCAGCCGATTTTACGGACTGGGGAGAATAAGTTACGATAAGACTATTGTCGGTTACTGTCTCCAAGTCTTGAGGAAGGATTTCTCCGCTCCTGATGCTGACTTGGACGGTCTTATATGTGCCGTCATATACAAAGTCGCTCTCGCCGTACTCTACCGTTATTGTCCTTTTTTGGATTGTCAAAGGAATTTGCACTTCTCGGGGCAGATAGTTGGGGTTGTTGAGTTCTGTATTGAAAGAGGCGTGTATCGTATATTCTCCCGCTTCGGGATATGTGTATCCCGTTGCATTAGGAACGATATCGATTTGTATGGACTGGTTCAAGCCTCCCGCACCTTGAGCCCTTGCGGTGATATCGGTCACAGCGCCATAAATTTGATTTTGGGAGCCTAAGAAAGTAATATTGACCTCCGCGGGGTTTATTTGTATCATTATTACATCGCCTTGCCAGTATGGATAGTCCTCGTCCTGAGTTTCGAGAATCATTTTGTAAAGCCCAGCCTCTGTGGGCAACGATGTCATGTATTCCCCTTCGGGTGCGCCGAAAACCTGATATTTTACTGAATGCTTTACATTGACGCCGTCAAGACCGCTCACCGTATAGGTCGCAGTTTTGGGCAAAGAATCATAAACAAATATCACGCCTTTAGTGCCCTCAATGGGTTTGTTATCCTCTACGCTTACTTGAGGCGTATATTCAACAATGTGCCCGGTGATAGTAAATGATTTTTCTATAAGATAATAGTTTTCGTTATCTATCACGCAGTCAGACACGGTGATTGTTTCGCCCGTTCCGCCCGGCATGGGGCTGGAAAACTCCGCGTTGTAGCTTATGAGTTTCACAATATCGCCGGGAATAATGTCCCCTTCTCCAAATCTGTAATGCTTTTCTTGCAGATTAATGGTAGTGGTATTGTTGTAAGACTTATAATAAGGGCTATGATTAAAGATTCTTATGCCCTTTTGAAGAATTGTCAGTGTTCGGGGCACATATACAAACTCATAGTTTCTGGTCACATCCAAGTGAATTCCCGTCTGTTCTTGATTAATGATTATCGTTTCAAAATCGCAAACGGTTTGCTTGTCCTCGCCCGCCGACTTGTCAAGCGTGGTTATAAGCCCTTGCGCCACATAGTGGTCTGGTGACTTTAGCCCTTGGACGATATTGGGATAATTAAGCGGTATAACAAACGGCTGTCCGTCATATACTTTCTGCCTTTGGATTTCGGGATTGTGGTCAAGGTCTATTATGAGCTGGGCGGGAATAATTTCCACAAGCTGGTTTTGTCCGTCAAAAATAATATATTGATTGGTCACATCCTGCCCTAATTGGTTATAAATTGTAATCAAAGTGTCGGGCACCAATCTATGTATTCCCACATCCCGCGATTCGCTCCGCCTTATGCCGGAAGTAATGTTATGCCCCTCCAGAAGCCCCAAACTGTCAAATATATCAAGTACTCTATTATTATCAGCGTTCTTGACAATCATATCGTTTGTCAGTTCCACTCTGTAATAATCAGCATCGTATACATGTTTGGGCATTTCTGCGCCTGTATTTACATCCACGACGATTTGCCTTGGGCGGATTTGAGCAAAGCTCTCCCTTTGATATCTTAGGTTATAGTTCGTAAGACTGCTTTCACCGTCTTTGTTGAGAATCTCTACTGCTTGATAATTCCAATTCTTGTATTGCGCCACATTGCCGTCCGAGGTATAGAGCCTATAACATGCGTATTCACCCGAAACAAGCCCAGACAAAGATACCAGGTCGGAAAGATTGTCATTAATGATTGCACCGTCTTCCAACAGTACTTCGCCGTTTTGAAAGCCCACAAGAATATCAAGAGGCTGTCCGTCATAATATTTTTGAATTTTCGTCTTGTATTCGTCGCTATGCGAATAATTAATTAAAGTCAAAGTCAAATCTTTTAGCGTAATGACCGCTACCGGCAAATGAGTCTCATAGTCGGGATATCGGTCAACAATATTATACCATGTGCCAAGGTTGTATACATTCTGATAATAGTGGATATCATAGTTTACCGTCACATCTTCTTGGTTGGGATTCTCTATGACGATATCTTTTCCGACCACCAAGGGTTTGTGCGTGACATTGCCCTCATCAAAAGCAACATCGGGGGTTTGTGTGATAAGATAACCGCTTGAGGGGCGTATTATATCTCTATTTATAAGCACTCCGCTTTGGTTAAGGTCTCCCATAAAACCACTGACCAGTTTTCCGTCAGTTTCGTATAAGTCAACTACCATTGAATTAATTATTGTCAGTTGGAAAGGCTGACCGTCATAGGGTTTTGTATGAGGAGGCACTCCTTTCAAAATATCTATTACTATTGTTTGGGGCAAGATTGTTACAAATCTTTGTTCAAAATTCTGTTCGGTTGTTTCAAAATCAATATCATAATTGTTCGTGACAACCTCTCCTTGGTTATCCAATATAACAATATCGGAACCCCAAATCAAAGGTTTTGATATAACTTCATTAAGTGCGTTTCTGGATACAAAACTATCCTCGGACACAAGGGAACCGCCCACAATTGTGTGACCTTGGACTATCAAAGGATATTCCTCTTTCTCAATAGACATTTGAGTATGAAGCCCTATCTCAAACACACGCCTATCATAGGGCTTTATGAAAGAATTGTTTTCATCATATGCGCTTGTGTCGCCTGTTTGGTCTCGGGCGACATCAAGGAATATCTTTCTCTTATAAATTTCAAAATAGCTATCTTCATAGCTTATGTCATAGTTGTCGGTCACATCATCTTCAGCGGAGTTGAATATCAAGGCGTTCTGATAGTCTTCAAGCAAGATACGCTCTCCCACATTTTTGTCAGAGGTTATTCTGCTTCCGTCTGCAAAGAAATGTCCCGCCACCAGCTCAAACCCCAGACCGTTTGTGTCATTGTCAAACAAATCAATATAATAATTCCTAAAGTCCACGGTAAAATAGTTATCAAAATACATACCATTAAGACCGCTTATCAAATATTCATCTCTATGCCACAAATCCGAATGTCGTACGCTTATTGTAATATTGCGTTTTTGAATCTCCACCTTTCCGCCGTCAAACGGATATACGAAGCTATAATTGGATGCAAGGTTTCCTTCCACGCCCTCTCTATTTATTATTATTTGTGCTTCACCTTGCAGTCCCATGTCATAAATTCCAAAGTCAACCCCATTTGTTCTGACAAAGCTGCCGTCCCCCAAATAGTCCATTCCTTCAAGTCCAGTCAGCATATTAGGAGTCAGTATGACTTCAAGCTTTTGTTCGTCATAAACTTTTTTGAGCCAGCCGTCCTCAAGCTCAACATTTAAGTTTATATCCACGACCTTTTTATTTATGGCGACTGTGACATAGGCGAAGGATATATCATAGTTATCAGTAACATCTTCAGATGAATTGTGTAAGATTTTGACATTTTCATATAGAAGCGGTTTTTGGCTTGCTACAAATTCGTCTTGTGTATAAGCATTTCCCGTAAGATTATGCATAAAATCTACAGTACGGACAAGACCCGCTTCAAGGGTGTCTTTGTCGGCGTCCATACTGTTGTTCAATTCAATTCTATATTCAAAAGTATCGTATGTCTTAAACAAGTCATATTCTGAAAGACTGACATCGATTTGAATAGGTCTTTTGAGGATATCTATATAAGCCTCTAAGTAATTAAAGGAATAGTTATGAGTTGCCAGCGCACTTCCCACTTCGTCTTGGATATATATCTGATCGACAGGGTATATTATCTCAATGTTTTCTCCTGCGTTAATCTCTGACGCCAGCAAAGGCTGGGAATCTTGCGATACCGTATGCAGACCCACCAAGCCGTTGACAAGAGGCTGATTATGTTCGGTAACCATAGCATCCGTAATCGGAAAAGCGTGGACCTCTCCTTTATAGACCGCTTGCATGGAGTATTGGTTTTGCATAACGATATCCACAAGCTTAGGCAAAATCTTGACATAATTGTTTTGTAAAGCTATTTGATAATTGTTTGAACTGTCCGCTCCGTCCGCCTTTGTAATATAAATATCCAAGAAGATTCTCAACTCTTTGGGAATATAGTCTCCAAATTCGTCATATACAATTTCGCCATATTCATTTAAGGTATATACATTGGCGTCCCAGCTTTGGCTAAGCTCGTCCCATGTGGAGAGCAATCCCCCGCTGATTTTTTCGCCGTCAATCAATTTGTTTTCAATATCCATTTCGTCGGTGACTTCTATATCAAACGGCATGCCGTCATAGTGCTTTTCTTTGGGGAAACTGGTGTCATTATATATGTCAATAGTCAAAGTTATGGGATAGATTATTGCTTTTCTATTGACAAAATCTATTTGATAATTCGCCGTCAAGTTATTGAGCGAAGGGTCGGTTACTGTCAAATCATAGTTTGTGGAAAAGTCCTTGGGCGCGGCTTGCATATCGATTAAACGCACATCGGGATCGGCTGTTCCCCTATATCCCCAGAGCGAATGCCCTTCCACAAGACTTCCGTCCACTATCATAGAGGGCTCAAAATCAGAAGAGACCTCAATCATCACTATTTCGCCGTTATATGTGGTTTCATAGATATATTCGGGCTCTTCAAGCGGGAAGATATCTATTAAAATCGGTCTTTTTTGCACATTTGCCCCTATTGTGGAGACTAAGGTATAGTTTTCCGCATAATCGATGTCTTCACCGTCCAATATGCGTATAACCTCATGAACAATATTTAATGGGATATTCGTTCCGGCGTTTGAGTGTGCGGTAATAAATGAACCAAATACAATATGGTCTTCCACAAACACAGTTTCAAGAGAATTCTCTTGATTATAGTTGTTATAACTATAAGTAAAGATCAAAGAATATTCCAAAACAGGGGTATCTTCGCCGTCGGGGATATGCCTATAAACCATACCGCTTGACAAGTCGATATAAATCCTTGTTCCGTCATAGCCGTATTGGATATTTCCGCCCTCAATGCTTACATTTATTATCCTCTTTTCTATATCAGCTTGGTTGAAGTCGGTTGTCGCCAAGTTATAGTTTTCAGTCACATCATGTTCATCTTGGTCCAAAATAATAAGCTCTGAAGTAACCGCCGTCAATGCAATATTGCGTCCCACACTCGCGCTTACGCTCTCAAACCATAACGAAGAAGGCAGAATATAATGACCGCTCAAAAGCCCCTGCCCTGTCATGCTGGACGAAAACGGGAGACGGTAGGGCATGCCATCATATGTTTTTATATATGACTCGGAGCCTAAAGGCTTGGTGTTCACTTGGAAATCTCTTTGAGTGATTTCTCCCCTGCATTCGCTGGGCACCACAAAGATATAATTTTGGTCAGGTCTTTGTTCGGCAAAACCGCTTATTTTAGAGGCAATCACTATATATTCAATAAATATCTTCTTATACCCTACTCTTACCGTCTGATAAGCGTCTTCTTCGGAAAAATCTTGATAGCCTGCAATATCCGCATAGAATATTTTTTCGCCATAAGGCAATTCGATATCCACATTTGCGGCATTGACTGCCCTTTGATAAGGCGTCAAGGGGTCATATTCTCCAATCAAGTCCAGACCATAATCAAATTCAGGGTCTTTAAGGCTAAAGCGCAAAGCTTCATTGTCGTATGTCTTTAATAATCTTAAGTACGCCGTATTGTCGCCGCCTTGAACAGACAAGTCCGCTTGAATCTCTTTGGGTATGATTTTTATCTTATTGTCTCCATTTATGAGTTCGGCATGCAAATTCTCCGAATGAGTTCCGATAAGTTGAGCGTCCAAAACGCTGTGTGAATAAGAATCTGAGCAATTCAAGTCGTACAAAAGACAGTTATGCAAGACATCGATTTCAAAAGTCTGACTTGGAAAAGCGGGAAAACCGCCCACGGTATAGCCCTTGGTGACGGTGAACTGTTTGGTATAATAGTCCGCCACACCGTATTCCACTTCAAACTCAATAGGCTCGATAAGCACCGTCCTCTTAGAAATAACAAGCTGTCCGTTTGCCGCCAGAGCAAAGTCATAATACGGATGTGTGTTCAGCTCAATCTCAATATACTCTCCCACATTCTCAAACAGGCTGGTATCCGCCGTCCTCGCCAATAGACTTATTAAAGAATCTATATCGCTGTCACGCGCTCCCGATATAGACTTGAAACTAAATTCAGGGTCCAAGTCCCCATAAAATTTTTCAGCGTCCGCAACCTCAAAGCTCAATTGCCCTTTTATCACCTCAAAAGGCATACGGTCTGAAGATATCTCAATATTGTAGTTTAAGCCGAAATAATTCTCCCATTCGCTGTCTATAACTTCCCAAGACTCGATTATCAAATAATATGTGAATTGTGGCAAAAGCTGGGTGGGCTCGCTGTTTAAGCCCTCATAGACCAAATCTCCGCTTTCATATTCCAATCTATAATACACCTTAAATATGCTTTCGGGGTTGTCTTGATAAAAGTTTTGATATAGATACTCAAATCCCAGCATAATATCGTTGCCATAAATCATCTGCTGATTGGGAACGGGGGAGATAGTCATTTGGGTAGGATTGATTTTTATTACATCCTCATTTATGCCCGCAAGTCTATAATCAATAATTCCTTCCCCGCTATGGTCAGATAAATATTCGTCATAAGAAATCCATTCAGCCAAGGAGTTTATATACACCTCTAAGACCGTATCCAACGAATATGTGTTTAACTTATCCAAAAAGCTCTCAATTACTATATTATAGTTATAGGTCATCAAGTCAAGCTCGTCATCAGTAAAACCGCCTTGACCATACACGGGCTTAAGTTCGATTTCCAAGTCTCCGATAAATAAGTCATTATGGGCATTGGGCTGTTCACTCATATCTGGCGCCAAAAACTTCGCCTTGACAATGAGTTCAAAAAGTGCATCTTGCCCGATGATAAAATCAGTGATGCTCGCTTGAGCCGTCACCGAAGCGTCGGCAAGGCTGTTATATTCCTTATGAAATTCTATATCGATCCCGTCTATATTCAAATCTTTAGCAAATAGAGAAAAAAGAGGCATGATATTCAGGCCCATGACATTTTCGGGATTGTATAAATTGGTGGGGTCGACAATTCTATAATTATCAATTTCTTGCAAAGGCATCAGCGGATATTTGGTACGCCCCTGCGCTATCATATCAAGTGAAAGATACACATTAAGCGGATCGGGGTACTCAATGCCGATATCTTGAAGCTGAAATGGCATAACGAATCTTTCGTCATTATAGAATTCTGTGACTTCGCTTATGTCGTTTGGATAGAAATCAGTAAGGAGTTTATGGTAATATAAATGGTTTTGAAAGGTCGCATAGTCATAGGTTCCACGCACAATATGAGGAAGCGTAAAATAAATTCCGTCCACTTGGGCGGGATACAATCCCGTCATCTGATAGAAAAAGTCTTGGGTTAAGAAATCGACTTGATAGGAATCCGGCAAACGCTCTCCATAAGTGCCTGTTATCTCAGCAAATTGAAGTGCCAAAACAGCCTTGTCCACAAACCCGTCTTGACCAGTAACGGAATCAGCATCAAATTGATAGTTGGAGTGAACAAATTCCTCAAAATAAATCTCATATGATTTTTCCGATTCGGCATGTTTGGTCAGATAATGTCCATAAACATACCCCGCCCCCTCAAGCTCTATCAGCTCTCCCAAATCGGTAAAGTACAAATTCTTAATTTGTTCAGCGACAAAAATTTCAAAATCAAAACTTCCGCTTAGCCACGACTCAATGTTTTCCATAAAGCCGTCCAATACCTCATTGGCTTTTTGACCATTGTTTTCAAGACTTAAAAACAAGCTTGTTAAAGCCCGTTCATAATCTATTCTTATAATAAGATAAGCGTCTCCGTTTTGGCAAAATGCCGTATTGCTTTCAAGAAAAGCAACGCTGTCTTGATAAGAGATACTATATTCTGTCTCAATATTTTGGGCTAAGAAATCAAGGGCGCTTTCATAGTTTCCGTCTATGAAAACAATCATTTCATAGCCTTTCATATCCACTGTAGAATCGTATGTCTTAATGGGATTTATGCCAATAAACCTATGGCTTTCGGGAGAGAGCTCTGCTTTTTGGATATTGAGTTCAACAACGGGTTGTTTAGACCAAATTTGATAATCTTCATGTTCAATTGAAAAAATCAATTGATAGGTTCCCGCATTGAGTATGCTTGTCTGATTTGTAATAGTAATATCTGTACTGTCGATATCGCCTATGGGCGCCAATGTTTGAGCGTCTGAAATCTTCAAGACTCCAAATAATTGGGCGTCAGGGTGACCGTCCGCAAGATAATCGCCCATCTTGTATGACAGCTCGTATCCCTCTTCAAGTTCAATGATTACATCAGTCTTGGTTTGGGCATAAGCTTTTTCCATTACAAGCCCTCCCCAGCCCAATAAAAGAATTGAACATAGAATAAGAACGATTATCCCAACCGCTAACACATGTTTGTCTTGCCTTAATAAAGTCATAGCCACCTCAATAATTTAAGCTCTTTTCTTTATTATTATAATCGCTATAAATATCGCTGCCAAAGCTATGCCGATAGTCAGATATATCCAAATATTATCTTTGGACTTATCCTCTTCCACAATGATACTGAAGTTGCCCAGCTCGCTGACCGTGAACACTAAGTATTCGCCGTCTACTACGCCGTCCTCAATAATCATTACGCTGCCGTCTTCTCTGATATGCGCAATCTTATAGCTGTCTTGTCCTCTTAAAGCGCCGCTTAACAACAACCTTACGGTTATATTGTCGTCTTCCACAGTGCCTTGCATTAAGGATATCTGATAAATTTCGCTCAGTGTTGTATTTTTATAATCTTGATTTGTCAATTTGAAAACATTATATGTGGCGCTCACCTTGCTTAAAGAGCCACTCTGAATGACCCTGACATTCAAGGAGCTGTCGGGGCTGAAAGAGCCTTGCAGTTCAAGCCCTTCGGTATAGGATGTATTCGCCACAAGCTTAACGGCGTTGACCACAAGAGTGCCCTCGCTATAGCTGATGATATAATTTACGCTTTTTGCCCCCTCAGGTCTTATCCTATAAATTCCCGGAGTTTCCGGCCACCCCTCAACAAACTGTTCTATATCCAAATCAAAATATTTTATTATCGGCTTGGTCTCAAAGTCGTTGATGCTTTGCCCGGCGGGGATATTCTCTATTGTGAACGAATAGCTGGGCCTATCCCCTTGGTCAATAACAATATCATTGACAATGATATTGACAGGACGCGGGGTTATCTCAAACAAACCGCTTATATTTCCGCTGAAGAGATAATTTTTGCTCGGGCTGACCGCATAATAAATGTATATGCCGGCGTTTTTAGGCGCTATTGAGCTTATGACACCGCCTTGATTGTCCACATTTATGAAGGTCTCTTTGCCGTCCTCGACAAGGGCATATTTTATATCGGCGTATTGGGGCATGCCATTTATGTCATAATAACTCGCCGTCGCCCTTTTCATAGCGCCGTCATAGATATAGTCATTCATCTTTTCCAAAGTGACGGGTATAGTCGCCGGATTTATGGAAAGGTATTCTATCTCTTCCGCAGCGTGATAGTTCGCCGTCGCGTTATAAATAGCTTTCGCAGTATAAACCCCGGCGTCGGCGGTGGTGATATTTACTTCTTGACCGTTTTGGTCAAAGTACCGCACAGGTACGGTTTGAGTATATCCCTTAAGACCATGCGCCCTGCCCGAAACGCCCGTTACACTGCCGTATGTCTGTACAAGGTCGCCGTTTATCTTTATTTCGACTTCAGCCTTTCGGATTATCATATCCGCCTCCAGATTCCTGCTCACATAGTTCGGGTCATTTGTGGTGACGGTGACCCTGTATGTTCCTGCAGTAGTAGGAGGCTGCTCTGTTGGACCATAGGAAGTAGTGCCCGTTCCTCGATATGTTAAGGTATAATTTACCACATCGCCCTCAAGTCCCGTAACGACGGGAGTAAGCGTTTTGGGCTCAGCGTCATAAACAAATTCTTCAGATAACAAGGAGATATTGAGAGTTATTTTGGTGATTTCTCCCTCGCACTCAAAGCGTCCGTTGGCAAGTCTATAATTCAAATTATCAATTTCCAATTCCTCAAAGACCACATTGTGCTTGCCGACTTCAGGACTGGTAAATGTCGCAAAGAATGAAGATAACAAGACGACATCCATACTGTCCTTAAGGTAGTGGTGAATGACGCCCTCAAACTTATAATGCCTTGTCTGAACGAACTGATTGGCCTCCACGGTGCGGTCATACGGTTTTATTATCCTATCCGCCCCGCTTGCGGTAATCTCTTTTTTATCAATAAAAAGATTGGCGGTTATGTCGACATTTATCCAATAGTTATCCGCGCTTCCGCCCTCCAGCGATACTTCATATCCCATAGGATTGAAATCTATGGCGTTTTGAGGGATATTCAATACGGGATGCATAAGGTTAAGAAGCGCCTCTAAAGTCCGATGACCGGATATATGCTCCGTGCTTCCGTCCTCATAGATTTTGAATACCGGAGGATTGGGAACAATATCCTTGCCCAAGTATCCTTCATATGTCAATTCAAATGCGGGATACTGCTCGCCGTAGGTTATTTGGGCGTCTCTTAACCTTGCCGTCAGCATAGCTTTTTGCACCACAAAGACATGCTCTTCTGGTTCTGCCGCGGTATAGTTCTTGGTTTGATTTGCGCTTACTCGGAATATGTATTCGCCCACATCCACGCATTCGGTCACGCTTTCGTCACGGATATAATCCCCTGTTGACTCGTCATACACCATTTTTGCGACCAATACGACATGGAAGTTTGCTGCGGAGATATTATAATTCATAGAAAAGGCGAAAGGTATCTCTCCCTCATAGGGGTCAGGACCTAACAAATTCATGAAATGAGGTGAGTTCTGCTGCTCCGTTCCCGTATATACGACAGTCGTATAATTCGGATTGACCAAAATTTCGGCATTCTTTCTAACAACATAAAAACTTGCCTCATAATAAGCAAATTCGTAGTTATCGGCGTATGTTCCGCTGGCTATTATGTAATAGCGGTCTACTTCGGATTCTTTATTTAATTCACCCCACTCTATATTGGGCTTAACAAACCCTGCGGGAATCTTAGACGGATTGTTGGGATCTTCTTGGTTCTGCCAACCCTCATAAAAGATTTCCAACTTATCTTGCGGGTTTTCGTCGCCATAAGTTTTTTCAAGCGGATATCTGTCTAAATCAGGGTATAGGTGTTGTTCTTCGGGCGGAATCTCTTTTCCTCTTATGCCCACCAATACCAAGGTTTTTTGTATTCTGAATACTTGTTCCACCCATTCTGAATCGGTATAGTTTTCAGTGCCCTCTCCGCTTGCCTTTATTCTAAAGAGATAGTATCCGGCGTTCACCGCTCCCGTATAGACCCTCTGCTGAGTGCCTTCGATATAACCGCCTTCGCCGTCGTCTTGATATTTATAGATTTCAATTATCATAGACGACAAGGGCACATGGGGCACAGCGATATATCTGACGCCCTGTGCGTCGGGCGGACTGGCTTGAGGGTCCAATACCTCATACGGCAAGCCGTTATAATACCATTCTTCAACAAATTGCTCAATCTCGAATTCCAAAGAAACCTGCGCAGGCAGAATCTCAATAAACAATAGGTATTCGGCATTTTCATCATAATGATAGTTCTGTATTGCTCCCTGTTCGTATTCCAAGGTGAAAGTCACCCTATATTCACCAGCGTTTACAATTCTGGTGTCCATACTGTTATCAAACAGCCGTCTGGTTAGGATGATTTCATATTCGCCCAAGGCGTTTTTCATTTCGACTTGGATATATACCCCTATTTCGGGATTGTTGATAGAAAAATTGTTCAGGTCGTTGTTTATACCGTTTATCCTAAAGATATTCCCGTCATATATTTGAACAATCGTTTCGTCGGCTACGGTGACTTGTGTCTCAGCATAGCCAATCCTAAAAGTAATAAACTTGGATGTAGGCGCGTAATAATAGTCGGGGTTGGGGTTTGCGTAAAGCATAATGGCATATTGTCCCACATTTTTAGCGTTCAAATAATCTTTGGGCGGTCTTACATCTATTTTTTGTTCATACTCTTCTATTTCTTCGTTGTCATCGGGTATCCATTCTCCACCCACTTTGACTATGACGGGTTTGAATTCGGGAATTCTTTCGCCGTTTTCGTCCAAAATATATTCCCCAAGCTCATTTTTCCTATAAAAGATATGACGGGATATATCAAAATCTCCGTCAATAGGACACCAGCCTACAACCGCGCTTTGTACCACGGAATCGTCTATGGCCGTATAGATAAAAGCCGCCAACGGATTAGGCTCTTCGCCCTCTTCTTGCATTGCCCAAGCGGTCTTATCGGGGTCGTATATGACATCTATTTCTTCTTTGGTCACTTGTATGACGGCTTTGACGGGTATAATAGTAAAAATCGCATCATATGTAGGGGATAGATTAAAGCTATAATTGTGAGCCGCACCGTCCATGGCAAATATGCTATATTCTCCTGGCCAAGCGGGGTGCTCTTCTGTCTCGACTATATTCCCATAATAAATTTTTACATGCTCGAATACGCCAAAGCTCATATTGTCGGGAGTGTCTTGGTTCAAAAAGCCTTGATACAATACCGTACAGAAGAACTGTTGATAGTTTGAGCTATACATACGCCAGCCCCATTGGGAAGTGTCTTGAGTGTCTTCCTTGTAAGGCATGGGGGTATCGGGAGGGTTTGGTTCTCCAAATACTTTCTTTGAGGGACTCAGGTACACATTGAGAACTGCCGGCGATATGGTCAGATATATGAGCTCGGGTTGAGATGCTTGACAATTTGACGTTTCGGGCAAAGACACTTCTATCAGATAATTTCCCGCAAGCGTAATAAGGCGGATTTGTTCTTGATAGCCGTATTCAGATATCGGTAGTGTCTGCGATTCCCAATAAGGGCAGTATTCCAAAACATTGATGTTGATTCCCAGACCGTTTTCGCCTATTATTTCTTCCCAATCTTGATGACCATATAGATTTATTTGTAAAAAGTCTTGATAACTGTCGTCGTCTTGGTCCTCTAACATACTGGAATGGCGGCGTCCGTTATAGGTGACATTGCGGTTGGGGCTAAAATCCCATTCAGGGATTTCTTTATTAATCTGCAAAAAGGCTATCCTATATTGGTCGTCGGGAACAAATTCATAATTTTCACAGTCAAAAGCCTTAAGGTTTATTGTGATGCCGGGGTTGACGGCAGGGGGTGTATATTCGTTGATTTCTCTTCTTACAGCGCCGGGTGTGGCTTCATTGATAATGACAAGCTCATATTCGCCTGTGTTTGGATTAAAATAAAAATGCGTGACTTCAATGCTCTTTTGTCTTCCCGCTTTTTCGTGTCCCGGGGGATACAATTCTTCAAAGCAATAGTAATACAAGTCTATGGCGCTTGCCCATTCAAAGCCTGAGGGCTGGTATCCCTCAATATACGGGTTTTCGTTAAGAATAAAGTTCGAGTTGCTTTTGGGACGGGTGTATTTTCGTGTAGTATCCTCTATATATACGACATTGCCATAAAAATCATATACTACATTGCCCATTTCGTCCAATTGGGGCTTGAGCATATAGTACTCTTCCATAATCACATTGCCTTCAGGATCATAAACGGGATCAAACAGTATCTGTCTGATAATGGGAAGAGAGGATTTAAACGCCTTTTCAAAAATCAACATCCGTCCGTCGGGGAATAGTTCGGGGTGAATCAAGGGCGCCTCTTGAGAATTCGTCATATCAAAATTAAACTTAATTTGTTTTTTATGTATGACGGCATCATGAATCTCATAACTTGAGGGAGGCAGGTATTGATTTATAAGGTAGTCTGCGCTTGTGCCGGGCTGGATAAGCTCCATAACAAAGGATACGGTTATTGTCTTTCCCGAGCCCGCATTCGCAGAATTAAAAACAGGTCTTACTCTAATGTTTAAGTAATCTGCAGCATCGTATTCAATCTGCATGGCATCGATATAGTAAATATCAGTAATCCATTGGTCATCGAAAGTGTATTCGGAATGGTTTGCTTGCAAAAGCCCGTCATATACCTTTGTGGGTTCTATTTCAAGTCCCGTAGGAATGTTAAGCTGTATTGGGGTGACATCTAAAGAATTCGCTTTGAAGATGATATTGACTTCACCGCAAAGATATGTATCTTCAAAGTTTTGAACTTCTATCTTTTCGCCATGATAGTATATATGGACATAGTGATAGTAAGATCCAACCAAGGGGGTGTATCTGTTATAGTTCTTTAGCCTTAATTCAGTATCGGATATACTTTTGCCTATAAAATCCACCAGCATAGGGTCGTCTATGCCCTCTCTAAAGACGCTGCCTATTTTGACATCAATTTGTATATCGGCGCTTCCTTGTTGATAAAATCCTATGGTTTTCCCCATAAGATTCCCCGAATAGATAATCCCTATTCTTCCCGCACCCACACCTGATTGGCTTGTCGCCAGTTGATAGTTCAGCTCATTTATTCTGAAACCATATTGCGCGGTATGGGCATTTATGTTGATTGTCACATCGGACGGCAAAATTCTTGCCTCGGGAAGAACAATTTCCGCATAAGGCGCGGCAGGGCTGCCTACATACCCGCCTTCGCCGTCAGATACCACGATATAATAGCTTCTAAGTTGCGGCACTACATTTTCATTCAAAGAGAATCTAAAGAGAATAGACTTGTCGTATATGAATTCGCCATATTGGTTCTTTGGGCTAAGGCTGCCGTCGGGACTGCCGTATTCGTTTATAAAGCAGGAATCTGTAAATGTCACCCAATCGGCATTGAAAATATAACTATTGCTTTTCATGTCATCCAAATCTTCAGCCAGCAGTCCTCCTTGCTCAGCTCCCAAAGTAATCTTGGTGCTCTCAATTAGATAATCGTACTTATCTAAGTCTTGACCAATAGAGTATAGCCTGCCCAAATCTTCGGCGCTCGGCGTTCCGTCATAGCGCTTTTCGTTCTCTAAAGCAAGAGCTCCGGAAATCAAACTGCCGCCCTCAAAAATCGCCCTATCCAATAAAAGCGCACGCCTTCTTATCACAAAATTCATTAAATTGCTGTCATTTGCTTGATCTAATGTCCTGTATTTTATGTATGGAATCTCTTGGGATAGCGAATCCACAAGAAAGAACCTTATCGGATAATCGCCAGCACTTCTTACCGAATCAAAATAGTGTGTCCATTCATAACCGATATTATAGCTTTCTATACTCTGAGGAAGCCCCCCATGGTTTGATTCTTGGATTTCTATATAATCTTTTATGTCTATTTGAGATGAAAGGTTATAGTATTCAATTCCCTCATAAAGAAAAGATAAGCTCATGCCGCTGCGAATGTTCATAAGGACCTTGGCATTTAATGTCAAGTCGTTGGAATCGGTATCGGTCACGCCCCGAGCGGTGACGCTTACGCTGTAAAAGCCCGCATAAGACGGAAGCTGCGACCAGCTGGGGTTGTTGTTGGTGACATTTGCGGTGTATGTGGCATGGGTTTGGGTGTTTGTAAGAGTTATGGAGTATGAACTAAGGATTTCGGGATCGGCGCCGTCTTCGCCGGGGTTGAAAATAACTTCACTTATGGGATTGAAGGATGATTTGTTCCATTCTTCATAAAAAAAGTCGGTTTTGTCAATAAAAACAATAAGGGAGTCGCCGTCTGCGGCATAGACTGTCTTGGCTTTTGGTAAGGAAACAGCGATCAGTCCAATACTAAAAATAGCTAAAATAACGATTAAAAACAGCTTTATTGCCCTTTTTGATTTCAAGACACCCATTTAAGCCTCCCAGCCAATGCGAGATATTATAAATAACCTATTATTATTATATATATATAAGGGTACCTTGTCAACATAGATTTTAAATTGATACCATTTATTTACCCGCTTTATTACTACTATTTTTTGATTTTTCAAAAAAAGCCCTATGACTTCTTTCTTAATCTTTTCAAAAACCCTTTGATTGGTTAACATATTGTAAGGAAACCTATCTTTATAAATAAAAAAAACGGGCTTTGAACCCGTTTTTAACTACTTATTCTTCTTTTTCTTTTTGCCCTTATTTTTATTGGCTTCATAAACTGGAGTTATGATTTTTTCCGCATGGAACTGAACAAAGTTACACCACATAACAGAGTAGAAACCGCCTCCGAATACCAAAATCAAAGCAATAATTATTACTTTTAAGAATCCGCCCAGAAGCGCTGACAATAAGAACGGAACAGCAGATATAGCGGCAATAAAAAGAGACGGTACAAGCATGGTGATTATCAGCAGAAATGAGTTTTTGAATTTGCTTATTAAAGGCAGTTTATACATGGGAATCATGGGAAGCATATAAATTAATAATAATATGGGAAACAAAGCTATAATAGACGCAAAAATGATAAGCACCCATTCGCCTCCCCCCGCAAGCCCCTGCCAATATTGCCTAATAAAGAACACGAATGAACTGGCGACCCCAGCAAAGATTAAAGCAAAAGCAGTCATAACAATCAAGTACTGCAGCCAATTGTTCTTTACGCCAATAAAAAATTCTTTAACTATTCTTGGCACATGGTTTCCATAGCTGTCTTTCTTATAAATAAAAGAATCCTGCCAAATGAATTTTATGGCGATATGGAACATTCCCGCAAGCCCAAAGCTGGTAAACGGAAGAGCGCATGCGCAAATCAAAAGATAAAAATGATACGCCTCAAGTATGGCAAGCCTACCCGCCAATACATCCTGCCCTTGACTAATACCTATACCAATATTGGACATGTAATAGGGAAGTTTGGTAGTCTTTTTCAAAAAGTATGACAAGCCCTCCATTCCGCCAAAAACATTCGGCAATACTAATGCAACGATAAGCGGTAAAAAGAAAATCAACAGAAAAAGATTGGCCAGCATAAGATAGTTGTTGTTCCTTTTGAAGGTATCCCAAAAATATCTGAACCTTCCCTCAATAATCGGAGGGTTGCCCTCAGCGCTTCTCGCCTCGGGAGCAAAAGTCAATTTGCTAAGCAAGGTTATTCTATGCTGTCCTTTCTGATTCGCCATAAAAAATACCTCAATTTCAAATAATTCCTATTAATAGTACAATATATACCGAAAAAATGCAACAAAATTTTACCTTTGGGTATTTTATTAGGGTTTCTCTAATATTTCCTAATTAGTTAGAACCTCTAACTAATTGTTTGGTTGGTTTGGTTAGGACCTCTAACTAATTATCTTCTTGTCAAATAGACCCTAACCGTTATTTCTTAATTGGTTAGAACCTCTAACTTTATTGAATTAGTTAGAACCTTTAACTAATTGTTCGTTGAATTAGTTAGAACCTTTAACCAATTGGGAGGACATCATATTTTGTGAATTTTGGACTATAAAAATGGCGATTTATATTTTGGAGCAATAACATCTTTTCAAAATACTCTTGTAAGTTAAGAATCAAATAATGAAATGCTCACAAAGATAGAAAAAGATAGTAGAAAAATCATAAAAAATTCTAAGAAAACTTATAGGTGAATTTAGAAAGACATTGTTCAAATTCTATTCAATCATATAAGAGAAAAGAT
Organism: Clostridiales bacterium; assembly: GCA_012838805.1. GTDB lineage: Bacteria > Bacillota > Clostridia > Christensenellales > DTU072 > DTU072. The sequence continues at coordinate 24,636 of DUON01000001.1, forward strand.
TACTCCGCCTATTATGCCGCTGCCAAGCATAACCCATATGGGATTTAATTTGAATTTTCTAAGTACGAAGAGCGAAACAGCGAAAAGACCCAAAATAATAAAATTAAGGTTTTGAGCTTTTGCGACTCTGCCTTCAAAAAATACAAGCAGTACTATCCTTAATGCCGCCGCACTGATAAGAGCTACTGCGACGGGGCGCATCATTCTTAGAACCGTCTTAAGACCTTGCATTCCCCTATATTTGCTATAAAGCTTGCCAAGAATCAGTACTATGATAAGGGAAGGAAGGATTATGCCCAGCGTGCAGATAACACCGCCTAAGAACCCTGCTGTCCTCACCCCCACAAAGGTTGCGGCGTTCAGCGCTATTGGTCCGGGAGTGGACTCTGCAATTGTTATGATATCGATAAATTCGCTTATCGTTAAATAATTGTTGAGGTCCACTATATGATGTTGTATAAGAGGCAAAGCAGCGTATCCGCCCCCTATCGTGAAGATTCCTATTTGAAAAAAATTCCAAAAGAGTTCAACATAAATCATCTTCGCCCTCCTTGGAATTTTCAGAGTCTTTAGATATTTGGGTAGTGCTTCCTATATCTTGGCTGGTTTGGTCTTTATCGGGATTTTCTTTATTGGGTTGTTCTACCGCTTTTTCGATATGTCCATATCCATTGCTATTGCTTGTTTTTTGTTTTTTGCGGTTTATAAGGTAAATTATCACACCAAGGGCTATACCGCCAAGGATAATAAAGATTACATTTATTTCAAGGAAAAACGATAGCGAAAAGGCGCATATTATAATAGCTATGGATAGGTAATCTTTATCTACAAAGTACCTTTTGCCCATGCGGTAGACGACATCCACAATGACCGCGGCTATGCCCGCTTGCATTCCCTTGAATACAGCGGACACTATTTGATTGTCTCTAAAAGCCTCATAAAAAAAAGAAATGCCCGTAATAATCAATAAAGGCGGTAATATGGTTCCCAAAAGCGTGCTTAAGGCACCCCAAAAGCCTGCCATTCTGTATCCTATTAGTATTGAAGAATTGACAGCGATTGCTCCGGGGGAAGACTGGGATATCGCAACAATATCCAGCATCTCCTTTTCGCTTATCCATTTGAACTTTTCAACGAATTTCTTTTGCAAGAGCGACACTATCACATATCCGCCACCGAAAGTAAAAGCGCTAAGCTGTAGGGTGGATAAAAACAACTTTAGGTATATGTTGGGTCGCTTGTTCATTCTTTATTGCCTTTTTCTTGCAAGTTTCAAAGTCATTTCTTTCTAACATCTATTCTTATTATTGACTTTTTCTATTTTTCAATCACAATTTCGGCTTCCGCCCATTCGTCGGGAGTTTCGTATATGTCAAAGAGCTGTGGGGGTTCTTCAATAATTTGAAGAGGGTTGACATTGAGTATTATGTAGTTCAAAGGTCTTACCCTTAAGGTAAAAACATCCGTTCTTGCCGCTATGGGAAAGGTGTGTTCTGTTCTGGTGGTATAAAAAGGATAAGTGCTTTCCCAGTATTCGGGCTCGTCCTCGTCCACCCAATAGCCCCCGTCGTACACTTCAAACCATACGCCCCTTGTTTCGTTCAAGTAGGCGTATTCTATCGGCGTCCATGACACATGGACATTCTCGCCTTCTTGTGTCATGGTGATTTCGGGGAGCTCCAATTTCATGGGCTCTATATAGAACTGCTTCCACCCGCTGAACTTCCCCTCGCCGCTTAGATTGTTTGCCCTCACCCTAAAATACAGATTTCCCCTTTTCCTTTCAATGTATCTTCCGTTCAGCTTGACGGTAAAAGAATGTATTTCATCGGGATAAAGCTCGTATTTGACTTGCAGGGTATAGTCCGTGGCGTTCACCACATCATCCCATTTGATAAGAACTAAATAGTCGCTTTGCTGATTAAACTCGTCCACCCTAACATTTTTGGGTGCTGAAAGATTTCCTCTTTTGATGATTTTATAGAAAAAGCCATTCTCGTCGTCCATAGTCAGAAAGCCAAAAACGGCTGTCCCAATAATGCCCAGCCCAATAACCGCGGCGACGACTATGGCAATAATCTTGGTCAGCTTTTTCTTTTTGATTTTTTTGAGGTCCTCGTCTGTCATAGACACGACTTCATCAGAGGATATCTTTTTTTTGTCAGACACTATTTATTCACCAATACCTTTTTCAATTTTGCCATTCTGGGCAATCCGTCTTCGTAGGGCGCCTTTGTTTCACCTTGTATAAGAGGAAGCGCATAATCAATATAATCTTGGGTGAGTCCCGTTCCCTCTTTTGTTATCCATTCAAGGGGTACGGTTTTTTCTGTGTTGGCGGCAAGCGATATGTCCATAAGCTTATACTCAATCTTATAGTCTTTGCCCTCTTGTCTTTCAAAGACTACCATTTTGTCTGTATGTCCCTCTACTGCGTATTTTACCGCCATAGCTCCTGCCATAAAGGCTTCTTCCACATCTGTTTTGGAAGCAAGGTGAGCTGCGCATCTTTGCATAAGCGAAAATTCTATCGCCCTTACTTTCGTGTCAAACCTATTTCTTAATAGGTTGGCAAGGCTGTATGCGACTCCGCCAAGCTGAGTATGTCCAAAGGAATCCTTTGCTTTCTCGGTCTCGGATATCGCCTCGGCTACATATCTGCCGTCTTTTGTCTTTATGCCCTCGGACAAAGCGACAAGGCACTTGCCAGTTTTGTCTACTTGCGCTTTTACATCTTTTACAAATTTCTCGATATCAAAAGGAAGTTCGGGCAGATGAATAAGGTCAGGTCCAAGTCCTTTGTAAGAAGCTAAACTGCTCGCCGCTGTAAGCCAGCCTGCATTTCTTCCCATTACTTCTACTATTGTGATTTGGGGTATATCGTATACCTTGGCGTCAAGACAAAGCTCCATGAAGGTAGTCGCAACATATTTCGCCGCACTGCCGTATCCCGGGCAGTGGTCTGTACCGTAAAGGTCGTTGTCTATTGTCTTAGGTACACCTATGATATTGCAGTCATAGCCTTTTGACATTAGGTACTTGCTGACTTTGTTGCATGTGTCCATGCTGTCGTTTCCGCCGTTATAGAAAAAGTACCTTATGTTATATTTTTTGAATACTTCAAGCAAGCGTTTATAATCGGTTTCGTCCTCTTCAGCTTTTTTGAGTTTGTATCTGACTGAACCCAAAGCTGAAGAGGGTGTATTCTTCAATAATTCAAGCTCTTTTTTATCCTCTTGCGATATGTCGTAAAAATTCTCTTCAAGCACTCCCTTAATGCCATGGGCGGCTCCGTATACTGCAGTGATGTTTTTTTCTTTAAGGGCTTGGGTGAAAACGCCCGCCGCGCTGGCATTGATAACGGATGTCGGACCTCCAGATTGTCCAAACATACAAGCTCCTACCAAGTTTTTCATTTTTTTGCCTCCTGTGTTTTATGTTATTTTTCTCAATTACTCAATGAAATTACTAAATTATATAAGCTTTTGCTAAGTTCCCTCGGTGCTGCCAAGGCTTCTTCAATATCTACATCTATTATTTTATTATTCTTTATGCCCACAGCTCGTGCGCCCTTGTCCTGTTTCAAGAGGTCGACTGCCTTGACCGCGAACCTTGAGCCCAAGACCCTGTCCGCCATAGTGGGCATGCCCCCTCTTTGAATATGTCCAAGCTTTACTGTCCTTATGGAAAGCCCCGTTCTTTTCTCCAGTTCTTCCTTTAAGACCTCGGCGTCACATACACCCTCGGATAGAATAATAATATCTGATTTCTTGCCTTTGATTTCATTTTGTAAAATCTTCTTGCTGGTCTTTTCCAAGTCCACCTCTACTTCTGGCACAAGAAGTATTTCAGCGCCGCCCGCAAGTCCCGAAAAAATCGCGATATCTCCGCACTTTCTGCCCATAACCTCTATTATACATACCCTATCATGGCTGGTCATGGTGTCTCTTAAGTTATTGATAGCCCATAGCACAGTATTACAAGCGGTATCAAATCCCAAAGTATAGTTGGTGTAGCCCAAATCATTGTCTATGGTGCCTGGAATGCCTATTCCGGGATACTGAAAATTATTTTTCAAGTCCTTGACGCCTCTGAATGAGCCGTCTCCGCCTATGACTATAAGCCCCTCTATTCCAAAAGCGTTCAAGACATCGATAGCTCTTTTTTGATATTTGAGTTCTTTGAATTCGGGACATCTGTCCGTCTTAAGTACCGTACCGCCCCTTTGAATAATGCCGGATACGCTGCGGTTGTCCATTCTTTTGATTGCACCGCCTATAAGTCCTTTGTACCCTCTTTCTATGCCGTATACTTCAAGCCCTACGGATATGCCGTATCTGACTACCGCCCTTATGGCGGCATTCATTCCGGGAGCGTCTCCACCGCTTGTAAGAACGCCTATTTTTCTCATCTAAACCTCGCTTATTTCCTTATACATTATATCATTTGCGCAAGTAAATTTACAAATAAAAGTTATGTTCTGATTTGTCCATTGCCGCTTATCACGAACTTCAAAGAGGTCAGCTCTTTTATGCCGATAGGACCTCTAACATGCAGTTTTTGGGTGGATATCCCCATTTCTGCGCCCAACCCCAGCTCAAAACCGTCGGTAAACCTCGTGGAAGCGTTGACATATACCGCGGCGGAGTCCACCTCACGCGTAAACCTTTTTGCAAGTGCCATATCTTTTGTCAAGATCGCCTCACTATGGTTTGTGCCGTAAGTGTTGATGTGCTCTATCGCCTCGTCAATGCCGCTGACTATCTTTACTTTTATTATCTTGTCGTTATACTCTTTATAAAATTCGCTTTCTTCAACTTCTATAGTATCTTCAAATATTTGCTTTACTTCTTTGTCTCCTCTTATCTCAACCCCAAGTTTCTTAAGTTCGCTTAAGCAGTGGGGTAGAAATTCTTTTGCTATTTTTCTGTCGCATAGCAAGGTCTCAAGAGCGTTGCATACCGAAGGTCTGTTCAGCTTGGCGTTTATGATAACGGTTTTTGCCATATCAAAATCTGCTGAAGATTCCACATAATTGTGGCAGTTACCGCCTGCTGAGGCTATGACGGGCATGGTAGCCCATTCCAGCACAAATTTCTTCAGCGCTTCGCCGCCCCTTGGGATAATCACATCCACATAATCCCCTTGCCTTAAAAATTCTTTGGTACGCTCTCTGCTCTCGCCGTCAATAAATCCGATAAGATTAGAATCAAAGCCGTTCCTTTTTAGTACGCCTTTCATAAGTTCGACTAAATAAGCGTTTGTTGTCATGGCGTCCTTGCTCCCACGCAGAATAACCGCATTGGACGATTTTATGCAAAGCGCCGCCGCATCAACGGTGACATTGGGTCTTGCCTCGTATATTATGCCCACCACACCAAGCGGAGACCTGACCTTGGATACTTGGAGTCCGTTTTTTAAGGTATAACTTTCTTCGACCTCGCCTACGGGGTCCTTGAGCATTGCCACAGCCTCCAGCCCGTCGCACATGACGGCAATCCTTTCGGGGGTCATGGTCAGCCTATCGATAAATGCCGTATTCTTACCGTTTTTCTTCGCCGCTTGGATATCCCTTTGGTTGTATGACATGATTTGGTCTTTATGTTTTTTAATTTCATCTTTAATTAAAAGGAGTATTTTATTTTTTTGCTCTTCAGAAACCTGAGTAAAACTGTTCGCCGCTTTTTTTGCGGCTTTACAGATATCTCTTATTAAATTCATTATTCATCCTCCTCGGGTAGGTTGGCGTTGTGGTATACTTTTTGCACATCGTCGATTTCTTCAAGCTTTTCCAAAAGCTTTCTTATGGAATCTATATTTGATTCGGGCGGGTCTATATACATGTCGGGGATATAGTCGATTTCTGAGGACAAAATATTTAAGCCTTGCTTTTCAAACTCTTCCCTCACAGCACTAAAATCTTGGGGCTTGGAGTATATCTCAAAGACCTCTTCTTCCGTTTCTATGTCGTCCGCGCCCGCTTCAAGAGCTATCATCATAATATCGTCTTCGGTCATCTCACCTCTTTCCACTATTATAACGCCTTTTCTATTGAACAAATAGGACACACAGCCGCTTGAGCCCAAAGAACCGCCGTACTTGTCAAAGATATGTCTGACTTCTCCCGCCGTTCTGTTCTTGTTGTCGGTCAATGCTTCCACAATAACCGCCACTCCCCCAGCCGCATAGCCTTCATATACCATTTCTTCATAATTGACGGAGTTGAGCTCACCGCTCGCCCTCTTTATGGAACGGTTTATATTGTCATTCGGCATATTGTTTTGCTTTGCCTTAGCAATGGCGTCCCTTAGCCTTGAATTGGTTTCAGGGTCGGGCCCTCCCATTTTTACCGCAACGGAAATCTCTCTTCCTATTTTAGTGAAAATATTGCCCCTTGCCGCATCCGCCTTGCTCTTTTTGTGTTTAATATTCGCCCATTTGCTGTGACCTGCCATAATCTCGTCTCCTTTTTATATTAAATACAGCGCAATAGACAGACTTATCGCCGCATTAAGCGATTCCACATTCTTTATGGGTATGGATAAAGTCTTAGCGCATTTTTCCTTCAAACTCTGACTTAGCCCGTGGGCTTCGCTGCCAACGATCAAAATAATCTTGTCTTGCCTCTTATAATCATAAACGCTTTTACCGTTCATATCAAGCCCTATGAGAGTGTATCCCTTATCAATGAGCTTGTCTATATCTTTGTCGTCCGCCTTTTTCAGGTTGACATAAAACATGCCGCCCATAGAGGCTCTGACTGTTTTGGGATTGTGGATATTCGCACAATTGCCATATAATAAAATCGTATCTATTCCCCTTGCAGCGGCGGTACGGATGATAGTCCCCAAATTCCCCGCGTCGGAGATATTGTCAAGCAAAACTATCGTATCTCCGCTTGCCTCCCTTGATTCCAAAATTGGAGATACCGCCAGCGCACCTATCGGTGTCTTGGTATCGGATACGGAGTCAAAGATATAGTCTTCCAATATAACCGCTTTTAAGCCAAGGCGCTCTTCAAGAAAAGAAAGCTTGGAATAAGAAGATTCTTTTATATACAGCTCCACTACATCAATATGAGGGGGCAAATCTTTTAAGATATTCGCCCCTTCGATAATAAAATGAGAATACTTTTGTCTTCCTTTTTTTGTTTTTAAGGCTTTAAGTATTTTTATCCTTGGGTTTTGAATTGATGTAATGACCATTTTTTCTTATAAAAATAAAAAAATTGCCCCCTCGTATCTCGTGGCGGCAATTCTTTTTTAATTATTTTGCAAGCGCTGCTTTGGCTTCGCCGCAGAGTTTTGCGAACGCTTGACTGTCATTGACGGCGATATCCGCCAGCATCTTTCTGTTAAGGTCTATGCCCGCTTCCTTTAATCCGTGCATAAGACGGGAATAGGAAAGGTCGTTTTGCCTTGCGGCTGCGTTTATTCTTGTAATCCAAAGTTGACGAAAGTCCCTTTTCTTAAGCCGTCTGGATACATACGCATATTGCATGGACTTCATAACGGCTTGCTTGGCTACTCTGTAAAGCTTGGATTTGGCGCCAAAATATCCCTTGGCCCTTTTTAATATCTTTCTGCGTTTTTTTGCGGCATTGACGCCTCTTTTCATTCTCATTTCATACCTCCATTATGCCCTTCCAGATAATAACTGCTTAATTGTGGCTTCTTGAGTTTTGTCTACATAAGTAGCTTGTCTTAAGCCTCTTTTTCTCTTTGTACTCTTCTTGTTCAAGATATGATTCTTGTTCATCTTTGCGCGTTTAACTTTGCCGGATGCCGTAAGTCTGAACCTCTTCTTGGCTCCGCTGTGGGTCTTCATTTTTGGCATTTCATTTCTCCTTGTTTGTGTTATTTATTTTTTATGGGCGTAATTATTGCCGTGACCACTCTTCCGTCGGCAAGGGGCTTTTTGTCCATTGTGCCAAATTCCTTGACCATATCGTAAAATTGTTCCACGACCTGTACACTTATGTCCTTGTGGGCAAGCTGTCTTCCCCACATTCTTAGCGATATTTTGACTTTGTTTCCGTCCTTAAGGAATTCCGCCGCTCTTTTTGCTTTGATTTTCAAGTCGCCTATGTCTATTGTTTGAGAAAGTCTGATTTCTTTGAGTTCTACTATTTTTTGGGCTTTTCTCGCCTCTTTTTCTTTTTTAAGTATATCAAAGCGGTATTTGCCATAATCCATAAGCTTGCATACTGGCGGTTTTGCTCCTGGAGAGACCTTGACTAAATCCAAATTCCGATAATCGGCGATTCTCTGTGCTTCATTCTTGCTCATAATCCCCAACTGATTGCCGGCTTCGTCAATCAGTCTCACTTCTGCATCACGAATATTGTGATTTGTTTGTAGTTCTTTGAAAATACTGACCTCCTCAATAAAAAAATGGTGTAAGCAAAAAGCAAACACCACAAACCATTAATTAAAAACGATATTTAATTAATAACCGTTTCACTTCTTAGCTTGCGGTGAGAAATGCTTCTACTTTCTTTAATACAATACAATATAATCTATTTGCTGTCAAGCAAAATATACTTGTTTCCTTAAATAATTCCTTGATAAAGAATTCTTAAAGGTTTACTTTGTTCTCGGCCTCTTCCGTCAGCATGAGAATAAACGCTTCCTTTGTCATAGCGCCCAAGTCGCCTTTGTTTCTGGACCTGACCGATATCAGATTGTTGGCTTTTTCCTTGTCGCCAATAATAACCATATAAGGTATCTTTTCAAGCTGCGCCTCTCTTATCTTATATCCAATCTTTTCGCCTCTGATGTCGAACTCTGCCCGAAATGAGAGGTTTTTCAGTTTATTGGCAAATTCCTTGGCATCCTCCGCCGTCCTGTCTGTTAGGGACATAACCCGTACCTGAACTGGGCTAAGCCACAGCGGGAACGCCCCCGCATATTTCTCAATCAAAAGCGCCATTGTCCTTTCATAGCACCCTATGCTTGTCCTATGGATAATGTACGGTCTTTTCTTCTCTCCCTTTTCGTCTATATATGACATGTCAAACTTCTCGGCAAGGAACATGTCTATTTGGATAGTAATCATGGTGTCTTCCTTGCCGTGTACATTTCTTATCTGAATATCCAGCTTAGGTCCATAAAATGCCGCCTCGTCTATCGCCTCGATATACTCTATGCCGATATTGTCAAGGATTTTTTTCATCTCACCTTCGGCATGCTCCCAAGCCTCGGGCTCGTTGATATATTTTTCAGAATTGTTCTTATCCCACCTTGAAAAACGATATGTGACATCGTCTATAAGCCCAAGTGATGTAAGCATATATCTCGCAAGCTCCAAGCTGCTTTTGAACTCTTGTTCAAGCTGATTGGGCGCGCATACAATATGCCCCTCGCTGATAGTAAACTGCCTTACGCGGATAAGCCCGTGCATTTCTCCGCTTGATTCGTTTCTGAAAAGAGGGGATGTCTCCGCGTACCTGATCGGCAAATCCCTATAAGACTTGAGACCGTTATTGAATATGGTATATTGGAAAGGGCATGTCATAGGTCTTAAGGCAAACACCTCTTCGTCTTTTTCTTCATCGCCAATCACGAACATGCCGTCCTTATAGTGCTGCCAATGCCCACTGACCTTGTAAAGAGCGGATTTAGCCATATAGGGTGTCCTTGTGAGAACATACCCTCTCTTCTCTTCCTCGTCCTCTACAAACCTATTGAGAATTTGAAAGAGCTTCGCACCTTTGGGCATCAAAAGCGGAAGACCTTGCCCCACTTTCTCGTCGGTCATAAAAAAGACTAATTCCCGCCCTATCTTGTTGTGGTCTCTTTTTTTCGCCTCCTCCACTGCTTGCAAATACTCCATAAGCTTTGACTTTTTGTCAAAAGCCGTTCCGTAAATTCTGGTCAGCATCTTATTCTTTTCGTCGCCTCTCCAGTACGCCCCTGTGATAGAGGTCAGCTTGTATGCCTTGATATAGCCTGTGGATGGCACATGGGGTCCCGAACACAAATCTATAAAGTCACCTTGGCGGTATAGGGATATCTCTTCGCCGTCCGGGATATCGTTAATCAATTCTATTTTGTATTTTTCGTCAAGCTCTTTCATTAGCTTTATGGCTTCTTTCTTAGAGACAACCTCGCGTACAATGGGTATGTTTTCTTTGATTATCTTTTTCATCTCGGCTTCTATTTGACTCAAAGCGTCCTTGGACGGAGATGTCTTGAAGTCAAAGTCATAATAGAACCCGTTCTCTATGGACGGACCTATGGCGACTTTCGCAGTGGGGTAAATTCTTTTGACCGCCTGTGCCATGATATGTGCGGCGCTGTGGCGGTAAGCCTTTTTGCCGTCCTCGTCCTCAAAAGTCAAGAATTCCACCTCGCTGTCCTCGTATATCTTTTGGGATAAGTCCATGAGTTTGCCGTTTACTCTTGCAATCAAAGCGATTCTCGCAAGACCCTCGCTTATACTGGCGGCGATTTCTTTGAGAGTCGTTCCCCTTTCAAATTCCCTTTCGGCGTCTCTAAGTTTAATTTTCATCTCAACCTCTTTTTTAACAATCCATACAAAAGATTGTGTAGATATAATTTACATTATAGGAAGATGAAAAATAAAAGTCAAGAAAATATAGCCTTAACCATTCCTAAATTAACATACAAACCTGCCGTTGTCGTAAATAACCTTACCGTTTATGATTGTGTAAAGCGTACGGGTGAAAGTTTTCATGGGATTGTCGTCAAAAATCGCAATATCCGCATCCTTGCCCGCCTCTAAACTTCCCACTCTGTCGTCGGTTCGGCAAATCTGGGCGGCGTTTATGGTTATTGCTCTTAAACCCTCGCTAAGCTCCAAACCCTCCTTGACGGCAAGCCCTGCGCATATCGCCAAAGAGCTTATTCGGGATACGGGGTGGTCGGTTGTTATCGCCACCTTGACTCCCGCTCTTGCTAAAACCCCTGCTGTCTCAAACTTCATATATTGTATTTCTATCTTGTTCCTAAACGCAAGACTCGGACCTATGATTGCTGGGAAGCCTGAACTTTTGACTTCGTGCGCTATAAGGTGTCCTTCTGAACAATGGTCCAAGGTCGTATCCAAGTTGAATTCTTTTGCGATTCTTATCGCCGTAAGTATGTCATCAGCCCTATGCACATGCGCTTTTAAGGGGATTTGTCTTTTGAATACCGACTCCCAGCATTCCATTTCAAAATCTTTTTCAAAATGTTTTCCGTTTTTTTCGGCTTCTTGCTTTTGAATACAGTATTCACGGGCGTTAAAGAGTTCTTCCCTCAAAAGCGCCCCTATACTCATTCTTGTGGAAGGCATCATTCCCTTTTCAAAATAGGTGTTCTTAGGGTTTTCGCCAAATGCTATTTTCATTGCCGCCGGCTCTTTAATAACCATTTCATCTATATTTCTGCCATAGGTTTTCATAAAAAGGAATTGTCCGCCCACAACATTTGAACTGCCCGGTCCGACCATAACAGAGGTTATGCCGCTGGATATCGCCATATGAAACGCCGAATCCATAGGGTTTATGGCGTCCAAGCTCCTTAAGTACGGCAAAACGGGATGTACAGCTTCATTGCAATCGTCGCCGTCAAAGCCCTTTTTTTCCTCCGTAATACCGATATGGGAGTGCGCGTCAATAAGTCCGGGCATAACCCAACCCCCTTGGACATCGATAACCCTACACTCTTTCGGGGCGTTAAGGTTTTCGCCGACTGCCTTAATCTTATTGTTTTCTATCAGCACTTCTCCGCGGTCAAATACCTTACCGCTCATTGTAAATACTCTTCCGTTTTTTATCAGAATCATTTCTCAAAGCCTAATGAGAATATTATCTGCAAAACGGTATGTTTTTAGTAATTTTTTACACATATAGTCTTGATGAAGATTTTATAAGTTTAAATATCGGGCTTTTTACAAATACTTTGTATAGGAGGTGAATATAATGGCTCAGAACAAGAATCAGAAGAACCAGAACAAGCAGAATAAGAATCAGAGAAATAAAGATAATAAAAATTGCTAATGATTATTCATTTCTAAAAAAAGCTGTCCCAAAATGAGACAGCTTTTTTGCATAAGGGGATTTTTGTTATTTCTAAATATTAATCATACCATTCTTCGGGCTCTTTGGCTACAAAGGTTTTCCAACCCTCTTTATTGGGGTGGTCGATATCGTCCGCTCCCACTACCATATCGGTATCTTCATAGTAATAGTACTCAAGCTCGTTAAATGAATATAGTCCGGTCAGCCTTTCATAGTCTTGAAAGACCCTGCCTCCCTCTACAATAACTTTGCCGTCCTCGTCTACCAAGCTTCCCTCGCCGCCCATAGCTCTTTTATAATAATATTCTGAATACTCTTCCACACCGTTGGGCGTAAAGTTCTTATAAGAATAAGTCCCCATGAGTTCTTGAGCGTCGTCTAACAAGTCTATATATAAGATGTTGTCTTTTATATAAGCCCTTATGTCCACATAGACATTGGGGTAGCCGCTTTTGATGTACCTTAATACCCTTTTGCCGTTTTCGTCCACATATATTGTTTCCGAATAGGAGGCGGCGACTCCTTGGTAAGCATAAAAAGATGTGCTGCAATTGGCTAATTGGGAATTGCCTATAACTTCAGCGACCATTCCGGCGGAATACATATAATCCTTGTCGGCAAGCGTGGTGGGGTTTTTATACACGCCGCCGCCGTCGGCTGTACAGCTGTGTAATGCACTGTCTCTTATTGTGCCCGCAAAACCGCCTATCGCCGGATAATTATATTCCTTTCCGTATATTCTATTGGGTAAGGTGGATATAATTTTTGTATTCTCAACAAGGCTTGAGCCTATGGAAGAAAAATCGTTCACATAGCCCGCAAGCCCGCCCGCCGAATACGCTTCGTATTCCTGCTTTGTGACATTGAGCCACATCGTGGCGTCTTTGACGGTGGAGTTAACCAGTGCGCCCTCGTCCAAAAGCCCCGCTATTCCGCCCAAAACGCCCTTAATATATACCTTTGTGCCAATAACGCCGTCAAAATAAGCGTTTGTGATATCCGTCTGATAGCCCGCCCCTATGACGCCTCCGCAATAGACCGAATTTCCGTATGCCATGGGGATATTCACACCGCTGTTTATGTTCCTTAAGGAAGAGCCGTCCCCCCTGACAAGACCTGCTAATCCGCCGATAAAGGTCTGTTCGGGAAAGAAATTGGGCTCGGCATTGTCGGTAAAAATCTCTATATATTTCTCGTCGGTATATTCGCCGTGGGCGTCCTTTTCAAACTGGTAGCCTCTTGAACCTATAAGGTTGTCTAAATTGATGTCGATATCTATGTCCTCGACTATAAGCTTGCCTGAAGAATATCCGATAACTCCGCCAAAATATTGAGTCTGCGCGCATTCTTCCAAATAGTCGTTTTCTTTGGGTACAAGCTCAAATGTAGTGCCTATATTGATGTCGCCATTTACGGTTATGTTTTTAATTGTATTTTCGCCATAGGCATAGCCGACCAATGCACCGATATGCATATAGTTTTGTTCGGCGAAAAAGCTGATGTTTACGCTCAAGGTCAAGTCTGTCACTTCAGCGTTGTAGATATATCCGAAAAGTCCGACATTTGAATAATTTACGCTTTTTATAAAGTCGCTTCCCGACGCTCCCTCAATGGTAAGGTTTAGGATAGAGTGCCCGTTGCCCTTAAAAGTGCCTCTAAACGAATTATTGTTGTCGTATCCTATGGGAATCCAGTCTTCGCCGTCAAGGTCAATGTCGTTTTTTAATTCAAAGGTGTAACGGGAGTGTTTTTCTCCCAAATAGTTGTTTATGTCCCTTAAATCCGATACGGTCTTAATTTCTATTGTTTTAGGTTCAAGTATATCGTCGCCCTTGTCGCAGGATACAAAAATTAAACATACAAGCAGTATTAAGCATAAAGTCAAGCCAAATTTCTTCATCGTTCACCCAATTCTTTTAATTGTAAAGTCCTTCTATAAATTTCTTAAAGTCTTCATATACTTCAGCGTTGTTGGTTTCGTTAAGTATTTCGTGTCTGGCGCCCTCATAGACCTTATACTCGACATTCAAGCCCAGCTTTTTATAAAATTCATAAAGCTTGTTTGCTAAGCGGGCGTTTTGGGAAACAGGGTCGTCGCTGCCCACCGCTATGAGTATGGGGAGTTTTTTATTGATGTTTTTCGCGTCCTCGCCATACATACCCATAATCCCCTTGAAGAAAGAACGATAAAAACCTATGCTCATCACATATCCGCAATAGGGGTCTTTTTCGTATTTCTCCACCTGTTTGGGGTCTCTGGACAGCCAAGCGAACTTTTGCCCTTGGCTCTCAAAGGGTTTGTTGTAAGCTCCAAAACTAAGCTTATCAATCAGCTTTCCGGGCTTGTCGGGACCAAACAAAAGATTTTGCATACTTGCGATAACCAGCCCAGACGCCAAAAGCGGGCTTTTCATATACGCCGTTCCGCTCAAGACAACGCCCTTTAGTTTATTGGAATACTTTTCAAGATATGCCTGAGAAAGAAAACTTCCATAACTGTGTCCCAAGAGCGTCACTTCGGCGTTGTATGTAGCTTTGGCATATTCGACAAGCATATCCATGTCCTTTATGGTTTGGGTAAAGGAATCTCCGTCTACCTGTCCTTTCTCCCCGGCAGCGGAGAATCTGTGCCCCCTGTGGTCGTCTGCCACAACTACAAAACCGCTCTTGTTCATAAACTTGGCAAAGTCGTCATATCTGTCAGGATGCTCCGCCATGCCGTGTGATATGACAATGGCGCCTTTGATATTCTCAACTTTATCCCAAATGTTCACGCTTATTTTTTTCTTGTCAAAAGTATCCATCAACACTTGTTTCATATTTCACCTCACAAACACTATTATACTAAAACATTATACTATCTTATGTCAAGATAATCAATAGCTAATTGACATACGTAAAATTATAAAAAATAATCTCTTGGACTTAGCCGCCAAAGAATAGCAAGGAGCTTTTTTTACTCATACTATGTTATGTATAAATTGGTTTTTTAGAGGTTATGGCAATGGCAAAAATAGTTTTGACGGGGGGAGGCACAGCGGGACATATAATACCAAATCTTGCGCTTGTTCCCGAACTAAAAAAACACTTTGAGTTTATTCACTATATCGGCGGAAACGGAATGGAAAAGAAAATAGTAAAGGAATTCGGACTTCCCTTTCACCGTACGGATACCGTAAAGCTGGACAGAAAAAACTTTTTGAAAAACTTCAAGATACCTTTTGTTATGCATGGTGCAATAAGACAAGCAAGACGGCTTCTTCAAGAAATAAAACCCTCGGCGGTGTTCTCAAAAGGCGGGTACGCCTCCCTGCCGACATGCTTTGCGGCAAAAAAGGAAAATATCCCAATAATCGTTCATGAATCGGATATAAGCTTAGGAGTGGCAAATAGAGTGGTATCCAAATTCGCCGCTCTGACTCTCACTTCCTTTGAGGAGACCAAAGGCGGTATATATGTGGGCAATCCGATCAGAGAGGAAATTTTTGAGGGAGACCGCGAAGCTGCTATCAGAAAATATAAAATCAAAAAAAAACCCGTACTTTTGATAATGGGGGGAAGTGCGGGCAGTACGGCGATAAACGATGTGACCTACAAGGCTCTTGACAAGTTGACGGAAAAATTTTTTGTCATTCATATATCCGGAGAAAAAGGAGATTTCTCAATCAAATATAAAGACTATGTTCAGATACCTTTCGCTAAAGACATAAACGACCTTTTCGCCTGCGCTGATGTCGTGGTGTCAAGGGCGGGCGCCAACACCCTTGCGGAGCTTACGGCACTGAATAAAAAAATTCTGGCAATTCCCCTTCCCAAAGGTCTGTCCAGAGGCGACCAAGTGGAGAATGCGCTCTCATATGAAAAAAAAGGAAAGCTCTTGACACTTGAACAAATACACCTAACACCCCAAACTTTTATTGAATA
Source organism: Clostridiales bacterium (assembly GCA_012838805.1). Lineage (GTDB taxonomy): Bacteria > Bacillota > Clostridia > Christensenellales > DTU072 > DTU072. The sequence continues at coordinate 40,585 of DUON01000001.1, forward strand.
TATAAACAGAGCGAGGTTTATGCAAAGAACATTTTCGTCAAGCGAAGAGACTAAAACGGTGAATAGAAGGATAGTCGATAAAATTCTTGAAGCAATCAATAAAAAAATATAGATAATTTGTCGAATCCGCCAAAATAGGCTCAAATTATATTATAATCGGCGTTGAGGTGGATAATGAATAAAAAGTACCTTACATACATTCCAAGAATCTTGACAATCTTCTTGATACTGTGTATTTTGGCAGTTGTGGTATCGATTGTCAACAATCATATTTCCGCAGTTCAAGGCATACCCAATGAACCTACAAGCGGTCAGAATGAGAATGGGGGAAACCAAAACCAAGACGATGAGACCCCAAACAAGCCTGAACCGTACTTTACTCAATTTCCTAAGGCGTCAAGCGAAAGTCAGGACTTTGTATTTGTTCAATCCCTTGAAGGGTATGGCGACATAAAGATTATGAACTTATGTCAGACTGCGGATTTCATATACGCTGTCGTGGAGACCTCAAGCGAATTCGGGGATATACAAACGGATAAAAGCTCTGTGGCGGTGGCTATGATTTCGCCTCTTGGCAACATAGAAAAAATACTTGTTTTGCCGTCCCGACTGCCGTTAAGCTATCTTGATTTTTCTTTCTCGTCAAGCGGGGTTGTGGTGTTGGCAAAGACTGAAGAAAACATACTCTTGTATAATTTGGATTTGGAACTTAACCGTTCGGAGACCACCCCTCTTCCGTATGCGCAAGGCGCAAGGTTCTTCCCAGCAATTGAGGGAACTCTGATTTTGACAGAGGGTAAGCAAAACATAGTTTATAAGGCTGACGATATCTTAAAAACGGGTTTTTTGCCCGCGGGGGAAATCGTTGAAATATATGATTTCTATAACTATTTGTTGATATTTATCAATTCTGAAAACGGTTATCATATCTTAAAGCTGTCAAGTTCACTTCTCCTATTGCAAGAAACGGTTGTGGCAAACTGCAAAGCCCTTTCAGTTTTGCCGATTATCGACCAGCAAACGCAAAAGTTCGCTATTGTGGAAAAAAGCGGAAGCAAGACCGCACTTTATAAATACGACATGACATTCAAAAAGCAAAACTCTGTCAGCGCAGAGCTTGGAACGGTGGAAAATATTGAGCTTATGAATTATAACAACAATATTCTTGCGGTTATGACGGGGGAAATCAATGCAGTTTATATTTTCAACGCACAACTCGAATGCGCGCTTTCATCTCTTTTTTCCAAGGAGAGTATAATCTCGATTTTTGAGACACGATTGTATAACGAAGCAGTAATGCTCTTGGCAAATACCCGTGACGGCTTTAGCCTTATTGAGTATCGCTTTGACGATACTTACTCAAGCTTTTTGATAGACGATAAAAAGTCCGATAACGCAAGATTCGTCATCAGATCGAACGGCAATAAGATTATATTTTATGACAAGCTTAATGAATACGGATTTTATGATATTGTTATAAAAGCTGTTTAATCCTTATTCATATAGGCTGTGATAGAGTTCATGCACTCTGTTATACAGCTGGTTTTCGTCCCCGCTGTTCTCTATAACATCGGTGGCGTATTTCATTCTGATTTTGTCGGTGGCTTGGCTTGCCATAATTCTCTTGGCATATTCTTCGCTTATGGTATCCCTTAGAAGCATTCTCTTCAACCTAAGTTCTCTGCTTGCTTTAACTAACCAGATTCTGTCGAACATGTCCTGCATATTGCTTTCCACAAGCAGCGGCACTTCGACAAATATAGCTCCGTCCATTTTTGCGATTCGCTTTTTGGTCTCCGCGATAATCAATGGGTGGGCAAGGTCGTTCAATTTCTTCATTGCCTTTTCGTCATAAAAGACCTTTTTCCCAAGCGCCACTCTGTCTATGCGACCGTCCTTGACCACGCCGTCAAAGAGTTTGGATATCTTTTCGATGTATTCGGGGTCTTTGATTATTTCGTCATTGACTTCGTCCGCGCTCAATACATTGGCGCCAAATGATTTCAAGATTTCCATAACCGCGGATTTTCCGCTTCCCACACCTCCAGTAATCGCTATTAACATAGTGTATTCTCCTTATTTTGCTTCATACCAATTTTTTCCCGAACTTATGTTGACTAAAAGGGGCACTTTGAAATTGACTACACTCTCCATGCATTCTTTCAAAAGATTTTTTATCCTCTCTTCTTCTTCTAAAGGAGCATCGACTATCAATTCGTCATGCACCTGTAAAATTAGTTTTGATTTCATATTTTCTTCTTTGAGCTTTTGATAGACCTTGTTCATAGCCATCTTTATGATATCGCTTGCCGAACCCTGCAAGGGCATATTCATAGCCGCTCTCTTGCCAAATTCTCGTATGGTATAATGCGGGGATTTGAGTTCTGGAAAGTGCCGAATTCTGCCCATAAAGGTCTTTAGGTAGCCTTGTTTTTTGGCTTTTTCTACATTTTCTTGCATGAACAACTTTACCCGCGGATAGATATTGAAGTATTCCTCAATGTATTTTTTGGCTGTTGTCATGGATATGGACAAGTTTTTGGAAAGTCCAAAACTGCTCATGCCATAAATAATTCCAAAGTTTACGGCTTTTGCGGCACTTCTCATATCTTCGTCCACTTGTTCGGGAGCAATGCCGAAAATTTTGCTTGCGGTCATAAGGTGGATGTCCCTTGCGTTCTTATACGCTTGAATTAAGTTCTCGTCTTCTGAAAAATGTGCCAAAAGCCTAAGCTCTATTTGGGAATAGTCCGCACACACCAAAACGCATCCAGAACTTGCCACAAACATCTTTCTAACTTCCCGCCCCTCCATTGTCCTAACGGGTATGTTTTGAAGGTTGGGCTCGATAGAGGACAGCCTGCCCGTTGTGGTAAGGCACTGCTTAAAAGATGTATGCACTCTGTCGGTCGCTTTACTCATAACCGACTTCATGCCCTCTATATATGTGCTTTTGAGCTTGGCAATCTGCCTGTATCTCAAAAGGCAGGATACTATGGGGTGGTCCAGCTCTTCCAAAACCTCGGCAGATACCGAATAGCCGGTTTTTATCTTTTTGCGGGCAGGGAGTTTTAGCTTCTCAAACAAGATTTTTCCCAGCTGTTTTGTAGAATTTATATTAAAGCTCTCACCTGCAATCTCGTATATTTCGTCTATTAACAGTTTGAGCTCGTCGTCATACTGCTTTGAAAGGCTTTTCAGCATGTCTTTGTCAATCTTGAAACCAGTCACTTCCATATCATAAAGACATTCTACAAGCGGAAGCTCAATCTCACGATAGAGTTTTTGCTGTGCGTTCTTTTCCAATTCCTCGTCCAAGATATCGTCCAATAAAAGCATGGAATGGCTGTAATTTTCATTGCTCAAAGAGTATATGTCCAAAAGCTCTTTGATGTCCTCGCAGGTTCGGGAGGAATTTATTAAATATGCCTTGATCTGCAAATCTTCATAGGGTTTTTTTATTTCAATGCCAAGCTGTTTTAATACATGCATTTGGGTTTTTAAGTCGAAAAAGACCTTAATATAGTCTTCGCCATACAGCTCTTGCAAGATTTCAGCCACGGTGTAAGGCTCCAGCCCCTCGCCAAATAAATCATTGCTTATGGATACGCTGTATTCCTTTCCGCAAACGGCAATAATGACATTTTCCCCCCAATTGATGACTATCTTTTGACCTTTTTCAATGCTCTTGACAACACATTCAAGCTCTTCGGCAGTTTTTATTTCTTGAGTCTCTATTTGAGGTGATTGAATTTTTTCCTTGTCCTCTTCAAAGCGATATTCAAATCTGTTTATTAGGTTTCTGAATTCAAGCTTTTTCATAATCTCCAAGGCTTTTTTGTCAATGGGATATTCAAAAACCATGTCGTCCAAACTGCATTTGATTTCAACTTGAGTGTTTATGGTGGCTAGCTTTTTTGAAAGATAAACCATGTCCTTGCTGGTCAAGAGCTTTTCTTTGAGCTTTCCTTTGATGTTGTCGATATTATCATAGATATTGTCGATACTTCCGTATTCCTTAATTAAAGCTCTGGCGGTCTTGTCGCCTATGCCCAAAGCTCCGGGTATGTTGTCCGAAGCGTCGCCGGCAAGCCCTTTAAGCTCAATAACTTGTTCGGGGGTAAGCCCCTCTTCCAAAAGCGCCTTTTTGTCGTATACTTTGACATCGCTGACACCTCTTTTGGTGTTATAAACTATGGTAGTGTCGTCTATCAGCTGTAGGCAGTCCTTGTCTCCGCTGACCACAATGGTATCCTTATGAAAGCACTTAGCAAGCGTTCCGATGATATCGTCCGCCTCATAGCCGTCCATTGTAAGGATTTTTATACCCATGGCACATAAAAGTTCTTTAAGAATGGGGATTTGTGAAGCAAGCTCGTCCGGCATAGGCTTTCTCTTCGCCTTATAGCCGTCAAACATCTCTTTTCTAAAAGTCATGGCGGCTGTATCAAAAACAGCGCATATATGAGTGGGCTTTTCTTCGTGGATAAGTCTTTGGAGCATAGACACAAACCCATAAACGGCGTTTGTAAATTGTCCTTCGTTGTTTTGCAGCAAAGGAAGAGCGTAAAATGCTCTGTTTATCAAGCTATTGCTGTCTATGAGTATTATTTTTTCCATTAATTTATCCTTCTTCTCCCCCTTTGAAAAAAGCCCATATGCCTCTATTATAGAGTATATTACTTATCTTTCTTTATGTCAAAGATTCTGCCGACAATTTTGAATTTTTAGCTTATTTCGTTTGACTTATAAATTTTTTTCTATATACTTATCCGTACAAGCCATACTTATTTTATAGGGAGAAATTTATATGTATCCAAAAATTATTGACATACACGCACATATCTACCCCCAACAGATTGCTCAAAAGGCAATAAGCAGTATCGGTGATTTTTATAATGTAAAAATGCAAAACGACAAAGGCACCGCCTTAGACCTTATTGAGAGCGGCAGCGAAGTCAATGTGGAAAAGTATATTGTGCATTCGGTAGCCACTTCGGTAAACCAAGTGCCTATCATAAATGATTTTCTTGCGAAAGAGGTTGAGGAGCACAAGGAACTTATCGCTTTCGCCACGCTTCACCCTGACATGACCCCGCTCAGTATTGAAAAAGAAATCAAAAGAATAGTCTCAAAGGGCTTCAAAGGCATAAAGCTTCATCCCGATTTTCAAAGATTTGATATAGACGACCCAAGGGCAGATGTTATATACACCATTGCAGAGGGCAACCTCCCTATCCTCTTTCATACAGGTGATGACCGTTTTGACTACTCCTCACCGGAAAGAATGGCAAGAACCGCTAAGAAGTTCCCCAAACTTGTATGCATAGCCGCTCATTTCGGCGGATATACAAGGTGGAGTGAAATAGATGTGTATGACGGTATTGACAATATCTTTTTTGACACCTCCAGCTCGTTGTTCAAGCTTCCCGACCTTATGGCAAAAGATATCTTAAAGCATTTGGGATATGAAAGGTTCATGTTCGGATCGGATTTTCCCATGTGGGGGCATAAAAAGGAACTTGAAAGGCTGTTAAGCCTTGAACTGGGCGACAGCATTAATGAAGATATACTCTATAATAACGCCAAACGAATTCTGAAGATATAAAAAATAAACCGCCAAATTGGCGGTTTTTTTTGCTATATATGATTTTATATAAAAAAGCAATCACAATTTTAGTTTCAGGTCGTCTTCCTTTATCCAATTGATTTTTCTAAGCAAAAGAGCCATCGCCCAGCTGACCAATGCAGGAATGACGAACATCAATAATACTATACCCGTTATCAGCATTCCCGTTGAGATATCGGTAGAGTACTCAATCGTGCTAAATACTCCCACAAGTCCAGATGTTCCCATGCCTCCGCCCGTAGCACCTGTTTTGAGCTTAAATAAGGTGGTGGACATAGGTCCAACCACAAGGCTCGCGACTGTGGGGGGGATGAGTATCCTTGGATTTTTCATAACATTGGGTATTTGAAGCATACTTGTACCCAGTCCTTGAGCCAAGAGTCCGGAAAAACCATTTTCTTTATAGCTCATAACCGCGAAACCCACCATATGTGCGGCGCAGCCTACTACCGCAGCTCCGCCCGCAAGGAGAATCTCCGCACTGTTGGAGTAAGGCAAGGCTATACTTATCCATATCGCCGCGCTTGATGTGGGCAGAGTAAGCAATATGCCCATAGCTGCTGCTATGACCATGCCCATAACAAAGGGATTCCATTTCATGGAGATTTCAATGCCTCTTGCAATCTTGTCGATAACCCAGTTCGCCGGCGGACAGATAGTGATACACACTACTGAAGTGACAATAAGCGCCGTCAAAGGCACAAGCACAATGTCAAGTTTTGTTTTTCCAGCGACAAAACGGCAAATCTCCACCGTAGCAAGCGAAGTCAAATACGCCCCAACTGGGTTGCCTATACCGACGGCTAAGGAAAAATTATTGATAAAGCCTAAAGCGTTGGCTCCTACCATACCGGAGACAATACAAGAGAATATGGTGAGCTTGTCGGCTTTCAGCATATAGGCTATGCCGGCACCGATACCCGCCCCCATCATGACTTTGGCTATGGCGGCGATTTTGACTATAAAGTTGCCGACCATATTGTTGCCAATAAGTTTTCCGATTTGTTCAAAAATTGTGCCAATAATTAAAGTGGCAAAAAGCCCCAAAGCCATTCCCGACAAAGCGTCTATGAACCACCTTTTCGCAAGTGCCTTGAATCTGATTTTTGTTTTCATATTTTGTCTAAATCTCCTTATTTGTAATTTTTTATTAATGAGAAATATATATCGTCCGCCGCAGAGCCAAAAAAGATAGATTTCAGGTGTTCTGACCTTCTTTTTTCGCTGTTCTTCTTGTTATAATATTCTTTCAATCGGGATAAGAAATTATGTATATTATACAAAACAAACTTTTCTATGTCACTTTTTTTTGCATACTTTTCCAAAAAATAGATAAAAATTTCATAATCTCGAAAGATGTGCTTTAATTTCAATTCTTTTCTCAATAAAGAAAACACTCTTTTAAGAATTTCCGACTTTGGAGCGTCTTTTTCAAGGTCAAAAAGCTCTGCCCATTCTGAATAGATTTCTTCGTCAAGGCTTAAGAGAAAATCCTTGAAGTCAGAATCTTTCATATCATAAAAATAGTACTTTTCGCCTTTATGGTTTTCCAGCACCCTCAAAGCGTCGAAGTAGCCCATTTTTATATTTTTTTCAATTGATTTGGAGTATACGCTCATAGTGCCACCAATATCGTCGGAAGGGATGATGTATGTAATTTTCACAGTATCGTCAACAACTCTCTGGTGGGGCATATTGCTTAAGGTTCTTATGGCGATTATTTCGTCATATCCTCTTCTTATCAACGGGTTTATGGGCAGATTGTCATAAGCTCCGCCGTCCAGATATTTCTTGCCTTGAATGGGGTCTATCCTAAAAGCGGGGAAGTAAGCGCTTGCCATAATATAATCGTGCAGCATACCGTAGGGAATCTCTTCCTTAAAGATTTCCATAGGCATTCTGTCCGTAAGCGATACCGTGACAAGCCCGAAGTCCGTTTGTGACTCCCTGAGCGCGTCCTCGTCTATAAGCTCTTGCAAGAGTAGCTTTACTTTGTCGGTGGGGATTCCCCTGTTGAATATGACATCCTTGATTACTTTCAGCAGGTAGAAAACCGTTTTTCGGTCGTACTTTCTGTTGAAAAAATTTTGCAATTTTTCATCGTCAAAGTCGGAAAACTTGGAAGGAGCGACATTCTCCCAAAGCTCAAAACACTTCTCTTCAGCACCCTGAGCTATCATAGCGCCGTTTACTGCACCTATGGATGCCCCCATGACTCCGTCGAACTTATACCCTTTTTCGTATAAAACCTTGTAGGCTCCCGCATGATAAGAGCCTTTCGCACCGCCGCCCTCTAAGACAAGTCCTAACATCAGCGTTTCCTCGTATTTATAGAATTAATCTAAAATCAAGAGTATGAGTTCTATTGGGCAAAAGCTTGTATCGCGGTTTTAACATGGCGATAGCGGGGACATCTCCGCCCACTCCCCTTTGTCCGCCGTCGATGTTGACAGTCAAATAATCCAATTCCTCAAGCTCGTGCAAGTGCTTGGCTTCGTCAAGCATTTGTTTGGTGTAGGGATGAACGCTGAACTCAAACGGCTTACCCTTGGCTAAGATTCTGATTTTCTCGCCGTCTTTTTTGGCGACCTCCAAGTATCTGGTCTCGGTATGGTTACCGTTTTCTTGGGGCATTAGATAGTCGTGTATAAAGTCCTCCGCCTTGCCTTCGTGGACTTTGAGTAAAGCCGCGCTTTTTCTGTCGATATAGTTCTCAAAAGGACCTTTGCCATAGAATTTTATATTCTCAAAGCCCTTTCTTAAGCCGAAACTAAAGCCGTATCTCTCCATTTCGTAACGGCTGTTTACCTGCATATTTATGTCAATCGCATTGCCCGCTATAACATACTCTGTGAATAGCTTTTTCAAGCATCTCATCTTCCATTTTATGCGAATGCGAACCACTCCGTCTTTCTCCTCGACATCAAAGTTCACAGGTCTTAGGGTCTTTGAAGCGTTTTTATATCTGAATGTTCCCAGTATCTTTTTTACTATCTTGATATCCACCGAAGCCATTCTGTCATTGTCTATGGTGGCACGCCAGAAGTTGGGGACAATCGGAGTCTTTAATAGTTCCTCGCCGTCTTTGTTTATGCTGATAATTGAGCCCGTCTTTTTTTCCACAATAATGCGCAAACCGTCTCCTTCCGCCACTATCTCCCATTGTGACTCTTGGCAAGACAAACCGCCTTTCAAGTCTTCAAGCTTAAAATTCGCCTGCGTCAGCATAAACTGGTCATACGCTACAATATGACCTTTGGGCAAACACCCTTTTTCTTCTTTAAGGTACATTTGAGCTATGATTGAGAGCTCCTTGCCTTCAATTGCGCTGATATTGGTTTTGATTTCCGCAATCTCGCCAGGAGGGTTTTGGGGAATGGTATATTCCCTTTCTTGCCTCTTCTCTCCGTCGTCAAGCACTATCAGCCTTAAGCCAAATTCGGATATGTCGGTAAAAAGATACCTGTTCTTTATTTTCAATATTTTGTTTTCATAAGAAAAATCGACTTGCTGATATTGCCTTTTGACTTCGTATAATGAGGGATTCGGGGTTCTGTCCGCTCTGAATATACCGTTAAAGGCAAAGTTTCCGGAATTGGGCTTGTCGCCAAAATCGCCGCCATAACGCCATTCTTGATAGCCTTTGGGGTTGTTGTATAATATCGCTTGGTCTGCAAAGTCCCAAATAAATCCGCCCGAAAGTCTATCGTATTTCTTAAACTGTTCCCAATAGTCGGCGAAGTTCCCTAAGCTGTTCCCCATAGCGTGGGAGTATTCGCATTGTATAAAGGGAAGGTTTTTGTATTTTTCGGGGGAGTAGAATGCTCCGAACGGATTCCAAAGCGCAATACAATGAATAATAGGCTTGTTTTCACCAATCAATGGCATCTTTTCCAGCTTGGCGTACATCTCGCTCAAAACATCACTGACCTTGCCCGATGTGTCGGGTTCGTAATGTATAAAACGCGTGGTATCAATAGCCAAGACTGCCTGTCTCATAGCGAAAAATGCCTTTCCAAAGCCCGCTTCGTTGCCCAGCGACCAGCTGACGATACAAGGGTGGTTCTTCAAGGTATTGACCATATTATTGAGGCGATAAATACAATGCTCCGTCCACAGTTTGCTGTTTCTGGGAATCATAAACGCAAGTCCGTGCGTTTCAAGGTTGTTTTCCGCCATGACCAGTATACCCATTTCGTCGCATAGTTCATAAAACACCCTGCTATTGGGATAATGGCTGTTTCTTATGGCGGTGATATTGTTTTTAAGGCAAAGCTCCAAATCCCGCCTTATCAGCTCTTTGGGTACTGCATGTCCGTATTCGGGGTGGAACTCGTGTCTATTGACTCCAGTGAACTTTATGGGCTTGCCGTTTAATAGTATGAAAGGACCTTTGCCGTCTTTATGCTTTTCTATGCGAATCTCCCTAAAGCCGAAGTTATGCCGTCTAAAATCTAATAGGTGGTCTTTTTGATAGAGCTTGACTTCAAAACTATATAAATATGGGTTTTCATGAGACCAAAGTTTTATGCCGTCCAAGTCCTTTTTGACTTCTATATATTGTTTGTGTTCTTTTGAGAGGACTTCCACACTGAGCTTGTCCGTAAGGACAACCTCGCCGTCCTTATCTTTTAAGGCGTATTCCAGCGTCAGATTGTCAAGAATCTTGCCTTTTGAGGCGACCTCTATCGTGGCAAGGAATTTTGCGGATTTATAGTCGTTATAGAGAGAACTTCTTGTGAAAAAGTCGGCTATCTCTACCTTTGGCTTCTCTATCAAGGTGACATCTCTGAATATTCCCGACAGCCGCCACATGTCTTGGTCTTCAAGGTAGCTTCCCGTACAGTAGCGATATACGGTGACGGCAAGCTTGTTCTCGCCTTCTTTTACAAACTGGGTGATATCATATTCCTGCTCGTCGAAAGTATCTTCAGAGTAACCCACAAATTCGCCGTTGACATATACTTCACCAGCCGAATTGATTCCGCCAAAATTTATAAAGAAGTTTTTGTCTTTGATATCTTTCAAATCAAAGAAAGTCACATAACAGCCTACCGAATTCTTATTGGGCTTGATGTAAGGAACTCTAAAAAGGTTCTTGGCTGTGATAGCGTAAGGATAAACAATATTCGTATATATAGGCGTGTCAAAACCCTCTATCTGCCAATTGGAGGGGACTTTGATTTGGGAGAAATCTTTAAGGTCATAGCCTACTTCTTGATAGCCTTTTGGTATCTCGTAAACATTCTCGCAGAACTTAAATTTCCAAATTCCGTTCAAAACCTTAGTTTTGGGTATATAATCTTCGCTCAATGGGTACTTAGACGCATATCTTTTGATTGAATTGATGTTATAAATTCTCTTATCGTTCCAAAATTGAGACATAATCTCTCCTAACCTTTTATTGTTTTTTTCAGTATAGCATATAGGTAATTTGTTTTCAATATAAAACACCTTACTTCGTCATACAATTGCATAAAATAAATAAAATATTCTATATGAGTGTCATAATACTATATTTCCTCGGCGGAATAGGGCTTTTTCTCTTTGGAATAACACTTCTAAGCAACAATGTCATTGAGGTAGGAGGCAATCTTTTTAAGTACAGGCTCAATAAGATATTGGCAAATCCCTTATATGCCACGGGTTTGGGGCTTAGCGTCACGGTCATTATACAAAGCTCCTCGGCAACCAATAGTTTTACAGTTAGGCTTGCCGATAAGGGGCTTTTGGATACCGAATCTTCATATTATATTGTTATGGGCGCAAATATCGGCACAACCATTACGGCGTATCTTGCAGTCTTAGCCAAACTGAACTTTACCTATCTCATAGCAGCCATACTCTTTCCCGCTGCGGTTATATTCATGACTACAAAAAACTATAAGTTAAAAAATTACTCTAAGATCTTGAGCTGTCTTTCCCTTGTGTTCATTGGGCTTATTATTGTCAAAGATTCGCTAACGCCTTTACATGACACCATTTATAATTTTCTTTCCTCTAACGACAGACCTTTGATGTTGTTCTTATTTTCTCTTTTGATTACGATAATCTTTCAAAGCTCTTCTTTGACAAGCGTTTTGCTGGTGACCATGGCGGGACTGAACATCATCAGTATTCAGTCCGCTCTTTTAATGGTCATGGCAATAAATATAGGCACCTGTTTTAGCGTGCTGCTTGCAGGAATCGGATGTTCCTTGAAAGGGTGGAGCGTGGCTATTTTTCATCTATTGTTTAATGTTATTGGCACATTTCTGCATTTGTTTTTGCTATACAGTGGCTTGCTGGACTTTATTATTAATGCACGCATTCCAGCGGATACAAAAATAGCGCTGTATCATACCTTTTTCAATGCGACCACAACGCTATTTGTCTTTTATTTTATACCGCAGATAAGCTCTATCATTAATAAAATTATTAAGAAAAGGGCAAGAACTTAAAAAAACTCCTATCCTTTCAAAGCCTTTAAGAGCTCTTCCCTGACAAGGTCGGGGCTTGCCGATTTGCCGACTTGCCGCATTACTTGTCCCATTAAGAAACCAAACACCTTTTCAACACCCTCACGGTATTGGCTGACTGCCTTGGAATTGGTTTCTATGGCTGCCCTAACCGCCTCTTGCACCCCTTCCACATCTCTAACGGTAAGGAGATTGTTTTCTTTAGCGATGATTTCGGGGTCCTTTCCGCTGTCGAACATAAGCCATAGAATCTTTTTTTGTGCCGCCTTGGTTATCTTGTCTTCGTCAAGCATCTTTACCAGCTTGACAAACTGTTCGGGGGAGAATTTGAACTCACCCTCATATCCTTTGTCGTTTATTATCCTAAAGAGCTCGACTACGAATAGGCTTGCCGCTCCTCGATAGTTGTCAAGGTATTTTGCCGTCTCGTTGAAGAAGTCGCTGTATTCCTTTTGGGTGAGGATAAGGTCAGCGTCCGCCTCGGGTATTCCATAATCTTCTACATATATCTTTTTTCTCTCCGCGGGCATGGCGGGAATACTTTCCTTAATTTCCAAGATTTTGGTCTTGTCAATCAATACCGCGGGAATGTCGGGGTCGGGGAAGTACCTATAATCGTCAGCTTCTTCCTTGCTTCTCATTGAGACGGTCTTGCCGTTGCTGTCATTAAAACGTCTGGTTTCCTGTTTTACCTTTGCGCCTCTATCTAAAATATCACTTTGCCGCTTTATCTCATAATCAACCGCTCTGACTATGCTTTTGAATGAGTTCAGGTTCTTTATCTCGGCTCTTGTGCCGAATTCCTTTGCGCCCTTGGGCTTTAAGGATATATTGACATCGCACCTTAAAGAGCCCTCTTCCATTTTTGCGTCGCACACTCCCGCATATCTGAGTCTTGCCACAACCTCTTCGGTAAACGCCCTCGCCTCTTCACCGCTTGTGATATCAGGCTCGGTGACTATTTCTATCAATGGTACGGAACTTCTGTTGTAGTCGGCAAGGCTTATGCCTTGAATATCGTCATGTATAAGCTTTCCCGCATCTTCTTCCAGATGTATCCTGTTTATTCTAATCTTCTTTCCGTTAATCTCCACAAAGCCGTTCTCACATATTGGAAAATAAAATTGCGAAATCTGATAGGCTTTTGGCAAATCGGGATAAAAATAGTTCTTCCTATCAAAGGCGCTGTATTCGTTTATGTGACAATTCAAACAAAGCCCAGCAATCACCGCATATTTTATGGCGGCTTGGTTAAGTACGGGAAGCGCTCCGGGCAAAGCGACGCATTTGGGACAGCAGCGGGTGTTGGGCTCGCCGCCAAATTGCTGAGCGCATTCGCAAAATATCTTTGACTGAGTAGAGAGTTCGGCGTGTATCTCCAATCCTATGACCACATCGTACTTCATTGTCTTATACTCCTGTATATTTTTTCAAAAGCCGCACATGCCGCCACAAGCTGTCTTTCCTCGAACTCGTTCGCTGTGATTTGAAAAGCTACGGGCATGCCGTTTTCGTTTTTTCCGCAAGGGGTTGTTATCGCCGGAAGCCCCGCTATGTTGGCGGTGACGGTGCAGATATCCGACATATAGAGCCTCACGGGGTCGTTTATGTTGTCGCCTAATCTAAACGCGCCTGTGAGAGTGGTTGGCGAAATGATAAAATCACATTCCTTAAATATGGCGTTGTACTCGTTCTTTATCATGGCACGAACCAATATGGCTTTTTTGTAATAGGCGTCATAGTTTCCGCTGGTCAGTCCGTAGATTCCAAAAAGTATTCGTCTCTTAACTTCCGTTCCAAAGCCTTCGGCTCGTGTGTGCTTGACATTGTCATGATAGGTATCGCCCTTTTCACTTCTATATCCGTATTGTATGCCGTCAAATTTTGCCAGGTTTGAGGACGCTTCAGCTGAAGATATCAGATAATAAGCGCTGACGGCGTATTTTAAGCTCTTAAAAGATACTTCTTTTATCACACATCCCATTTTTTTATATTCTTCTATCGCATTAAGGACGGCTTCTTTGACCTTGGGGCTTATTCCCATTTCAAAGAATTCCATAGGCACTCCAATCACCTTGCCCTCAAGGCTTTTTCCTATGTCCGCCGTAAAATCTACAACGGGCTTTTCTGATGAAGTCATATCGTTATTGTCCCTGCCTGCAATAGTGTTGAGGATAAGAGCGCAATCCTCGGCGGTTTTCGCGATAGGTCCCACTTGGTCCAAAGAGGACGCAAACGCCACCACGCCATATCTTGACACCCGTCCGTAAGTGGGCTTAAGCCCGGTGACTCCGCAAAAAGCCGCAGGTTGTCTTATTGAGCCACCAGTATCAGTTCCCAAAGCCGCACACGCCATATGAGCAGCCACACACGCTGCACTTCCGCCCGACGAACCGCCCGACACATAATTTGTATTAAGGGGATTCTTTACCGCACCGTAATATGATGTCTCGTTTGTGTTGCCCATAGCGAATTCGTCCATATTGGCTTTGCCAATGATTATCGCTCCAGCCGCCTTTAGCTTTTGAATAACCGTCGCTTCAAATTCGGGATAGTAGTTATAAAGCATTTTGGAAGCACAGCTTGTCAATATGCCCTTTGTGGATATGTTGTCTTTTATTGCAAGCGGTATGCCAGTAAGGGCACCTGCCTTGCCCTCGTCTATCATCTTTTGCGCTTGAACTGCTTGTTCATAAGCTTCTTTTTCGGTGACTGTAATCAGTGCATTGAGTTCCTTATTTTTTTCTTTTATGGTCTTAAAGTATTCGTCCAAGACCTCTTTGACCGTCAAGTGTTTTTGGTCAAGCTTTTGTCTTAGGTCCTTTATCGTGTAGTTCATCATTCCACCACCTTTGCAACAGAAAAACTGTCCCCCTCTTTCTTGACGGCGTTTTTCAAGAGCGCCTCTCTGTCCATTGAGGGGTGCGCCTCGTCTTTTCTCACGCTGTCATAATCGATAGTTGCTTTCTCTTCCTTTACACCCTTGACATCCGCTTCTTTTATCTTGTCGAGAAATTTGGTTATATCCTTGACATCTTCCGCCATTTGGTCTATTTCTTGCTCTGAAAGATATATCATCCCCAGTTCTGCAAGGCGTTTTGTTAATTTCTTGCTATCGTCCATCTGTGTACCTCTTATTTTTTAAGATAGATTTTTTTATCTTTATTATTGGTGTTATCGAACTATAATATCCCCAATCGGGGGAGTGAAAACTCTATTTTTTTGTCAATAATCTCTTTATTCTGTCCATTGCTTCAATAGTGTTCTCACGCGTATTGAAAGCGGTAAGTCTGAAATAGCCCTCTCCGCACTTTCCAAAGCCACTTCCCGGCGTGCCCACGACTGCCGCATTGTTGAGCAAGAAGTCAAAGAATTCCCATGAGCTCATGCCACCCGGACACTTAAGCCATACATAGGGCGAATTGATGCCTCCGCTGAACCAAATGCCAAGGTCGGTTAAGGTTCTGGCTATTATTTCGGCGTTCTCGGCGTAATACTCTATGTTTTCTTGGTTTTGCTTTTGTCCCTCGGGCGTGAAAACCGCCTCCGCCCCTCTTTGTACAATATAGCTGACGCCGTTAAACTTGGTGGACTGTCTTCTAAACCACATGGCGTTGAGGCTCATATCCTCTCTGACTAATGCCTTGGGGACTATGGTATAGCCGCATCTTGTTCCGGTAAACCCTGCTGTTTTGGAAAGAGAACAGAGTTCTATGGCACACTCTTTCGCGCCTTGGATTTCGTAGATTGAGCGGGGCAAAGATTTGTCTTTTATAAAGCTTTCATACGCCGCATCATATAGTATAACCGCACCGTTGGCGTTGGCGAAATCCACCCATTTTTTGAGTCCGTCTCTGTCATAAACCGCTCCTGTGGGATTGTTGGGGGAGCATAGATAAATGATATCACCTTGCAACCCGTCATAGGGCAAGGGCAAAAAGCCGTTTTGTTTGTTTCCGTCAATAAAAACAACCTTTCTACCAAGCATGATATTGCTGTCTAAATAAACGGGATAGACGGGGTCAGGTATGATTATTGTATTATCGTTGGCGAAAATATCCGTTAAATTCGCTACATCGCTTTTTGCACCGTCGGATACAAAGACCTCGTCGCTGTCAATGCTGACACCCATTGTCTTGTAATAGTCGGAGATTTTCTCTTTCAAGAACGAATATCCTTGTTCAGGTCCGTACCCTCTGAAGGTCTCTTTATTGCCCATTTCCGCCGCAGCCTTTTTCATAGCATCGACAACCAGCGGCGCCAAAGGTTTTGTTACATCGCCAATACCCATTTTGATTATGGTCTTGTCGGGGTTGGTCTTACTGAAATCGTTTACTCTTTTTGCGATATTTGAAAAAAGATAGCTTTCGCTGACATTCTTATAGTTTTTGTTTACTTTTGCCATCAATTCTTCTCCTTTTGGTTCTTTTTTGCTGCTCTAATAAATTCTCTAAAAAGCGGATGCGCTCTGTCGGGGCGGGACTTAAATTCGGGGTGGAACTGCACGCCCACAAACCAAGGATGCTCTGAAATCTCAACCGCTTCCACCAAGACCTTGTCCGGGGATTCGCCTGAAACTATCATGCCGCTTCTCTCAAGGTCCTCTCTGTAATTATTGTTAACTTCATATCTGTGCCTGTGCCTTTCCTCAACGCTGGCTTGCTTATAGGCACTTTTCATTTTGGTATTTTCCCTTATTGAGCAAGGATACTTGCCCAGTCTCATATCCGCGGCTTTTTTCTGACCAGGCATAAAGTCAATAACTTTGTGCTTGGACTTTTTGTCAAATTCAACGCTGTTGGCGTCTTTTAAGCCCATGACATTTCTTGCAAATTCTATCACCGCCATTTGAAGCCCAAGACCAATTCCAAAGAAAGGAATGTTGTTTTCTCGGGCGTATTTAATCGCGCTTAACATGCCGTCCGTGCCTCTTTCCCCAAAACCGCCGGGGACTATTATGCCGTCGCAGTCTTGAAGGTTTTCTTGGGCGTTGTCGTCATTTAAGCATTCGGAATCAATCCATTTGATGTCAATATTGACTTCATTTTCAAAGCCGCCGTGGTTCAGAGCTTCCATAACCGAAATATATGCATCATGGAGTCTGACATACTTGCCGACAAGTGCAATTCTGACAAAGTCTTTCATCTTCTTTATTCTGTCCACAAGACTCCGCCATTCTGTCAAGTCCGGCGGAGGCGCTACAACATTCAGTTCCCTGCATATGATATCCGAAAAATTGGCTTTTTCAAGCATAAGAGGTGCTTCGTATAATAAAGGTAAGGTTTCGTTTTCTATGACGCAATCAGACGGAACGCCGCAAAACATAGAGATTTTTTCCATAAGTTCCTTGTCCATAGGTCTGTCCGTACGGCAAATAATCACATCGGGCTGTATTCCGTGTGACAATAATTCCTTTACGCTGTGCTGGGTGGGTTTTGACTTATGCTCGCCGCTAAACTCCAAATACGGAACAAGTGTGACATGAATATACAGCGCATTTTCTCTGCCTATTTCTCTTCCTATCTGCCTTATGCTTTCAAGATATGGCAAGCTCTCTATGTCACCCACAGTACCGCCTATTTCTGAAATGACGATATCCGCGTCAGTGGTTTCCGCCACGCGGTACATGCATCTTTTTATTTCGTTGGTGATATGCGGAATAACTTGAATAGTGCTTCCAAGATAAACGCCTTTTCTTTCATTGGCAAGTACTCTTGTGTATATCTTTCCCGTTGTGACCGAAGAATATTTGTTCAGACTCTCGTCAATAAAACGCTCATAATGCCCCAAATCAAGGTCGGTTTCCGCTCCGTCATCGGTAACAAAAACTTCCCCGTGCTGCAAGGGGCTCATGTTCCCGGGGTCAACATTGATGTAGGGGTCGAATTTTTGTGCCGCAACCTTGAAGCCTCTTTGTTTGAGCAATCTTCCCATCGAAGCTGCTGTAATGCCCTTTCCCAGTCCCGATACGACGCCGCCAGTAACAAATATGTACTTGGCTTTCTTCGAATGTGAAATCATAAATTTATCTCTCCTTCGTAATTAAACTCAGCGCTCCCCGTCATGAAAAGCCTATTATCCTTTTTTTCTAAAAAAAGCCTCCCGCCTTTCAAATGGATAGTCGCTTTGTCTTTTAGTTTTCCCAATCTGTTCGCAATATAAAAAGACGCGCTTGCCCCCGTTCCACAAGCCATTGTCTCACCTGTTCCCCTTTCATACACCGCCACAAAAGCGTTCTTGTCGTTTATTATCTTGACGAATTCCACATTCGTTCTTAGCGGAAATAAAGGGTGGTTTGCTATCTCTTGCCCTAATTCCATATCTATTTCGCTGTAGCTATTTATAAAAATAACAGCGTGAGGATTTCCCACCGACACACAGCTTATGTTCACAAGACCTTTAGATGTCCGTATTGGACTGTCCAGCCAGTATTCCCCTTCGCAAATCATCGGCACTTGGTCTTTTGCCATAATCGCCTCGCCCATATCCACCTTTACGCTTTCGACCTTTTTCCCTACGACATTCAGCCAAATCTGTTTTATGCCGGAGGGAGTGGATATATAAAGGTTTTTCTTTTTCGTCAGCCCCTTTTCGTATACATATTTGCCCACGCACCGAATGGCGTTTCCGCACATTCCGCTTTCGCTCCCGTCGGGATTGAACATTCTCATAGAAAAATCGCCGTCTTTGGCTTTGTCTATCAGCACAAGACCGTCGCCGCCTATCCCAAAGTGTCTGTCCGATAACTGTTTGGAAAGCTTGCTTGGGTTCTTTACCTTTTCGCGCATTAGGTTTATGTAAATATAATCGTTGCCTAATCCGTTCATTTTGCTAAATCGCATATACACCTCCGCACTATAAAAAAATGTATCGTTGGTTTAGCAAAAAATTCGTCTTCAGCACATCTTAAGAAAAAGTTCTCTTGTTGTTTTTAAGTTTCGATTTAATGATATATCTTACGGTTTGTATACAATTCTTCTACATTCTGGACATTCCGTATAATCTCCCGAATTAATAAGCTTTTTCTCTACTTCAAGGTTTATCTGCATGCCGCATCCAGCGCAGTTTCCATTAAGATACTGCACAAACGGCGGCATCTTTTTCTCTTTTCTTAAAGCGCGGTATTTTTTCAAAAAATTCTTGTCTATATGCTCTTCAAGGGAGTTCATTTCTTTCTTCAACGGTGCGCCTTTCATCAGCACCTCTTTCTTCAAATTGTCAAGTATGGCTTTTTGCTCAATGTACTTTGACTTAAGGGCTTCTATGGCTTTAAGCAGCCGTTCTACCTCTATCTTTATTTCGTTTAGTTTCCTTGTCGACCTATTCATTTCCTTGTCAATGCTGGTGACGCACTCCTCGTATTTGAGTAAGCTGTCCTCGTACAAGTCAAGCTCGACAAGGTCCTTTATTTCATTGATATCTTGGTCTATATTCTCTTCGATAACCTTGAGTTCATCAAATTTCTTGATGATTTTTTCAAAATGGTCTATCTGATCGTCTTTTTCTTTGAGAAGCCTGGCATAGCTCTTTTCGCCCTTAAGGTATTTATCTTTTAGGTAGTGGACGGCTCTGAACTCTTGGGATTTGATAAATTCGTTCTCCAATGAGTACAGCTGCATATCCAAGTCCTGATATCTCTTTATTGTTTCTATTTGCTTAGCCTGCATCTTGCTCTCCTAGTTATTGTATGGATTTGAGCATTTTGTCGTTTTCACAATTTTTACGCTTTTTAGCGACTTTGTTAAAATTTCTTCCATAAGTTCTAAAAAACATATTTCGCTGTTATAATGCCCAATAGTGATTATACCATAATTCAGGTCATTTGCAAACCTTGCAAAGGCATATTTTATGTCAGATGTAATAAAAATATCTGCACCGCTTTCCTTAAGGCGGATGAGTAAATCCGTGTCCTTTCCGCCGCTTCCGTTTATTACACCGACTTTTTTTATAAGCCTTGTTTCATCCCCTATTGTTGCCATATTGTTGTCGTTGAAAACCTTTTTGACATGGTTCTTATATTCTCTCATGCTGACGGGGGTCCTTAAAGTGCCTATTCTTGCCGAAGATATGTCGTCGTCCAAACAATAGACATCTTCCAACCCCAGCTTTTTTGCCACATAATCGTTCAAACCGCCTTTAGCGAAATCTATATTGGTATGCGCAGAATATATGGCTATATCGTTTTTTATCGCTTTAACCAAGGCTTTTTGGGGCGGTTTTCTAAGGTCAATCCCTTTTAAGGGCTCAAATATCAAAGGGTGGTGCTCGACTATCAAATTGCAACCGTTTTGAATGGCGTCCTCGACCACTTTTTCAGTCGTGTCAAGGGTTATTAGAACGCTCTTAAGGTCGGCTTCAATGTCGCCGTATTTAAGCCCGCTGTTGTCAAATTCCGCTTGCAGTTCCAGCGGAGCGAATTCTTCAATCGCTTTCAAAGCATCTTTAATTTTATAAGACATCTCTCTATCTCCTTTTTTTCCGCCCTCAACGCGGAGGAAATTTTATCAATTGAGCCCGCTTGGCTTATTATATTGTCAATCGCCTCTTTACGGTGATATAGGTACTCCTCAAAGGCCGCAGAAGGAGGGGTGTTCTTGCCAAAGAAAAGTTCTTCTTTTGAATAATTGCTCTTCCCTTCCACAAATATTATGACACTGTAATACCTTTGGTTCTCCTTTATGATATAGTCCTTTTTAATAAAAAAATTTTCCTCAAAAAGATACTTTCTCAAATAAGGCGTGTCTTGATGAGGAAGGGTTATGTATACGGCGTCGGGAATTCTCTTTCTTGACAGTATTTTTATTATTTCATTGGCGCCCATGCCAGCTATTACTATGCAATCGGCGCCTTGGACTTCCTCCAGTCCGTCCGAACATAAAAATTCAATTCTATCCGCCACATTATACTTCTTAGCGAGATTCTTTGCCTTTTCTAAGCTTTGCGGACTGATGTCAACGGCTATGCCTGTCTCCGCCCTGCCCGTCAATACCGCACTTACGATTAATTTCCCGTGGTCGGCTCCGATGTCCGCAAGTCTTTGGGCTTTGATTTCGTTGAGTATGGCGTTAAGGCGGTTGTCAAGACGCATTATTTATCCAAAAAGTCCTTTAGTTTTTTCATTTTGTTGGGATGCTTTAGTCTTCTAAGCGCCTTTGCCTCAATCTGCCTTATTCTCTCTCTGGTGACATTAAAGACCTTTCCCACCTCTTCAAGCGTACGCGGTCTGTTGTCCTTCAAACCATATCTCAAAATCAAGACCATGGCTTCTCTGGGGGCTAAGGTGTTCAATATTTCTTCCACCTGCGTTTTGAGCATTCTGGCTTCTGCGGCGTCCATGGGAGCTACTGCCTTAGTATCTTCCAAAAAGTCTACCAAATGGCTGTCGTCCTCTTCCCCGATAGGCGTCTCCAAAGACACCGGGTCTTGGGCTATTTTTTGGATTTCCACCACTTTAGATTCGGGAATGCCCATAGCCTCGGCGATTTCGCCCTGTGTGGGCTCCCTGCCAAGTTGCTGCAAAAGCGTACGGGAAATCTTTGTCAGTTTGTTTATGGTCTCCACCATATGGACGGGGATTCTTATCGTTCTTGCTTGATCCGCAAGCGACCTTGTAATCGCCTGCCTAATCCACCATGTGGCATATGTGGAGAACTTAAAACCCTTGGTATAGTCGAATTTTTCCACAGCTTTCATCAATCCCAAATTCCCTTCTTGGATGAGGTCCAAAAATTGCATGCCTCTTCCCACATACCTTTTGGCTATGCTGACCACCAGCCTTAAGTTGGCGTTTATGAGCTTGTCCTTTGCGGAAGCGTCGCCCTCAGCCATTCGCTTGGCAAGCTCCACTTCCTCATGCGCTTGCAAAAGCGGTACCTTTCCTATGTCCTTAAGGTACATTTTAACGGAGTCGTCGATATTGACTTCGCTCATTATTTTTTTCAGGAGCTTGTCGTTTGTCTTCTCGGACTTGGAAGATACCTTGATATTGTTGTCTTCAAGAAGCTTATAGACTTCTTCTATCTCGTTTGTTTCAAGCTCATATTTTTCAAGTCTATTCAGTAATTCGTCTTCCTTTATTTTTTTGTTGTCCTTATGCTCCTCAATAATTTTATCGATTTCTCTTTTCTTGCGTTCTTCAATTATAGACATTTATTTTTATTTCTCCTCGTTCTTATTTTTTATTAATTTTTGATATTCAATCACTAATTCCCTTTTTTTATTTTCGTCGGTTTCATAGGATAGTTTTTGTTTGAGTTCGTTTATTATTTTTTGTCTGTAATCCATTTTTAGTTGCTCTAAGCTCTCTATGTAGTAGGTTTGCTGGTTTTCAGTATAGATATTGTTTAAGGCATCTATTACGCTGTTGATTTCGTCTTTTTCCTCAATAAGGTCGAACAAATCGCTGATTTGAGGAGATGTTCCGTTTTGGATAGAGTCCATAATATATTCATAGATTTTTTTATGCTCCTCAAGCTCAAAGTGGTCTTTAGAAAGTTCTTTTATGCCGCTGATATCCACAAAACTTTTATAGTTCAATATTGCGCTGAAAATAAATCTCGCTGCGTCAAGATTCGCGGAGGTCAAGCGGTTCTTTGGGGGTTCGTAAGCCGTTATGGCAAACGGCTTGGGCTGTTTCGCACCGATTAGTATAGTATCTGTTGACAAACCGCTTTTATTTGACACTTTGACGGCATAGACTTCTTTTTCTATGTCGTTTAATTTGAAAAGCTCCGCTATTGCTTCGGTGGCGTATTTGTTCTTACCGTCCAAGGTAGATAGGTCGTACTTTTCTTCTATCTTTTTCAGTTTAAAGTCCAATAGCGGAAGTGCCTCTTCCAAGAGCTTCTCAAAGCCTTTTTTGCCTATCTTTTTTATGGTGTCGTCGGGGTCGGCGTCTTTGGGAAGTTCCACGACCTTGACATCAAGCCCTTGCTCTTTTAATAAGTCCAAACTCCTAAGCGCGGCACTCTGCCCGGCGCTGTCCCCGTCAAAACAGACATAAACCAAGTCCGTATATCGCTTGATTATCCTGCATTGCTCTATGGTAAGGCTTGTCCCCATAGGCGCCATAGTGTTCCTTATGCCGCCTTGATGCAAGCTTATAACATCCATATATCCCTCCACAAGCACAAGCGACTTCACCGGCTGGGACTGTTTTAATTTCTTGAAAAGGTTGATGTTATATAAAGTGCCTTTTTTGTCAAAAGCGGGAGAGGCGTATGTGTTGAGGTACTTGGCAAAATTAGTCTCCATAAGCGCCCGTCCGCCAAAACCCGTAACATCTCCAAAGGCGTTTATGATAGGAAAGATGATTCTCCCCGCATAAAAGTCATAGGGACTTGACAGCTTGTCCAGACGCACAAGCCCTGCTTTTTCAAGCGTTTCAATGGCATAGCCTTTTTTTATCATATATTTGGGGAGTTCTTGGGCGTTCGGGGAATAGCCCAATCCAAAGGTCTTTATGGTGGACTCGCTGAGCCCCCTTTTCTTAAGGTAGTCCAAAGCCTTTTTGCCTTGACTGGAAAATAACACGCCGTTATAGAACCTTGCCGCTTCCAAGTTTGCGGCGTAAATCTTCTTTATGGTCTTCTTTCTTTCCTTAAAGTCAGGACTCTCAAAACTTTCGGGAATCTGTAAATTGGCTTTCTTGGCAAGCCATTCCACAGCCTCTGGATAGCTTAGACGCTCGTGTTCCATTATGAAAGTGATGACATTGCCGCTTTTTTGGCAGCCAAAACACTTGAAGTATTGATAATCGGCTCTTACTTGAAAAGATGGGGTTTTTTCATGGTGAAATGGACAGCACGCCCAATAGTCCCTTCCTTTTCTCTTTAAGGGAACAAATTGGGAAACGATGTCCACTATATCTGATTTTGCTTTTAGTTCGTCTAAAAAGCTCTTATTAAAGCCGGCTATGTAGAATTTCTCCTATTATCGATTTGTCCTTCGAATTTTATTTCGATAAATTTTTAAGAAATCCTAACAAAACCCAAAATTAATTACTCTTTATTTGCTGAATAGAACAATTTTGGTATTTATTTTTTATGTCATTATAGATAACGCTTAGGTCAAGTATGTATCTTTGCTTGGCAATCTCGTCAAGTCCTTTGAACTCCTCATAATTGAGAATAAGCTTGCTCAAAGGGTCGGATATAAACCTGTCACTTTGCATCATTTCGCTTATTTTCAATGTGATGTCCCGTATCTCGTCCCTTGTCATTTTCTTGTTGTTAAGAAAATAGACTTCGCTTAGGCGCTGGTTTTTAATCTTTACGGTAACTTGTGAATAGTTGTTCTCGACTAGTCTTTTTTTAATCATCTTAAAAAATTCGTGTTTCTCTCTTAGCATAATACCATTTTCTCCTCTACAATATTTTATATGATTGTAGCATATTTCTAAAGACTATCAATATATCCGACAATTTAAGACATAATAAAACATTCTTTTTTGTCATAAATTGAGTTTTGACGGAATATAAACCTAAGAATTGAAAAATTCTCAAAAAAAGCTTATTTTTGTTGACTTAATGAAATTTTTGCTTATAATAGTAATATGACAAAAACTCTTGCTAAAGGGGGTGAACTATAATATATGGCAACAGTGTATGTGAAAGATAATGAAACTGTGGACAGCGCTTTCAGAAGATGGAAAAGAAAGTGCTCCAATGAAGGCATTATCGGCGACCTGAAAAGACATGAGTTCTATGAAAAACCCAGCGTAAAGAGAAAAAAGAAAGCAGAAAACGCCAGAAAAAGAAATTATAAGTAATTTCTATCCGCCTTATACAGGCGGATTTTTTTCAGTCAATTTTATTATTTTTGAAATAAAAAAATCATCTTGAGCTTCAAGATGATTTTTTTATGTAAGCCTTGTAAAGAACCAAATCCTTATTTTTGTTTTGATTTATAGTCTTGAATCGCCGCAGTTATCGCCTCTTCGGCAAGCACCGAACAGTGTATCTTTTGGGGCGGCAGACCCTCTAATTCCTTGACCACATCAGCGTTTTTAATTTTTAAGGCGTCCTCTACCTTCATGCCTTTTATCATCTCTGTAGCGATTGAGGACGAAGCTATGGCGGCGGCACAGCCGAATGTCTTGAATTTGGCGTCCACAATGACATCGTTTTCTATTTTCAAATAGATCTTCATAATATCGCCGCAGCTGGGGTTGCCTACCGTTCCCACGCCGTCGGCATTCTCTATTTCTCCCACATTTTTGGGATTAGCAAATATGTCTATTACCTTTTGATTATACATAAGTACCTTCTCCTTTTTCAACATTGAAAAGAGGCGACCAGCTTCTAAGCTTTTCTATTATCTCTTTCAATGAATCCACAGTATAGTCTATTTCTTCTCTTGTGGTGTCTTTGTCTAAGCTGAATCTAATTGAACTGTGCGACCGCTCGATAGGGCAACCTATCGCAAGCATGACATGGGACGGGTCAAGCGAACCCGAAGAACATGCCGAACCGCTGCTGACCGCTATACCCTTCAGGTCAAGCTGCATGAGTATGGCTTCACCCTCTACATAGTCAAAGCTGAAGTTCGCGTTGGAGACCAGCCTCTTTTCACGATGACCGTTCAGATGAGAAAAGGGTATCTCGTCTTCTATTCTCTTGATAAGATAGTCCCTAAGCTCCTTTATTCTCTTGTTGTTCTCGGCTTTTTCTTCTTCGCAAAGTTCAAGTGCTTTTGCCATTCCCACAATAGCGGGAGTGTTGGTAGTGCCCGCCCTAAAGCCTTTCTCTTGGTGTCCGCCTACAATAAGCTTGGATATCCTCACGCCATTTTTGATATATAGTATCCCTATCCCCTTGGGTCCGTGGAACTTGTGGGCGGATATGGACAGCATGTCCACATTCAAGTTCTTGACATTAATATCCAAACTGGAGACCGCTTGAACGGCGTCGGTATGGAAGAGTATGCCCTCTTCTTGAGCGAACTTTCCTATTTGGGGTATGGGCTGGATAGAGCCTATTTCGTTGTTGGCGTACATGACCGTAATCAATATGGTGTCGTCGCGTACGGCTTTTTTCAATTCCTCTAAGGAAATAATGCCGTGATTGTCCACTCCAAGATAGGTGACCTCAAAGCCCTCTT
Organism: Clostridiales bacterium; assembly: GCA_012838805.1. Lineage (GTDB taxonomy): Bacteria > Bacillota > Clostridia > Christensenellales > DTU072 > DTU072. The sequence continues at coordinate 66,772 of DUON01000001.1, forward strand.
TTTCAAGCTCCTTGCAGGTCTGTATCATTGCCGGGTGCTCTATCTCGGTAGTGATGATATGTTTTCCGCTTTTTTTAAGCGCTCTTGCCGCCCCCTTGACCGCCCAGTTATCGCTTTCCGTTCCGCCCGATGTGAAATATATCTCACCGGGGCTTGCCCCCAAAATTTGAGCTATGCAAAGCCTTGCCTTGTCTACCGCATTCAAAGCCTGTCTGCCGAATGAATGCAAGGAAGAGGCGTTGCCGTATACATCCGTAAGATACGGCATCATTTCTTCTAAGACCCTTGGGTCAAGTTTTGTTGTAGCTGCACTGTCTAAATATACTTTCATTTTTTATAACTTAAATTTTCCTTTATAGAGTGGGTACTTCATGACCAGCTCTTTAACCGTTGACTTAACCTCGGCTTGAACTTGGTCTTTATGCTTTATGGTCATTGCTATCAGCCTTGCTATCGTTCTCATATCTTCTTCTTTCATTCCTCTTGAGGTGACGGCGGGAGTTCCGATTCTTAACCCGTTGGGATCAAATGGCCCGCTGTTGTCAAAGGGAATGCTGTTCTTATTGGTAGTGATATTCGCGCTATCCAAAAGCTCCTCCAGCTCTTTCCCCGAACAACCAGTTCCCCTAAGGTCAATCAGCATAAGGTGATTGTCTGTGCCGTTTGAGAACAGCTTGACGCCTTGCTTCATAAGCTCGTCCGCCATAGCTTTGGCGTTCAAGACGATTTGCCTTTGGTACTGTTTGAATTCATCTTGCAAGGCTTCCTTAAATGCCACTGCTTTGGCGGCGATAATGTGCATAAGGGGACCCCCTTGGGTAGCGGGGAAAACCGCTTTGTCTATCGCCGCGGCATATTCTTTTTTGCATATGATAAGTCCGCCTCTTGGCCCTCTTAAGGTCTTATGCGTGGTGGTGGTGACCACATCGGCATAAGGTACGGGGTTTTGGTGCAGACCAGCCGCCACAAGACCAGCTATATGTGCCATGTCCACCATAAGCTTCGCCCCCACAAGGTCGGCTATCTCTCTGAATTTCTTAAAGTCAATCTCTCGGGGATAGGCGCTCGCCCCTGCCACTATAAGTTTTGGCTTATATTCCAAAGCTATTCTTTTGACTTCGTCATAGTCTATAAGACCGTTGTCCTCTCTTACGCCATAATGGACAAAATTGAAATATTTTCCGCTTATATTAACTCTGCTGCCGTGAGTAAGGTGTCCGCCATGGTTAAGGTCCATGCCCATGACAGTATCGCCCACATTCAAAAGGGCATAATAAACTTGAAAATTAGCAGAAGAACCGCTGTGGCTTTGGACATTGATACGGTCGCCGCCGAAAAGCTTCTTTGCCCTTTCTATGGCAATCTTTTCGCAGATATCCACATATTCACAACCGCCATAATATCTCTTTGAGGGATAGCCTTCGGCGTATTTGTTTGTCAAATGGGAACCCGCCGCCGTCAATACTGCGGGGGATACGAAATTCTCGCTTGCTATGAGTTCAATATTGTTCTCCTGTCTTTCAAGCTCCTGAACCATAGCGTCGTATATCTCTTTGTCGTTTTGCTTAATAACACCTAAATCAATCATCAACAGTACCTCTTGTTTTTTTTCTTATATTATAACCTTAAGATGAAAAATATCAATGCAAAAAACTATGTATTTTATAAAAATATAAAAATAGTTTTTCTTTTAATTTACTTCTTAGAGCTTTGTTTATAGATATTTTTTTACTAACTCCACCCAGACAGCCTTGTTCCTATATCCGGTTAATCTTTCTTTCTGTTCTCCGTTTTTGAAAAGAATTATTGTGGGAATAGACATAATCCCGAATTTTTGGGCAAGCTCGCCCTCTTCGTCCACATTGGCTTTGCCTACTTTGGCTTTGCCTTGAAGCTCGTAAGCGACCTCGTCCATGACCGGTCCAAGCATTTTGCAAGGTCCGCACCAGTCCGCCCAAAAATCCACAAGAGTGACACCTTCGGCTATTGTGCTTGAAAAGTTCTCACCCGTTATTTTCAATACATTCTTTGACATCTTTATCCTCCTGAATTATTTGCGCCATTTGGGGCGCGAATTTACTGTTATATTTTATCCAATTATCTAATATCGATATGGCAATATAGCTTGCCACAAGCGCACCTATAGATATGGCGAAGCTGACAAGCTCGTCCAAACTTCTTGTCAGAAAAAGGGCTATCGCCACGACAATAACAGGCGCAAGGTATACTATAAAAGACGATACCAATACCATTTGACTGCCCATTTTTACGCTGACCTTGTCGCCTACTTTGGCTTGAAGGGTATTCTTGACCACAAGTTCGGCGTACATTTCGTCTTTTGGCTTAAAGCACATACGGCAGTTCTCACACGCTGTCTTGCGGGGAAACCTTACTGTCGCCCTGTTGGCTGAATCTATTTTATGCACTTCGCCTATTTCTACCATTTTCCTACTCCAAAAAGTACTTTTCTATTTGTGACAAGTCGATTTCTCTATCTTGACCTTTGTGTCGCATGTTTTTTAATACGCCCTTTCCTTTTATTATTTCGTCTTCTCCCAAAACTAACACATATTCATAACCTTTCTTGTCGGCGTATTTCATCTGAGCTTTTAAGCTTCTTCCCATATAGTCGGTCTCCGCGCTAATGTTATTGCGCCTTAAAGCCATCGCTATATTCAAGGCGTGTTTACGCTGTTCTTCTCCCAATGGTGCTATATAGACCTTGCAAGGCGTATCCTCTCCCAAGGAAAGTCCAAGCTCTTCCATAACCATAATCAATCTTTCCAGCCCCATACCAAAGCCTATCGCCGGAACGCTCTTTCCTCCCATTTGTTCCACAAGATTGTTGTACCTGCCGCCGCCGCATACCGTTCCTTGTGCGCCAATGTCCTTGGATATAAATTCAAACACAGTCTTAGTATAATAGTCCAGCCCTCTGACTATGTAGGGATTCACCTCATAGGCTATGTCCAAGCAGTCAAGTATGCTCTTCAACTCCTCGTGATGATTTTTACAAGCTGAGCATAAATAATCCAAAACAATCGGGGCTTTCTTGTTGAGTTCAATGCACTTATCTTCCTTGCAGTCCAAGACTCTTAACGGGTTCTTGTCCATTCTCTCTTGACAAAGCGGGCAAAAACTCTCTTTGTTTTTGGAAAAGAAGTCTATAAGCACCTTATTGTATTCCCGTCTGCATTCAGCACAGCCTATGCTGTTGATGTTGAGCTGAAGGTCTTTTATTCCAAGATTGTCAAAAAGGGTCTTAGCCACCAAAATAACTTCGGCGTCCGTTATCGGCAAATCGCTCCCAAAATACTCGATGCCGAACTGATGATGTTCCCTAAGTCTCCCCGACTGCGGTCTTTCATAACGAAATACGGGCGTCAAATAGTACATCTTTACGGGCTGGGGCACAGCCGAAAGGTTGTTTTCGATATAGCTTCTGACCACTCCCGCCGTGCCCTCGGGCTTAAGGGTCACGCTTCTATTGCCTTTGTCAATGAATGTATACATTTCCTTATTGACAATATCGGTGGTCTCGCCCACGCTCCTTGCGAATAGTTCAGTAGCCTCAAAAGTCGGGGTTCTGATTTCTTTAATGCCGAAGCTTTCGGCAAGAGTTCTTATCTTGTCCTCTATAAAATGCCATTTATAGCTTTCAAAGTGGAGAACATCCTTGGTGCCCTTTTGAATTCTAATCATATATCACCTATTACAGAATATATTTCTTTAAGTTCATAATTTTCAAAGCCTTGTCCAAGTTCTTTTGAACAAATTCCTTGTCCACTATTATTTCCTTATCTTCTTTGCCGTCCGCCTCAAAAGAGACCTCTTCCAAAAGCATTTCCATAACATTGTGTAAGCGTCTTGCCCCAAGGTTCTCGTTGTTTTCGTTTTCCAAATAGGCTATCCTCGCCATTTCTCTTATCGCCTCTTCGGTGAATTTAAGGTGTATTTTGTCCACTTTCAAAAGTTCGGAATACTGCATAATTATAGCGTTGTCGGGCTCCTTCAAAATCTTATAAAAATCTTCTTCGGACAAGCTCTGCAAATCCACCAAAACGGGAAACCTGCCCTGAAGTTCGGGTATCAGGTCGCTTACTTTTGAGGTGTGGAACGCTCCAGCCGCAATAAACAGTATAAAGTCGGTCTTTATGTTGCCGTACTTTGTGGCGATAGTGCTGCCTTCCACTATGGGAAGAATATCCCTTTGCACACCCTCTCTGGATACTTCTGGTCCATGTGACTTGCCACCTTTTGAGGTTATTTTGTCAATCTCGTCAATGAATATAATACCGTCTTGTTCAGCTCTTTTCAAAGCTTCGGAGTTTATCGCCTCTTTGTCAATAAGCTTGTTCGCCTCTTCGTTGACAAAAATCTTAAAAGCTTCACCCACCGTGGTCTTTCTCTTTTTTCTTCTTCTGGGCATAAGGCTTCCAAACAAGTCCCCAATATTGCTGTCGTTCATTCCGCCCCCGATAGGACCAAGTTGCAAGGTTTTGGGTTTTTCCTCCACCTCGATTTCTACGGGGATTTTGTCAAGATTTCCTTTTTTCAATTCCTCTTTTATCTCTTCTTTCAAGACATTGTCGGGCGTGTCGGGATTTGCCTTTTTCCTTATGGGGTATATAGCGTTCACTATCTTGTTCTCTGCGACTTCCATAGCCTTGGGCTCGACTTCTTTTATCTTTTCTTCCTTAACAAGCCTAATAGCCACTTCCACAAGGTCTCTGACCATGCTCTCTACATCTCTGCCCACATAGCCCACTTCGGTGAACTTGGTCGCCTCTACTTTGACAAAAGGCGCTTTCACCAGTTTGGCTAATCTTCTGGCTATTTCCGTCTTTCCCACGCCGGTGGGACCTTTCATAATTATGTTCTTTGGGGTTATTTCGTCGCTTATCTCAGCGGGCAGCTGTCTTCTTCTATAACGATTCCTCAACGCAACCGCAACCGCCTTTTTGGCTTCGTCTTGACCAATGATATATCTACTTAATTCCTTTACTATTTCTTTTGGCGTTAATTCCATTCTTTTACCCTCCATTTTATCTTGAAGCACTATACTATTTCCAATGTAAAATTAGAATTAGTGAATACGCAAAGTTCAGACGCAATTTTCATACTTCTCAAAGCTATCTCTTCCGCACTCAAATCGGTATTCTCCAAAAGCGCCCTTGCGGCGGACAGTGCAAAATTCCCTCCGCTTCCAATCGCACAAGCTCCACCTTCGGGGTCTATTACATTGCCGTCTCCGCTTACTATGAACATATTATCCTTGTCGGCAACAATAAGCAATGCTTCCAGATTCCTAAGCATATGTCCTTTTCTCCACTCTTCGGCAAGCTCAACCGCACTTCTCATAAGGTTTCCCGAATATTTTTGAAGCATTTCCTCAAACCTTTCGGACAGGCTGAATGCATCGCTTACCGAACCCGCAAAGCCGACCACTACTTTATCGTTATAGATTCTTTTTACTTTGACGGCATTTCCTTTAAGGATAGTGTTTTGCCCCATAGTTACTTGACCGTCTCCGGCTATGGCGGTCACGCCGTCCTTTTTTACCGCACAAATTGTTGTTCCTTTAAACATAATTCTACCTCTCTAACTGTATTATATATTCTTTGATATTCTCAACCGCTCTTTTTGTATAGGCGGCTTTTCTCTCTTTCTTGTTTCTAATTCTCTCATTAAGCGGAGGCACTAAAGAAAAGCTTGCGTGCATGGGCTGGAAATCTTGTTTCTTTGTAGTAATATAATTCAATAAGCTTCCAATCATCGTATACTCGTCGGGCACTATACTTTCCTTGTTCTCATATCTTCTCATAAGGCTTTTCGCTGCTATAAGTCCGCTCATACAGCTTTCCATATAGCCTTCCACGCCGGTTATCTGCCCCGCAAAAAAGACCTTTGGATTTGTTTTCAAAGAAAAATCTTTGTTCAGCGTCATGGGCGAATTTATAAAAGTGTTTCTGTGCATAACTCCATATCTGACAAATTCTGCATTTTTCAAAGCGGGAACGATGCCGAAAACTCTTTTTTGTTCGCCAAATTTCATATTTGTTTGGCAACCGACAAGGTTGTATAGCTTGTTATAGTTGTCTTCTTTTCTTAATTGCAATACCGCATAAGGCATTTTGCCATTCGAGGGGTCAATTAAGCCCACCGGGCGAAAAGATCCAAACCGCAAGGTATCCTCTCCCCTCTTCGCCATGACCTCAATCGGCATGCAAGCATTGAAAAAATCGCTCTTTTCAAATTCCTTGTCTATGACCCTTTCCGCCGCCGCAAGTTCCCGTACAAACTCAAGGTATTCTTCCTTGCTTAAAGGGCAGTTCAAATAATCGTTGCCCTTGCCGTATCTTCCCATAACAAAGGTCTTTTCTCTATCGATAGAGGAATATTCCACTATGGGGGCGACGGCGTCATAAAAAGCAAGGTGTCTATGTCCAAGCAGCTTTTCTATCTGGTCAGCAAGCTCCTTTGAGGTCAAGGGTCCCGACGCCACTATTGTCCAGTCGTCTATTTCCTTACATTCTTCTCTGATCAGATTAAAGTTGTCAAAGTTCAAAAGCTCTTTTTCCACGCCTTTTGAGAATTCATGTCTATCAACAGCCAAAGCTCCGCCTGCGGGAACGCAATTTCGTTTTGCGGTTTTCAATATAAGGGAGTCAAGTAGCTCCAATTCATATTTTAAAGCGCCTTGTGATGTGGACTCGTCGGCGCTTTTTAGGCTGTTTGAACACACCAGTTCGCAAAGCATATCTGTTTTGTGAACAGCTGTTTGGACTTTGGGTCTCATCTCATACATATCCACGGCATATCCTTTTTTCAAAAGCTGATAAGCCGCTTCACAACCAGCAAGACCCCCGCCTATTATTTTAATCCTTTTCATCTTTTTTGGCTAGCGTATACATACATTTTTTGTCAGCACATACATAATTAGTAGTATCGCCTTTTTTTACTATTTTCATAATGCCTTGGCATTTGGGGCATAGATGAGGTGCGGGCAAGTCCCATGACATAAAGTTACAAGCGGGATAGTTCCCGCAGCCATAAAAGTACTTTCCGCCTTTGGTTCTCTTTTTTACGACATCCCCTCCGCATATCGGGCATGTGCCGACTTTTTCGACTATGCTCTTGACATTCTTACAGGCGGGATAATTGGGACATGCCATGAATTTTCCATAACGACCATTTTTTATAACCATAAGCGCGCCGCATTTGTCGCAAGGCACATCAGTTACTTCGTTCTCTACCTTAATCTTCTTCTCTATATTATAAGCCTTAATTACCTTTTTTTCAAATGGCGGATAGAAATCGTCTATGATTTTCTGCCATTGTTCGCCATGCTCTATCTGGTCTAATTTATTTTCCATTTCTGCCGTGAACTTGATGTCCACAATGTCGAAAAAGTTCTTTTCCATAAATTCCACAACAGCTTCCCCAAGCTTTGTGGGCTTTAGGCTTTTTTGCTCTTTTATAGTGTATTCCCTTTTGGCAAGCACGCTTATCACTCCCGCATAAGTGCTGGGGCGACCTATGCCGTTTTCTTCCATAGCCTTGACAAGAGTCGCCTCCGTGAACCTTGACGACGGTTTGGTGAATTTTTGTTCGCTTAACAATTCCTTAAACTCAAGGCTCTCCCCTTGAACAAGGTCGGGCAAATGATTGGGCTGGCTCTCTTCTGAAGTTTGGTTGTCATATACGGCTAAATATCCCTTAAACTTCAAAGTCCTGCCCGTCAGCTTAAAGCCGTATGTTCCGCTATCCGTTGCCGCATTGATATGCACATTCAAAGTGTTGTATACCGCGTCGGACATCTGGCTTGCCACAAACCTTTCATATATGAGCTTGTAAAGTCTGAATTGGTTTCGGCTAATTTTGCCCTTAAGGCTTTCGGGAGTTTTTTCCAGCGATATAGGTCTTATCGCCTCGTGGGCGTCTTGCGCCTTGGCGGTCTTGGTCTTATAAAAATTAGGTTTTGTGGGGTAGAACTTTTCGCCGTATGTGTTTATGATATATTCCTTACATTCTTGTTGAGCTTGTTGTGAAATCCTTACGCTGTCCGTCCTTATATAAGTGACAAGAGCCGTCTGCCCCTCTCCGGGAATGTCTATGCCCTCATAAAGCTGCTGGGCGTACCTCATAACCTCGGGGGCGCTCATTCCCAGCCTCTGGGAAGCGTCTTGCTGCAAGGTGCTGGTGGTGAACGGAGCGGATGCTTTTGACCTTGATACTCCCCTTTTTACGCTGTCCACAGTCCAAACCGCACCTTTGAGATTGTGTTCCACCGCCTTGGCTTCGGCAGCGCTGGTTATCTTTATTTTCTTTGTGTTATAGTCGTTTAAGAGGGCTTTAATATCTGTTTTTTCGCCTATTTTATTAAGTATCGCCGTTATGTTCCAATACTCTTCGGGCTTGAACGCGTTTATTTCCCTTTCTCTATCCACAATCATCTTTAAGGCTGCTGACTGCACTCTTCCGCCGCTCAGACCAGACCTTATTTTTTTGTTCAGTACCGGGCTTATTTTGTAGCCTACAAGCCTGTCAAGCACCCTTCTCGCCTGCTGTGAATTGACCAAGTTTTGATTGATATCCCGTGGATTGTTTAAGGCTTCATAAACCGCTCTTTTGCTTATTTCGTTGAATTCTATCCTCTTGGGTTTTTCCAGTCCCAATTCCTTGCTCAAATGCCAAGAAATAGCCTCTCCCTCTCTGTCTGGGTCTGTCGCCAAGTATACTTCTTCAGTGTTTTTCATGGCTTCTTTTAATTTTTTAATGACGGGTTTCTTGTCCTTATTGACCACATATTTGGGCTGATAGTTGTTCTCAATATCTATACCCAAAGTCTTTTCGGGCAGGTCGCAGACATGTCCGCCCGAAGCCATGACAATATAATCTTTGCCTAAGTACTTTTGTATGGTCTTGGACTTTGAGGGGGATTCTACTATTATCAGTTTCATTATACACTCCAATAATTATTGCTGCATTTATTTATTATTCCTCTGGCGCTTAACTTTATCAATAATGAGTTAAGTTCGGACACACTTAGGTCGACTTCCATAAGTATTTCTTCAAAGTGCCTTTCGCCGTTTTTAGTCAGATAATCGACTATTCTTTCTTCCATAAAATCAAGCTTCATCAAAGAGAGTTGTGTTTCTATTGGGTTTTGTCCCAAGTTTTCAAATATATCGTTTACATCCGTTACGCATATTGTTTGGCATTCCTTAATGCTGTTGTTGCAGCCTGCGCTCGCTTTGTTGTATATACTTCCCGGCACGCAAAAAACTTCTCTTCCTTGTGCTAAGGCATGGTTTATGGTGGTCATTGTGCCGCTCTTTTTCCCCGCTTCGGTCACCAAAACGCCTCTGGACAAGCCGCTTATTATTCGGTTTCTTTGCGGGAAATTATATTGTGAAAGTTGAGAACCTATATCATATTCGCTTATTATCAAGCCTTTTTCGGCGATTTGATTGTATAGCTGCAAGTTTTCGGGCGGGTATACCCTTTCTATGCCGTTGCCTAAAACCGCTATGGTGTTTCCCTTGTTGTAAAGAGTCGTCCTATGCGCTATGGTGTCCACTCCGCTCGCCATACCGCTGACTATTGTAAATCTTCTACATAGTAAAGATACAAATTCCTCAGTCACCCTGACACCGTACCTTGTGGGAAGTCTGGTGCCCACTACGGCAAAACACTGGCTTTTTAATAAGTCGATATTTCCTTTACAATACAACATTAATGGCTTGTCGTCAAATTGTTTTAGCAAAAAAGGATATTCTTTGTCATAAAAGGTAATGAGCTTGACTCCATGGGCGTTTATTTTTTGCTCATGGGCGTCAAAATCTATTTGGTATTTCGTCTGTATGATGTTTTCATAGAGCTTGTGTCCAACGGCGGCTGTAAGAGCGTCCTTGACCTTTGAGGGATTGTCGTAAATCAAAGAGAGGTCCTCCACCGCCTGCAAGACCTTGGCTGTTCTGACACAACCCATTCCTTCGGTTTGGCGAAGCATAAAAATAGCCTTGTGCGTGCTTGTCAATCTCATAATCCGTACCCCATATCTTTTTTGTCAATCGTCTTGAACTGTATGGCTTCGGCAAGGTCGTTGATTTCAATATCGTCTTTTCCCTGAAGGTCGGCTATCGTCCTTGCCGTCTTTAATATTCTGGTGGTCGCCCTTGGCGACAGTTTTTGGCGATTGAAGGCGTTTTCAAGTAAAATTTCACTCTCTTTGTCTATTTTGCAATATCTTCTTATTTGAGCATTGTTCATTTGTGAATTGGTGAATATACCCTCACCCTCAAACCTCTTTCTTTGGATTTCTCTTGCTTTGACGACGCGTTCACGCACCGTAGCGCTGTCCTCTTCCGCCCTCTTCCCTCTAAATTCCTTAAACTCTATATCATCTACCGTAACAAAGATATCTATTCTATCAAGAAGAGGTCCGCTTAATTTAGACATATATCTTTTTATGTCTCTTGGCGTGCATGAGCAGATTTTATTCTTGCTTCCGTAATAACCACACGGGCAAGGATTCATGCTTGCCACAAGCATGAAATGGGCGGGGTATTCAACGGTCCTTGCCACCCTTGTTACAGTAATCACGCCGTCTTCCAAAGGCTGTCTAAGGGTTTCCAAAGTATGTCTTGCATATTCGGGCATCTCGTCAAGGAACAAGACTCCGTTATGCGCCAAACTGACTTCGCCGGGAGAGCTTTTTATTCCGCCGCCCGTAAGGCTGAAAAGGCTTGCGGTATGGTGAGGAGAGCGAAAAGGTCTTTTTTTGACTATGCCATCTTCGGGGTCTAACACCCCCGCCACCGAATGAATCTTGGTGACCTCTATCGCCTCTTCAAAGGTCATGGGGGGCATGATTGTGGGAACGCACTTGGCAAGCATGGTCTTCCCCGTGCCCGGACTGCCCGCCATAAGTATGTTGTGAGCGCCCGAAACGGCTATTTCCATTGCCCTTTTTGCCAAAGCCTGTCCCTTTATTTCGCTGATATCCACGCCATAACGCTCTATGCCTTGACTGCTTAAGTATTCTTTATGCTCTATTTTTTGGGCGGGATAGATACCCAGCAAAAAATTCACCGCATCTATTAAATTCTCAAAGGCGTACACTTCGATACCTTTTATATAGCTTGCTTCGACCATATTGCCTTTGGGAATAATGAATTTCTTATATCCTTTTTGCAAAGCAGAAATAATAATCGGCATCATGCCATTTACACGCCTAAGGGAACCGTCCAAAGAAAGCTCGCCCAAGAATATATAATCTTCGCAATTCTTTTGGGGTATTTGTTCGGTACTGACCAAAAAGCCCACTGCGATAGGCAAATCAAACATAGAGCCTTCTTTCTTTGTGTCCGCTGGGGCAAGGTTGACGGTAATCTTTCTGGGAACAAACTCATATGACGAATTCTTGATAGCTGCCCTGACCCTATCTCTGGATTCTTTAATGCTGCTTCCTGCAAGCCCTACAATATCAAAAGACGGTATCCCCGATTGAGCAAAGACCTCAATTTCTACGGGATAGCCGTTTATGCCTTCAAGAGCAAAGCTCTTTAATGTGCATAGCATTTCTCATACCCCTTAATTTTACTTATTTTTGTTTTCTGTACCTTTTTGTCACCATTACGATAAGTCCTACCGCCAATACCGTGACTCCCACAATTATTCCAATAAATGCACCCAAGCTTACATATCTTCCAAATACTTTGACCCCTCTGGGCTTTGGCGGCTCTAATGAAATTTCCTCACCCTCTATGATAAAGGCGAACACCCCGCCTTTGTCTATTTCGAATATCACTTGATTGTTTATGGTTTCGCTTTCCAGTATAACTTCGTTTTCTAAATCAATAATCTCAAAATATCTTGCTTCATATCCGTACGGTACGGGTATGGCTATGGTGACGGGGGCATCAAATTCATAGTCGATAATCTCACCGTTATAGGCAAAGCTGAGCATAAAGGGAAAAGCCATGCATTTGTCAAAGTTTGCTAAACGCCTTGCGATATCTTTATGGTTGGAACGGACGGCAAGCTGAGGAGAGGACTCGTCCAAGAACAAAGTGACGGTATCCCCTCTTTTGTAGTTTGGCAAGTGGCTTTCCGACATTTGGTATTCTATCGCCGTTCTTATGCCCTCGGGAACGGTTCTTATGACATACTTGAACTCCAAGCCCTGAGATACCGCCTTGTCTATTTGATCTTTTATGTAGTCAAAATCCGACATAGAGGTATCCTTTGCCATAAGCATAATACTTAAGGCGTCATATAAATTCAATACGCTTAGCCATGCCGCTTGTGAATAATCGTCTTGGTTAAGCGTTAAAAACAGTTCATTATAGTCCCTTGCCAAATCAATAATATTAAAATTGCTGTAATTTGGGGCTAATAGATTGGTTTGAGTGACATTGCCTACATTGTCATATACTTTAATCACAATAGACGAAACATCCAAAATATCAAAATGGTATTCGTACCAATTGTAGAGATTTGGCTTGAACTCGTCGCCTATCCCCACCGCCTCAATTTTCCCAATACCGCTCATGGAATCGGCACAATTTATTCTTATCGTATAGGGAGAGCTTTTGGTAAGGTCGATATGCAAGGTCATATCGTTAACAATAGGCTCAATGGTGTCTATATTTTCAATATTTATCTCGGCTTTTTCAGAGGGGTTTTGGGCGTTGTCCTGACAATAAGCGGTCAAAGTGTATTTTTTCTGTTCGCTTAAGTAAAAACCCCCTTCATAGTCAAATAGTACGCCGTTTATGGTATATTTCCTTGAACTTAAGAGTATGCCCGACTTGTCGTCCTCGCCATAATCTATTGTGACAAAATAATTCCTCACATAGCCGTTTGTGTTCTCGTCGGGTTCTATGTTCGGAGTCAGAATAAAGACAGGGACAGGCGGCGGCATGGAATCAAATAAGTCAAATCGATAGCTTTTCTCAATACTGTTGCCTACATAGTCATATACAGCAATGACGACAGTGCATTCTCTATCTATAAGAAAAGCGTCGTTTGTGTTAGGTGATAAGATAGTTCTGGTCTCTTCGTTTTGGTCATCATAGATTATCTTAATGTCGGCTTTGTATATTCCCGCCGAACCGTTATCTTGGTTAAGGCTTATTTGAACCAAAAAACCGTTCTCGTACCTTACCCACTCTGTCATTTGGGAGACGGTCGGCTCTTGGGGGGACAAGTTGTCGCTTCTTATTTGTATTTCGTCATAGACTTCTTGAATAACGCCCTGACTGTCCGTAGCGTAACACCTGATAGTAAGTGCTCCGCTCCTTGTGACATCATACTTCGCGATATTGTTGGCATCGGGCTCAAGGGGGTTGGTGCTATATATTTCCTCGCCCAAACTATTGTATGTAACAATCGTATAATACGGAGCCATGACCTCAAAATATACGGAGATGCCTCTGGCATAGTATTGTCCGTCATACTCTACAATTTCTCCGTCAAAATCCACGCATTCTGCATAAAGATAAGTCACCTGAAATGAGTCAGCATACGCCGTATGATTAAGCGGATTTATATATAAAACAAAAGCAAACAATAAAAATAATGCCATGAGGAATATAGGTAATATGTGTTGTTTTTGTCTTATCATAAGTTTCTCCAAAAAACTTTATTAATTATAGCATATAAAAAAAAGCATATCAATGCTTTTATTTACTATATAAAAATTGACTGAAATGACCCTTAAATATAAAAGATAGTCTCTTAATCTCTGATTTATGAATACTTTATAAAGCCTTAAATATCATATATTGTGGATAAATTAAAGAACATAAAGATTGCGTGCACTTTTATAGGCACTATGATTGGAGCGGGATTTGCATCAGGTCGTGAGATAGCTTTGTACTTTGCGTCCACTTCTCCGCTTTCACCGCTGTTGGGAGGTGTCTTTTGCGGAGTTTTTTGTTATATATTTGCAGAGCTTGGAAGAATCTCCGACGGTGATATACTATCCTTTTCTTTTAGAAAAATCTCGAAGTTCACGCTTTTTCTTATAAAAATCAGCAACTTTTTTGTGTTTTGTGCCATGCTTGCGGGCTGCGAATATGTCATAAGCCGTCTATTGGGAATAAAGGGCGGAGCTATAATTAGCGCTGCTCTTATTTTGGTTTGTCTATATTTTGGAATAGAGCGGATTAAGGTACTCAATTCCATAGTTGTGGCAGCCCTAATCGCGCTTTTACTGATAATATACTTTACTGCAAAGCCTGAGATTCTGCCCTTTCAATCCTTTTCATTTCATTCGCCGATATTGTATGCAAGCATGAATATTTTGTCGGGAGGTTTTCTAATTTCAAAATTGACAAAGGATTCCAAACCTATCGACAGTCTTAAAATTGCGGTTATTGTGACCATTGTGCTTTGCGCTTTTCTTGTGATAATCTATTTGTTGATACAAGAAAGCTTCAATACGCCCATGCCTCTATTGTTCACGGCCACGACCGTGGGGTTGGGCAAGATTGGATGTATCATCCTTTATCTGGCGATATTCACAACCCTTGCCGGAAGTCTTTATATCATTGTGGAAGACAATATGAAAAAAGCCGTCATAGCGACAAGCCTCGGGCTTTTAATCTCTTGTTTAGGCTTTCAGGACATAATAGATATTTTCTATCCGATAATTGGATATCTGGGCGCTGTTATTACCTTATACGGCTTTGTAAAGCTTGTTTATAGAAAAAGGACTTCTCTTACTCTTCTATGATTTTGATATTGCGAAATCCCACTATGGGTATGAGTTCTTCCTTAAGGAAATCAATGTTCCCAACGGTATAGTCAAGCACATAGACCATATTGCCACTCTGGATTTTTACTTTGTTATTGCCCTTGTTCCTTTTGAGGATTTGCTGGACTTTTTCAAAGGTAAACTCATCGTCTTTTCCCAGTCTCAAACAAAGCACTCTGTTGTCGTTTTCATTGCTTAAGTCCCAGGGAATAACCGCTTTAACATCTATCTTGGGGAGCGAATCATCCTCCAGCAAGATTTTGCCTCTAATCTTGACTATCGCATCGTCCACAATATATTTTTTGTATTTCTCCAAAGTATTGTTAAAAAACAGCACCTCAATGGAATCATACATATCTTCAAGCATAGCGAATCCCCAATTCTTGCCGCTTTTGGCTGAAAATTTTATGGTGACATCGCTTAGAATCCCGCCGAGATACACATTTTGTCCATGCTCTACTTGAGGTGCAGTTTGCGTAATAAATTCCTCTTCCGCCTCGTCCTCCTCGCTTGCGTTCATCTCCGCCAAAAAGCTTAGATTAAAATCAAATTCCTTGAACTCCTCTTCTCTGCCCGCAAGAGGGTGTCCTGTTATGTACCTGCCAGCGACCTCTTTCTCAAAGGCAAGTTTCTCTTTTTCGGATTCGGGGAATTCCTTATATTTATACGCCTCTTCCACCATAAAGTCCAAAAACATCTGTCCGCCGCCCATAAGGTTTCTGTTGTCGGTCTCAATCTCGATAATATCTTCATAATTCGCCATAAGCGTGCGTCTGGTATGCCCAAATGAATCAAAAGCTCCGCCTTTTATTAAGCTTTCTATCATTCTCTTGTTGAGAGCTGCTCCCGACACCCTCCTTGCGAAATCTGAAAAATCCTTGAATTTTCCGTTCTCTTCCCTTTCTTGAATAACCGTTTCTATGGCGGCTCTGCCCACATTCTTAATACACGCTAAACCATATCTTATCTTGTCCCCTTGAGGCGTAAACAAAGCATTTGAGTAATTGATATCAGGTCTTAAAAGCTCTATGTTTTGACTTTTCAAAAGCTTCAGATACTTGCTTGTGTCTTTGGGGTTTCCCAGTCTGTTGTTGATAACCGAACAGTAATATTCTACCGGATAGTATCTTTTCAAATAAGCGGTCTGATATGAAATCACCGCATAAGCCGCTGCATGGGACTTGTTGAAAGCATATCGTCCGAAAGTTTCAAGCTCTTTCCATATCATAAGTGCAAACTCTTCGTCTAAACCGTTCTTAACACAGCCGTTGACGAACTCGGCTCGTTGTCTGGGAATATCTTCTGTCTCTTTTTTGCTTATAAATTTACGGAAATTGTCGGCTTCGTTAAGGGTGTATCCCGCAAGTATCTGAGTAATTTTCATCGCCTGTTCTTGATAGACAATAATACCATAGGTATTTTTTAAAATGGGTTCCAGCAAGGGGTGGCGATAATCGATTTTTTCTTGGTTTTGTTTATTCATGACATATTTGGGTATATAATCCATAGGTCCGGGACGATAGAGGGCGACGCCGGCTATTATCTCTTCCAAAAGTCCGGGCTTAAGCTGTTTCATAAAGCTCTTCATCCCAGAACTTTCGAACTGAAATACCGTGTCCGTCTCCCCTTCGGATATCATCTTATAGACTTCGGGATCTTCATATCCCAATACGCTGAAATCAATATCTTTGTTGTGATATTTTTTTACATAGTCTGTGGTCATCTTGATGTCTGTCAAAGTCTTCAAAGCCAAGAAGTCCATTTTCAACAGCCCAAGTTCTGCGCACTCCCCCATGTCAAACTGCGTGGTGATGTCCTCGCCATTTCGGCTTAAGGGTATTTTTTCGGTCAGCTTTTCGCTACAGATAATAACTCCCGCCGCGTGCTTGCCCTTATTCCTCGGCATATCTTCGATTTGTGCCGCCAGGTCCAAGACTTCCCTATATACCTCGTTGCTCTGATATAAGTCGATAAGCTCTTTTACGGCATATTTGCTTTCTGGAGAAATTAAATCGGTTATTTTTACGCCTTTTTCTATCGTCTTTATATTTTTTACAAGCAGATTGACTTCGGCAAACGGCAGCTTGAAAACTCTCGCCACATCCTTTATTGCCTGCTTTGTCTTCATTGTGCCGAAAGTGATGATTTGGGTGACATTTTCACGCCCGTATTTTTGCCTGACATATTCTATGACCTCGTCTCTTCTCTCGCCGCAAAAGTCAATATCAAAGTCGGGCATTGTGTTTCTGCTGGAATTTAGAAACCTTTCAAACAGTAATCCATACTTTATGGGGTCGACATCGGTTATTTTTATTGCATAAGCGACTATACTTCCCACGCCGCTGCCCCGTCCGGGTCCAACGGGAATATCGTGGGACTTTGCGTATTTGACAAAATCCCATACTATCAAATAGTACGATGCGAATCCCATCGAAATAATGACTTCCAGCTCTTTCTCCGCCCTTTCCTTAATCTCTTCGGTGATTTCAGAATACCGTTCTTTTAAGCCCTCAAAGCATATTTTTCTTAGGTATTCATGATCTTGGGAATTGTCGGGCGGCTGATAAACGGGAATGGAATAGACATTGAAAGGTATCTCTAAATCGCATTTGTCGGCAATCTCTATTGTGTTGTCAAGTGCCTCTTCATTCCAACCCAAGACCTCTTTCATCTGGTCATAATTCTTTAAGTAAAACTCATTGCAAGGAAAGCGAAACCTATTTGGCTCGTCATAAAAGCTGGCGGTCTGTATGCATAAAAGAATATCGTGCATTTTGTGGTCGAATTCTTTTATGTAGTGGACATCGTTTGTGGCGACACATTTTACGCCAATCTCCCCCGCCAGCTTGACAAGCATAGGGTTGGCCCTTCTTTCCTCGTCCAAAAAGTGATTTTGAAGCTCTATATAAAAATCCCCTTCCTCAAACATATCCTTAAGCTTCAAGGCGTACTTTTTCGCTTCCTCATACGGATTCTCGTATGATTCGCTTAATAGTATCCTCGGGATAGCGCCTGCGATACAAGCGGAAAGGCAGATAAGCCCTTTGCTGTGCTGTGATAAATAGTTCAAATCTATCCTGGGTTTTCCATAAAAGCCGTCCACAAATCCTTTGGACGACAATTTCATAAGATTGTGAAAACCTTCAAGGTTCTTTGCCAACAAAACCAAATGGTACTTGGGATTTGATTCGTCGTCCTCGGTGTCCGGGTTCTTGGTCGAAGTCTTGTTATATAAATCATTGGTCACATAAAATTCACAGCCAATGATAGGCTTTATGTTTTCTTTCTTACACGCCTTATAAAATTTTATCGCTCCGTACAAATTGCCGTGATCGGTTATGGCGACGGCTCTTGACCCTTGCTTTTTGACCTCGCTCACAAGTTCATTTATTTTCGCCGCACCGTCAAGCAGACTATATTCCGTATGCACATGCAAATGTACGAACTCTTTCATCAAATGCCTCCAAGTTGTCTTTTGTTTTTTTACAAGCGTTTTATATTATAGTAAATCAATAAGCTTTTCGCAAGCCTCTTTTTCGTCGGGACCTTCGGCGGAAATATATACGCTCTCGCCGAATTTCATATTTAGGCTCAAAAGTCCCATAAGGCTTTTTGCGTTGACTTTCTTGTTGCCCTTGATTATATAAATATCGCTCTTAAATCTGCTTGCCGCTTGGGCGATAACGGCGCTGTCTTCCGCTTTTATGCCGTTCTTTTTGGAAATTGATTTTTCTTTAAGCATTTTTTATTTCTCCCTTATAGCTTATTTGCGATTTCTATAATTTTTCTCATGCGGTGGTTGATTCGGCTTTTTAGGTTTTTTGACCCCATAATCTCGGCGATTTCGGATAAGGTGGCGTTGGGGTTCTTTATCCTCAAATCCGCAACCTCCCTAAGGCTTTTGTTTAACTTCTCCAAGCCCATAACATCTTGTATTTTTTGGATAGCTTTAAGCTGCCTTTCCGCCGCAATAACGCTCCTGTCAATGTTGGCTACTATCAGGTTGTTGCCACGGTTTAGGTGGTTCCTCATGGCTCTTTCCGCCATGATTTCTTGAAGTATCATGACCCCTCTGCTTGCTCCCATGGCGGCAAGCGTGTCGCTTATATGCTGAGCGGACTTAATATACAATGAGGGAGTGTTCTTTCTTTTTCTCACAGCTTGCTTTTCATAGCCGCATAAAGAGCTTAAGAGTTTGACAAGGTCCGCCGTCACAAGCTCGGAACTTAAGGAAAATTCAAGATGATACCCCTTTTTGACATTGAGTTCAGAAGTATCCTTTGGCGCAGACACATGACCGCAGCTTAAAAAAATTCCTCTCAAATAGGTTTTTTTTGCGTCAATATCTCCAATCAGCTCGTCCGGAATGCCTTTTATCAGTTCAAAGCCTTTGAATATATAGCAATCCTCTAAAATAATGCCCGCAAGCTCCTCGGGGACTTTCGCAGAGTATAGAGAAATATCCCTCATGCCGATATTTTTTTGAGACTTGGCGATAATGGCTGAGCTTTCATAGCGGTTTTTTATAATTAGGTTGCATTTGTCAATTAGTTCGATACTATCAGATATGATGTTGAGTCCATAGCCTTTATGGGATAAGCTTATCTCGCCCGCTCCCCTGATGACCGCAGATAAAAAAGCCGCCTCATGCTCGTTTTTTATGTTCTGTTTAAGCAATTCGTCTTTAACGATAGTCTGCAGGTTATGCTCTTTTTCCCTCAACTCTTACCTCTCTAACTAATCTTATGCCGTATTTTTCATACACTTTTTTTTCCATAAGCTCCATAAGGCTCAAATAATCGTCAGCCCGTCCGCCGCCAAGGTTCACTATAAAATTGCCATGCACATTGCTTATTTGCATATTGTTGATTTTTTTGCCCTTAAGACCTGCTCCCTCTATAAAAATGGCGGCGCTTATGTCGTCCACTCTCTTAAAGACGCTTCCCAAAGAAGGCATTGACGGCTGGGCACTCTTTCTCAGTCCAATTACTGAATTCATGGTGTTCTTAATATCGTATAGGTACTTTTCACACATTTCAAATGTGACTCCGATGACCACAAATTTTTTTTCTTGGACAAGAGACTTTCTATATGAAAAACACATCTCTTTGGCGCTCTTTTCCACAAGCTCGGCTTTGTCCATATCAAAAAGGTATACCTTTTTTATTACAGATGATATCTCTGTGTCGAAACATCCGCAGTTCATACAGACCGCTCCGCCGATTGTGCCAGGTATGCCGTATAGCTTTTCAAGTCCGGACAAGCCCTTTTTTTGACAGATATCAATTACTATTGAAAGTTTCTCTCCGCTTCCGCAAGATACATTTAAGCCGTTTATGTCCATACCTTTGAACTTAGAGGTCGATATGGCTATGCCGTCATATCCGCCGTCAAGCACAAGTACATTGCTTAACGCGCCCATTACTAAAAAATCCTTGCCCTCTTCCCTTATGTACTTAGATAATACCGTGAGTTCAGCTACCGAAGAAGGACATATGACATTTTTTATTTCCCCGCCCGCTCTCAAAGTGGATATCTTGGAGGAATCCACGCTATTAAAATTTAGAGAAATATTTGAATTCATTATACCCTTTAAATATCCCAAAAGTCAACATGACCCTTGTCCCTTTATACTATGATATTTGTCATAAGGGTATAATATTCTTAATTCTCCCTCTCCATTCTTTTTTGCACCGCCAAGACTGGATTGTAGCCGCCTTGTTTAAGCTTAAAGTCTCTTGCCGCAACTTCTATGACAACGGCAAGGTTTCTACCCGCATGTACTGGAATAAAAAGTTTGGGTATCTTTATGCCCAAGTATTGGGTGTCTTTGTCAAGGTTTCCAATTCTTTCATAACCTTTGTTGTCGTCCCATTGTTCAAGCTCAATGACCAGTTCTACTTTTTTTCTGTCGATAATTGAGCCCTCGCCATAGATAGCCTTGATATCAATAATACCCACTCCTCTTATTTCCATAAAGTGTTTTATGATATTGGGGCTTGTGCCATATATATTATCATTTATTCTTTTCAAGGTGACCAGGTCATCTGCTACAAGTCTATGACCTCTATGCACAAGTTCCAGTGCTGTCTCGCTCTTGCCTATGCTGCTCTTGCCTGTCAGGAGTACCCCTATTCCGAAGATATCCATAAGCACGCCATGTACGCTCTCGGTAGGCGCAAGTTCGTTCGACAAATACAGTGTCAGGTCTTCCACAACCTTAGAGGTGGGTTTTTTTGATATAAAGATTGACCTCTTATATTTCTTGGCAGCGTCTTCCATAACTTTTGTGGGTTTGGCTTCATATGATATCACTACACAGGGTATTTCGCTTGCGAAAAAGCTGTCCACATATTTGTCGTTTGTGTGCAAAAAGCCCATTTCACTTTTTCCCATAATCTGAATTCGCTTGGCGGCAAAGTCTTCCTTATGTCCCGCAAGCATAAGCCCGGGACGGTTTATGTGCATTGAGGTCAGAGTTAAGCCCGTTTTTGCATTATAATAAATCTTAAACCCGCATTCCTTAGCGAATTGTTTTTCGCTTATTTTTAATGATTGTTCGTTTATCATATTCCTTACTCCAAAAAACCGTATTTGTCTATTATATAAGCCACTCCCTCGTCGTCGTTTGAGGGTGCGATAATATCCGCCGCCTGTTTTGCTTCTTTAGAGCCGTTTTCCACCACGACGCCCAGACCAGCATATTCTATCATGGCAAGGTCATTTAGGGAATCGCCTATACAGATAACTTCCTCTCTTTTTATTCCGTATTTCTTGGCAAGATTCTTGACTGCCACTCCCTTATTGGAGACTATGGGTACAATCTCCACCATCCATTTCTTAGAGGTATTAAACAAGAATCTGCCCTCAAATTCTTGGTTGAATTCACGGATAAGAGGCATTACTAAGTCCTCGTCGGTGATTACCATAATTTTTACGGGCGATATACCGTTATTCAATATATACTTTGATAGCTCTTCGCCCGTCTCCAAAAAATCAACCTTGCTAAGTCTTGCGTATCTTAGGCTTTGTGGTGTGGAGCGATTTACTATGAACTTATCTTCATTATATATGTGATAATATAAGCCCCTTTTTTCAAGATACCTGCCTATCTCAACGGCTTCTTGACTGGCTATTTTGGCGATATCAAGCACTTCTCCGCTCATGATATCCACGGTCGCCGCTCCTTGGTAAGTTATCACCTCGCCTTTGAGTCCAAGCTCATAACAGTACAGCAATGCTGACGGAGTCATTCTCCCCGTGGCGATAACAAATTTTCCGCCTTTTTGTGTATATCTTTTTATTGCGGACTTTGTGTTGGGCGTCAATTCCCTATCGCTGTTCAACAGCGTTTCATCCAAATCAGAGACTATCATTTTATATTTCATTTTTGTTCCTTTATTATACTGTCTTGTTCTTTTTTGTTTGTAAAATAATCTACTATACTGTCTGCAAGCTCGGCGGTTATGCCCTTGACTTTTTGCAGTTCTTCTCGGGTGGCTTTTCTTATATTGTCAATATTTCT
Organism: Clostridiales bacterium; assembly: GCA_012838805.1. Taxonomy (GTDB): domain Bacteria; phylum Bacillota; class Clostridia; order Christensenellales; family DTU072; genus DTU072. The sequence continues at coordinate 89,064 of DUON01000001.1, forward strand.
AAAATGCATAATAAGCGCTTTGGATTTTTGCTCACCTATGCCCTTTATGCTCTTAAGACGGCTCATGGTTTGTTGCTTGAGCCTTAATTTCCGATGATGACTTATGGCAAAACGGTGCGCCTCGTCTCTTATCCTTGTCAAAAGCCTTAAGGCAAGTGAATCTCTGGGAAGTATTATGCTGTCCTTTTGACCGCTGACAAAGACCTCTTCCTCTCTCTTTGCAAGGCTGATTATCTCGACTTCGGCTTGTGTTCTTTCCGCCGCAAGCAAAGCCGAAGACAACTGACCTTTGCCCCCGTCCACCACTATTAAATCGGGCTTTTTTGAGAAGCTGATATCCTTGTCGTTCTCTTTAAGGCGTATAAGGCGTCTTTCCAAAGCCTCCTGCATGCTGGCGAAATCGTTCGTGCCGGATACTGTTCTTATTCTAAAATGCCGATAATGTTTCGTTGCCTTTTCTCCGTCAATGAAAACAGCCATGCTTGCCACTTTATTTGTTCCGCTGATATTGGATATATCATAACACTCAATTCTGCGCGGAGGTCTTTTTAAGTTCAATAATTGATACAGCTGGGTCATCGCCCCTTTGGTCAAATCCTCTTTCCTAAGCAGCATTTGCTCTTGTCTTTGAAGGTATTCCTTGGCATTGGCAAGTGAGATGTCCACAAGCTGGGAGCGTATACCGCCTATGGGATGAATGATGTTGATATTTCTATCAGCTTTATGCCTTAAGTAATCGTTTAATTCGGTCTGAAATTCCAATTCCTCGCTGACCACTATTTCAGAACAAAGAATAGGATTTTTCTCATAGTACTGCATAATAAAAGAGGACAAGGCGTTCTCCTTTGAGGTGTCGTTTAAGGAAGTGTTTTGGCTGGCAATAAGCTTTCCTCCTCTGACGGCACTTATGTTGACGGCTGCAAGCATGCCGTTTGTGGCGAAAGAGAATATATCCAAGTCCAAATTCAGCTTAAACGGCATGGTTTGCTTTCTTACAAGCTTGTCTAAAATCTCAAGCTGTTCTTTATACTGCATAGCCATTTCAAATTCTTGACGTTCGGCGCTGTCAAGCATCTTTTGCCTTAAGCTCTCCCTAACCTCGTTGTCATGACCGGATAAGAACCTAATGACCTTGTCGATGACCTTTTTATATTCCTCGACGCTCACTCTGCCCACGCACGGCGCAAGGCATCTGCCGATATGATAGTTTAGGCACTCCCTTTTCCTTCTCTTTAGGTTTGTGCTTCTGCACGCTCTTATTGGGAACGCCGCTTCAAGCAATTTTATTATTTCCATAGCGCTTAAGCCAAGCATATATGGTCCAAAATATCTGGCTCCGTCCGGCTTAAGCTTTCTTGTGACCTCCAATGCGGGGAAATCTTCTTTGACATTTATTTTTATATAAGGATAGGTCTTGTCATCTTTTAATAAGATGTTATACGGGGGCTGGTGCTCTTTTATCATATTGTTTTCCAATATGAGAGCGTCTGCCTCGGAGGGCGTGACTATATAGCGTATGTCTTGAATTTTTGAGACCAAAACCATTGTCTTTTGGCTGTTAAGATTGCTTTGAAAATATTGGCGAACTCTGTTTCTTAAGTTCTTTGCCTTGCCCACATAGAGTATGTTCTCAAACTCGTCAAGCATAATATAAACGCCGCTTTGGGCGGGCAAAGAGTTGAGTACTTTATCAATCGCTTCCATATTCTATATATTACCACAAATTCTATACTTTTTCAATTTTTATAAGGTGTGCTTAATATTGACTTTTGCTTTTTTTATAAGGTATAATATCAAAAAACCATAGGAGGTCTGACTTTGAAAATCGACGAAAAAATACATCAAGACGCCGTTGAATATTCCATGAGTGCAATAAAACATATCTGTAAAAACCTGCCTCCAAGAGAATCAGGGAGCTGCGGAGAAAGAATGGCTCAAGAATATCTTGCCTCGGATATCACAAACAACAAATGGGGAAAGGTGACTTTTGAGGAATTCCCCGTTCAACCCAAGGCTTTTATGGGCTTTAGCAAAATCATTCCTGTTCTATTAGTCATAGGTATTGTTTTTTATTACTGGCTGCAATGGGCGCCGCTTGTGATGAGCATAATTTCATTAATTATTTTTGTCGCCCAATTTGGACTCTATAAAAAGTTTCTTGACCCTTTTTATAAGACACAAACCTCTTCGAATCTGATTGCAGTAAAAGAAGCCGAAAAAGAACCTAAAAAACGAATTATCTTTTCCGGACATGCGGACGCCGCATATGAATGGACGATATTCAATAAATTCGGCAAAGTGCCTTTTATCGGCGGGCTTGCGCTTGCCATATTGGGCGTGCTGTCCACAATCGCCATAAGCATAGTAGGGCTTGTGGTAGGGTTTGCATGGTGGCAATTAATAGTTATGCTTGTATTTTTGCCGGGGTATTTGGCGCTGTTTTTGTTTTCCAATTATAAAAAGGTCGTACAAGGTGCAAATGATAATCTGACCGGATGTTTGGCGTCAGTTTCGGTATTAAAGTACATGAAAGAGGCTGGCCTTTCTTTTGAGAATACCGAAGTAATTGCCCTTGTTACGGGAAGTGAAGAAGCGGGCTTAAGGGGAGCGAAGTATTTCGCCAAAAAACATCTTGAAGAGTTAACCAAAATACCTACGGTGTTTATAAGTCTGGAAACTTTTAGGGACATTGACTATTTGGAAAACTATACAAGGGATTTGAGCGGAACGGTCAAGCACCACCCCAAGGTCATAGAGCTTATCGATAAGGCGGCTGTTAAGCTGTTTGGCAAACCTCTCAAGCATTCTTCAGTCTTTTTGGGTGCTTCGGACGCTGCGGCGATAACCCAAGCGGGAATACCTGCGGGAGCTATCGCGGCAATGGATCCTTCCCCTGCTTCTTATTACCATACCAGAAAAGACTCTTGTGAAAACCTAAGCCCCGAATGTTTTTCCAAGGGGTTAAGGCTGGCTCTTACCATAGCGTACATCTATGACAAGGAATACTAAGCGTCTTTGAGCTTTCTCCAGACCTTTTTTCTGATATAAATAAACATCGCCAAGGCACTAAATAGAGAAGAAATGGGAATGGCAAGCCCTACGCCTGCCATTCCCATTTCCATAAGGTTGGCGAATATAAACGCCAAGGGTACCCTTAAGAAAATAGAAGATATGGTATTTATCCACATACTGACTTTGGTCTTTCCCAGTCCGTCCACAAGCCCGTATTGGCTCACCGCGTATGGCAGTATTAGATAATCATATACCAGTGTCTTAAGGTATAGTATCCCATATCCGATAGATTTGTTCTCCAAACGAAAGATTTCAAGCAACTGTCGGGCAAAGAAAAAAGTGATTACAAAGAATATCAAACCAAAAATTATACTGAAAAGCAAACCGTATTTGAAAGTAGATACTATCCTTTTCAAATCGTTTGCGCCTTTATTTTGTCCTACCATTGCGGCGATTGTGGTATTCATTGAACGCACCGGCAAGACCGCAAATGAATTGACCTTAAAGACTACGCTTGCCGCACTTAAAGCATAGACCAAGTTTTTGTCAAAGGTTATGTTTATGATATAAGTTAGTACCAAGAAAGAAAGAGAGGCTATGGTGTTCTGCACCGATGTAGGGACGCCTATTCGTAAAATCTCCTTTGTTTTTTCCAAGTTCAGTTCAAACTTATATCTTTTGATATTAAGTTTTCTTTTTTTTCTAAAGAAGTATATTCCGCTTATTAAAACTAAAACCAATTGCGATATTGTTGTAGCAAGTGCGACGCCGAATGCTTTCATATTTAAGACAGATACGGCAAGGATATCCAATCCGATATTAATTATGGCAGCAGTTCCTATGAATATTAAAGGTCTTATCGAATCTCCAAGCCCCCTTAAGACCGCACTTATTCCGTTATAAATAAAGATAAAAAGAGCCCCCAGCATAGTCGTCTGAAGATATGCTTTCGCCTCGCTTTGCGCCTCAAGCGGGGTTTTCAAAGCTTTTAATATCGAAGACGCTGAAAAGAAAAGCGCAATCGATAGAATAAGAGCGGTTATGGTCAAAAGGGAAAACATGGTGTTTATGGTCTTTGTCATGTTCTCGTGGTCTTTTGCTCCAAAATGCTGGCTTACCAAAATACCCGCCCCTGCCGTCAACCCTACCACAGCGTTTATTATCAGATAGCTTATTTGCGCCGCTATACCCACTCCAGCGACGCTTGAAGAATCGTTTGTAAAAATCGATAGAATCAATATGTCACTGAGATTAATAACCGCTTGTATTATTGTGGATATCAAAAACGGCAAGGAAAATTTGAGCAGCCTTCCCGCCACATTGCCTTGGGTCAAATCAAGCATTATAGTGGTAGTATAATTAATTAAGGATTTTTAATTAGAATAATGGCTATTACGCTTGCCTAATCCTAAAGCTGTATGATATAATTTCTAATGTCAAAATCAAGGCCCCATGGTCAAGTGGTCAAGACTCCGCCCTCTCACGGCGGCAACAGGAGTTCGAATCTCCTTGGGGTCACCAAAAACGGGCTATCTTTTATAAGACAGCCCGTTTTTTGATGTTATTCCTTTCTCAATCAATATCCCCTGATTTTATCGTAATGCCCTTGAACCTATTAAGCAATTCTTGACTTATCCCTTTGACTGTATCCTTTAATGGCAAAATTAACTGACAGTCAAATCGATAACAGTAAATACAGACTTCCTTATTTCAAAGCCGGGATAGAGATTGTTATTCAAAAATCTTGTATCATAATTGGTATCGTCACCAAATCCCATTGAGCCGTTTTTAAGCGCCCAATTGCCTAAGTCGTTGGAGACTGGCATGTAGAATTTCTGCAATATCTCTTGACCGTCTATTTTTATTCGGGCGGAGTATGCATCTGTGGGAGTCATTACATATCCGGCTCTGCTGAAAGTCTCTATTTCTCTTGTTATGGTCACTTCTATTGTATGCTCTTGTCCGTCCAGTAGGTCAGGGGTATTCTCGCCGATTTGTTTATAAACCAATTGCTCTCTGTATTCGTACTGTTCTTTATAGAAGCCAAAATAGAGATAGTCTATGCCTACATTGTTTTTCTTATAGCCAAGATATATACCTTTGTTGTCGTTCGTGGTGATGAATTCAGGTTTGTTGGTTCCTATCAGCAACCTAAAGTATTCCTGTTCGGACAAAGCGCCCGTGTCTGTTGCCTTAAAGGTTATTGAGTACTTGCTATAGTCGCTTACCATAGGCAGTCCGCTTCCATTATCTAAGAAAATCCTATCACCTTCGATAAATTCCGTTCCGCCTGATACATTGGAGATAAATTCGCCGGTGTCATAGTTATAGAAGTTGTTATAGCCTATTGTTCTAAAGCCGGTCTCCATTTGGTAAATTGTGACTTTAGTATTGAGTGCCCAAATTGCAGAACAAGAGGCCGCATTTGTTATTATTGGTAAGAGTGATGCGCTATTGAGGTATTCCGAACCCAGCTGAGTGCCATTTCCAAATCTTAGGTTATAAGTACCGTTGCCGTTATGGATTTGGATATAGATACTGCCCGTCTCTTCCACAAAGCTCGCTTCCACTACCGTTCTTTGAGCAGACTGCCAGTTGATGTCCATATACTCGTCAGTAAGATATATCAGACCGTTTACCCTTAAGAATACTCTGGTATAGCAATTGCCGTATCCGTCGTATCTGATATAAATTCCTATGCCGTTAAAGTCAGTGGAAGTGTTGGACGCATCTCTAATGTCAACTAAGGGGTGTGTGGTCTTAAGAATTATTGCCGCACTGTAAGGATAATACCATCTCAACGGATTTTGCGGCTGATAATCAAGCGGAATTGTGGTGTCGGGGTACTCGCCGTCTTGATAGTGGGCGAAGTTCAAGTCCACAACAGTCTTTATGTAGCGGAAGTCCGCATTCTGGGTGTAGGTATTGCGTTCAATGCTTTGGTTTATTATTTCCTCATCCGTTTGATAATCGTAGCCGTAAATATCCACGGGTTTGGACATATACGGGGTATAGTTATATCCTTGATAGTCGATATAGTGATAGTTGTAATTCTCGGATACGGTGATAACTATTGTCATAGAGTCCATATACTCTTCTTGATAGTACATATCCGCTTTCATAATGTGGACGCCCTTATGGAGCAGAACGGTAAAGTTCGGGGTATCCACCAAAACGCCGTTTAGACTGATTTCAAACCTTGCGTTCTCGGGATATGTTACGGGCAGATAAGAAGAATTGGGGAAGATATAAAATTCTACAAGATTCTTTAGAGCCACAATAATATTTCCAGTTCCGTCGTTTATGGTATAGTGGTGGGAATAATAACTTGACGAAGAGGGCATAATCTTGTCCACTCTGGAGCTAACCAAGCCCTGCTTATAGATATCAAAACGGGATATCCAAGCGTATGTGTCATGGGCTAAGAATCCCGCAAGCGAAAGGTCGCACGGCTGATAACTCTCACCCTTTCCTAAGGCAAAACTAAAGTAATAGGCTTTGTCGATAACGACTATTACCTTATAACCCGAAGGATCGCCTGCCCTAACGCCAAGTTTGTCTATATACGCCGTAACCTCGTGTGTTCTTCCATCAAACAAATCCAATTCTCCGGGTTTAAGCTGAGTATGATAAGTGATATTTTCATTGTATTTGGTTATTAAGGTCAAAGTCTCCATTGCTCCCGAAGAGAACCGTAAAGTCAAGCTTCTATTTGAGGTCTCATCCGAATTCAGAATGATGTCAAAGTAATAATTTGTCATACCAGCCTTTGGCGACAGCCTAAACAATGTGTTAATGTAGTCAAAATTATACATTGCTTTTATTATCTGGCCTTCCGCATCCCTTTCAGAGACATAATAAGTATAGTTCTGGTCAATTTTTTCTCCAATATCCCTTGTGTCAAGGCTGGAGACAAAAGTTCCTCCCGTATAATCGTTGGGCAAGGACTTTCCTCTTGACCAATATAAGTAATCTTCGTCGTCGAACATCCTTATTTGGAAAGGCTGAGACACTATTTCAAAATGCTTATAGCCAAACAATATTTCATTGTATTTGATAACGATAGTCTGATTGGTGTCATAATAGGAAAGGTTTATCTCGTCGGATACATATTCAAACCATCTCATATAATCAATATTTTGGGGTATATCGGTATCCTTGTCACGGTCAACAAAGTGTAAGTATTTGAAAGTGCCGTCGGCGAAGTTCACTCTAACAATAAATTCATCTGAACCCGTCAGCATAACATTGGGCAGTTCGTTATTGTAGCCTACGCTTGTCACATAGTTGTAGATATTGAGCTGGCTTTGGACATAGTTGTATGCATACTTATATCCCACAGCTCCCCAAGCGCTTATGCCCTTGTTCTCGCCCACAGAGGGGTCATACGCCAGAATAAGGTTGGATACATCTATTGTGTATTGGCTTCCGAATCCTAAGGTGTCGTCATTGACAAGCCTGCTTAAATCGTATCTGAATCTGTAAATAAGCCTTTGCTGGTCGAGGTCTAAAGTGTTTATTATATCGGCATATATGATTTCAAGCTCCTCTTGGGTGAACCCTTCCTCGTTATAGATTTCATAAATTATCTGATCAGTCATAAGCTCGTCATACGCTTTTTCAATATCTTGAGCGGTCAAGGAGTCAAAAATCTGGTCGACTTCTTCATCAGTAGCTCCAAAGTCGCCAAGATAGAGCATCAAACGCTCCTCGCTAAGTTCCTCGAATAGGTCGTCAATTTCTTGGTCGCTGAGGTTTTCGTATTGGTATTGGTTGATAATTTCTGTGACAAGAAGTATATCTCTCTTTCCTCTTATTTTAAGCAATGCCTCTTTAACGCCTATAGAATTCAAAGCGATAATAAATTTCTGGAACTTTTTCAATAAAAGCTCTTTCTTGGTGTATTCGCTTAATAGCACCATTTCATCCGTTATTTGATACGGAACTTCGCCGTATAGGATATTGAATATTGCGTTTTCACCCGAAGTATCCTGCCCCTCTTCTTGCTTGTATAACAGCTCAAGATATATATCTATCTGCCTTTGAAGCACTTTGTATTCGGTTTCAAGGGGTATCAGGTTGTAGTTTTTCATTTTGGTTTGCAAAATATCCACAACATATGGATATACTTGACCATTGTATGCCGTTCGGTTAATGGTGTAGTTAAGAAAGCCTATTATCGGAATGATATAATGGCTGTCCACAGTCATTGTATCTTCATTGAAGTTTACTGTAAGGTCCAAATTGGCTGTGAGCAAATCTCCAAGGCAATAACCGTCCATGCTTTGGGTATAAGCTACACTTGGGAAGAATATCTCCTCGCCGTTGATTATTAAAGTGTCCTCGGGCAAATGAGTATCAATGTCTTCCAAAGCTATGTTCCAAATAGTGTCATCTAATCTAAGTCCGTCAAGCTTGAAGAAATAGTCGCCTTGTGATGGAGGAGTACCATATTCGGCTTCAAGATACGGCTCTTGGTCGTTGTTCAAAAGCTGTATATACAAGTCAGCTTTTATGATTTCCAGCTTGGGATTAATGCCGTTAAAGGCGTCGTAACTGAAGAAATAGTTCTTGTTCAGTCCCGTGTATTCAAAATCGATAATTAAGGCGTCTTCTTGAATAATGCCCACTTCTGTATAGATGTCGTCTCCCACACCCTCAATCAATGCGACCCTTGGCGAATCAAAGTCAGGTTGAGATACAATATTGATATCTTCAAGCAAAAGACCTTTTTCTCCGCCGTCATCCACAGCGTAATTGAATATGATATTTTGGGGGTTTTCCTCTCCGTACACTCTTGTTACGGTGAAGAAGCCGGGATAGCTGTTTACATATTCAACAGGCAGTTCTCTCCTTGTGATTTCCAAATAGGTCTGGTGGTTTGTATCAAAATAGAGTCTGTAATTGATTAAATTGAGATAGTCGTCGCCTTGCAACAGGTATTCCCCTGTTTCCGTAAGTCTATTAGCTTGCACTCCATGTTCGTCAATGGCTCTTGGAAAGAGATATTGTCTATCAAAGAGTCCCCCTTGAACAAACAGCGACGGCACATCTTCTTGGTCTATGCCGACTACTTTCTGCCAGTTCTCTTCTGTCATATTGAACACATATTGTGAAAGCGTCAATTCTTCGCCATAGAAACGGGAGATATCTTCTATATAATAATATACTATTTGTTTTTCTATTCTGAATTCAAACGGCAGTGCGCCTATTCTATTGTCCATAATGATATTGAAATTGCCGTTCAAAGCCTGAATTTGAGATATAGATATGGACGACATTTGTCCGGCGTTAATGATACTTGAGTTATTCAGTGTCAATTCCCCTGTAATGAGGTCTGACATAACATCAAGGCTTTCATTATTTAATAAGTGCATGCGTAGGATCGGGTCACCGTTTTCAAAAGTTCCCACTTGGGTGCTCATGCCCTCTTCAGAGTATCGGGCATCAATAATGCGGAACGCCCTGCCCATAAGGTTAATGCCGTCTTTCAACATACTGCCTTGAAGACCGTTATAGTGTTTCCAATTATAGCCTTCCCCTTCCAATAAAGTGATTAGGACTTGTCTGGGCTCTATGGTGAACACTCTGTTAAGGGTGGTTATATCCGACAGCCTATGGTTATAGTCTAAATAATGTTTATAGATTTCGTCTTGGCTGTGGTCGTCATTCTCTGTTGGGAACATAAACCTTAACACAAATGAATAGCTTCCCACATTAAAATCAGTCACTTCGCCAAAATCCAATCTGAAGTTCAAATTCCGTCTTTCTTCAAACACATAGTTACCCGCATAGTTGTCAAAGCTAAGCTGTTCGCTATTCAAAGCGGGTTTAAGACCGTCAAACTGCTTTCTTAGGTTAATGTCGCTTATTCTCCAAGACCCAAGCACTTTTTCTTTTATTTCATAGTCAAACTGGGAATCGGGAGCAAGCTCCAGCCTATAATTCATATTGGGCGTGGAGGGAATAATCTTAAAGACTCCACGGTCTTTGTCCTCGATATATCCTTCCATAAATTCAGGATATTCATCCTTTCTCACAAAAGTAAAGTTTACTTCGTTGTTAATGGGATTTGAACTCAAGGTATAGTCTCCCTTGCCCAATGAGGGGGCATTGCCGTCATATACCTTTGTGACATTGTGCGCGGCAAGGTTTACATATATGATTTGGGGTATTATCTTAAAGCGATAATCTTCGTCAATTATTTCATAGTCTTCATCCCTTTCCAAAGGCTCGCCGTTCTCGTCCACAATAACCGCAGTATAGTTGCTGTTGCCGGTTACGGCTTTTATGTTGTAGCCTTCAATTACATAGTCGCCGTCCTCTATCACATACTCGCCGTCTATCATTTTATACTTCACTGCCCTTGGGAATCTTTCTTGGTTTTGGGGATTGAGATAATAGGGATAGACATTCAAACCTTGGGGATAGAATTCAAGCTCGGTGAGCAGCCTATAGTCCTTTGTCTGATAATAGCCGTCCACTTCGGTAAGGATGTTATTAAAGGAAATCTCCGACCCAGTATAGGTCTTGGACATATTCTCAATCGTGATAAGCACCTTGATTTCCACTGGAATAATCTTAAAGCTGGTATAACGGTAATTTCCATGAAGCTCTATTTCTTCAATGGAAGGCTCCTCAAGTTGATAGTTGTTGTTTGATAGCGAATGGATTCTTACGGTATAAAAGCCCACATTGATGACATTATCTCTATTCTCAAAGCTGTACTCTTGAGGATTCTCGCCCGCCGCCGTCTGTAAATTGACATATACGGTGTCACCCTCTACCAAATCACCTTCTCTTATCCTCGCCTCATATTGAAACGGACTGCCCTTATATACGCTTCCCGTATATTCTCCGTCCACAAGCTGACCGTACGGTATATTATAGAACTCCGCACGAACTTGCCTTCTTGTGATTTCATACCAGTATTCTTCTTTTAATTGCAGGATATGATTAGAATCAGTTGAAGAAAAGCCCACTCTATAAGAGCCTATGTTGGGGCTGGCGTTGACGCCGAAGCTGAACTGTATCCTTTCTTTTATTCCGTCATCTATGATATTTCCGTCATTATCTATGACTTCATAGTCCTCATCAGATATATGCGGATAATTTCCGTCGTACTGCTTGGTAAGGTTTTGTATCTCAATCTCCGCGTACTTGGGCGTAACGGTTAATACCGCCTCTATAAAATTTGATATAATATAATTGGGATGATGAACTGAGCCTAAAAGAATTCTGTATTCGCCCACATCTTGTCCAGTCTCTCTTTCCAAAACGCCGAACAATTGGTCTTGACCAAAAAGCCCGCTGTGCGGAATCCCCTCGATTGACCTAATGGTATATTCAAATAACGGGTCTTCGTCGCCATAGATTTTTTGACAATCAAGCGCTTGAATCTCTATTTCCCTTTTTTGGATAGTCAGCATTCCGTCAAAGTAAATGATATTATAGTTTCTTGATGTCAAGCCTTGGGCTTTTATGACATACTCTCCCACATCTGTTCCTTCCCAAACAGGGTCACCGTTATTGTCCTCGCAAACAAACTCCAATTCTCCCAAAAGACTTGCTATACTGTCGTTATAGGCAAATGCTTGAGCATAGTCGGAAGAGGCTGTAACGGTAAAATCAGGCATACTTTGTCCGTATATCTTGGTATAGTTTCCGACAGTCAGATATAGATTCCTCTTATAGATAGTCAAGTAATTGCTTATATATTGAACTTCATAATTCAAATTGCCGGGAGGGGCGAAAAGAATTTCATACTCGCCTACACTGTTGTTTAAGGACGGGCTCACTCTCAACAAATAGCCGTCAAATGAGTCTCCCTCAATAAGACCGCTTCGGGGGTTGCCAAGCACCGCCGCCGTGGTATAGGTGAACGCTGGATCAGCCTGACCATATTCTTTTTGGTGGCTGTTCGCAATAACCATGATTTCTCTTTTGGTTATCTCAAACTCCGCATCTTCTAAGGTTATTGTATAGTTTCGATGATCCGCCACGCTTGCCCTAATGATATAAGTTCCCACTGATGTCTTTTTGCCTATTTCCATTTGAACGCCCATGCTGTTAAGGAAAGAATAAGAGATTTCGCCTAAGATAGAGGCAGTTTCGTCATAGCCGAATACATTTTCCGTGCTATAAATCATTTCATAACTGCCGTCGGGCTGCTCAATATATTCCACAGCATAGAATTGGCAAATAAACTGTGGGTTATGTTCTCCATAAACCTTGGTGACATCGTTGGGGATGATATGTATCTCTTTAGGTCTAATCACCACACGACGATAATTTACTAAGAATGAATTATGGATTCTATCGTTGTTCACTGCGGAATTGGCGTCATAGTGAAGATAAATCTCATAAGTTCCCGCATCTTTGGGCCATGAGCCGAACTCCTCGCCGCTTTCGATATTTATGTACTTGAAGATATAATTTATACCCTCTTCAAGTTCCAGTTTCACCATATCCACATTTTCGGGCTGGTCGGTATGTGCTGAATAGCCCCAAATCTCATAGTTTATTTCACGGTCTTGACCGTACCTGAAATAATAGGTGTTGTCGTTTTCATTAAAGAAATCGTTTTCCTCAAAGACAATCTCTATATACATCCTGTCATGCATGATGATGTCATAGCTGGTTTTTGCCACGATATTCCCCTCAATGTAGGTTATGAATATCTGCTGTCTTCGGGCGAAGCCTGAAAAGTCCTCATTGTTGAATTGGGCTTTGTTGAGGATAAAGGTATCCTGCGGCTTAATGTCTTCACTCTTGGCGTCCGTAAGGCTTAGAGTTTGCGTGGTGTTATTGTTATAGTATAAAATCACCGTTCCGCCTTGCACCGTGAACGGGTCAAGCTCGATGTACTTGGTCTTGGGAATGTTGCCCATTCTAATCTCTACAAGCTGTTTTTGAATGACATTTATATTATAAAGCAAGGTCTTGGATACGCCCGAATGGCTGAATGTGATTATTATGGGTCTTGTGCCAAGACTAAGGTCTTCCTTACTGTAATTAAGCATTGAAGGAGATAGGGGAACTATCGTAAAGCCAAGGTCGATATCGCCTTCTCCGATTCCCTCTTCCATGTCCAAATTGTGATAATAATAGACTTTGATACGCGCTTTCCTCAAATCCAAACTCATGCCTTCAGTGACATCGGGAATATGGAAATCATCAGCAAACTCTATTTTCAAAAGCTCCTTTTCTCTGACATGAACAGTACAGCTTAATAAGATATCTTGGTACCTAAGATGTATGATTTGAACACTCGCTTCATTATGGTTGTAGTCTAAAATCTCAATGCTATCCAAATTGTCGTTTATGTCAATAATCTCATAAAATTCGCCCTCATTAAAGATGACCTTGAACGCTGCGCCCGCAGGGAAGTCAATTTGAGTCCGCCCTTGATAAGCCATAATTGTAGGCTGTTCCGTGGGTTCTTCGCCGTCGGCGGATATATCCCAAGTTATGGCAGTGGCTATGCGGTAAGCGATAATAACATCAAAACTGATTTCAAACTCATCTATCTTGATTGTTATCGTCCTTGTTTCATAATCTATATCGGGTTCAAGCGAAGTATCCAGCTCGGTTATGGTCAAGACGATAGACTTTTCTTCGCCTTGCAGATTGAGATATCTGTATTCCAAGGTGTCCAAATTCTGCTCAAATAATATATTTTCATTAAGGATCAAGCTTGTCTCGTTGGTGTAATCAATTATCATTTCCAGCCCTTCAATGTCCAATATAGCAGGTTGGTTGGCTTTATAGTATTCCTTAAAGGGAGCTTGGACAAGCGATAAGGAGCTGATTTGGACTTCAATAACAGTTACTGAAGCCAAAATAGTAAGGCCTTGGTAATTGATGTTGACAGCCCTTTCGCCCGGCTCTCTTTCTATCCTTTGATAGTCAAGCATATTCTTTGTCACGGCGATATAGTCCACGCCGTTTTCAAAAGTTCGTTTCAAGTAATAGCCCTCTAAATCGATGTCAAGCCCCGCCACAACATCGGGGAAAACGGTCTCGGGAACATATTCTTGGTCTATTAATCTGACAAGCTCAATTCCCATGAGGTTGTTTCTTACCGTCACCGGGATAGCTGCTTCCAAAACAAGACCATAAGCTTGATATCTAACTATGACTTGATGCAAACCGACTTCATCAAAATGGGTGTTATGGAACGACCATTCTTCGCCGAAAGGTCCGCTTATGTTCTCAGGCTGTCCAAAGCCCTCATAGTGTATCTTCATAACCAGACCGTCCAGAATAAAGTCCTCACCCAAGACATATTCTGTTTTTTGGGCTGTTACAAATTCAATATATATCGCCTTTCTTATGACAAGAACTCGGAAAGTAGCGAATTTTGAGCCGTATTTTTGGGTTTGGTATGTTACTATGACATCTTGTTCGCCAAGCAGATAGCTGTTATAGCCCGATATCATATCGATAGTGACTTCTTTAGTATATTCTGTACCATCATTGTAATAAGCCGTAAACATAGCTCCGCTTAGGACCAATGGTTCGTTTCTATAAAAAATATTGTTTTCGGGCGGAATCAAGGAGATTTTGTCAAGGAGTTTTTGTATAACCTCAAATGTCACTTGGTCTTGAAGCTCAATTTCATCTCTCTTATAAGTAAAGGTCAGCGTCTTTTCGCCAAATTCTTCAAGCTCAAGCTGGCTTGAATCGCCCTCCAGCATACCCTCTGTGACGGGATATATGGAAGAATAGGTATCATTGTTCATCTTCAGCCTATATTCCCATAAGGACAAGTCAATAACGCCCTCTTGATAAAACGGAGCCGGCGTCTTCGGGGTCTGTGCAACCTCAGAATATCTGACGGCTTGGTTTTCCTCGTTCAAAACTGGAGGAAGTATTTCCAGCACTTCGGGCGTGGCGTCAATGACCGTTATCGTAAAAGATACGGTCTCGGATATATGATTGAAAGAGAGCGTGATCTCTTGCTCACCCATTACATTCTTGTCATAACCGCTATAAGATATCCTTTCATCGGACATCTCGACATCTTTTTCTGTGGTTTCGTTATTGTATGTAATCTCAAGAAGCCCGCCCTCAAGGCTGAGGTCGCAGCCCACAAGCTGAAAACCTTGGGGCAGACCTTTAGGTCCATAAGGCAGGCTCTTTACCAAGATAAGCTCCGCCGCAGGAATCAGTACCTTGATATCAAAAATGACATTTTTCCCGCCATAATGAAGTCTTACTATTTCCCTATTTGCAGGACGGCTGGTATCGTATTCCAAAGCTTCGTCAAACTCCGCTTGGGTCTCATACAAATCATTAAAATCTTTGTATTCGGTATAGCCGTTGTCATAGGAAATAAAGAGCTCGCCTTCGTCCAAGTCGCCTTTTTGTATCTCAATCTTTTCATTCACCCAATATAGGGTCTTTTGGGGAGGGTGACTTATGGAAATGCTGTTGATTTGTTTTTCTCTGACTGTGACGGTATAGTGCGTGGTGTATTCGTTTAGGTATGTTATAGTAATCTGTTGTTGTCCGATAATATCTCTATTATATCCCGATACCATGTCTTGAGTAACGGGTATGATGTCCGGATCGCCGCTTTGGTAGTTTATTTTCAAGTATAAATTGGCGATGTCCAAATCCTGACCTTCTATGTATTCGGTTCTGTAAGGGATTTTGTCATAGACGGGCTGAATTGTTGTAATAGGAGCGTTGGTGATGCGAATTTTTATATTGGTGAATACGCCCTCAAAATTTATGGTAAGCACATGGTCGCCGATTTGTTGCGGGTCATAGTCAGATACCATTTCAAAAGTTAAGGGCATGGATTCTCGTCTTCCGTTCGCATAATAAACCGCAATCTGAGCGTCGCTGAGGTCGAATGGCTCACCTTTGTAGTACTCAAGTCTTGGCAAAGATGTTAAGGCTATTCTTTCAACGGGCACTTGTTCTTCGCCGCATGCGCTTGCGCCAATTAAAACCGATAGCAAAACAAACACTAAAGCGATAATTGGCAACACCTTTTTTTTCATTCTTACCTCCGGCAACCTGCTTTATAAAGACTAAAAAGGGCATACCTCACCCTATTTTATATACATAAAAATTGTAACATAACGATAAGCATTTATCAAGACGGTAAAAAGATAAAATTTAATAAATAAAATAATTATTTTTATATTAAAGAAAACCCGCTCATAAAAGCGGGTCTTAAATAGTTTTTTATAGAGCTGTTCTTATAGACCTGTCCGCATCCTTATATCAATGATATTGTTTTGAAGATTGAGTTTTTTGGATATCTCCACAAAGCCCATACCGTTTCTTTCATTGAGTATTTTTATAATCTCTACCAGCAAATAATAATTGTGGTCCTCGACTTGAAGCTTGTTAATTATATAATCGTATCCGTAATATTTTAGTCTGTTGATTGTCATAATCACTTCCACTAAGAGTCTAAAAATTCCGTATTCCTCGACATCCAGTTGGCTAACGGCGTCAAGAAAAGCGTACCCGCTGTCAAAAACCATAGAAGCGATAACCTCTACTAAAATATCCCTTCTGCCCTTAAGCCCAAGCTTTTTCTCAATTTTTCCATAAGGCGCCAAGGTCCTTTCACTTGTTTCAATGATTATTTGCTTCAAGGTGTTTTCGTCAGTTTTCAAACTGCCGCCCATATATCTTAGGGATGAGGTTTCTATGGCTTTGGAGACTTTTTCTTTTTTTGTGCTGGGCAAGCCAAGTCTTTTGTTAAGCCCCATTTGGTGCCATGCGGTATATGTCCGTCCGTCAAGTCTTTGCAAACCGACAAGCTTAAGCAAAAGCTCTTTATCTACAAGCTTGCCTCCCTTAAACATTTCCCGACAAGATGAAAATTTATAATTCTTATAATTATCACAAAGCGAATAATATTCGGGCAGTTTATGTATATGGGCTACCGCCGCTGGCAAATCGGTATTTCTTAAGGCAATCACCTGATTAGGAAGCCTAAAGACATAGCCGTTATATTTGTTTTGCTCATTATAAAAACTGCCATATGTTTCATTCAGACCGATAATAAATTCGTTTATCAGCTTTTCGTCTGAAGAGAAAAATATAAAATGGGCGCTTTTATCCAGAATTGAGTATGCCAATAGTTTTACTCTGTCATTAGCTTCCAGCATTTTTGTAAACATTCTCAAATAATTGATTTTGGCTTTATTAAAGCCGAACGCTTCTTTATTTATTATGCTGTTTACGGTAACGCTCCTGATTACTCCTTTGGGGATCTGATTATTTGTAGCCATTTTTACCTCGCTTTATGGGTTATTTTTACTTTTTTATATTCAAGAAAAGTTCAAACATCTTTTCCAATTCAAACTTGTCTGAAGAAGTCTGCTCCTTAACTGCGTCTTGGATATATTCTTTGCATGCCTGTTCCATATAGCTTATGACCTCGAACGCTTGATCTAAATCCTTGCCTGCAGCGATTACTCCATGGTTGGCTAAAATACATGCGTTTCTGTCCTGCATAGCCTCAATGGCAGATGTCATAAGCCACTTTGTGGACGGCAGAGAATAATTCGCAATTCTTATAGTTTCGCCTACCAATTCTTTTCCTTTGGGGTCCCGAACTGGTATTTCCATTCTTGCTGCCGCAATTGAACTGCAATATGAGGGATGAGAATGGATGACAGCGTTTATGGCGGGTCTTTGCCTTAATAGAGCGGCGTGAATATCCTTTTCAGAAGAGGGTTTCCTATCGCCGACATATTCCAAGGTGTGAATGTTCATAAGCACAAGGTCTTCCTCTTTCATTCTGCCATAATCCACGCCCGACGGTGTCACAAGCATAGTGTCGGCGTCCACTCTTACGGATATATTGCCCCAAGTGCCTTGCACAAGCTGTCTTTCTACCAGTTCTTTGCCTGCGGCGACAATAATTTCTCTAATTTGATTTTCAGTCATTATTTAATTCCTCTAACTTCTCAGACTGGTCTTGTTTGGAATATTTAAGCTTATATACTATATGCATAAGCGTTGACTCGATTTTGCTTATGGGCTTTGCACCGCCTATCATAGTGCTTTCAATATAAGCTTTTGCGCCCTTTTCCAATACTTTTGTGGCGGTGTCGGCTTCGTCCAGCGTTCTACCAATCGCAACAGCGCCCTTGTTCTTAACAACACAGGCGTTTCTGCCTATCAGTTTGAAAAGAATGGAGGTTGCTCCCCCTTTTTTGCTGCTCCGAACTGAAGGTCCTACTATTTGTGCCAAATCGTCAAGTATAGGAGGTACGGTCACACAGGACTGAGCTATGACCTTTGTGTGGCATAAAGAACTTATGATAACGGCATTAATAGACTTTTTCATCTTGAATATTTTTTGACAAATCTTGTTCAGCCCTTCTGCTTTTTTGTTCAAGGGTATGACCTTTATTTCCTTTTCAGGCTGTGCCACTATCATTTGGTCTTTTATCCTTAAAGCCACGGTGGCTAGCTTATCGTATTCCTCAAAATATGCCCTTACACGCTCAATAAGCTCCGTCATTACTGTTGTACTCCTTCAAACCTTTGTTTGTTCGCTTTCTTGTAGGTCTTTCTTAAGCTATAATAGATGTTCTTATAGTCGGCGAACAACTTGTCATATATTTCGCGATTCTTTGGATTAGGCGAATATGTTTTATCCATTTTAACAAATTTTTTCGCCTCTGAAAAGCTTTTTATTTCACCCAGACCAATAAGGGCTATGATAGCCCCTCCCAAAGCCCCTGCATTTCTGGGTTCAGCGGTCACTGAAAACTCAACGCCGGTGATATCGGATATTATTTGCATCCAGCTTTGATTCTGTGCGCCACCGCCAATAATAGTAAATTTGTCACAGTCAAGCTTATAGTCTTCATGGAAATTTTCAAGAATCCATTTTAAGTTATATCCTATGCCCTCATAAACCGCTTTTAAGAAATGCTCCCTTGTATGCTCGGGGTTGATGTTGAACAGCGTCGCCCTTGTGGTAGTGGTGCTTACGGGACATCTCTCCCCTAGCATCCACGGCGTACAGATAAGATGCTGACAGCCCGGTGGGATATTCTCGATTTGCTCATACATATATTGATAAATCTTGTTGCCCAATTCCTTTTTTTCTTTAGAAAAGAACTGTTTGATAACCCAATCAATATTTGAGCCTGCAGCTTCGGTTATACCCACAATAAGACTCATTTCGGGGTCTGCGCTTTGTATCGCCGCCGCTCCGCGTTTGAACTTTGTTTCAGTCTTAGATGAGGCGCATACCCAAGCCGAAGTGCCCAAATAAATATGTATCTCGCCGTCTTGGGTCTGTCCGCTTCCCACACAAGCACTTTGCACATCGTCACAACCGCCGAATACGGGTGTTTCGGGTTCCAGTCCAAGCTCTTTCGCCGCATTCTCTGTCAGCCCGCCCACAA
The DNA here is from genome assembly GCA_012838805.1 of Clostridiales bacterium. Lineage (GTDB taxonomy): Bacteria > Bacillota > Clostridia > Christensenellales > DTU072 > DTU072. The sequence continues at coordinate 108,473 of DUON01000001.1, forward strand.
TATCGGTGCTCTTGACCAGTGGAGGCAGTTTTTTTATGTCCAAGCCAGTAAGCCCAAGCACAGACAAGAATTCTTTCTTCTTAAGGTCCAGACCATAAGAAGAAGCGCCGCTTAGTTCGGATACCATTTTGCCCGTACATTTATATTTTAAGAATCCATTGACATCTAAGAAATATTTGGTGTTTTTGTAAATGCCGTTTCTCTCTTCTTTGAGCCATATGAGTTTTGCTATGACATCCTTGCCCATAATCGGCGTACCCGCAAGCAGTGTAAAGAATCTCTTTCCACCAAGCCTTTTCATAATGCTTTGAGCTTGCTTTTCCGCCCTGCCGTCCACCCATGAGATATTGTTATAAAGCGTTTTGCCATCTTCGCTCATGGGTATAATCCCCATAGCTTGGGTAGCGAACACCATTCCTTTGATGTCCTTCTTGTCAACGCCTGTTTTTTGCAAAAGCCCTTGCGTCGCTTGACATACTCCCGTCCAATATTCATCTGGGTTCTGCTCCACCCATGCGGGGTGAGGATAATAGGTTGGATAATCAGCCGAACAAGAAGCGACAATCTTGCCGTTAAAGTCCACTAAAACCGCTTTTACTGAGCTTGTGCCCATGTCATGAGAAATAATGTATTTCATTTTCTTATGCCTTTATCTGTTTTTACTACTTTTGAGAACACGCTTTCAAATCTGTTGAGAGCTTCGTCAATAACTTCGTCAGTATCAGCAAGCGAAGTATATAGTCTTGAGCCAGCCAAGGTCACTATACCATTCGCCATATACGCCGCGCCCATGTGCTCCATAGCCTCTTTTCTTTCTAAAAGCACTTTCTTATGCGATAACAGCCCAATCAAAGACTTCAACACATTCATTGAAGAGAAATCAAAGCTCATAGCGCCCGAACATTCAAGGTGAACGATACTGCCTTGATTATAGACGACATAAGGAAGTTCGTATTTTTGAATGAGTTCGCCAAGTCCCTTTGTCAACCTATCGCCGGCAAGACCTGCTTTTTTGCATGCGTCTGTTCTTTCGATTTCTTTTATGGTCACATATCCCGCAAGTGAAGACAACGGATTCGCCGCCAATGTTCCGCCCACATAGGCTCTATGTTTTATGGTAGCCACGCCCGCCGCCATAAGTTCGGCGTATTCTTTCTTTCCACCTACGCCTCCCGCTGCGGGATAGCCGCCAGCCACTACCTTTCCAAATATAGTCAAGTCGGGTTTGACATCAAAGTAACCCTGAGCGCCTTTCAAGCCCACTCTGAAGCCTGTCACAACCTCGTCGAATATCATTAAAGCGCCGTATTTGTCGCAAAGCTCTCTAACTCCTTTGTTGTAGTCTTGCGCCACAGGTCTGGTGCCGCTTTCGGGTCCTACGGGCTCTACGATAACCGCCGCTGTGCCCCCTCTTAATCTGTTTAATTTCAGCATGCGCTCCAGCATATTCAAATCATTGGGCCGGACTTCGTCCGTTTTTTGATAGCATTTTCTGGGTATGCCGTGGGATTCCAAAAACCCTCTGGAGCCGGGAATCTTAAGCCCATACACCATTTGGTCGCTCCAGCCGTGGTAAGCTCCGCCAATTTTGATTATTCTTTTCTTGCCCGTAGCTATTCTTGATATCCTCAAAGCCGCCATGACTGATTCGGTACCCGAACCAAGCATTCTGAACATCTCAACTGCGGGCATATGTCTATTGATTTCTTTGGCGATAAGCACTTCCGCCTCATGCAAAAGCCCTGTCACAGGTCCGCAATTGTTTAACAATTCTATGACCTTTTCTCTGACGATAGGATAGTTTGAACCAAGAACGGTAGGACCGCCCGCTTGCAAAAAGTCTATGTACTTGTTGCCGTCCACATCGTATAAGTACGCTCCCTCTGCCTTTTCCATACAAATTGGGAAAGGGTAATTAAACGCCAAATTGTGCTGAATTCCTCCGGGGATATATTTTTTGGCTTCTTCAAATATTTCTTTTGATTTTTTACATTTTGTATTAAAATGGTCAAGGACTTTTTTCAATTCCTCTTGACTTATTTCATAAATAGGTTGTGATGTAAGGTTGTTTAATCTCTGATAAATATCTTTCGGGTCTTCCCAATAAGAAATACCATAACTCATATCCGTACTCCTTTTTTTAATTTGTTATTCTTAGTAGACATTCCCAATCAATCAAGGTCTCGAAGCCCGATGCAGCTTTGTAGTTATGGGTTATTCTTGCTCGATAAAGCCCGGGCTCTATGGGGAATGTTCCTCTCGCCAGTTTGGTTTCTGTTTGATTAAGCTCATCTTCTATCAAATAATACTTAATCTCGCCCTCGGGGAATTCGTATTTTGGTCCATTTTCTACCGTTTGATAAAGCGCTTCAAGCTTTCTTTGCTGACCGTTGTAGCCAACTACGCTTATGTTATATTCCTTTCCGCCATAGGTATACTTGGAGGCTTGCAGGCTTTGATATTCAACGGAAATAATTTCCTTGGGTGCGATTTGGTATCTTAGGGCGGTAAAGCTGATAAGATAGTTTGGATTGATGATTGAGGGTTGCCCCGAAGGATAAGTATCGCTCATCGTATAGCCGCTGATAGATGCCCCAGTAAGGTCTTCTATCTCAAAACCGTTATAGATATTGCCCTCTATTTCGTATCTGACATCGTTGCCTAATTCTCTTACGATATTGCCCTCAAACATTTCCAAAATAAAGAAGTTCTCGCTGTCCCTAACGGGAATAAGGCTGCCTGCGGGAACATAAAAGGACAGATATTCGTTTTCATCGCCGAATTCTCTATAATTCACCCCCTGTCTTTCTATAAAGCTCTCTATTTGAAGTTTTTTGCGGATAGCGCCCGCTACCGGCATATCAGTCTGTTGCACTTCATAAATTTTCGTCATTATATTACCGGCTTCGTCATATATGGGATTTCCTAAGCCGTCATAAATTATTTCTTCATAGCTCCACCAGCTTTGCTCTATAACATTCTGCATTTCGTTGTAGAGATCATTGGGATTTATATTTCCCCATGATTGAATTACTATTTCAAAGCCCTCTTTTGTGGGAGACGCCAAGTACATGCTCAAGCCGGGCGTTTCGGGCAGTTTTCTTTCAATATATTCAGAAATCAAGAATGCCGCTCTGCCGTTATCGGAGACCTTAAAAGACCAAACTGTATGGTTGGGGTTGGGGACTACGGCATTCACTGCGATATATTTATGAATTATTCTGAATTCCTGTCTGGCATAATTGATAGCGTTATAGTACTTGTTGCCCTCCACTCTTATCAGGATATAGTACTGGTTTCCGTTTTGAGGAGGAGTCTCGGGATAATGGTTTTTGTATATGATATCGCTTTCCCTAATATACCTAATAATATCATTACTGCCGTCGCTCCAAACGATCTGAATAAAGCTGTCTGTACCTTTGATATATCTTACGCTGACAATATTGCCTTCCTCGTCATAGGTTATATCCTCTTCATATCCGTCGGGCAAATTGTCTTTGATGTCGACTAAGTTTATGAAATAAAGATTAATATTCGGCACAGTGAATTCGTAAACATCGCTGTTTACGGTCGCGTACGGCAAAGCCACGTCGCCATAAAACGACACCGTGGAATAATAACTTATCCTTGCGTTGAATTTTTTATAAATACGGATATTGAAGCTATAAGGCAGACCTCTGTAAGTTATGGTCACAATCCTTTCTTTATACTGTTCGTTGGGTAAGTAATCGCTTTCACTAAGCGTCTGTAATTCTTCATGACCGGTAATGGTTATGCCTTCTACATCCATTGGGATGATATCCGTCCAGAAGTCTTGAGAATTCGGGTATCTGAATGTTCTTCTGACCGTACCGCCTTTTAAGTCAAGCTCTTCCCCAAGCATATAATTTATCTTGGGCAAGTTCTCCACCTGAACCATGACAAGGTCGCTGTCGACCACGCTTAAGAAAGCTTTTAAGACGGCGCCGCCATAGATGATGCGCACTTTTCTTATACCTATTGTTCTGTCTGTGCTTTCATAATTGGTCATGCTGGGGGTCAAGGGCACTTGATATATGTCCTCCACTCCCTCATATTGAATGTATAGGGTTTTATCGGTAAGGTTTAAGGGCATGCCGCGGGCGACCGTGCCCAAATGGTTGTCGGGCATGGCGTCGGGGTCTGACGGGTCATATAAATATAGAGCTTGGACATTGGCTGTGACAATCTCTATGTCAAAAGAGATTGTCAAAGGGTCGCTGTTGTAGTAATCATAATAGCTTAATATCACAGTTTGCCTTTGTCCCAGCAAGCGGAAATCAATATCGTCTTGGTTGCTGGTCCAGCCGAATCCGTTTTGGTCAAGACCCAATGTTATACCCTGCTGCTGTCTTTCAACCCCGTCGTTATAGCGTTTGTTTATTCTGATTCCCGATAAGTCCAGACTGTCTTCTATATGATATAGATATGTAAGCTTGGGATATTGAAGTATATTTATCTCTATGATTTGTTGCGGCAAAATGACTATAGAAAAGCTATTGTTGACCACGCCTCTATAACGGAAATTCACCGTTTGCGGTCCAAGGCGGTAGGGGTCGAACCTGTATACCATATCTTGTGTCACGGGTATAATCTGTGAGGAAGCATCGCCTCCTTTCCATGTCACCCTTAAGCTCAATCCTCTTAAATCAAGGGGTTGGTTTTCAAAATAGACCGTCTTTTCCGTTCCCGACCTTATGAGATGCAGGCTGTCTACAAGCTTATCAGAGACATAGTATTCAAAATATGTCTCAGTGCCCTTATACCTCAATGTGGCAATATATGGCTCTTCTCTTGCTATATTGTTACCTTCAGAGTCGGGGTCGTTTATTATTTGCGCCTTGTCCTCTCCCTCGCCTACGATGTGAGCAAGATTAAATACCTGTTTGGTATTGTTGTTCATATAGGCGGTGAGCACACCCCCCGCAGGATTTATTGTTCCGCTGTATGTGACATAGTTATTGGTGGGAGGTTCTAACTCAAGGCTGACAACTTCCAAAGGAATGACTGTGACTTCAAGAGACCTTGAAGTAATTCCGTACATCGTGAAAGTAATCCTCTTGGGATTGGAGGGAGTGGTCGGCATGTCACAATTCAAAGAAACATCAGACGACAGCATTCTTGTGGTCACTGGCTTCCATGGGTCGGTATAGCCGTTGTCGTATACCATTCGGTATTTTACAAAAGCGATATTGACTCTGTCGCCTACCACATATCTCTTGCCTTCCACATCATCGGTATTGGTCAGTTCCATGCTTATGGGTCTTCTGCTGTGGACTCGGACATTCATGTTTACGCTCCACTCGGGGTTTTCCATGTATATAACCGTAAGTTCATAATCCCCCGGTGTGGATATATCAAGTCTTCTGCGCGGTAAGACTCCATCTTCGGCAATGATATGATAGCTCTTTATGGTAGTAAGAATCACCTCTTGCATAACGCCGTCAATTTCTTGAAGAGTAGAAACGGTAGCAGTGATTTTTATGGTGTATACTTCACCTTTCTCAACTTCAATCAATTGGCGGTCTCCGCTTCTTATCACCGGAACGGGTATGCCTTGCTTGTTCTGGGCAGTGACCCTAATTTCGGGAGGCTCGTCATAAATATATTTTGTCTCCGAAAGTCTCACATTGTATTGGAGATAGCAATCCCCTGGGGGTACTTTATCCATTTCGATAGGCTCTATGGTCAGTCCTTGAATTTCCGCCTGCTCTTCCACTTGCATGTTATAGACTCTTAGCAACAAGTCGTCCATTGTATAATTCTGCTTGGAGCCGTCGTCAAATGTAATTTCAACGATACCCGTTGATAAATCAAGCGTGTCGCCTTGAATAATGTTGTTGATACTGGTAGAGGGGGTTCTGACCTCTTCCCTAATAAGCTCTCCGTTGTCGTCGTATTCCGCCGGTTCGATAAGAATACCATGAGTGACGGGATACTGTATTATGCGCATGCTTTGCCATCTTTTTGCCAATACCTGTATCCTAAAGGTCGTCTTAAACTCTTTGTTTGGGGATTCTTTATAAATGACTTCGACTAAGGTAGAGGGAGAAGCCTTGGTGTTGTCAAATACAAATTCTATAACCTCCTGATGATTGGGTATCGCTGTAACGGCGATTTCTTGGCTTTTTCCGTTGTTATAGTGAAAGTCAAGTGTCATACCAAGAGGATTTATTGGATGGTCAACAAAAACCGCCTTGTTAGAGGGAAGTTTGTTGACGGATATGGCAACAAGGGATTTTTCGATTATTTCTATGGGAATGTATAGAACTTCGCTTCTATATGTTATCTGAACATCTTGCTTGCCTATTCTGTTGGGGTTGTATTGGGTGACATTATTGCTTAAGACGGGAACGGTAACAACCCTACCGCCTTTGAAGCGCACTCCTAAAGTAGCCCCCTCGACTTCAAAATCCGTGCCTTCTATGTAAGTGGTCTTTATGGGATATCGCAAAAGCTCCACGCTTTCAATCTCCAAGTCCAATACTTCCACTTGGAATGAGGTGGAAACGCCTTTATAGGTGATGACAACCGTCTTTTTGCCGGGTCGGTCGGTATTAAAAGAGGGTGCTATCATATCTTTGGTTATGGGGACTTGTTCCTCATAGCCGTTTTCATAGATAACATACAATATGGCATCGTCAAGGTCCAATTCATCGCCTACAAAATAGTAAGGGGTCAAAATTCCGTCTACGGATATGCTGTCGACTCTTGCCTCCGCTCGGACTATATCCGTAACGCATGCCGAAAGCATAGAGATAAGCAGTACAATTAAAGTAATAAGTAAGAATCTTTTTTTCACTGTCTTCTCCATTTCATAAGGCATGACACATTAATGCAATGTATCACAATTGCCATACATATATTATTATAATATAGTATATATTTGATTGCAAGTAGTAATTTGATAAATAATCCTTGTTATTAGCGGTTAAAAAAGTCTAATTCAATAATTTAATAAAATTGTCGTTTATTTGGATTTTGATTTAGTTTTTGTTATCGCTGTAATATTATTGGTGGTGATGTTCGCTATCGCAGCGTTGTTTTTTAATCTCTCTATAACAGCGGGATTGTCAACCGTATACGCCGAAATCGGCAGACCTATTCTCAAAGCTTCCTTAAGCATTTCGTCAGAACAAAACCTGTAAGGTATGTTTATGCCCTTTATGCGGGGATTGTTTAGGCGCTCTATCCTTTCCTTAATTTTTTGAAGATTCTTTGATAACGGCAAAAGCGGAAGAAAAAAGACGCCGTTCAAATAGACCTGTCCCGCCTTAAGATAGTCAAGGTCTTTAAGGCTGACATTGCCTGTGAATATTATCCTTTCCGAAACATCTTTTTTTTCACCCAGCTCCAAGACATCTTTGACCAGCCCCTTTCTTTTCATATCGCAGTTAACCATAAAGTCATGTTCTTTTATGTATTCAAATACATATTCCAAAGAGAGGGCTTTTTTGGCACAAAGCCGAGAAGCATGGGATATGTATAAACGCTCTTTTCTCCTTTGGACATCGACCTCTATGACATCGACTTCATAGTCTTTTATGGTATCAAAGAATTTTTGGGAGTTTCTGCCCGTGCCCAAAGCTCCCCCATGAGCGGTAATAAGCATGTTTTATTCTCCTTTGTCGATATAATAAGGACTTGTCAAGAGCAGTTTTTTCCCTTTGTGCCCTTTCTCTTGTCCAACAACCTCAAATCTCACATAGCCTTTTGTGAGTTTGATAAAAGTCTTTTGGTTGGGTTCAAATTCTATTTTTTGTTTTAAGGCGCTCCCTGTCGCAACAATTTTTTCAGGCTTTATATCATGTTTTTTGAAATATCGTTCATTAAATCTTGATATTCCAGCCTCGATTTGGTATTCTCCGCTCTTTAAGCTACTGCCAAAAGGCAAGCTCTTCCCATTTATTTTTATGTCAATCATAAGCCCAATTGACACATAAGTGTCCCCGTCCTTTATCGCTCGGCAAGGCTCTTCTTTGTATCCAAGAAAAGTGACTGCAAAAGGTCTTTCTTCGGGGTCGGGTCTGTGCCAATCATAGCCGTATATGGCGGCGATACGATAGCCTTTTTGTAACAGCTCGTCATATTCTCTTATTGCTTTTTCATTGTAATCTGAAAAATTCGGGCATTTTTGCGTCCACACCTCGTATGCGGATATATACTCATATTTTGTAATCGGCAAATCCATAAAACACCCGGTGCATATGGGCGTTCCATACCTTTTGGGGTGGGCAAGCGTCAGCGTAAGACCGTGGCTATGCGCTTTTGCTAATATTTGGTCTATATTTTTTGGGTTAAGGTCTCGCCAATCGATATCCGTTTTTCCCAATGCCACGATATGCCCCCAAAAAGTAGTCCATTCTATGCCCTCTATGACAGTTAGATTCCGTTTTTTGCCCTCTATAGCAACCTCTTCCACAGCCGAATAAGTGTTGTGGTCGGTTATAGCGATACCGCTTAAGCCCCTTTCGACGGCTCTTTGGACAAGTTCGGCGGGCGACATATCTCCATCGCTGTGGTTTGTGTGGCAATGCAGTTCAAATGGATAGTATCTACTCAATTTCCACCTCCAGCGACACATCCACATAAGGAGATACTATGGAATGGGCGGAAACGGTGATGTTCCATATCCCTTTTATGATTTCTTGATTGAAAAATCCAAAGCTTGATTTCTCTTTGGAGATAATATGGACTTGGTCGTTGGACTGATTGTGTGCGGTACCAACAACCCCTTCGGGGCTGTCCAAAGAGACTGTCAATAAATTTTTTATGGGCAAAAATCTCTCCAAGTCCTTGTCCGTAAAACTCTTTTCGGGAGCATAGTGCTTTAAGCTATCTCTCAAAAGCTCCAAGGACTTATCTTTATCATAAAAATATTTGGGAGAATAACTGAATTTCAAAATCAGCCTTTTAGCTTGCTCTTCTATTCCAAAAGGGATATTGGTATGCGTCCATTTATCCTTTTCTAATAACCTTATCTTTTTAGTAAAAATAGTCATACTCGCCTTTAGATTAAGTATATCAAATAAGAGAATTTATAGCAATTAATTTTTGAGTTGGGAAAGCGGAGGTAGAGGCTATCGCCCTTTACATTAATGAAGGTTAACGCTTGTGAATTCGATATGCTTATGAATCTCACTTGAATTCTTTATCCATAATGCATGCTTCATATCTTCAAGCCGTAAAGTGCTTAATAAAAAAATGGAACAACATATGTCGTTCCGTGTATCTTAATGGCAGTATTGAACCAATAGTCGAAATTGTTAATCGTTTCACATACTTTCCATAAAAAAATCATATTGAATGGAAAGTAAGTTTAATTTTTTCAGGTAAAAAAGTTGTTTTATGTTCTTTAATTCTTCCTTTAATCCCTCATATAATGCCCTGATTTCATCGCGCTACAGAATCACAATTAAAAACTTGCAGCAATAGCAATTATTATATGGGTAATATAGATACATGCCCCGTTTTCTGCCCGATGAGGATGAGCTTAGGCGGCAAATAATTGAATTGGCTACAAATCACAGGCGATGGGGATATCGCAAGATTTGTGATATTATTAACGCTATGAGAGAGAAATCTGATACATATTTACCACGAGTTAATCATAAGAGAATTGAGCGCATATGGAGAGAGAAAGGATTAAAAATTCCCCAAAAAAGCACCAAAAAACAAAACAATAGTAACAGACGAGGGCAGGGTTTACCACTTTGGTTTTCCAAGGGAATGAAAAAGGAACAAGGTAAAACCCCATTCCCTCGCCAAACCTTGTTAGCCGCTCGGATCGCACCTCTTAAGTAGCCCTATACTGCTAATAAGTAAAAGCATAAAAATTTTAACCAAGTAACAGACAAAAGTCAAATAAATGTTGACATGCACTACACATAACGCTATATTATATTTGTCTGAACCGATATCCACTAACATTCATATTGGACTAAAAATCGGGGGCAGACCACTATAACAATAAAAATGCTAAACTAAAAATAATTAGACAGGTTTAACACCAAAAAGCGTTTTGAATAGTACTTATAGAAAGAGTTTTGTTTGTCAGGTTCTGACAGGCTGGATCGGTTTGTTCAAGAAAGGAGGAAGAATTATGAGAAAATTCAAATTAGCAATAATGCTTGGGTTGATAATTGCTTTAATCTATGTTTTTGTGGGTTGTAGTCACATTCCGCCGAAAGTTTCGGACGAAATTTGGGACAACCAAAATGCTGTTTATGTAGACATTGCGCCCGAATATGTGGAGGAAGTTTTTGATAATTGGGAAAATGCTTTTGCCGATTTAGGCTTAAAGGCGGTTTTTATCACAAAAAAAGAATTCGAGGGTGCGTATGATATCGATTATGACCCGTCATTAACATTGCTTTTAGTATTAGAAAAGGGCGGGACAGAAAACCAAACAACGGCAATTGAAACACTAAAAACCGATGAAAGAGTTCGTTCGGCAAGAATCCTTGCCGATGTGCCTTTTGAGCCTGTGAACACGCTGCATTTAAACGAAGCGGAAATTCACGCAAAAGTTGGCGATACTATAACGTTGACGGTGAATGGCGAGTCGAAAGAATATGCGCCATGGTTTTCATTCGATTCCATTTTTTCGATAGTTCTTAAAAAATATAACAAAAATAAAACTTATACCCCCGAAGATTTTCCACTTTCGGGCGCATCAAGAATTGAAGCTATGAATCTAGGCTATGCCGATTATTTGGAATTATATTTAGAAACACCGAGCTATTATAATGCAATCAAAGCTGTTCATGCTGTGGCTCAAGACCGCAATGTCTTAGCAGTTGGGTTGAACTATGTCGGACATCCGGATGTTATTTATCCTGACAAATGGTTTGTTTCCGATACGGCCCTTGCAGAGATTACAAACCTCAAACCAAATGGTTGGGATGGCGAAGGAAATCATCTAGGTTATTATGATGGGGATTGGTCAGAAGAACAAAGAACAGCGGCACAAGTGCTATGTAATCAAGCAGGAACTTTCACCGTAACCTTTACGCAATCGCTTGGCTGGCGCATGGGCGGCTCTGCGACCTGCACCATCATAGTTGAATAGTTTTATGGAATTTTCTCATACAGAAAATCTATTGTTACTATACCTACATTCAACTAACGGTTTAGGCTATTCTCTTGAATAAATACCTATTTCGCCCTATAATAAAACTATGGATTATACATTAATTGGTAAACAAATCGCCAAAGGGCGAAAGAACAAAGGGTTGTCGCAGTCAGCACTTGCGACAATGCTAAATGTCACTCCGCAAGCTGTTAGCAAGTGGGAACGAAATGAAAGTCTGCCCGA
>DUON01000021.1 GCA_012838805.1 Clostridiales bacterium
CTTATCGGCAAAAGACTTAAAACCATAAATCTCAATTTTCTTAAAATTCAAAACGACCTCGTATAAAGCGTATTTTCTTATTGACTATATTATTATAATAATAAATACGCCTTTTTGCAAGGAAGAAAGAGGCATTTCAAATTATTACAAAGAAATAATAAAAGCTAAAAAATGATTAATAGAATTATTCCCACAAACAAAATGGCGGAAAAAGCCGTTATTTTTTGTTGCTTGTCGAGAAGCACATATCTTGAAATAAGTATCATGGCTATTACATATACTGCTGTGAAAATGCCCATTCCCGACGACGGAAGCGAGGCATAAGGAAGACGGGACAATATATTGACAAGAAACCTTATGATATCCAGAACTATATCGGGCATTAGGAACAGAAAGCCCATTCCCTGCCAGACAAGGGATAATACCCCAGCCACAAAAAGCAAAATATACCCCACTGTCACTATGGGCAATACAATAAGGTTTGCGGGCAAAAAATAAAGGGACATGACCCCAAAGACATTCAGGCACAAGGGCAATAAAAAGATATTGGCGGATAGGGAAAGCGCACAGGAGGCGCTGACATACTTTCTGAATTTGTTTTTTGATTTTTGCATAAAGAAATTATATATCGGCTTGAAAAAGAGAAAGATGCCAAATACAGCGGCAAGGCTCATAATAAAGCTTAATGAAAAAAGCGTCCTTGGAGAAATCAAGAGCATGACCACGCTTGCAAAAGCAAGAGAGCTTAAGCCGTCGCTTTTTTTATAAACCGCCTGTGCAAGAAGATAGCTGACCGCCATAATAGCGGCTCTTACAGCGCTTGGGGGAAATGCGGTAATCAAGCAGTACATAAACAGTATCCCCGCCATAATCGCCATGGAAAGCATTCTATGTATCCTTATTTTTTTCATTAAAAAAGCAAATATCGCCACTACAAATCCGATATGAAGCCCGGATACCGCAAAGATATGACTTAGCCCCGAGACCCTTATCGCCTCTAATTCTTGGGGGCTGACCCAACTTACATCGCCGAATAGAAGAGAATGGGCAAAAGCCTTATTTGGTTCTTTCATATATTCGTCCATAGGCAAAGTCATTCTCTTTCTTATCTTTTCAGAAAAGGTTAAATTCTTATCCACATCCAAAACGCCTATCATCTCCATGTTGTAAAAGACCCCGTTCCCATAACTGGCTCTGGATGCGTGATCGGAAAATTCTATTTTCTTATTCTCTATCTTCCCATAGAATTCTACTGTGTCGAATATCTCAAAATTGTTTTCGCCATAAACCCTTAAGTGTGCTTGCCCTTTCGCCTTAAAACCGTCAATTTTAAGGATTTTCAGCGTAAGGTTGTCGTATTTTTCGCCTCTATTAATCTTCGCCACTTTCGCTGTAATAAAATATCCTTCATCGGGATTGTAGCTCTGATAAGACGAATTATATTGAACATAATGCCCTAAATATCCCGCCGCGAAAAATAATAAAATAACGGCGATAATAAAGTTTTTTTTGAAAAAAAGAAAACCCGAAATGGATAAAACAACGCCCAGAACAATCCAAAAGAGAATTTTGTTTTGAATGGCAAAAAAACTTATAAAAATGCCCAACATAAGACCTAAGGCAGCAAACACCATAGGTCTATTATTAATAATTCGAGTTTTTTTCATATATGATAGGTTTTGAGTTCCTCCGCAAGAAAAGCATTTTTGTTTTGGCTGAGTGCCTCTTGCAAAGTTTCTTCCTCCTTACCGTATTCCAAATGCGCAAGCATGACCTTAGGGATATCCTTAGTGATATAGGCTATCTCCTTGACGCTGATATGCGGCAAACCTTGTTTGTGGTTTTTTTCTAAAATACAAGCGTCCACAATGGCGAAATCAGCTCCCAAAAACAATCTGTCCAAGTTCTCCTTGTCCATAATGTCGGCAGTATAGCTCAAGCTCTTTTCATTACTGGATACCTTAACAGCATAAGTAGGCAAAGGATGATTCACCTTAAAAAATTCTAAATCGATGTCCTTAATGGCGGTTTTAAGCCCGTCAGAAATCTCAATCGTTTGAAATCCCTCACAGCTTTTAAGTGCCATAAATTCGTTATATGGCTCTTTGGGCATAAAAAAAGGCAATTTGGTATCCCAAACTCCCGTTTTTATAAACTCAAACGCCACATTCCGAAACACAAAGGCGTCCGCACAGTGGTCACCATGGAAGTGCGAAACAACAACGGCGTCTATATGTTTATAATCAATAACCTTATCAAGATTTTTAAGCGAAGCGCTGCCCATATCCAGTACTATTTTGGTTTGGGCACTCTCTATGAGATAACAGCATGTGGCACCGTCTTTGTTCGGATATTTTCCATATCTGCCTATGGCGGTTACTTTCATATTCCCCTCTCAATAGACATTTGATGTCGCGACTATATCGGCGTTTGTGCCCAGTATATTTTTTATCAAGACTTTTCCCGCTTTTATCGGTTTGGGAGCGGAGCTTGACTTTATGGCTTTTAAGACATCAAAAATCAGTTCTTTATCTACGGGCAGAGAAGTTTTACAAGGCACAAACCCACCTCCTTTTATGGGAAAAAGCGTGGTCACCGTCCTTTGGGGGTTGATATATTCCTTTCTGCCATACACTTCCCCCCTTCTGCAGATATTCCCCTTTACTTCCAAAAGCCCTTTTTTCTCTTTTACTTCAAGGGCGCATGCAGCGCCACACATTATGCATACAATCTCCATATCACGCCTCCATGCTTATAGTCAAATTGCCCTTGACGCCTTGGATATTTACCTCCGCCTCAACCAACTCTTCTGGAGAGATGACAACGAACTTTTTGGCGTATATCAGCTCGTCTTGACTAAATATATCAAGGCGCGCATCTCTTAAAGTTTTTTTCACGCGGAAATAAATCTTAACTTTATGGTCTAAAGTATTTATCCTTTGAGGCAAAGCGTATTCTATAAGATTGGAGCTTTTCACCTTAACGCTGATTATATTATTGTGAGACAAAGCGTACTCTATAAGATCTGAGCTTTCCACCTCAACGCTGATTGAATTCTTACTTTCGCTTTGTTCTTTGGCGTATAAAGCGGCGTTTTTGCCGGCAACTTCGCCCTCAAAAGTTATGTCGGCAATGGAGCTATGTATAATCAGAGCGTCACCCGTCAAGAAAAACCCCTCAATAGAAGTCTGTCTTTTTTGGTCTATTACGGCTGTATTTGTAAGGTTTTCTTTTTCTATGTTCAGTTTGTCCAATAGTTCATATTGGGGTTGCAAGCCCATGGAAACAATCAGCGTATCACATGGAATGAATTCTTTCTTTTGACCGTTCTTGGTATCTGTGACTATATGGACTCCTTCAACCTTTTCTTCGCCCTCTATACTTTGGATATGAGAATTTAGACAAAGGGGTATGCCATAATCGCTTAAACAATAGGATATGTTCTTAATAGAAGCCGAAGGATAAGGCGCAGGCTCTACAACACAGAGGACCTTTGCGCCCTCATATATCAAACGCCTTGCCACAATAAGCGCCAAGTCGTCCGAACCTAAGACAACAGCATTCTCGCCTATCTTTTTGCCCTCAAGGTTGATAATCCTTTGAGCTTGTCCGGCGGTATATATTCCCTTTTTATCAATGAGATAATCAAACGCTTTCTCTCTGCAGCCTGTCGAAAGGACTATTGACTTTGCGTTTATTTGAAATCTTTTCCCAAAATTTATACAAGAAATCTTTTTGTCTAAGGAAATCTCTGTAACTTCAGTATTTAATAGGTATTCAACGCAACTGTTGTTGATTAATTCGATAAGTTTATTGGCGTATTCAGTTCCCGTTAAGTCTTTATTGAAAATACTTTGACCATAGCCGTTGTGTATACATTGATTGAGCCTGCCGCCAAGAGCCTTGTCTTTTTCCAATAAAATAACGCTGGCTCCCTCCCTATCGGCAGCCAAGGCACTTGCCATGCCCGCAGGTCCGCCTCCAATAACCGCTACATCATACTCTTTTTTCATTTTTGGTATCCCAATTTTTATAATCAAATATTGAAGGGTATTAAGAAAAAATCTTATAGAATGTCTATCTTCCCGGCAAAAATTTCTCCTTATAGCTTTCAATACTTCTTTGTATGGTTTCTATGGCTTTCTTTTTGTCGTCAATGTGCATATTCGCTGTATGCTTATCTTCAAGCTCCTTGTATACGGTAAAGAAGTGACATATTTCGTTCATAATGTGTTTGGGAAGCTCTTCTATTTCTTTGAAGTTGTTCCAAGTGGGGTCATTGAAAGGAATGGCTATGATTTTGTTGTCCATAAAGCCTTCATCGGTCATGGATACCATGCCTACTGGATAGCAGCGGCAAATCGCCATTGGTTTTATTGCCTCGCTGCAAAGCACTAAAACATCCATAGGGTCGTGGTCCTCGCAATAAGTTTTGGGAATAAACCCATAATTCGCAGGATAGTGGGTAGAGGTATATAGAACTCTATCCAATATCAAAAGACCGCTTTGCTTGTCAAGTTCGTATTTGTTTTTCGAACCCTTAGAGATTTCGATAACCGCCAAAAAATCTTCGGGGGTTATTCTATCCGAGCTTATATCATGCCAAACATTCATTTTTCATCTCCCAAATCCAATAATATATGATATTATTATACTATTAAATGAATATTTTAGCAATAAAAACCCCGCCCATATATTCTTTTATTCAAAAGGAGCGTAAGGGAATAAAATTCAAAAAACGCTTAACAGCTCATAAGTTTAATGGTATAATAGATAAACACCATAGAAAGGTAGATTATGATACACGACGAAAGAATAAGCAATAAGCTTCTTGTTCTGTTTGTTCTGGACAAAATGGAAATTCCCATAAACGAGGATTTGCTCTTATCTATTTGTTCAACCGATAACGAATGGATACCATATTTTTATTGCAAACAGATTATTGCCGACCTTGCCGAAGCGGGCTTTATCACCAAAATCGACGGCAGCGTAAGGAATCCCATTCTTGCCCTTACCGAAGACGGCCGTATCTGCCTTTCTCATTTCTATAACGATATCCCCAAGTCCGTGCGCGACACCGTAACCGAATATGCCCGCGCCACAAGACTGAATTATAAAAAACAACAAGAATTCCTTTGCGACTATAAAAAGAACGGAGACGGTTCTTATACTGTGGAGATGTCGATACAAGAGATTACAAAACCTATCATGCACTTGAAATTTGTCGTGCCCAATCTTCAAAAGGCAATATCTATCTATAATCAATGGAACAGTAAAGCTCCCGAAGTTTATAAAAGTATCTATGATATTCTGATAGACTGACAAAACCTTGAATTATTTTTATCTTTTATTATAACCAAGCCGACATAAACAGATTGACGAACAAGAAGTATATGGAAAGACCTGTTATTGCCTTTATCGTAATGATAATAGGGTCTGCCCCCGCCGCTTGGTCAAGTCCAAGTTTGTTGAGAAGATACGGAATCCCGAAGCCCAAGCCAGTTGCGATAGTCATGGTTATGACAAGAGAGCATGCCACCGCAAGACTAAGCCCAAGCATTCCCTGCCATATAAAAGAAATCACGCCGGCGATTGTTCCCACAATAAGACCCATAGACAGCCCTACCAACAATTCTTTTCTCAACGCTTTCCAAAATTCATTGGGCTTAATGTGTCCTAAAACAAAGGCTCTTGTAAAAATAGTGCTGGATTGTGTTCCCGTATTTCCGCCCATATCCATGATAATAGGCATAAATATAGCGGCAGACGCCAAAGCTGCCAAGGTGTTTTCAAAAGCGTGGATGACCGAACCCGCAAGCAGACTTCCCGCAAGCGTAATAAGCAAAAACGGAAGCCTTACTTTCCAGATACTGAATATTGAGCCTTTAACAAGGGTTTCGCTCTTTCCGCTTTCATCTTTATAGGACGCCAAACCTGATTTTTGGAACACATCTTCGGTGGTCTCCTCTTCAATAATTTCCATAGCGTCGTCTACTGTGATAATGCCAACCAGCCTATTCTCTTTGTCGACTACGGGTATAGCCAAAAGACCAAGGTCATAAAGTTTTCTTGCCACATCCTCTTGATTGGTGTCGGTGGTGACGGACACAACGCCTGTACTCATAATGCTTTCTATCGTGTCATTCTCATCGGCTATGATAATATCCCTAAGCGATGTCACGCCTTCAAGCACTCTGCTGTCATTGGTGACATATATAGTATAGATTGTTTCCTTTTCTTCGGCTTCGTCTCTTATTCTCTTAAGCGCTTGTTTGATAGTCAAGTGCTTTTTTAAGCTGACATATTCGGTGGTCATTATCCTGCCCGCAGTCTCTTGTTCGTACCCCATAAGAAGCGCGGTGGACTCTCTTTCTTCAGGAGAGAGTTTGGCAAGCAGTTTTTGAGTGACCTTTGCGGGCATTTCGTCAAAGAGCTTTACTCTATCGTCTGGCGGAAGCTCGTTGATAAGCTCTATTACTCGGTCTTCGGTGAAAGAAGCAAAAAGGCGTTGCTGAAGCCCGGTGTCCAGTTCCTCAAACACCTCAATAGATAAATCTTTATTTAACAAACGAAAAACAAGAACGCTGTCTTCCGGAGACAAAGCGTCGATTATTGTAAGTATCTCAATAATATCCAGTTCATTGATAAGTTTCTTCAGAGCTACAATGTCTTTATTATCGAGATAAGTCCGTACAAGCTCTGTTTTCTTTGACATTTTGTCACCTCCATGAATGTAAAAAGTGTAAAAGCAAGATTATCACATAAGTTAGGGCTTTCATCCATTCGGACTCACCTCCTTTTCATTGTCATTAAAAAACGACTCATAAGGAGTCGCAAGGCAAAAACTAAAATTGTCAATAAATTAAGAACAATTTTTCTATTTCTTGGAACTCCTAGTTTCAGTTTTGACTCTTGTCATCGTAGATTTTCTAACAATCAGCTGTGTTAAGCATAACCTTAATCCGATTATGCTTGTTAACCCATTGGCGTCTCTGGACATTTCTGGGCAACAGCTTGTGTATGACAAGTAGTCTCACCTAACAAGCTACCATATATATTTGTTTCTATTACCATTCTACTCACATTCCTTTTTATTGTCAACACATTTTATCTTTTATCAAGTGTTTATCTATTATTATAGACAAAAAAACATTCTAAAGCCCCGATTCAAGCAGATAGCAAATAGAATGTTTTTTTGTTCTTTCTTAAAGGATATATTTTACTCTGCTTATTCAATATCAACAAGCTTTATTTGGGAGACCTCAAAGTCTGAATTATCTTTAATTTCAATTATTGTTCCTCCCCTTTGCCAAGTGGACTTGTCGATGCCTGTATAAGCGACATAGTCAATGGACTTTCCATAGTTTAGTCTTATTCCTTTATAGGTTATGCCAAAGTCGTTCAAGTGGTCATGCCCGCAGAATATAGCTTTTGTGCTGTTTAGCTCAACCATTTTTTCAAAAATCTTTCCTCGATATACGGGAGCGTATACTTTCTCGCCGGGCTCTCCCGCTTGCCCAAAATGGTACTCTATCTCGTCGCTTTGGGGATTTTCCCTATAAAGTTGCCACGCATCCCCGAATTCGTTTACTGGAATATGGAAAAAAGCCAAAGAGGGAACAATCTCTTCAAGCTCATAGTAAGCGGATATCTTTTTAAGCTCTTGTTCGTACCATTCCACTTGGTCGTCATGAATATTGTCATAGGCAAAAAATTCATAGATTTTCCCTATATAAGAATTGGAATCTATCATGGTAAGAGAAGTGTTCAGCGTGCCGTCCTCGTTTTTTATATTGACAAAATAATTGCTAAGCCCTGTTATATCTTCAGGTCCTCTTTGATAGATACAGTTTTCAAAGCTCTCATATATTTCAGATATCTCTTCCAATTCGAAAAGGGAATATACTTCGCTGTCATGGTTTCCAAAAGTAACCGCCCAAGGTATCTCAAAGCTGTCCAAAAGCGTACCCAATATCTGTGTCGCCCTTTTGTTGTTTATGGAACCCGTATGTATGGGAACGGGATACACCATATCCCCCGTAATGACTATCAGGTCAGGTTTTGTATATTCCACAAGCTTTTTTACGGCATTAAGGGCAAGCCTGTCAGTCTTTATGCTCAGCCAGCCTCCCCCTATATGTATATCCGTAAGCTGAAGTATCCTAAAGTCCTTATCCTTTTCTTTGGTAAAAGTCCAGTATCCCAAATCGTCCTTTTGGGGTTTCAAACCGTTGTTCTGAACAGGCTTGGTCTCTTTCACCATAAGCATATTGGCGTTGGCGCCTACGGTGCCCACAATCGATGTCACGCCGATAAAAGCGAATATGACGGCTATTATTATGCCGATAACTTTTAACGCCGTATGACTGCGCTTGTTATAACGCTTGTACTCTTTGATAGCCTGTCTTTTTTGTCTATTCATAAAGACGCCTCCTTTAGGATTAATCATACATATTATATATGATTATAGGCGAATTGGCAAGATTCAATGTTTGAATTTATGCAACAAGAAATTAGTAAAATATAAAAGGGAAAACATCGGTTGGACATTTTCCCTTTCACTTCTTTAACAATTATGAAGTAGGTCGAAGCCAAAAGACATTATTTCTTTTTCTTCTTCTTTTTGGGGAGCACCCTTTGCACATATTTGGGTTTTTCCTCTTTGTCCACAAATTCCTCTTCATTGATTACATCCACTTTATCGGTCTTTTGGACGGGGGTGATATCTAAGGATTTTTCGGTCTTAACCACATTCTCGCCTTTGACCTTTTTGGGATACTTTTTCCTTACTCTCTTGATAATCACGACTAACACCGTAATGATTATTATCGCACCCAGAACGATAGAGGATACAAGAAGCCAGATATCTCCTCTTCTGAAAATCGGATTCTTTTCAGGCTCTTTTGGCGGTTCGGGGTCGTTGTCGCCGGGGTCGTTGTCGTCGTCATAAACATGGAATCCTATCGCGCTAAGCGCCCTTTCGTCTTCGTCCAGCTCGTCAAAAGCCCTCTTTGCTTCCAGATATTCCTCGCTGTCGATTTCGGCAAGCCTTACATTGTCGATGACCAGCATGCCTAATATCTTTTCGTCCTCCCCGTCTCCGCCAAGGTTAAAACGCCACTTGACGCTTTGGGTTATGGATTCGTTGTTGTAAATATACATCGTATACTGGCGGGACCGGTCAATACCCAAGTCTGAAGTGTTTATTTTTATCACATCGTATTCGTCGTCCGAACCCTTATACATGAATCTGAATTCCGCAAAGGTGTCTTCGTCAAGCAAGGTCTTTGCGTCAAATGTCAGCTTGTAATACTTGTTGTCGGATAGAACTCTTGAACTGGATAGAGTATAATGCTGACCGTTTTCCACAAGGTTGGACATGACAAGGGAATTGTATCCGCTCATTCTAATGAAGGTCGCCAAATCAAAGTCTTCGGGCATAAAGTCAGAGAACGGATCTGGATTTGTATCATTTCCGATAAGCCAGTGCGCATTGGTCACATCTTGATAATTGTATACGCCATAAAGCCTTTCTTCGTCTTTAGTGGACCCGTCGGTAGCCCTTGCCCATGTATAGGCGTTAGGGGTATGCCCTCTATAAAAGCCTTCATTATATTCGCCGTCTTCATCAAATTCCTCTGTCTCGGTGTTTTCGGTATAGGAGTCAAAGGAGTCTGTGAGATAGCTCAAATTCTTATATGCGAACTTGTTGTCATACACCATTTCATAGACATGGAAGACTTCGTTTTGCCCGTTAAGGAATTCGCCTTCCTCGCCGCCGAATTTGCTCTTTTCTTCAAATTCTTCTTGAGTGAGCTCAATCACTTTGACATTGTCAAAGAAAATAGTACCTTTGGACAAGGCGTTTTCATCATACATCCTTGTGGAGTCTTCGTCCGTGCCAAGTCTGCCTCTGTCATACGGATTTCCCATAGAGAGTCTAAGCTTGATATTAGAGCTTTGTCCGCCGGTGACTACATAAAAACGATACTGCTTCCATTCGCCTTGGGTATCTTGATTAATAAAACCTATATTCTCGTCTTTGGTCTCCAAAACTGCGCTTATGTCCTCAAATGAAATGCTTGCCCTCGCGCCGTTTAAGGTCTTGACCCAAACGCTTATCTCGTACCACTTGTTTGCGGAAAGGGACTTGCTCGCTGCGGTGACATTTGCTCTTATGTTATAATTGGATTCAATTATAAGCATGGTCTTATAGGGGCTTACATAGTCGCTGTCCTCAAAGATGTCGGCGTATTCGCCATCGTTATAGGTCGTATAATTAATTGTGCCTATCTTGTATTCTTTTTTATCTACTCCGTCGAATTCGTCAAATACCTCCGCAAGGCTGTCGTCGTCTTTTGCGGAGTTTTCTATGGTGTCGCTCCTTGTGCCAACGCCCTTGCCGGAGACCGCTTTTACTCCAAAGAAGCCTTTCGCCTTGCTTGTAATCCTAAAGCGATAGTGCCATTCCTCAGCGTCTCCCTCTCCCGCTATTCTATAAAGACCTGCTTGTGTGCTTGCATTAACAGTGGCGCTGGAGCCGGTGGGAACATATCCAATATAAAGGCTTTCCACATCCTCTTCCTCGCCCTCGTCATCAATCTTAATCGTATTATAGATATAGACCTCATATCCGTCGGGTTTTTCCCCGTCGGCGTCCACTACATGCTTCCAAACTATATACTTATGCTCGTCGGTGTCATTGTCGTCGTATGTTTGGTTTTGAGTTTTTATCTCAATGGACGGCTTGTTATAGCCGTTCGTGGTTATATTCGCATCCGAAGGAATGCTCCAGCTGCTTGTGGGAGCTACGCCGATAAGGTCGCCAGTCTTATCGTCTATGGCGTCTTCTTTAATGTCTCCCAGGTCGATAGAGCCGAAATTGCCGTTGGTCACGCTGTTTGTCGAAGATGTAGAGGTGTTGGAGAAAGCATGGGACTTTGTCTTGTCTCCAGATTTATTGCTGGCATTGTATTCGCTGTATTTTATCTCTTTCAAGGTGATAGCTGAGATATGCAAAGCGCCTTTAACATATTTTTCGGTGTCAAACCTGTTGCCTGAACCCATATCAACTTTCAAGGATACAAGGTTGTTCTTAAGCGTATCGCCTTTAAGGTAGAACACCACTTCCTGCCACTCCTCGCTCTTAAATTCGCTTATGCTCGTGGCTTTTGCCATATCGTCCGCGCTGTCAGAGGCTTTGGACATCAGCATAATTTCAATACTTCCACCGCCCTCTAAGTTCTCTGTTCTTGCCCAGAAAGACAGTCTGTAACACTTGTTGGACAAAATCTCCCTATTGTCTCTGAAATTGAGAATGGATGCGGTGAAATCGGTATTTTCCATAATCAAGAGGTTATAGAACCTGTCCACATCGTCAATTCTTATGGGGAAGCTCTCGTCGTCAACGATTCTGAAGTTCAAATATTCCTTGTCCTCTTGGGATACGCCTTTGGCAAGGCTCTTTTCCCAAAGGTCATCGTCTTCATCTTCAATTTCTTCGTCAAATCTTATATCCCCGGTGAAGTCTATAAGACCGCCGATATCCCAGTTTCCGCTTTCGATATCCTCTTGGGTAAACGGGCTGAGCTCTTGATAATCCTTGCCGGCTTCAAAGCTCTTGCTTTCTATGATAGTGATATTATCAAAGAACACTCCGCCCAGCATCAGCGTGTCATAGTCGGCGTTGGAGCCCTCTCCAAACCAGAACTCAAGGTTGACCTTTCTGTCGGAGAGCTGATTTCCTCTTATATAAAAAGTAAGTTCTTGCCATACTCCCACATCGGTGGTTTTTTGCGCCTCTAAGTCTCCAGCACCGGTTATCCTAAACTCGGCTTTGGGCATGAGTTCGTAGCCGTCCTCGGTCATAACTGAGTTATTGTCTCTCCAAGTCCAGTACTTTTGCATATAGTCATTATATTTTTCGGTATATTCGGCGTTTTTCTTCTCGTAGTCTTCCCATTTCTTAGAAAGCTCCATAAGCTCTTCATAGAGGTCTTTCTCGTCCGAGTAGTTGGTCTCCAGACTTTCAAGGTCGACTGCATCGCTTTTTAAAAATTCCTTTCTCTCCTCACTCAAGCTGTCGATATACTCAAGAAGTGTCTCGTCTTCTATATCGTCAATCTCAATCTCGCCTTCAAATATCCGTCTATAATAGTATTCGGCTTGGGCAGTGTACATGGAGTCTTCCGCCTCGTCGATTGCCTCTTGGGTAGGCTTGTCCTTGTCGGGTTCTGTGGGTTGGGTGCCCACTTCAGACTTGGGCGGTTCGGGTAAGTCTATGCTCCATACATAAGCCCATACTTTTATTGTATAGAAATGGTTTTTCCTTATTAATAGCTGTTTTTTGCTGGTGAAGCCCGCTCCCGATAAATCATCATGGAATATCATAAGGGCTTTGTATTCGGGCAGTGAGCCGGCGACAGCCTCTCTTTCAGCAGTAAGGCGGAATATACCCTCGTTCGTCATAAAGTCTTCTCTGTCAGGAGCGATAAAGTCAACCTTGTTGTGGTCTTTTTTATAAGTGTTGATAAACCTATCTTCGCCTTCCTCGCTTTCATCAAATCTATAAAGCTTGGACATATCCACTATGCCGGTGAAAGGTCTGTCCACCGGAGGTTTATTGGAAGTAAGCCCTTCCTTTCCCTCGACAAGGTTGTAATTGACAGTGTTTAGTGAAGAATTAGAACCGCTTCTGAAAGAATAGAAATAGTCGGGAGAAGAAGTCACTGAAAGTTCATTTTGCTGAACGAATTCCATATCGGGGAAAAGCATGGTCGTCTTTTGAACTTTATCGCCGGTTTGGGCGGAAGAATAGGTGTCGTGGCTTATTTCCGTACAGATGATATTATCAAAAAGAACAGCTCCTTTTGTGGAATATACATTGTCCTTTTTTTTAACTGTTTGGGGACCGTGTCCCAGCCAAAGCCTTACTCTTATTGCCCTTGACTCATAGTTGCTGGATTCGATATAAACCTCGAATTTCTGCCACTTTCCCTCTGTGTTTATGCTTTTGAATTCAGCATAAACTGCTCCGTCTATAATAACCCATGCGCCTTTCTTGTCGCGATCTGCCTTGTCCACGTCGGTCATATCTATGTCCGTCAGAACGCTGAACTGAAGCCTATAATATTTGTTGGGGTCCAAATTGAAGTCAGATGTATTTTTATAAAAAAGCGAGCCCGCCTCATTAATGGACGCCAAAAGCAATGCGTTTGTGTCCTGCAAGGTGTCGGGATCGTCTTTTTCCGCGGGGGTCTCGGGGTCTACTCCGGGATACTCCAAAGTGTTGTTTTTGCTGAAAGTATTTCTATTGGCGTTAAAGAGTTCCTCGTCCTTAAGGTCGATTCCGCCATAGATTACCCCCTCCGACGCTCTGGTAAGAGAGCCTGAAGAAAGTTCCCAGCTGGCGACATTTTCTTTGATGTATCTTTGAGAACCCGTCGTATTGGAAATATCATAAAATGTGCCGTTAGTTATCAGTTGTGAACGGGCGACTGTCTCTTCCTCTTCGTCCCCGCCGTTCTCGTCCAGAATAGGCTCGTCGCAAGCGATTAAAGCAATCGCGAACACAAAAACCAAAAGCAATATAAACAAGGAATATAAAGTTTTTTTCATTCTACCACCTAGCGTATGGATTTATGCTTTTTTCTTGCATATGTTTATTATACTAATAAATAATATCACAGTAGGAAAATAAATTCAACAATCTAACCATAAGTTATATCGTAATAAATAGGAATTTTAACCGCCTTTTTTCAAATCTTAAGTCATAATGATTTTTCCTTTGTTTTCCAAAAAATATTTTGGAAGTGTCTTTCATACAATTTGTATGATAAAAAAACAAACTGAAAATAGTATTAAACAATAATTTTCATGCAAAAATTTCACTAAGGCAAGGCTTTCAAAATTAAAACAAATAGAAAATTTATTTATCCAAAGTCATTTTTTCTTGAATTTATTTTTTATAGGGGGTTTCGGGGTCTTTTTCTCGCTTGGTTTTGGTTGATTTTGATTATCTTTATCTTCGCATTTCTTAGCAACAGACTTGAAGATTTTTTTCCTAAGCAGAACAACGATAACTCCTATTGGTATAATCAACAGCAAAAAGAGCCAGTACAGGTTATTTGAGCTTTCGTCCGTCTGAATGACAAGGTGCACTTTTTGGTGGGTGGACGGGACATAAACCTTCACCCAGCTTACACCCTCGTCTATTTTTAGTTTACTGTACTGTTTTCCGCCCTCGGCTTGGGTTTCTAAGAGTGCCACAACTTTTTTATAGTTCTTTATGGGTATGGTAATTTCAATTTCTTCTTCAAAATCGGTTTTCTGAATTTTCTTGATATCGCTAAGCGTCTTGATATCCAGCGCCAAAACAAAGTCGGCGTCTTGCATCTTAGCGGCCTCTAACAAAACATTGAAATTATGTCTTTTTAAGTCATATTCCGCAAAGGCAATTTGAAGTGTCGCCTTTTCACCTTTCACGGTATGAGTAAAGTTGGCTTCCTTAAAGTTTTCAACAACGATATCCCCGTCGAAATAGTTTGAATTTAATAATTCAACCTCAAAAAGCCTTTCGGCTTCCGCACACAGCCTTTGGGCTTCCATAACCTCAAGTTCGGCAGCCTTTACTGTCTCTTTGGAATTGTCTTTATCTAAACTTAAGAGTTGCCAGTCTATATATTTTTCCCTTAAGTTCTCAATAAGGTCGGCTCTATATTCCTCGGCATTTCTTAAGACCGTATCCACAGAAGAGATTCGGTTCAAAGTCTCTATATCTTTGTCTATCTTTATCACCCTGCCGAATGAATGATTGTCCACCTTGTCATACGCCTCAATCCAATATTCTCCCTTGACAGCTATAAGAGCTGCGTCAAGCATTGTGCTTGTGGAAAAAGAGGTATATTCCTTCACCGTCTCTTCCTCGCCGTCCACATTCCTATAAACCCTTACACTTTTTAATCCAGAATCGGCGCTTCTATAATCTTTTTGGGAATTCGAAGTCACCCTAAATTCAAACCTATATCCGTTGCCTACGAATACGGGATTGGGGTATAAATAGATGAAAGGCGGTGAAGAGTCTATCGAAGTGCAATAGATAAAATCGCTCTGTTCTACAAAAGCTTCTTGCGTTTCGCTATCCTTATAATGCACATCAATTTGAAAAGCCGCCCATTCATACATGGTTATTTCAAAATTGAGATTCCGTTTGCCATGCTGATTGAAAGAAATGCTGTCGTCCAGGAATTCCACAAGGACATTGTCCATTTCTTCGCCATTTTTGTCTTTGGCGAAGTCGTTTTCTATATTTCCGTCCTTGTCATAATAGATATCTTGATAATCATATACCTGATAAGCCGAAAATCGTATCTCTTCTATGGGAAAATTTATGTCCTCTTTGATTGTGAACACATAAGTACAACCCTCTAAGGGGCTGAAATATGCCTTGTCTTCCTTAAGGGAATAGCTCCCGTCGCCCATTGTGTAATCGGAAGTTATGGTCGAGGCATAAGCTGTACGGCTTCCAACATTAAGATTTGCCTTTAATACCAAAGGCAAAACCATTAAAAACAATAATATTAATATTATCGGCAATCTTTTCTTTGTAAATTTTATCATCATAATCTTAGGTTATATAACTTGGCTTAATTTTATCTGTACATACCGCCCTTTTTAATCTTCTTGATAGCGGCTCTTACGGGGTCTTTATCGGCGGTGTCTCTTCTCTTGTGTCTGGGATTGAGCATAAATAGGAATATGACGCCAAGTATAATCACAACAACCAAAGCTCCCACGCCGATAGTCCAATAAGAAAAGTCATTGGTACTGAATACTATTTCGCCTGAAGAGTCGGTATAGAAAGTGATATAGTCGCCCTCCCTTATGAAGTTGACTTGACGGTCGGCAAGCTTTCCAATGCCTTTTACTTCAAGGTTTTTGGCTGTTAAGAATTCGTCGGGTATCTTGACATATACCTTGATTCTTTCATTAAGGGTGGTGGGCTGACCGTTTTCCTTAATTAAGAAGCTTTGCACCATTGCCCTTTGCCCCAAAAGATTGGTCAAGATGTTTTCTTGATTATAGGGGGACATAATGGGTGCGAATTCTACGGTTACACCCTGCCTAAAGCCGTTATTGCTGGTAATAAAGGACTGGGAATTCTTATCGGTGACTTTCTTTTCAAATATCTCCACCTTGTCGGCATAGTACGGTCTTACAAGCTGATAATTCTTGGCGCTAAGACCGGCTATGGCGTACTCAGTAATTACCACATTGTGCTTGCCGGGGTTTGTCTTTCCGCCCTCAGTCTCCGCTCTTAATTTAAGAGTGACTTGGTCGCCCAAGAATACTCCATTCATCTTTGCGGTAATTTTCAAAGAGGCGACTCCGTCATATACTTTGTTCTCAACCCTGATGTCCTCTAATTGCAGTTCTTTCTTTCTTATTCTGAACATAGCCGAAACTTGTTTGGGGATATAGTTCGGGTCATTGAAGTACACCACGATGTTATATGTTCCGGCATCAGTCGGCATTATTCTTCCATAGCCTTGATAAATTATATAATACGACACATCGGAGGGCTTGGTGGTAATAATCGGCGGGACCACAGAGCCGTAAACTTGTCTTTCCAAGGTCTCGACATCAAAATGCACTTCCTCAATCTCGCCAAGCGTAATGTCATAATAAATAGACTGCGTTCCGTAATAATTGGGGTGGTCCATGACCGCTACCACTCGGTAGCTTCCTATTTCCGAAGGGGGAGTATGCCCATAATTGACCGCTGGGGCATCGCCTACGGGAATGGAATAATAAGTCAGATTTATCATAGTATCGATATGCAGTCCGCCCTCGGTATAAAGGTCGTCCATAACAATATCATCAAGGTTGACTCTGGCTTTGGCGTTTTTAATCTTCTTATAGGAAGTGAAGTATTTTTCTAATGGGGCATTGTCTTCAATAAATTCAAGTCTGACTTCTTTCTTTATGATAATAATATCAAACTCAAAATAGATGCCTTCATATTCATAGTTCTTGCTGGTTATCCATACCCTAAAGGTATGCACTCCGCAGTCAAGGATTTCTCCCCTTGTCTTTTCTTCAAAGACATTGTGCGCAATGGTAAGATTAGCGGGATTGGTAATAAAGGTCGGCAAGGTGGACTCCGTCAAGGGCTGACCATACACAAAAGTATTGTTGGTGACGCTTATTGTGGCGAATGTGGGAAGCACCTCGACTTCAATTTTTGTG
This sequence comes from Clostridiales bacterium, assembly GCA_012838805.1. GTDB lineage: Bacteria > Bacillota > Clostridia > Christensenellales > DTU072 > DTU072. The sequence continues at coordinate 17,248 of DUON01000021.1, forward strand.
ATGAAGGAATTGAAATTGGTGCTGTCGTCGGGATTGAACTTTATGTCCACAATATACCTGCCTGTGTCGCCAAGCACCAGTCCAGAATTAAGGAAGCTGAACTTTCCTTTAACAAAGCCCTCTATACCATAATAGCTCACCATTCCATAGCCCTCATGTTCATTGCTGTTAAGGGTGGAATAAGCCAAGCTTTGTCCATACCTTATGGGAGTGGGCATGGGTAGGGTGAATTCTCTCATTGTCGCCTTGTCGATAATAAATGTGGCAACATTGGACTTTTGAAGAACGGGGTTGCCCAGTGTGTCCACGCCCAGCTGATAGTTATCGCTCAATATCCTTATCCTTATCTGATAAGTTCCGGCGTTGACGGGCTCTACGACCACGCCTTGCTGCATAAACTCTATCTGCCATTCGGCGTTGGATTCAGAGACATATTTTATCATGCCTTTTTTGTTTGTACCATCATATTCTGCCCTTAGGTTCGTAAACAATATCTCGGCGTCCGCCCTTTTGACATATAATTCAACATCTTGGACATTGACGGGCGTGAAATTCTTGTTGTACGGCGTAAATGTCAGATTGACCAAATTCATGCCGGCGTTCGGCTTAAAGGAGGGATTTTGGAAAGTGTATTTTCCGTTTACAACGACGCCCTCGGCGGAGGTTATTCTGCCGTCCGAAAGTATCCTCGCATCGCTTAATCTTTGACCGTATACGATATCTTCAAACACGGGCTTTGCAATGACTGTCAGAGATGCGGGACGAATCTCAAAACTCACTTCCACATAATTATTGTTTCCGCTCCTAATCGTATAGTTTCTATCGATGATTTCTACCCTTGCGGTATACATTCCCGCTTCGGTGGGCACCTTTTCTTTTCTGCTATAAGTGGCGCTGTAATAAGTAATTGTAGGTATGATATCGGACTCTATGGAATCCACCACAAGCGGTTTGACATTCCCATAAGTCTGACTTCTTGGAGATACCGTGACCTGTACTGCTTTTTTAAGTATTTCAAAGCTCAACACTTTCTCCGCTGTGAATTGGGGATTGTCTACAACCCTTATCCTTACATCATAGCGCCCTGCGGAAGACGGCATAGTTTCGTTATAGGCGTTTGGATTTTCGGTAGTCAATTTGAACTCAATAACAAAATTGTCTTGAGGGATGTCTATATCCCCGCTTAAGACAGCGTGAGGCTTACTAAAGGTCTCGCCAAATGTGGCTTGGGTATAAGACAAGAAGATATTTTCGGATATGTCCGCCTTGACTACTTCAAACTCAATGGTTTTTGAACCATAGTACAATCGGTCTATGACTTCAACAATCACCAAATACCTTCCCACTTCTACACCGTCCGAAAGCTGACCTTTATTGTCGTAAATCGTTATAGAGAAGTTCTCGTCAAAAAGAGGATGCTCAGTATGGGATACGCTTATGCCCATATCTCCCACGCTCAAGGGTTGGAAATCAAAAGGCTTGGTGGCGTTTGTAATAAATATATCCCCTTTGTCGACTTTATGATATACCTTTATGGTCAGTTGACCCTCGACATCATTATAGTTTTTGGAAGTAAAGCGGTAAGTGCCCGAAAACTGCGGTGTTTGCTCGGTCAGGTTAAAGAGACCGCTCAATGCGTTTACCGTAAGTACGGTGTCCAAATCAAAGCCCGTCACGCCCAGCAGCTCGAACTCTCCGCTCACAGGGACGGCGCTGTTGTAATAATTGACCATATGGTAGCTAAAGATTGCATCTCGCAAAGTTTGTCCGTAAAAAGCTTTCGCCTCCACCCAATGGACTGTGGGGTTGGTCTTGGCGATAGTGACTTCCACCTGACCTTCCACGATGTTATAGCGGTCTTTATCGTAGGGAGTAAATCTATAAGCAACAGTATCCCCCACTTCGGGAACGGTGTTTATGTCCACAAAGGACAATACCCCTTCCACAGCGTCTGGGGGAGAATTGATGAACATCAATTCAAAATTCTCCAGATTCTGCCCATAGTATACCTCTTGGGGCGCTATGGCGACAACCTCGCCGATATACTGAGTCGTATCTTCGCCAATAACCCTTATGACGGCGTCAAAAGACACATTGGAAAAGTTATTGACTGCAAAAGGCTTAAAGCTCATTCTTACGGTGTGATAATTGGCTTTTGTCATTATTTGGTTGGGGTTGACAAAAGAGAATGTTCCGGGTATCTGTGTGGCTGTGCCAGGGACAAGCTCGCCGTCTACGAATTCGCCCGTTCCCTTGATATAGGCAAAACCGCCTATGATATCGGATTTATTGATAATATCCCCGACATATATATCGGTAAGCTGCGGCGCTACGATTTGGGGAGTGCCCTCAATTATCCTCAGTTCCTGACTCCATTCTGCCTCTCCCTTATAATTTTTATCCACTATTTGGGCAACTACATTATAAGTTCCCTTTTCCCTCGGTGCCGTCTTGGAATTGTTATAATATATTTCAATAAACACATTCTCGCCGCTGGATACCTTGGCGGTTATGTAATGCGGTTTGGTGTTATATTCCACTTGGCTTTCGCCATAGAACACAATATAAGCACTGAGGTCTTTTTGCTGGATAATCACCTGGGTTGTGCCGAATATTTCATTCAAGTTGCGGGTGTCGTTGGGCGTGAATTTATACATTACATTGTGGACGCCCACTTGAAGGTTCATGGTGTTTTCGGCAAGCCTATAAGTTCCTTCCACAATAAAGTTATTAAACAAGACCTCTCCCCCCTCTATTACCGCATCTACTCCGTCGTCGGTATAGGTCAAGGGGGTAATTACGGGATGAGTGTAAATATAAGGTGTGGATTTGTTTATTGTGTAAGTAAATTCCGCCCAGCCCTCATAATTGTTATCCACAATCACCACTCTCATGATATATATTCCCGCATCCAAAGGCTCTACTGAAGTGAATTCGTCGGTGTCTTCGTCATAGAATTCATATTGCCTATTGAGGGCGTAAAGCGGACTGGGGCTTATCCTTATTCTGCCTACATCGGCTTTGAGCTGTGCCCTTTCTTCGCCTAAGTAGTTATATGTGAATTCGCCCGAATAGCTAAGGTTTACTCTGGCTTTATTTATAATAAGGTAACTTTCAAAGCTTCCTTGGTATCCGCTGTTCATACTTTCGGGGAAATCTATCAGTATCTTATAAAGCCCAGCGTTTGCAGGCTTGCTGTCATATACTTCGCCTAAGCCTCCACCATCTTCTACCTTTTGATATCTGATTGTCGAAAACGCCGTAACAGGCATATATTCGATAATTACTGGCAGGTTCACGCCATAGGTTTGGGTGTTGTTCAAGATATTTATTTGGGACACGGTTATGGTCAAGGTGCTTGTGGCGACAGCTTGATAATTGATATCCTTTATCTCCAAAATCACGCCATAAACTCCCACATGTCTGGGCGCCTCGTCCATTTGTATGCCATCAAAGCTGGTAAAAGTCTGGCTTATCATCACGCTGATAGGATTGCCGTCCATATCCCGTGCGCTGGCGTCAAGGGTTATGATACCGTTATTAAACGGTTGAATTCTGCTCTGTTCGTTGACAATAATTTCGGCAGGGGCAGGCTCAATCACATATTCGGCTGTCGCCTCGCCGGTATAATTCGGGTCTTCCACTAAAACACGGACGATATATATTCCTGCGTTCACGGGCGTGTTCTCTCCAGTCAGGTCATATGTGATTCTTGCATTCAAGTATCTGTCCATGGGCGTCTTAGATTCGCCCTCATCGTTCAAATTCACATAATATTCGTTTTCGCCGTCCGTCCTTATGACGATATTGGTCTGATAAGTCGCTCCGCTGGGCTCGCCGGTATATGTATGTTCAAGATTTCCGATAGTTACTTCGGCAATCGCTTTTTGTACCCTTAACAATATGGTCAGATACACTTCTTCATAGTTTACGGAGTCATTGGGATAGAACACAATATCATAAGGCACATTGCCCACCTGCATGGGAGTAGGTGGCTCGCCGTCAAATTCAAAATGACCCTCAATAGCGTAATATCCCGTGGGGTGTTGCATTCTGCCGCCGCTAAGCATAACTCCAGACATATCCATATTATATCTAATTGTGCCGGCAACAGGGGCGGTATGAAGTATGGGGGTGGCTCTCTCTACTTTATAATCTCTCCAAATCTCGCCTTGGAAGTTGTTGTCCACGACTACCGCTCTGACCTTGTAGTCTCCAGCGGGCGTATACGCAGTCATATTGATTAGGTTATCTTCCATATCATAATAGAAAAAGTCCACTCTAAAGGATTTGTCCAATATCTTAGTAGCGCCCACCAGCCTATAAGTATCCACCAAAGGATTGGAGAACGAATAACCGTATTCCCTGGTTATGGGCTCTTCCTCGTCCACATTAGAAAAATGCATTTCCAGCATGGCTTTTTCTACGACTACATTCAAATACACAAGCGGCGCTATCCTGACATTATTCTCGTCATGAGGCACAAATCTAAAAGCAATATTCCTGCTTCCCGCCGGCAGCGCTTTGTTCTTTTCGTCAATGTAAGTGAATGTTCCCGTTATGGGCTTGGAATTGACGGTGGGGTTGACTATTTGATTGTCCACTTCCACCACATCGTATATAGTAAAAGTAAGTTCTTCTCCCTGCTGTCTTATGTACCCTAAAATCTCAATATCTTCCGCCAAATCTCCGTATACCATGGATTTTATTTTGATATTGTTGAATTGGGGCATGGCTTTGACTACCGTCACATTTATACGCGAAGAGGTGAGGTTGAAATTTACTCTGTCGTCGGGAATAAAGGTTATGTACATGGCTGTGGCGCCCGTATATCTGCCCACATCCAATATAGTGTTGTTCATTTCCTGCACAAAAGCCGTCACGCTCGGGTCAAGTGCGGGGTTATAAAGCCTGTTCGCAACAATAAACTGTCCCGATACATCTTTCATTTTATAAACAATGTTTCCTCTGGAGTCTGTTTCTCTAAAAGAATATTGGGCTCGGTAGCCCGGACCTTGGGTGAGGTTTATTTCGCTTAAAGTTTGTCCGTATGAGATATTGCCGTTTATGGCGGGATTGTTTTGCGGTGCGGGGTATGTGACCGTAAACTCGGTGGAGCTGTCGGCGTTTCCTTTCAAAATGGTGAGCGTCGATATCGCCTCGCCCTCATAGTTGCCCGTAATATTCCCGTATTCGTCAAGGCTGTCGATACTAATCATAACATCATATATTCCCGCGTTTATGGGGCGTTGAGTCGTCCATTCCCCTTCAACCAAATACTCATAGCGCCATTCGTCTATCGGTATAAATTGGTTGCCCATGGGCGTGACCAAATACGCCTCGGCTATCGGGTCATAATCGTACTGATAATATGCGGTGGCGGGCGTGGCAACGACATGCAAGGGCTGTCTGCGGATAATAAACTTCAAATCCGTGCCCTCTGTCGTCCTCATATTGTTATAATTGCTCAGTGTAAGGTCGGTTCTTACTCTCACCTCATATACACCCGCATTTATGGGAGCGGTTGTGGTATACGCACTGTCCGGCTCGCCCTCCCGCTTGTATTCGTAAATAAGATATTGGTTGCTGGGATAAGTATTGGCGGTAGCAAATCTTCTGACATCCCTTTCATAAATATAAATGAAAGTGCTTTCCACAAATTCTATCTGCAAATTCGTGGAATAGTCCACATAAAGGGTGGTCTGGAAAGATAAGGCGTTATAGTTCTTTTGATAATCGTCCAGCGGATAGAAAGTGACCGTTATATTCTTGACGCCTTGAGTAGGCATAAGATACGCCTGAGTGCCCTCAGACGGGCTTGTGATTTCAAACACGCCGGGCACCTTGCCGTCCGAAGATGAGAACATATTATATTGGTCTGGATTGTCGGGATTGGTGTTTTCGCATCTTATTATCGCCGAAGACATGCTGTTTCCATAGATAATATCTTGAACATCAATTCCCACAATATAGGGATTTGCTTTTTGAATAACAAAGACTCCCTCTCTGAAGCCATAATAATTGGTGTCCACTATCTGGCACTTGTAATAATATGTTCCCGCATCCGTGAACCTTTCTATTGACTCAAATTCTTCCTCTATATCGGCTTTGTAGTATGTGACTATATCTATGCCCGAATATATAGTGGTGGGCTGTCCTATGGCTTTAGGCAGACCGTCATACACCACTTCGGTAGCCCCCACATAGATAGGAAGCTCCCGCTTGAACACAAAATAGAAGTTCAGGCTGTTTATATTAGACAATAACGCCTCGTCTATAATGATAGGCGTCTCTTCCACATAGTTAGGGATATAAAGCCCGACTTCCCTACTGCTTATATAGTGGAAGTCCCCCCAGTCTTGCTTGGAGAAGTCGCCGTAATTTATACCGTCGTTGGTTATGTTGTTTATACCGCTGTTATAGTACTTAAAGAGGCGGTACGGGCTGTTGGTGTTGACGATAAGGCGCATATAAGCCAAATCGTTCCTCCTATAAGCCCTTGAGGATACCTTTTGATAGTTCTTATCGTATTCCGTTCTGTATGTTCCCAATTCTATGGTTCCCAATTCCGCAACTTGCGGAGAATTGGCAAGCGTGGGCGAAATGAGGTCGCCCACCCCGAAGTACACATTTATGTAATAATCGGTGCAGTCCAGCTTGATATTCTCATAGACCTGAATCATGCTCTGGTTGCCGACATAGTCAATGGAAGCCAGCTTAAGCGTTACTATTATTTCCCTTATCGTGCCCGGCATAGGGAAAAAGAGCGTTGCCTTTGTGTTGCTATATCCCTCGGGTATATTGTCCAATAGGATATATCTGTATTCGTCGGGCGCAGTCAACGGGTCCATGCCGTTTGTGGTGTAATAAATCCTTTGCTTGGAGCCTTGTACGTAAATACTTCCAAATGTCAAGTCCACTTCCACATATACTCCGCGCTCTTCGGGAGAGTCTCCCTCCACAAATCCCTTGCAATAATATTCCCCTCCGATGATATGGTTGGAATAGAAAGCGTCGTTTTCATCCAATTGCGGAGGCTCGGGGGGCAAGCCGTCCGATGTAAGTTCAATATCCGGACCTCTGACTATCCGCTGGGATATGCCGCCCACAAAAGTCCTTAGGTACGGTCTGAAAAGTATTCGGTCGACATCGATGACATCCATTTGTGTGATTTCAAACTTCGCGGTCTGTCCGGTGACATCAAATTCGTCGTCTATGATTCTTCGCGCGTTTCCGTAGATAATATCCCACTCTATCGTTGAAGTTAGCATCACCGTCTCACGCTCTTGTTCGGTGATAAAATCGTCGTTATTTATGTCTAAGGGAAAGAATTTGTTTCTAAATACATGAACTAACTGTTCGTCCAGATAATCTATATAGAACTTATCGGTGGACTTTTCATACCTCATGTTTATGAGATTGTTCCCACGGTATAAAGATGTGGATATAATAACAATATCGCCGGGTTTTACATATTGAATAGAGCACCCTTCCTCCCTTCTGTCGGCGTGGATAACCTCCACATCCCGCTCTATCTCATAGTCCTTAAAATTAATGCCGCTGCTGTCGTCAGCTGGAGTTATCTCAACAAATATAGAAATGCTGGATATCTTTGTGTTCAAAGCTGACTTATAAGCGCCGTATACGGTTCCAAAAAGCGACCAGCTTTCCGACCTTTCAGGTCTTGGGCTTGTGAAACTATGTAATCTAAATCTCAAATAAGCCGTATCGCTGACTTCAGACAAGGTCACAAATCCGCTGGTGTTCTCATGGGTACCCGATATGGTAACGTTTTGGGATGCCCTTAGACCATCGGCGGTGCCAGAGGAAAACCAAGTCAGCTCCATAATCGCTGAACCACCTCCGCCGGCGGGAAGTCCAGTAACTTCTTGGTTTTGCATAATCGCCGCCGCCCTGACATTCACCATGGGGTCTTTGATGGCGTTTTTTAATTCCTGAGATATCACAATGTTTGATATAAACTCAATCTGATTGTTCTCAGGCTGATAATTCGAGGGAGTGGGATAGCTTACAAGCTTAATAGCCCCGCCCTCAAGGTTAAACACTCCGCTTGGAGATTTGTCATCTCCTGATAGAGGAACTGGATTTTTGCCTGTATTGGCATAGATATTTCCTTTTACATAAAGGTCCGATATGCCCGTTTGGGTTATGGAAGTGCTGCTTGAAGAGTCGCTGCTGCCGGGAGCAGACACCGATTTGGCGCTCAATCCATTAAACCTAAGATAATTTTGCCCTTCTGTCAAACCGCCTTTGCCTAAGTTGGTTTTTTCTGTCTGTAAAAGAGCTTTCGCAGGCTGGCTTTTTATATCGATAGAGGAAAAAACGCCTATAAAGACAGCCAACGCTATGACAATGCCTATCACAAGAATTTTTTTACACAATGCGCTACTACTCTTATCAATACAAACAGCTTTTTTAGTCATATATGTCTCCTCAAAAACCTACAAGCAAAAATAATCTTCCTTAAGGGTATAATATACCACAATCTCTATAACAATAATATTATCTATCACTCCTTTTGTCAACATATATATTTATAAATATAAAGTAAAAAAGCGGATACGGTAAGAAATTGCATAGAATATGTTTTGACAAAAATAGATAAATTACGACTCTAAAGGCAAAATTTTTTGGTAAATGTTTGAAATTTTGCTTGTAAAAGAAATAACATAATGCTATAATATTTTTCAGTTAGCACTCATATTGGTTGGCTGCTAAAATATAGACTATAAAAGAGGAGGTAAGAGTATGAAACTAAAGCCATTGTTTGACAAAATTGTATTAAAGCAAGTGGAAGCCGAGGAAAAGACCTCAAGCGGCATTGTTCTTCCCAGCGCCGCCAAGGAAAAACCGCAAATCGGCGAAGTTATAGCCGTGGGACCCGGAGGACTTGTCGACGGCAAGGAAGTTAAGATGCAGGTTAAGACAGGGGATACCGTCTTATATTCAAAATACGCAGGTTCGGAGTTCAAAATCGACGACGAGACGGTAACAATTATCAAACAAAGCGATGTTTTAGCTATTGTCACTAACTAAAAAGGAGGTAAAGTAATTATGGCAAAACAATTTAAGTTCGGCGAAGAAGCCAGAAAAGCTTTGGAAAAAGGCGTCAATCAGCTTGCGGATACAGTAAAATTGACCCTTGGACCCAAAGGCAGAAATGTTGTGTTAGAAAAGAAATTCGGTGCGCCCCTTATCACTAACGACGGCGTGACCATAGCCAAAGAAATAGAGCTTAAAGACCCCTTTGAGAACATGGGAGCTCAACTCATAAAAGAAGTTTCCACTAAGACAAATGATGTCGCGGGCGACGGCACCACCACAGCGGCTGTGCTTGCTCAAGCGATCATTAAGGAAGGACTTAAGAATGTGGCGGCAGGCGCTAATCCTATGGCGCTCAGAAGAGGAATCGCCAAAACAGCGGAAGTGGCTGTAGAAGAACTCAAAAAAATCTCCAAACCCATAAAAGATAAGAACGAAATTGCTTCCGTCGCCAGCAATTCGGGGGACGATGAGACTATCGGAAACCTTATTTCCGAAGCCATGGAAAAGGTCGGAAAAGACGGAGTAATCACCGTGGACGAATCTAAAACCATGAAGACCGAACTCAATATCGTTGAGGGAATGCAATTCGATAGAGGCTATATAAGTTCATATATGGTTACCAATACCGAGAAAATGGAAGCCGAAATGGACAATACCAAGATATTAATCACCGACAAAAAAATCAGCACCATCCAAGAAGTTCTTCCCATCTTGGAGCAGGTCTTAAAGAACGGGCTCAAGCTTGTCATCATAGCGGAGGACATAGAGGGCGAAGCTCTTGCCACGCTTGTTGTCAACAAGCTTAAGGGCATCTTTAACTGCGTGGCGGTGAAAGCTCCCGGCTTTGGCGACAGAAGAAAGGCTATGCTTGAAGACATCGCCATACTGACGGGCGGTACGGTCATCAGCGAAGAGACAGGCATGGACCTTAAGGAAACCACGCTTGACCAGCTTGGCGAAGCCAAACTTGTCAAGGTCGACAAGGACAATACCACAATTATTGGCGGAGCTGGCGACCAGCAAGAAATTCAAAACCGCATCAGGTCCATTAAGGCTCAAATCGAAGAGACCACAAGCGACTATGATAGAGAGAAGCTTCAAGAAAGACTTGCCAAGCTTGCGGGCGGTGTTGCAGTCATCAATGTAGGTGCGGCAACCGAAGTAGAAATGAAAGAGACCAAGATGAGAATAGAGGACGCACTTGCGGCGACCCGTGCGGCTGTTGAGGAAGGTATCGTATCCGGCGGCGGAATCGCTCTTTTGTCGATAATCCCCGCATTGAAAGAATGGGTTAAGAACCTTTCCGACGACGAATATACCGGCGGAAATATCATAATAAAAGCGCTTGAGGCTCCGATTAGACAAATCGCCGCCAATGGCGGAGTAGACGGCGGAGTTATCGTCAACACTATCATTTCGCAAAACAGCCCAACTTATGGATATGATGTTGTCAAAGGCGAATTCTGCGATATGATAAAAGCGGGCATAATCGACCCCACAAAGGTTACAAGGTCGGCTCTGCAAAACGCTGCCAGCGTAGCGGCGGCTCTTATCACCACAGAATCCCTTGTGGCTGATATCCCCGAACCTCCGCAAAACGCGCCCAATCCCGGAATGGATATGTATTAATAATATCCCGCCAACGGGCAAGCCCCCTGTGGGAAAATATAAAAAAGTTTCCGCCTCACCTTATGTGAGGCGGTTTTTTTGATTTACTTGAATAAATATAAAGAAAACAAAGAACCGTATCAGATTATGCAGAAAAACAAAAAAGCCCGCATTTGGGCTTTGTGAAAAATAAATAAAAACTTATTACCTTAGGCTAAATTTTCTTTCTTCTTTGGTCTATTCGATTTCTTAAAATAGACCAATAACGGGGGTAAAACTATGGATACCAGCACATAACTGATAAAAGCTCCCCTTGCCAAGACAAACGCCATTTCCCTTACCAAAAGGTTGTTTGTGACAAAAATCACCGCAAGGCACGCCGCCATGATTATGCTTGCACTTGCGGTTATTGCGGGAAAGACGGACGCCGAAGCCTTTATCGCCGCTGTTTTTGTGTCGGGATACTGGCTTTTCGCTTGCTCAAACCTTGTCGCCATAAGTATGGCATAATCTACCGTACATCCAAGCTGTACCGACCCGATAATGATATACACCATAAAATTCATATTCGCCGAAAAGATAAAGTTCAGACTGATATTAAGCCATATCGCAAGCTCTATCAGCACCACCATGACCAGCGATTCCCAAAAAGATTTGAGAAGTATGCTCATAATAATAAGTATTATCAATACGGATATGGCACTTACTTTTAAGAAGTCCGAAGGCGTGATAGCCGCCATATCAAATGTGCCCGTAAGTATCCCCAAAGGATAGTTCTTTTCAAAATACTTGTTTGTTGTCTTTACAAGGTGGGAGTGCGTCCTTGACGCCTTTTCGTCTTCGGTGTCCCCCTCTATCTCTATCAAATACAAGGTATACCATTCGCCGTCCACTTTCCTAAAAAGCGTTCCCATGGCGCCCATTTTACCCTCTTGAAAACCGTCGCCGAAAAGATTTAACAGCTTTTCCATATTTTTCGGGCTTATGTCCATTACCGAATAAGCGCCAATGACATTTGTTATCTTGTCGTCTGTTATAAGTTCGGCAATATAGTCCTTGTGCCCCCCTTCCTTTGTCTTAAGCGGTACGGCAGTTATGACCTGATTGCCCAGTTCCTTTGCCCTCATCTCTTGGGGAGTCATGTTGTAGGGCTCTTTATAAATTTTCAGATAGCTGAAATCCACATTGCTTTGCATGATGTATGCGGGGATTATTGCTAAGATTGCGATTGCAATAATCACTTTCCGCCATTTTACGGTAAAGGTCGACACCTTTTCAAAATTTATCATAAGCTCCTTGTGAGCGGTCTTGGTCAATGCCTTGTCAAAGATAATGACAAAAATTGGTTGTAAGAAGACCACGGTCAAAAAGGATAGCAGAATGCCTTTGGTCACGACCTTAGTCAAGTCCGCCCCCAACCTGAAATTCATAAACGCAAGTGCCGCAAAACCGCCCATTGTCGTAAGGCTGCTTGCCAGAATCGCCACAAACACCTTGGGAATGGCGCTTTTGGCAGCGTCGATAGGCTCTAATAGCTTGCGCTGTTCTTTATAGGCGTGCATGAAAAAGATAGCGTAGTCCATGGCTATGCCCAGTTGCAAGACGCTGGAGGAAGCGAAACTGATTATGCTCACGGACGGGAAGATAAGGTTGGTGCCCAAATTGACAATAACAGATATTAAAAGCGTGCTTATCAGAATCAGGGGCTCAAAATAGGAAGATGTGGCAATAAGCAAAATCACACTCACGCATAATACCGCAAAGACGATATAGTAAATAAGCTCCGCCATGGTCTCTTCCATGACTTGCTTAGCCATGGCGGTCATTCCCGCCACCCCCACATTCCTGTTTGAGAACTCTTTATAAACGGTGTTTATCACTTGAAATGCCTCTTGAGTGGAGGGCGAATAGTCAAACAACATGAGTATGACATAATTATATTTGGTGTTCGGGTCTTGGGGGTTGATTGGCTGTTTTAAGTAGTCATAGAGACCTTGGGTTTCTATCTTGACATTGACATTTGAAAAAATAGGCAAAGCCAAGAGATCCTCTATAGCCTTTATCTCTTTCAGGTCACCCACCCAAAAGAACTGACTAAGCCCTTTTATCTTTTTGAGCCTTTCCACGCTTTGTTCAAGTTCGGCATCTTCCTTTTCCCCCTCCACCACAACAAAGGCGTCGCCTTTGACGCCGAAATGCTTTTTCAAAAACTCTATGCCCTCTGATGTTGGGGTGTCGGGAGGCAGATATTCCAGCATATCCGAATTTATCCTATCGTCATAAATAAAATAATATATCCCAAAAGCCGACAGAGCGAAGATGACCGCCGTCATAATAAGGATAATTTTTCGGTATTTAATTATTAAGTTTGAGAATCTATTCATTTTTTCTCTTAATTTTTTAACAATCGCCACATTCGTGGCGACAGTTGTTCCATTTATTTTTTTATAACAATTTTAGCCCTTGATATATCTCAATGCTTCTCCCTTATTTCCGTTCTTCTGATTTTTCCGCTTATGGTCTTGGGCAATTCGGTGACAAAGTCAACAATTCTGGGATACTTATATGGCGCGGTTTGCGCTTTTACAAAATTTTGGATTTCTTTCTTTAATTCATCGCTTGGCTGATAGTTTTTGGAAAGCACAATAGTAGCCTTTATTATCTGCCCTCTTATCGGGTCGGGAACGCCGGTCACTGCACATTCCATGACCGCAGGATGTTCCATAAGCACGCTCTCAATCTCAAACGGACCTATTCTGTATCCGCTGGACTTTATCATATCGTCGGTACGCCCCACATACCAGTAATATCCGTCTTCGTCTTTCCAAGCGGTATCCCCGGTATGATAGACATGGTCATTCCATATTTCTTCTGTCTTGTCCTCATCGTCATAGTATTCTGCGAAAAGCCCCGGAGGAAGCTTCTTGTCCGTCCTTATGACAATCTCGCCCACCACCCCGGCGTCCACAGAATTTCCGTTTTCGTCAATAATATCCACATCGTATTGGGGATTGGGCTTGCCCATGCTGCCCGGCTTGGGCGTCATATTCAAAAAGTTTGCCACCGCAAGCGTGAGCTCGGTCTGACCATAGCCTTCCATAAGCTGAAGCCCCGTGGCACTTTTGAATTGCTTAAACACTTCAGGATTAAGCGCTTCGCCGGCTATTGTGGCGTATTTCAAGGACGATAAGTCAAACTTCTTTAAATCCTCTTTTATAAAAAACCTATACATAGTGGGCGGTGCGCAAAAAGTGGTTATATTGAATTTTTTGAACATGCATAACATTTCTTGGGCGTCGAATTTGTCATAATCATAGGCAAATATGCAAGTCTCCGCAAGCCATTGTCCATAAAGCTTGCCCCATACCGCCTTTGCCCAGCCCGTATCTGCGATAGTACAGTGAATGCCGTCCGGATCGACATTATGCCACCAAACCGCAGACGTAATATGCCCTATGGGATAGTCAAACTTATGTACTGCAATTTTGGGATATCCGGTAGTCCCCGAAGTAAAGTACATCAACATCACATCGTCAGCTTTTGTGGCAAGCTCTCCCTTGGGTCTTTCAAACTCGATGCTTTGGGCTATTATCTCTTCGTCAAAGAAGTCCCAGCCCTCTCTTTTGATTTTTATAACGGCTTTAGTCCTTATACCGTCATATTCGGTCATAGCCTGCTCGATTTCTTCGCACACGCCGTCGTCGGGGGTGCATACTATCGCCGACACATCGGCTTTATTGAACCTATATAAGTAGTCTTTTTTCTTAAGCTGGTGGGTGGCGGGTATGACAATGGCGCCTATTTTATGCAAAGCGATTACAGAAAACCAAAATTCATATCTTCTCTTTAAGACCAGCATGACCTTGTCGCCTTTTTTAATGCCACGGCTGACAAAATAATTGGCGGTTTTGTTGGAATATTCCTTTATCTGTCTGAAACTGAATTCCCTTGCCTCTCCTTGTTCGGACACCCAAAGCAGAGCTTTCTTGTCGGGGGATTTTTTGGCAAGCTCGTCCACCACATCAAATCCAAAATTAAAATCTTTGGGAACATTGTAAGAAATGTCGGTTAAGATTCCGTTTTCATCAATTATTTCATTCACATACTTTTTATATAATCTCATCGGGCCTCCTAATCGTATACTTAAAAATATACCACTTTATTATTAAGGTTGTCAACGGTTTTGAACATTCGTCGGCGGCTCAAGGCGGCGTTCAAATTGATAGCCGTTTTCTACCATTTTTAGCCAACGGGTTTTGTTTACGGGTTTACAATTAAGATACCACTTGACGGGGGAGGGCTATGACCGATAAAGAATTAATCTACCACATACTTCAAATTGAAAAACTGCAAAAGAAAAAACATTCGTATAACGCCCTTAAGAGATATAACAAGGGAGAAAAAGTCCATAAAAAACAAATCGCTTTTCATTCTTCCCAGAAAAAGAACCGATGGGTGTTCGGCGGCAATCGAAGCGGCAAGACTGAATGCGGAGCTGTGGAAGCAATCTGGCTGGCAAGGGGTACCCACCCTTACCGACAAAATAAAAAGAACACCTTCGGCTGGGTGGTGTCCGTGTCTTATGAGGTGCAAAGGGATGTCGCCCAAAGCAAAATCCTCCATTACCTAAACCCTGAATGGATTCAAGATATAGTTATGCAATCGGGCAGCAAGTCCTTTCCCGCAAACGGCATTATCGACACCATTGTTATAAAAAACGCTTTTGGCGGAGTATCTAAAATCGGTTTCAAGTCCGCCGACCAAGGCAGGGAAAAGTTTCAAGGCGCAAGCTTGGACTTTGTATGGTTTGACGAAGAGCCGCCAAGGGATATCTATGAAGAGTGCGTTATGCGCGTCATGGACAAGCAAGGCGATATCTTCGGCACAATGACTCCGCTTAAGGGTTTAAGCTGGGTGTATGAAGAGATATATCTCAACAAAAGGCAAGACCCCGAAATATATTATATCACCATGGAATGGGCGGACAACCCCTTTTTGGACAAAGCCCAAATAGAAAGGCTTTCCAAAAGCTTAGACGAGGCGACCCTTGCCACAAGACGGTACGGGCGGTTTATGCAAAATCAAGGGCTGGTGTACGGCACCTTTGACGAAAACATTCATGTAATAGAACCTTTTGATGTGCCACATGAATGGTACGACAAGATATCTATAGACCCGGGCTTGAACAATCCCCTTTCCGCACATTTCTATGCTGTGGACTTTGACGGGAGGATATATGTCGTCGCTGAACACTACGAAAAGGGAAAGGATATAGACTATCACGCAAACGCCATACTTGACATTGCCAAATCCTTAAATTGGCATTTCAGCCCCAGCGGACATTTGGAAGCACTTATAGACAGTGCCGCCAATCAAAGGACTCTTGCAGGCTCAAAGAGCGTCAGCCAGCTGTTTTATGAAAAAGGCATAGCCGTCAACACAAATGTCAAAAAGGACCTTTTCAGCGGTATATCCCGTGTTAAGGACTATTTCAGCGCCCGCCCGCCAAGGATATTTATCTTCAAAAACTGCGTCAATATGATAAGGGAACTCAAAAGCTACTGGTGGGGCAAAGGTGACACACCTTTGAAAAAGGACGACCACGCCATGGACGACTTGCGTTACTATATTATGACCAATCCCCAAAACAGCTATCGGGAAGAAAAACCTTTGAGAGTGCATCAAAAATATAGAGAAAAATTGATAAGAAAGAAAAGGCTTGGCATTTAATAGCTTTTTTGAAGGAGGCTTATGCTGGATATTTTACTAAAAAAAGCGCGGGGTTATGTTATCAAGGAGATTGTGGAGGAATACTGCGTGGACGAAAACGGCGAAGAAAAGCTCCTCAAAAGGAAAGTCCACCAAAAGCACATTCCGCCGGACACCACTGCGCTGAAAGAGTATCTTAAACATCAGGACGAAAAGCTTATGGACATGAGCGAAGAGGAGCTTCAAAAGGAAAAGCAACGGCTTTTGAATGAGTTAAGCAAAAAATCAAAAAACAGGAGCGCATAATGAAACAAAAAAATGCTGAACTATTAGTAAAAGAGGTCTTTGAGGACTTTCAAAGGCGCAAGGAAGAGCGAAGCCGACTTGAGGCAAGCTGGCTTATGAATATAAACTTCCTTATGGGAAATCAGTATTGCGAGCTGGCGTCCAACGGTGAAATCTTTGACAACGGCAAACAGTACTATTGGCAGCAAAGGGAGGTGTTCAACCATATCGCGCCAATAATAGAAACCCGTCTGGCAAAGTTTTCAAGGCTTAAGTCCCGAGTGTCCGTACGCCCCGCCACCAGCGATGCCGCAGACACAAACTGTGCCAAGTTCGCCACAAGGCTTATAGAGAGCGTGGAAGAGGAGAACAACCTCAAAGAGCTTATACATTCCGCCTGCTTTTGGTCGGAAGTCACGGGAACGGCTTTTTATAAGGTCGTATGGAACAGCGAAAAAGGCTCTTTGGCGGCGCAAGACGGCTTAGAAAAGATTTATGAAGGCGATGTGGAGATATCCGTCTGTCCGCCATATGAAATCTATCCCGACAGCATTGCGTGTTCCAGCGTGGAAGAATGCTCTTCGATTATCCACGCCAAAGCCTACCCTATAAATGTCATAGAGGATATTTGGGGCGTCAAGGTAGACGGAAAAGAGGTATCCGTTATCAATATAGACACGGCTCTGAGCGGCGGAGGCTATGGCTACAACGCCCACAAGCTTAGAGCTTTTTCCGACCTTAAGAAAGACCATGAACTGGTCATAGAGAGATACACCCTCCCCAACAAAGAGCACCCCGACGGAAGACTAACCATTATAGCCGGCGACAAACTGCTATACGACGGGGACTTGCCCTACCAAAACCAAAGCGGCGGCAAACGGGGTTTTCCGTTTATAAGGCAGGTGGCTTTGGCGCAACCCTCATGCTTTTATGGCATAAGCATTATCGAAAGGCTTATTCCCATTCAAAGAGCGTATAACACCGTAAAAAACCGCAAGCACGAATACTTGAATAGGCTTTCTCTTGGCGTTATGGCGGTGGAAGAGGGAAGCATAGATTTGGATAATTTGGAAGACGAGGGGCTTGCTCCCGGCAAGGTGCTTATATACCGTCAAGGCTCCAACCCCCCCATGATGATGAACCCGGGGACGGTGCCAAGCGAATTCCGCAACGAAGAAGACAGACTCTTGGCGGAGTTTATCAATATTAGCGGCGTCAGCGACTTTTTATCGTCATCCAATATCGTCAGCGACAACCTTTCCGGCGTGGCTTTGTCATTACTGATAGAACAAGACGATACAAGGCTTTCCATAACAGCGGAAGCCATTAGGAACAGCGTCAGAAAGGTAGGTCAGCATATCTTACGCCTTTACAGACAGTTCGCCACAACCAAGAGGCTTAAGCGGATATCCGGGGAGAACGGCGAGATTGAAAGACTCTCTTTCAGCGGCAGCGACATCACCAGCGACGACTTGGTTTTCGATACAGAGAACGAGCTCAACGACACCCCGGCGAATAGAAAGAACATGGCAATCGAACTGTTGAAGCTTGGGCTTTTGACAGACGAGAACGGGAATATAAGCCCCATGACAAAAAACAAGATTCTTGAAATTATGGGGTTTGGAAACTGGGAGACGGCAAGATGCCTTGACGACTTACACATAAAGAAAGCGTCCAAAGAAAACCAAAAGGTATCCGAAAACAAGGATATTGAGGTGGACGAATCGGACAAGCACTCCCTGCACATCGAAGAGCATATCCGATGCCTTATCGGCAATGAATTTAAGATTTCCGACAAGCAAAAGGACAAGCTCAACGAGCATATAAAAACCCACAGACAGTATGAAAGGCTGACAAGGCAGGCATTGGCTCTGCAAGCCTAAAAATAAAAAATTCAAAATAAAGGAGCAAAGAACATGGAACAAACCAAATCTACCCCCGCCTTTCAAGGCGACAAGGAAGAAAGGGCTTCCTATGGAAAATTCAATAAATTAGAGGATTTAATAAACGCCTATAACTCTTTAGAGGCTGAATTCACTAAGCGGTCACAAAGGCTGAAGGAGCTTGAAAACGAAAAAAATCAAAAAAACCAGTGGCAAAACAAGGTCCAAAGCTTTATGGAAAAGTATCCTATCGCTGCGGAGTTCACCGAGCAGATTGGCGAGGAAATCGCCCAAAAAGACTTGATAAAAGAAGAAGATTGTCTGGAGAAAGCGCTGCTTTCGGTACTCACAAAAAACTACAAGCCCCCAAAAGAGCAGGCAAAAGACCAGAAGGTAATCGAGGAGCTTTTGAGAGACGACAGCTTTAAGGAAAAAATTATCCAAGAATACCGTCAAAAAATAAGCAACAATCCTCTACCCAAAACCCTCCCAGGAGGAGGAAAAATTCCCGTCGCCACTCCCTGCCGACCTACGACAATAAAGGAAGCCGGTCAAGTGGCGCTGGAATTATTAAAACAATTATAGGAGAGTATTGAATATGATAAGCGCATACAATGCAAATACGATACTAAGGGAAGTATATCTTGATGTACTTGCCGACCAATTAAACTATAAGACAAACGCTTTTTATAACAAAATACACATGGGTTCAAACTATGTGCAAGGCGCGAAAATCGCTCTTCCCGTAAGATTTGGCATAAACGGCGGAATATCCTGTACGGACGAGAACTCCGACCTGCCCCAACCCAACCAAGACCGTTATATAAGATTCGGCGCAGAGATGCGCAATATCTATGGCGTAATCGAAATGACGGACAAGGTGATAAGGGCGACCTCTTCGCCTGACGCCATGGTGAACATCCTCAACGCTGAAATGGAAGGACTTTTGAAAGCGGCGAAGTTCAACTTCTCCCGAATGCTTTTCCAAGACGGCAAGGGGCTGTTGTGCCAAGTGGCGGACCTTACCGGCGCTCCGTCCAATACCCTATATGTGGACAGCGTAAAAAATGTTGTTGAGGGCATGAAAATCGATGTCATACGCCCCTCTGACTTGCATAAAAAAGTGACCAAGCTTTCTATTGAGTCCGTCAATAGGGTGGATAAGTCAATAAGGGTGAAGTCTCTGCCCTCTAACCACGAGATTGTAGAAGGCGACCATATAGCCATTCAGGATTCTTATAACTATGAACTGTTAGGCATCCCCTATATCTTTAGAGAAGATGTTCCGGCGATTTATGGCGCAGTCAGACAGAACAACCATTACTTATGGCCGACCATGAAGAGCGGACAGCTTTCTACCGACCTTATACAAGAGACGATAGACAATATAGAAGAAACGGGCGGCATGGGCGTAGACATGATTATATGCTCTTATGATGTCAGAAGAAAGTATTTCGAGCACCTAAGGAATACCAGAATGAATATCGACTATATGAATCTTGACGGAGGTTTCAAAGCTCTGTCTTATAATGGAATCCCGATAGTCACCGAAAAGTTCTGTCCCGACAACACTATGTACTTCATAAATACCGAAGACTACACGCTTCAACAGCTTAGCGACTGGAGCTGGCTGGAGACCTCAAGCGGAAATATACTTAGGCAGATTGAAAACAAAGCGGCGTATACCGCAACTCTTGTAAAATACGCCAACTTGATGTGCGCAAGACCTATCGGACAAGGAAGACTCATAGTCACACCTTAAAAATAGGGAGAGAAAAAAATGATACCGATCGAGACTGATTTGTTTGACATAGCAGACAGGCTTAAGGCGATCGACCCAAGTTACAGGCTGTATTATAACACCCGTTTAAGCAAATACCAGCTGTACAGAGTAGAAAAAGGAAAGGAAGAGTATCAGCTCACCTTTCCTTTCGATACTCTTGATTGCAGGTGCGTGACGCATTGCCTAAAGACCAGGGGAGAAAACGCCGAAAAGCTGATTGAAGAGCTGGAAAGACAAAACATGGAGAACGAAAAGAAAGAGCTTGACAATGCGAAAAAAGCGTTTGAAGACAAAGCTGAAAGATATCTTAGAAAGCTTTAATATAATTAAAAAATTCAAAATCATTTGGCAAAATTGGAGGAATCAAAATGACCTTTCGTCAAATATTGGAAAAAACCCTTGACATAATCGGCGAAGAAGATTTATGTCTGGACACAGAGAGCAAAAAGAGAAAAAGGCTTATTGCCTCGGCGAATATGATTTATCAGGAACTGACTACCGAATACGCCCATTTGAAACACAAGGAAAAGCTTTTCTTTGAGGACGGGCGGGTGTACTATTCCAGCTTTTCCAAAAAGGTGAAAGACATCCTTGGAGTATATGTGAACTCACAAAGCGTGCCTTTCAAGGTATATCCGCTCTATATGGAGGCGGAGGTGGACGGCTTCGCCGAAGTCAAATATATCTATCATGCGGACGATTTGGAGCTTGACGACGAGGTCATACTTCCGCCCCAATACACAGCTTATGTTTTAGCCAACGGCGTTGCCAGCGAATACTTTTATCGTTCGGGGCTGATTGATGAGGCGATATTCTACAAGAACAGATACGATACCGCTATACTCAATCTGTCCAGACCGAGAAAGTCAATAATCGTCAAAAAAAGGAGAGCGTTATAAATGCAATATTATTTAAGGAATGATTACTATCCAAGGACAAAAAGGTATTCGTACCCGATAAGGAACTTTGTAGGCATTGATGCGCTTTCCGACGAAAACACAATGCCCCTCACCTATTGCAGCTACGGCTACAATATCGGCTTCCGAAACGGAGCCTTAATAAACGGAATGGGTATAGATTATGCCAAAATAAAAGACAAGACGCTTCCCCATGTGGGCTTGATCGGAAAAAGAATAATTAAGAGCTGGATTTATTACAAGTATAACTATACCCAAAATCAAAGAGAGGATATGATAGTGGCTTTGCTTGACGACAATACCGTCTATGTCACCCTTTTGGACGGCGGAACTGCCTTTGAGCAAACCACCATGTCCTTTGACGGCGGAACTGCGTCCGCGCTTAACTATCACCATAACGGCGAAGATGTGTTCTTAATCTTCGGTTCAGAGGGCGGAATGTATATGTTCGACGGTCAAAACGCCGAGTATTACTCAGAGACGCCGGGTTTTTTGAGCGTATGCCTGCACTATGACCGGGTATACGGCGTCACCGCAAGCGGACACAACAGGGTATATTTCAGCGACGACCTCAATCCCGTGAATTGGAGAGTGTCTATGGACCAAGGCGGATACATAAGCTTCCCGGACGAGGGCGGACGCGCACAAAAGGTAGTGAGCTTCAACGACTATGTATTTATCTTCAGAGAGTACGCCATACACCGCTTGACCGCTTATACCGACCTGACAGAATACAAGCTCACCAAGACTTTCTCCACCAACAACAAGATTTATCCGGATACCGTACAGATTTGTTCGGATAAAATAGTGTTCTTGGCAGAAGACGGGTTATATGCCTTTGACGGATTTATCGCAAGAAAGATTTATTCAAAGCTCTTTCCGCTTATTGATAAAAAGGAATGGTCTGTGGCGTGTTACTTTGACTATAAATATTATCTTGCCACAACCTTAAAAAACCTTGACAACTCCGTCGTGGGCGACGAAGCCTTAGGACCTATGAAAAACAACGCTATCATAGCCATAGACTTTGACTTAGGCAATGTAAGCATACTTAGAGGCGGGGATATCAGGTGCTTTATGCCCATAAACACAAGCGACTACTGCGAACTGATAGTCGCTTTCAATAATTACCGCTGTTCATATTTCGGTATGATTTCAGACAGCGGCAAGCTGATAGACATGCCGTTGCAGAAGCTATGGCGAAGCCCCGCTACCGATTTAAGCCAGTCCGACGGCAACAAGGTATTGAGACGAATATATTTGACCGCCCACCAGACAATGAGCCTGACCGTTAAAGGCGAAGAAAGCATCGAGAAAAGAATCTACTCTTCGCCCTACATCCAAATAATACCTGTAAATTTCGGAGCGGAAAAGCTGGCTCTTGACATAACTACCGAAAACAACAAGCTGTATCTCAACGGCATGCTTTTGGAATTTGATATTGTACGCAGGAGGTACAAGTGAAATGGAAAAGGAAATTATGGAAAAGATAAATGAACTCAGCGCACGGATAATCGCTTTGACCAAAAAAATCGATGCTCTTGCGGCGCTTATGCAAGGAGACTGACACCATGAATGCGTATCAGATAATAAACGAAATCAAAACCTTAACCCAGAAGATTAAAGAGCAAAAAAAACCCTCCTCAACAGCCTATGCCCAATCGGATTTTATCGAAAAGCTTTTGCAAATGGAAAGGGACTATAACATGCGCACCAAAAAGAGCATGCCCGACTTTGAAAAGATGCTCCCCCCTATCCAACCGCCGGAATGGGAATTTAAGGATGAGAGGGGCTTGGAACAAGAAGCCAAGGATTATGTCTCCTCTCTTGCCAAGCAAAAGCGTAAAGAGCTTGAAAAAAACTTCGCCTCGGCAGAAGAGCAATTGTTGCAAAAACAAAGCAAGGCGCATGAGCGGCGCCAGCAGGAGCTGGAAAAAAGCCATGAGGACTTTTTGAAGACCCAAAAGAGTATAACACAGCGTATGTCACGGCAGGGGCTGACCCATTCCAGTATCAAAGAGAGCATGCTTGACCAGAACATAAACAGATATATCGATTCCATAGAGGCTATCCGAAAGGAATATGAGCTGTACCAGCAAGACTTGACAAAACAAATCGAGCTTGTTCAAACAGCCAAAGAAGAGGCTATATTGGATTTCGATATCAAGCTTGCCTCGGAATACGAAAAAAAGCTCAAGGCATTAAAGGAAGACCAATTGAAAGCGCTTGACGAAATGATTAAATACAATAAAACCGTCCGTGACCAGCAGCTAAAAAGACAAGAACAGATAAAAGAGCTGCAAGAGAATTGGCTTAAACAGCAAAGTCTATTGGAAGAAGAAAAGCTTAAGAAAGAGTTTGAAGAGGGTTATAGCGGCGAAAAAGCGGCGGAAATGGAAAAACGCTATCGGCTTGCATTAGATTACTATAAAAACATGTACAAAAAAAGGGCGCTTGAACTTATAGAAAAAGATAAAGATATATTAAAATCCACGCTGGGACTTTATTATAGCAGACTCATAAAAGAAATCGAAAACAAGGAGAAGTGACTATGTGGGAGAAAATTTTTGAAATGGCGACCAACAGCGGAATATGGGCGGTACTCTTTGTAAGCTTGTTCTTCATACAGCTAAAAGACAGCAAGCAAAGAGAGGAAAAGTACCAAAAGACCGTGGAGAGCTTGGCGGATAAATTAAAAGTAGTTTTGGAAATAAGGGACGATGTAAAGGAGCTTAAGGATATCTTTGACGACCAATAACTTGTTTCTTAAAATATGAAAGTTCATATCGATATGGACGATATAAAAATTCAAAGGGGCTGTCTTATAAAAAAGACCGCCCTTTTTTTAATCTTTCAGAATTATCTTTTTGGCTTCCCTCTCTTCTTCCTCAATGGAAAAATAATACACTGCGTATATAACCGCCTTAATAATATTCTTCCAAGCCCACAACATAAAAAAGATTTCAGTACCGCCCATTTTGTTATAATATGCTTAGGCTCTTTTTATAGTTCCATAGAGCGGATTTTTTATACGGCAAAATAGCTTAGACGCCCTTAAAACCCTATCGACGGAATATTTTAGTTATCGCCATTATTACATAAAAAATGAATTCATAAGTATTTTATACTATCCTAACAGAGGATTTTTATATGTTAAAAAAAGCACGCCTGTTCTTAGTCATAGCCGTCATTCTTTCTTTTCTATATCCTATGCGATATTGCTTTGCCCTTTCCGACCCCCACATAGTCGTTGAAGAAGAGGTGTGGCTTCTGGACAAACAAAGCGGTTCAAGACTGTTTATTCTCCCAAAAACCTATTATGCCAAGATTGACACCATGGACGACGACTTTTATTATGTCACTTTCAACGGCATAAGCGGCAAAGTGGAAAGAAACTTGGTGTCCACTGTCGGGTATCACGCCCAAGCGGCGGGGACGATGCAGGAGATGCGCATACACCCCAAGTTTTCGGACTTTAATACAATAGCTTTGAAAAGCTCTATGGACGCATCCAGCGAGGACATAATCATGCCCGTAAGCGAAAGCTTTATATTCCTTGGAGAATACCCTCTTTCCGAAAAATGGTACTATGTAAGGTATAATGACAAGATAGGCTACATAAGGGCTTCCAGAACGACTGTTCCAGATATCCAAATTCCCGATTTCGTGCCTGAAAAGCCTGACACCCAGCCCGTTCAGCCTCCCCAAGATTTGGGCAAAAAAGAAAGTTTTTTCAAAAACCCTTCTTTTTTGCGGATTATTATTGTGGCGGGTC
>DUON01000022.1 GCA_012838805.1 Clostridiales bacterium
CCGGAGAGGAAGTCAAAGGTTACTTTATCCTTGACGAGCTTTTGAGATTGCTTGAAGCTTACAGAGCATACCAAGGCTAAGAAAGCTTTTAGCTTTAAGGAGCATTAGACATTAAAAATTAACCGCCTTAAGCCGTCCTATCAGGGCGGCTTAAGGTGGTTATATTTTTATAAAAAAGAATATATTTTTATGAGTTTATTTTCTATTTCATTTACTTTATTTTATAATTATTAAATATTGACATTAATAAATTATTATATTAGAATAAATTTGTATCAATGCGAGAACAAAGGGGATAGTATGCCCTTTTTGCTCTGACAGCCTTGTGGTTTTGGAGGTTTATGGTGAAAGACAAAAACAGAGCGTTGAGACTTGTTTTTTTTATTATTATAATTTTAATGATTTTTTCTATGATCGCGTGCCAGCCCGTAGAGGCTGAAGAGGGACCTCAATACGGCATCGACGACGACGAAAGCAATCAAGCCAATAAAGACCATACCACCAGAGACCAAGCCATAGAAAAGGTTACGGGCTCACTAAGCAACCTCCAAAAAAGACTGGATTCCGAGGAAGTGGGTGAGGGCGGATACTATATGGCGTTTGACTTTCACATAAACACCCAAGACAACTCCAATTTTGTCATGAAACTGAAGGCGCATCTGTTCACCTGGCCTTATGAGGACGAATTCGGCAACATAAGAGAGGACGACCTCAAAAAGCATAATGAATTGATTAAGAAAAGCACGATTTTGATTGAATGGTATAACGGCATAACCAACGAAATGCTCATAGGGTTTTATTATGACGGACAACGGGCGAACCCCAACGACCCGGGAAACATCTTGTACTTGAATCTTCAGGGCGAGAAGAGGTGGTTTCCCGATTTTGGCGACAGTGTGCTTTATCAACAGCTTATAAGACTTATCACATCTTTCAGCATCACCGACATGCTGGACAAGGCGGGGGCGGGCGAAGATGGCGGAATTTCCGCGTTGGAGACCCTGTTTAAGATGGCGATCACCACCAACTATAAGCAGGTCATCAACTACAATGAAGAGCTTAACAAGGACATAACATCTATTTTGTTCGACAATGTGGGACTTGACGCCATAAGAGAAGATATCACGGGATTGATTCAAGGCATCTTTTCGCCTTTTGGAAACAAAATCGACCCATTGACTAATAAATATTTGGGATTTAAGTTTTCCACGCTGGGAGGCGCTACCATCCAAACCTTGATATCGGATATGCTCTTTTACATAGAGCCCGACGCCGACGGCGCTGAAGATATCATTACGGACATTTTCCTAAACATGCAGGGCTCTGCCCTTGTCAAGAATCAGTCCGTGCCTTTCATTACTGATTTGCATGTTTATTATGGCGCCGCTCCGTCCAAGCCCATTGAACTGGACAAAGAGCACTACAAATACTATGACTATGGAAAATACGAATTCGTGGGAAACCTTTATCTCCCCACCATGGACTTGAATCTGGATGCCCTGATTAGAACTAAGGTCAACGAATACGACAACAGCATAAACCATGTTTTCTCCGAATTCAGGGATATCGCCAACGGCGACCTTATCATCGGAGCTTATTATAAAAACGAGCTTGCCTATTTGGACATTGAGGGGCTTCAGCATCTATATGGCGGTATAAAAATTGACGATATAGGCTTCCCCAAGGTGTACATAGAAGGCTGGGACCTTGCAAAGACCTTGAAGGGATTTTATGACTGGGTGGATAACGCCATTGTGTCCATAGTGGACAATATTCTGACGCCGAAGGACGAGACAGAAAAAAATAAAGTGCTGGAAGTGATTATGGCGAAAATGGAGTCCACCGAAAAAGACCCCGCCGACCCGCTGTCTAAAAACAGCATTATGATAAGAATCGACCACGAACTCATAAAAGATGTTTTAAGAGAAGGCGGATACGGCACTTATACCACCCGCGACCTGATAAATATAATCAACGCCCAACTACCAATAACTTTGGACGAAATTGCAACTATTTTAGGCATCACCAGCGCGGAGATACTTTTGGAAAAAACCTGGATAAAGTTAACCTTGGATGTGGACACCAATGAGATTACTATCGAAGTCTTTTCGGATATCGGCATTATCGAATGGGAAGAGCCCAGCAAGCTTCTTATGAGGCTTGAGCTTATGCCCGTAAAAATCGGTGAAGATATGATTATTGCCGAAATCAGCTTTGATGACTTTAATGAGCTTTTGCCGGTCTATACATATTCGGCGGAGATGAACGGACAGTTCCTTTTCTCAAACGCTGAGATAGTGGACCTTTCAGGGCTTTTGAGTTCCTTTATGGACGATATATCCGAACTAAATACGCCGTATATATTGCCCATGGAGACAAAGCTTGACTTCACTTTGGTATACGACCAGTATATTCGGGAACAAAGGCTGCAGACGGTGCCAGGAGGACCGCGGGACGGAAGATGGATGCAGGCGTCCCGAAGCGCCTTTATTTTGAATGTGTTTATCAAGGGCTCCACGCCCGAGGACAATGTCACCTTGTTTAATATCTATTCCGACGATGTGTCTTTCAATCAGGAGACACCCGAGGATGAGTTAGGGTATGTCTGGGTGGATTTGGTCTGCATAAGAGCCAATCCCAATGTGCGGACAATACCGCGATTTAAGATAAGAGAGGACTATTGGCTGCAATCCGTCAACAGATACATGAATGCGTCCGAGACGGGGGATAATGTGGGAGAATACCTTAATCCCGATATCGCTCTGTCTATCACCACGATTATTTCGGCTCTTATGGAAGACTCCTTTGTGGTGTTCCAGCCCGAACAAATAGAAATAACCACTTCCAACGAGACCGTTCAAAGTATTTTTGGCGTGGAAAGCCTTATAGGAAATATCGCCACCCAAGTGGGTCTGGTGCAGAGGGTGTTTGGTCTGGAGCAGATTAAAGACGAATTCGCTCACTACAATGTGGGATACTTTGAGGACATCTATGCCGAAGGTCCCTATACCACAAAGCTTCACGATACGATAGATGTTACTTTTACTTTTGAGCAAGGCGGACTGAAGTGGAATGAAGTAGTGCCCTTGAAGTTCTTATATAGACCCGAATCAATAGAGGTACAAGACGAGGCGACTGTATATTATCCTTCCATTTACGGTCCTATTGTGGAATATGAAGGCGCTCCCACCATACATAGGTTTATGGGCGCTCAAAGAGGGTACACCATCCATATGACGGGAACCTTAGACCAAAGAAAGATCATCACTTCTTTGGCGAACGAAGACTATTATGACATAGAAAACGACTATATTCTGACCGCGGAAGAAATCGAAAACTTCTCCCAAGCGGAGTATGAAGAATTCTTAAGGAATATAGACAATTACTTACCGCATTACCGCATTGAGCCCGGACTGCCCTTGCCCAACAGATTGGAAGTCAATATCGGTATAAGAGTGCCCTCAATCACGACTTATGATGCGAAAATTGGCATAGATTGGGACAGTATGACGCTGGAGGGCGGAGAGTTCTTTACTCAAATAGTAATCGCTGAAGGCATGATGGGCGAGATCTCTTTTGACGCTCATATAGTGGTTACAAACCGAGTTATAGACACTTCGGGAAGAATGCCCGAAAGAGTCAATGTCAGTGCCGACCCCGACAGCGAGGAGTTGGTGTCAGCGCCGGTTGTAGACCAAATTTTCATAGATCCGTATCACTATGTTTGGGAAAAGGCGATTTATTTCAAAGACCATTTTTTCAATCAGCATTTTGACACCTTTGAAAAAGAACAGCTGGCGAGGGAACAGACGAACATAGCTTTTATACAAGACTATTTCAGCAGATTCCCTATAACCATAAGGTTTGTGGACTTTGACCCCGAAGTAAACGATTATAGGGACACCCCCAATTATACCCAAAGGGATTTGTTATGGTATTTCGACAGAAACGAACTCATGCAATACTATAAAGAAACGGACATAGTTCTTACGGGCGGAGCCACATTCTTACACGCAA
The DNA here is from genome assembly GCA_012838805.1 of Clostridiales bacterium. Lineage (GTDB taxonomy): Bacteria > Bacillota > Clostridia > Christensenellales > DTU072 > DTU072. The sequence continues at coordinate 4,018 of DUON01000022.1, forward strand.
ACTTTTTAGGGCAGATTGTCGCCGTTCAAGTCAATGTGGAAAGCAGGACTATTATCGGAATGCGTTTTGATGGCGAAGAAGAAAACGATGTGTATACGGTGGATATGCTTGACGAGAGTACATACGCCATTCCGCTTTATCCAACCATAGTGTTTGCGGAAAGGGACTCTTCGGACAGAAACATAACAATGAGCCTGAAAGACGCCCAAAACGGTATTTATGTGCCTATGAAATGGTCCAATCCGGTAGTCGACAATCCCGACATAAACGGCACAGATACTCCGTTCTTAGGCACTTCCAGCAACCTTTCAAGCTCATATATAGACTTGTATAGGGAATTGGGAGTGGGTGAATGGATCTTTAAGGACTATCCGCCTTTGTGGGTGATAAGGGTGGACTGCCCGCCCAAGCAAATGGCGGACCTTGAGTTTGAAGACGAGATTTTGGGATATGAAAGTATTGAAAACTGGAATCAGGATATCCAAACGCCTATCTATCCGTCTTACATTACGATACAAAACAATCCCGCAGGGTTCTATCATGTCGACCCCTTTAATCCCTCCACCGCCAGAATTCCCGGCAATATATCCGTCACCTTCAAAGGCAGGGTGGAAGGCGCCGAGGAATACAGCAGAAGCTACAATGTAGAGTGGGATCTGTCTTCCGGGCTTGTGGAGTATGTGGACCAAAACGGCGGTTATTACAGACTTACCGTCAATTCCGATGATGAGAAATATATTAAATTGACTACAAAAGTGGGGAATGATATGGTAGGCTATATCGATATCACGCTTTGTGTTAAGATTTTGACCTCAAAATATACAGAACTCACTTTCTATGATTCCAAAGGAGAGGAACTTAGCCAAATAGAAGGAGACCCCGATTCTGGATATATCTATAATGTCAACACATACAAAGGGTTTGAATTGCCCGCAACCTTTTCGGCTTTGTTCGGCGAAAGTGATATCAGGCACTATAACGCCAATTGGATGGCGAGCGATATATACGGCAATTACACCATACCCGTAAGTCAGATAGTGTTCGAGCCGGGTCTGGAGATTGAGCTTTTGACCACGATAGTGGGCGGAAACGACATAACCCTTGAGGTATGGCTTAATGTGACGGTAGACGAAGCGGAGCTGATAGACATTATATTTACCAATCTGCCCATGAGAAGAAACCAAAGCGGCGTGCTTGAAAATATTACTTTCATTTTCAACCCCGAGGATATAACCTACTTCACCATAGACGGAATACGCTTAAACGACCAAGGCATTATTGACAACCTTCATTTTGGACGGGGCTATTATAACGATTTCGTATATGACGAAGTTGAGCCGTATTTGGATGCGCCCGTGCCCCGCGCCCAAGATGTCGAGGCAAGGAGCATGTACCCGTATGAATTCTTGCAAGAGATTTTTAAGAACGCTGTGCTGGTCTTTTCAGGCAACAGCGATGACAATTATATTGTAAAGGATTTGTCTATCCACAACCTTGAAGGCATTATGAACATGTCTGAGCTTGTTCAAAGTACGGGAGCGCCCGGATTTGGATACGGCAACGGTAAATATGTGATAAGACTTGCGCAAGGACAAACACATAATCTTGAAATAAGAATCAGGTTTACTTACGGGCTTTTAATGGTCTCCGGAGGAGAGCTCCAGACAGAGCATATAGAGACCTATGACAGTCAAGGTCAGGCTATTTGGGGAGAGACAGGCTATATCTTGGGCGACAATATCAGTGCCCATTTAGAAATGATAGACCAAGTCAACAATCAGCCTATATCTTTCTATTATGGACCCGAATACGACGCCGAGATTATGGAATACTGGTATGTAAATAGAAGCAATATCCCGTCCATTCCCGTAGGTTCTTATATCTCCGAGATACCCTTAGAGCTGCTGTATGACCGCTCTATCAATCCCGACATTGAGATATCCTATATGACGGAAAGGGGCTTTAGGATAAGAAGGACCTTGAACATCATAAAGGTGGAATTCGGCAATTTATATGACAGCTTGGTGTCATACAACGATAGGTTTAAGATTGAGAGCGGAGTCATAGTCATAGACAACCTCTATGCTCACCAGCCGTTGAATTACTATTTGTCCAGTGCGGACTTCTTGCCGTCCACAATCATCCGTGAGACATCGGACTATGTGGTGACCCTTACTAATATTAACTGGCGCATAGAGCAAGATTGGCTTGATTTCCTCATGGGCTATGACTATCGCGGCGACAGTGCGAACAAGCTGATAGCCACCGCCACTATTTTAGGCTGGTATGAGATCGTGCCCAATGAATACGGCGTTCCCGAAAGAGTATATCACAACCGAGAGACGATAAGCCTTTATGTAAGGCTGGAGTCTGCGGAAGTCGTCAGACTGCCGTTAAGCTCCTCTCACGGTCTGGATACCGCTTATGTGGACATAACAATAAATCCCGGAGATGCCCAAGGAAATCAGAGAATCCAAGAGCTATTCGACGCGGATACATCACAAGGTGCTTTTGAATATAGAGAATTTATTGTGTTTGTGGACGCTTATAAGAACTCCAATTATCATGGATTGTTCAATCCCCCCTCAAACCTTGTTGTGGAATTTATTTCGGGCTCAAGGCACACCTTCTCTAACTTAGCTTATAGTTATAGAGGAGTGGCTATCTCCGATATCCCCTATGGCATCAAGGGTATCAAGACCCAGTCGGACAGCGAGGGCGAATTTATTATGGTGGGACAAAACAAAGTGTACCTTATGCCCGGGGACGACAAATATAACATCACTTTAAGAGCCGATTTGGGAGCGGGACAGACAATAGCTATCAAAATCCATTTCTTTGACAAAACGGTAGTCGCCGTAAGACCGATTATTGAATATGACGACCCCGAGATAAGGCAGCAGATTACCAACGAGCTAATGGATGCTATGGACAAGATAAAGCAGGGTATATCAGACAACATCAACATTCTGAAGCTGGAACATGAAATGGACAAAGCTCTTCAGAAAAATAATGAGCTGAAAGAGCAGGTTAACTTGATATATATCTTTAATCAGATGAGAAATATTGGCTTAAGCCATATAGCAAGCGGTTCGGCATGGAACATAATATTTGACCTTCTTAATCTTGCGCCTGAGCTTTATCCCAATCCCGGCGTGGGTGAGCTTGACAAGAGGCTGCATAACTATGTCGCCGAAATTCTTATAGACATCTATGAGTCAAGGCTTGACCAAGAGACCGACTTAATTGTAGATATGCTGGAAGAATATTTAGAGCAGTCGGGCGCGGTTACATTCGCAATGATAGAAGACGCGGTTATAGAATTCTTTGACACAATTTATAGCGACGCCGCCGCATTGATAATCAATAACAAAATCGTGGAATACATAGAGCCTCAAATCATGTACCAAATACAATTTGAGACCGACCGCAAAGAACAACCCTATGTGATAAAGCTTAAGAACAGCATTCACGCCAAATTGGATATCAAGGCGATAATTAAGGCAATAAACCTTATCGAAAGTCAAGAGCCCTCTGTGATTAGAGCCCAAATTGATCAGATAATAACCGACCACTTTGAGCAAATGATACAGCAAGGCGTCAGCGAAAGCAGCGACGGAATCGAGCTTATTCAAGCCGTGACGGATGCTTTGAACCTTATGTTCGTGCAAAATTCTGTTGAGTTCACGGATTTGTTACATGTTCTTGCCAATTTATATCTTATTGGCGGAGACATGACGGAGAGCATAGATACTTTCTTCACCAATCTGTTTGACTTTGTGGAAGACGACTTCAATATGACTATCCTTGCGGTCGTGCAGGAGATAGAAAACACAATATCCAATCTGGTATTGGAGATGAGAGCAAGCCATGCCGCAGGTCTTAACCTGAATACCGGCGGAAGACTGGCGCGAGCGGTAAACTTAGCGATAGCCTCCGCAGTAAACAATGTGGTTATGGAAGGCAAGATAATAGACGCCATGAATATGGCAAGAAACCTAAACGCCTACAATCAGACCAACGGCTATTATGACATAGACCCGTATGGCGACTATATATTTGTCCCCACCAAGACAGAGATTATTTTTGACTCGGAAAACGGCGGAGAAAGCTATATAGTCAATGTCAATTGGCAAAAGCCAGCGGGCTGGCAGACACAACAGAATCCCAATGCCGGAGTAAAATTTAGCGGCAATGCCGGCGATACCAAGATTTCTCAATATAACGCATGGGAAAATATATATTTGGATATACTTGCCAAGATACAAAACGATATCCCCTTGAGCATTGAGGAAGATTTGACCTATAATACCATGAATTTTGTATTGGAGAGCTTAATTTACTTTGAGAGACTGGGCTCATATTCGCCCACTTTAGGAGCTAAAGCTCAAGGCTGGCAAGAGCTGTTTGACGATCCCGAAATATTGCTTGGGGATTTACAGGGAATTGAGACAAGAGTGACTATGCTCTATCCCGATTTAAGTGGAGACGCCAAGGCGGCTATGTGCTTTGATATGTGGGCTAAAATTACGGGTTGGAAAATTCTCTTAGAGTATAACGACATAAACGACGACCCCAGCACTCCTTTGGACGAATACGAACTCTGGGAAGATGTCAAAGAGGCTTTGAGCAGAGTGGAATTGGCATTTTATAGAGACCAGTTCACGGCAAGCCTTTTTGGACAAGGTTTGGAGACGCAGAACTTAAGCCTTATTATATTTGTCACGGACAGAACCTTAGACGGCGAAGAATGGAGGCTGACGGACGGCGAAAATAAATATTCAAGAGTAGACCCCATGTATCATATTGAAGACCCGTTTAAGGGAAGGGTAAGCGACTTCCCGAATTTGATAGAGATTGAGGACGGCGTGAGCATAGGGGCGAACCTGAAGCGCTTCACCGACTTAACTGTGAACTGGGAATTCAGAGATGAGCAGATTTCCTATTCGGGCGCCACACAGAAAGACCAGACCACTGGAAAGATGGGAATCATAGTCACGGGATATATCAAAAACAGCCGTGTGGGACAGCCGGTTAGCATAAGACTTGTCATAAACGGTTGGGAATACAACGACCAAAGCGGCAGCGGCTTAAGGGAATATACCGGTCCCGAGGGCGGGGATATATACGACGACAGAAATTATACCATTATGAACCCCATAAACTTTGTCTTTTCAAGGCTGGTGGACTATTCGGCGGAAGACCTGTATCAGGTTATGATAAAGGAAACCCAATATAAGAACCAAAAGAACCAAGCCGGCGAAATAATACAAGAATGGACGGAGACAGTATATAGAAATGTGCTGTTCTATCCCGAAAACAGCAGGCTTCTTCAAAACAGCATGGACGACCAAGAGATGATAGAAATTCAAAACCGCAAAAATTATATACTGTATTGGGATCAGATCGCCAGAAATCAGGCGTCAATCAGCGTGGGAGCGCCCGTTCTTGGCGGATTCTCGCTTGGAAACGCCCATAAGAATAGAATGACCAGAAGCAATGTGGCTTATTATCAATACGAACAGTCTTACATAAGCCATGTCAACGCCACCGATTATACCGTACAAAGCCTTAAGGAATGGTTCTTGCAGACAGGCAGAGCCACAGACGAAGTTCAAGCGGAAGAGATGGCTAACGCTCAAATTCAAGAGCTGTTTGACTCCACGGGAGCTGCCTTATTGGTCTTGGATCCTTTGAATCCCTCCCTCCCGTCCATAGTCAAAGCGCTCGGAACCCTTAACCAAAAGCCCGAATCAGACTTGGGACAGGTTAGAATCTTCTGGAACAAGAGCTTGGCACAGGCACGCATGGATATGACTGAATTTATAAGATATATGTATCCTTCGCTTACTACCAGCGAAGCCGAAAAGAGCGCAATGGAAATGCTGTTAAATTTCGACCGCTCCCCCGTTCAACAACAGGAGCTGATACAGAGTATATCCGAATGGCTTAAGTTGAGATGGCAGGAGCAAAACTTTACCGAGCTTTCCGAATATGACTATGAGTCGTGGGGAATCTATTTCAACCATATATCGACATCTTACGTAAACAAAGTAAAGATGCAAAATCTAAAAGACAAGATTGTTATGGAATATGGAAACCCGCAAACCGAAGCGCAAAAGAGCCAAGGCTGGGTAAGGATGTATGAGTTCTTGGCGATAGACTCTGCTTCGGGATTGTTGAGCATACCTGAAAAGGCGGCACTTTGGAACTTCGAATTAAGCAGTGCCGACCAGCCCGAGCTTCTCATTCAAATGCTTGACAATATTCAATATAGCTATCCCAACCTGTCGTTAAACGAACAAAAGGCAATGGGTTATGACAACATAGTAAAACACAACAAGTGGGAGAATTTGAGAAACAGGTTCACAAATTATCCTGAGTTGCTTGAGGAAATGGACTTTATCCAAGATATTATGTATGCACAAAGTCAGAATGCCTATGAGTACAAGTCCATGAGCTGGGATTATATGGCTGAATTCTTCGAAGGCGAGGACTTCAATACCCTTGTGGATTTGGAAGTTAGGACCATTCAGCAAAATCCCGATTTGAACAACAGAGCCCTTTGGGCGCTGTGCTGGGATAGGTGGATAGATGCGACGGCGTTCAAGGCTTGGATAACAAGGCAGGCAAAAAATATTTTGATGATAGAAGAACAGTACGATGTGCAGGCGTCCACGGGATATCTTGACGGAGGCATAGACGGCTCCAAGACCGTGACTTTGCTTTTGCAGATGACACCGGGCGGGTATATCTATACCCAGACCTTTAATATAAGGCTGGCGTTCTTGGATTTGAGACCTCAGGCTTATTATACAGACTCTGCCGCACTCAATCCTATAACTTCAATGTCCCTTGACAATTTGAAAACCAATTTGAGTATAGCCGTAAAGACCGATTATGACAAGGATTTGGATTACTTAGGAATGCTGAATCCCTATAATACCAGAAAAGAAATAGTATTCGATATGCTTGATTATTTTGCTAAACAAACCTTTATGGGAGAGATTGTCAATAGGGAAATTGACGGAAAAGACCAGAATGTCAAGATTATTGACATAACAAATATCGTATGGAATATCCCGTCGGGAAGCAAGGCGGGGGACATCGTCTATTCGGAATCTTTCACCATAGGAAATGTGACCTATCAGTCGTCGATGCTGCAAATGAAATTGAGTTAATAAAGAAAGTTTAGAGCTTTGGAGGCTTACAGTGAAGATAAAAATCAAAACCCTATTATTAATTCTCGTTATAGCGATATTATCTTTGGTTATGATATCCTGCGACCGCGGAATGCCTCAGCCGCCTCCCACCGGAGGAGAGGGACCCGGCTCACCGATTGTTAGAATTAATAAAAACGATATGTTTGTGAAAATCAGCCAAGGCATGCTTATAGGAGCGGAAAGGCTGGAAGAAAGCGATGAAAAATTTGTAAGCACCGAATACACCATACATACTGGACATATCAACTATACTGTGGTCTACAAAGCTAATTATGCCCCAAGAAGGCAGGACAGCGAAATTTATTTGAAGATTTTTGACAACCATGAGCACATGAACAGAGTCTTTATTTACTATAACAAGGGAGATTTGTTCATGCAGACCATGGACAACAAGCGGAAGATGGAGGGGTTCGGCTCCACAAATATGTTCGACTTGTTTTTTGAGATAGTCACTATGTTTGATATGTCGGACACCTTTATTGGAGAGCCGATGTCCGCTCTTTTCGACCCCGAGAATGTGGGGGCAAACCTCTATCCTTTGGTGGACCAAAGTAGAATGAGCTATATCATAGTTACCGACACGGCGGAATCCATAGAAATGACGCATGTGGACTTAAACTATGGTCAGATAAAACAGCAAGTAAACGATTTGATAAAGAATACCTTTGAGAAGTTCGAGGACAAATTCGACCTTTTGAGCTTGAAGTATTTTGGTTTCCGTATCAGCGAACTGTCCTATATGGAAATAGCCACCATGATGGGAGACTTGATAAATATCAGGCTGGAAGACGGGGGAGTGCAGGGCGTGATATTTAAGGCAAGCGGCACAATGGCTGATACCATAAATGACTTCACGCTGGACTTGGAAGTCCAAGCGCGTCCCGGAAAAGGCGAAATAAAAATAGACGATACCGAAAACCCGTATCTATTAAAATATGAAGAAATACAGATGGGAAGACTCAATTATGGCGGAACGCTGTATGTGCCGTTTTTTGACATGACTTATGACGCCACATTGAGAACCATACTCTCTTCCACCGACAATACGGTCAACCAAGTGCTGTTTACGATTGAGAGCGTGCAAGAATATATGGGAGGGCTTTTTTATAAAGACCAGATACTATATATTGACATTACAGGCATGCAGAATCAGCTGGGCGGAGCAATAGAGCTTCAGAAATTAAACCTGCCCAAAGTCAAGTTTGATAACATCGATTTGGCACAGGAGATAACGCTATTATTCAATGACTTGCTGAGGATTGTGAGGACTTTGACCGAAGAAGATATATACGGGGAAAATGAGGAGCTTTTGCTTACGGTTTTGGAGCATATAGAATCCGACGAAGAGAACAATACGATATATATCCGCATCACAAAAGAGCTTATTGAACAGATGTACGGTGAGGATATGGACCTTGCCCAGATTATTGCCAATAAGCTTGGCGTGCCCAAAGAAATGATAAATCAGCTGTTAGGCGACGACGCTTTGGAAAACGCAACCTTGATATTCTCCTATAATGTGGAAAACGGCGATATCGGATTGGATTTGTATGACGGAGACAGCCTTGTGTTTGAGCTTAGACTGTCCGTAATAGATCCGCTTCCCGGAGATACCCTCAAATTCCCGCCGTCGTTTAATCCGAATACTTTTTATTATATGGAAATGCCCGACAATACCATTTTGACTTTGGAGGGCGAGCTGTCCATGCAGGAAGTCTCCTCAGTTAAGTTCGACGAGCTTTTCGGAGCGCTTATGGGCGACATCTCCGGCGTCAACACGCCTTTTACTCTAATGAGTTATGAAACGCTTAATTTTGTTCTGGACATAATGCAAATATACGAATATACCGAGGACGAATACGGACAGCTGCAAAGAGAGATCGAGTCCGTACTCAAATTTGAACTTTATAAAAAAGATACAATGCTCCTTGGCGTCTATTCCGCCAAAGACCCCGCATATCTTTTGGTGGACTTTAATTTCCCTGTAGGACCCAAGGGCTTTGACCCAGACGGAGAGCCCTATGACCAAAGCGCTTTGAGATACAAAATTCAGAGAAGTAAAGTTGTGGAAGCCTTTAACGAACTTCTGGGCGAAGACAATATATTTGGTCTGGAAAATGTTATGGACCTGTTGAACAGGCTTATTTCGTCGCTGAAAGAAAGCCCAAGCATGATGTTAAGGTTTTATGACAACTCACTTGCTTTTAATTTGGTGGCGGACACGGTACACGAACTCATAGGCATAGACAACCTTAACGCCTCTTTGAAAGCCAGAGTAAGGTTTGCGACCACCGCCGAGGAATACCTTAATATCGACATTTCCGAAGACCTTTTCCCAACCCCCAATGTCAGACCTTTGGTAGAGGAAACATTTGAGAGCATCTATACCACGAGGTGGCAGGACTTTGTATATGTCTATTTTGGGGACAACCTAATGCGGCTTAAGCTGACCTATTTGGAAGATTCAGTAATGATACAGACGGGACAAGTATATTATCAGCCCACGGCGAAAATATTGGACAAAATGGTTTCATACTTTGTGAGGATAACAGACCATATCAACGGAATAAAGGTAGTCAAACGCGCGCTTGACCCCGACATGCCCAACAACCAAGACGCCGTTCTGACCGTGGACAGACCGCTTAAGATAGACCCGTCCATAGACGATAAATTGCCTGATAGAATTCCCGTCTTATATGACGACAATACCTTTGGATATGTCGGCTATGTTATTGAAGGGTTTGATTCCAGCAATATCAATATCTCTGGAATGCCCCGTCAAGAGTACTGGCTGGTGATAGGAAAAGGCAGTGTGGCGGAAATCAGATTTTATATCTCCGTCGAGGTGCTGGGAAGAGTTATTATCCCATTGAAACAAATCATTAACGGGCAGCAAGCGCCGCTTCTCAGCGACTTGCAAAAACCCGTTGTTGCTGAAGTGACCATAGACCCCTATACTTATGCGGTAAGACGCTTAGACGACCCTGAATGGCATCCTCTGCCCTCAAGCCTTGAGCTCAAATTCGAGTCGGTAGACGGCGTAGAAATGGGCGACACCGTCATATTAAGCGACATTGATTGGGACTTTGACCTGAACAAGATTAAGTTCAATGGCGGAGTGTATTTTTCTCATGCGCCGTATAACAAGCTGACTATTGCGATAAAAATAAACATCAAGTCCAAAGTGGTCGCTTATCTAAGGTTTGTGGACAAAATAAATACTCATTTGCCTTTGGAACAAAGACCTTTCACCGAAGAGATCGGGCTTTATACCGTTGATGTCTTGCAGACGGACACCTATGTTTTCCCTGTACAGTCCACCCAGACGCAGGAATTGAGGCTTTATTTTGAGGACGGCACATATAGGGTTATAGCACCCAGAGATTACAGCGTTAATCCCAACGAATATTATAGCAACTATCTCCCTATAACACTAAATTGGAAGCATGCCGAGGTCAATCCCTCAACGGTCAGAATACAAGGAACACATGCACCTTTAGGTATTGAGGACAGAGACATTAATACCTCTATGATCGAGAAAGAGGACTTCACTGTCGGAACACAAGAAATTAGTCTAAGAATTATTATGCCCTCCCGAGCGCTTGCCACTATTGGCATAGCGGGCAATGTGTATGCCATAACAGGCTACAACAGACTTGGCGACGGCTCTTTGAATTTTGAAGACCCGATAAGGCAGATGATGTCTTATCATAATGTGGCATTCAGCCAAACGGCGGCTTTAGGGGAATTCTTCTTGTTCAATCCCTACAACCAAGAGCCCTTGCCCGATACTGTCTATATGGAAGTCACTCAAGGCGGAGAAAACAGAATCCAAAGAAAAGCCTATTCTATAAAATGGATTGAAAGCGATGTCTTGACGGCAAGGCATACCTATGACAGCGGCGGGAATATTCTATTTACTCAATACTGGCTAAGGCATGTGTCCGCTAATGAGGAAAACTTGTTTGTCAAAGGCGTTATTGGTGACGGCGATGTCACTATTGAAGTAAATATGATTGTCAAGAACCTTGACGCCGTATATCAAGATATAACCTTTGAGGGAATGGATATCAATGTCACCCAAAAGACAATAGACCCGTACCTCAGCTATACGCTTCCTTCATATTACACTTTGATGCTTAGAAACGGCAATCAAATTTTTGTGGACAATGTGGAATGGTTTATTATGCTGGAAGAAGGTCAAGAATGGATGCTGCAGCTTGACGGTAGGAATTATTCATGGATTTTTGAATATTTGAGGCGAATTGACCAAGGCTTGGGTAATCCCGCAAGCGTTGTGCCAGACGGTTTTAATATACCTTCTCAAGAAGAAGAGGCATATTTCCGACTCTTGATTGAAAAAGGCGAGATACCTATAGACTCAAGATATGTCTTCCCCCATCAGGGCGGAAGTTTTATCTTGAAGACTTATATTGAGGCTACCCAATCGATAATAGAGCAGGAGATTTCTTTGACCATAAATGTCATGCCGAGGACTGTTATTATTACCGACCCCTTAAACGAATATACGCGTGTGGATATCCACAACACTTCCTCTTCGCAACCCCAAGACCAGTATAATATCAATACCTATTCTTATACAAGCCGGACCATGCTTGAAAGGCTGTTAGTGCTTTTGAAGCTGAATGACGAATATGACAAGACGATAGGCAAAATAAATATTTTACTTACAGCGCTTAGGAAAGCAAATCCCGACATGACGACTGAAAGGATATACGCATATTGTTATGACGAATATTATGCCATAACGGCGCTTTCTGAAAGAACTTTAATGACACAAAGATATAACTATTACGCTTTGCTGAATCCTACCGCCACCGAAGAACAGAATAAATATAACGCTCTTTTGTCCTATATCAGCATAAAGAACGACGAGATAGCCCAAGCGAGGATAGGCATCTTCTTCGGCGACAACCCCGAGACTTCATCTCAAAGATATCAGCTCAATGTAAAATGGATAAACCTTGAAGAGATTATTGCGGTATTGGAAAGCAGTTCGGGTGCTATTTTAGGCGTGACGCTGGAGGGGTATATTGGATACGGACAGGTAAATCAGCAGACAATTAGGGTTCCTTTCTATGTGACAAGAAAGGAGATAGTGACCTTTAATTTCAATAGGATGAGGGATTATGACCCCACGGTTATGAGCGTGGATTATAGATATGTATATATCTCTGACGAGCAAGAAGCAGTAGATCTTATCTATAATATAATGGATCAATACGAATTGTTCCAAGACAAATTCTCAGCAATCTACAACCATGACGCCACAACGGATATTGACAGGCAGATTATGGATGAGATGGAAGAGAGCATATGGCATGAAAATCCCGAAATAAGATACGAGCTTATACTAAACGAACTGATAGATAGACGCCTAAGCAATATAAGAACGGTATTTATCGATGTCGCTAAGCCGCTTGGGTTCACCCAGATAGACGAGCGGGGAGAAGAAGTCTTTATTGCCCCCAGCGAGTATTTCTATGATGTCTTGTCCGAGGTCAGCCTTATGTTCGCCGACGAGACGGACGGATATTTCAGTCCCAGATTCTCAATAGGTGAGGGAGCCACCCTTGAACAGCAAAAGAGGAATTTTGACGCCAAATTCTTAGCGACCGACCCCGAAGTGTACGATGTTAGAATTGACGAAACCACGCAGATAAGGTATGCGTATCTGGATGTGGAAATGAGTCACTTGAGTTCGGGAAGCTGCCGTTATCCCATAACAGTTAAGTTCAAGGTCATAGTCGACCAAATCAATGTGGTGTACGGCGAGCCCTCTTTAGAGGACTTAGAGCCGTTTGACGAATACGGAAACGCAAGATATCCTGAAGGCTTTAATCTTCCTGGTACTATAACAGTAAATTATACATATTCAGGCGATGTGGTCTTTGGAAATATCACAAACTGGGTTGTGGCAAGCCCCATTCCGGGCTTCCAAGAAGGGCAAATAATTAATCGTATCCCTGAAACCGTAATAAATGTGCTCAACCCCGCCATTATGAACTTTACCATAAATCTTCCTTGCGAACAGGGAGAGTTTACTTACAATGTCACTTTCCCAAGAAAGTATATCGGAATGACAAAGTATAATGCCTATGCGGACGATAGGAACTTCAGCATGCTGGATATAAGAGACGGTATTATTGAAATAGACAACCTCTATGAGATATACGACCCGTCCCAGCCCTTGGGGTTTGATACCTCCAAGCTGCCCCGAACGATAAGACCCTATACCTATGAGTTTGGCGAGGTACAGTATGATATCGGCAGCATGGTCATAGACACTTATTATGACACCACCTTGAACAATGCTTTTGAAGTGGAATGGCGCCTTGTGGACGAATGGACGGGAGGCAGGAGAATAGACCATAACGGAACGGGAGAGCCTGAGCTTTTCGCCACCGCCAGAATATTCTCATACTACTATTATGAAGATATAGACAGCGTGTATCCAATAAGACTTGACCAAGAGATACAGCTTTATATAAAAGTCAAGCCCTTAAAAAATCCCGTTATAGAATATGAAGGTCTTGTCGAATATAACGACAAGAACAATATCTCATTCGATCCGTATGACGACATAAACAACTATGGCGGAAATCTGGTATTGCCTAAAGACGGGCTTGCGGTTTATTTCAATAACAGTTTGAATGATGTCCATATTTTTGAAGCGCGTGACTTATTGACATACTATTTGATTATGGCGGACGCTAAAGACACGACAAAGGCTTATCTCTTCGACAGCTTGATTCAAAGAGCGCAAACCACGGACACAGAAAGAAAGGCAATCTTCAACTCTCTCATAAACGAAAAAGTCAAGCTGTATGGCGACGCCAATGATTTATCTCAAGCCTTAGCGAACGAAAGCCTTTATGCCTTGGGATTCAATGCCCTTGTGCAAGCCGACCAGCTGACCTTAGAGCAAAGGCAAAGGCAAAGAGAATTCCTTTTTGACTTTATGACCGACTTCTTAAGCGCAAATTATAACTTAACTGCCTCAATGGCATGGCTTAAGCTTTTGGAAGACAATCCCTTATTGACAAAGAGAGCGCCCATAATCTATCCCTATCTGGCGAACATCTTGAACATGTCGGCACAGGAGATTATTGAAGACCTTGAGGTGTTGACAACAAGCTATGACAGCTTTATTGAGAATACCATAACTGCGGATAAAGCGCTTATATTGGAAAACTATCTGTTGGGTATTGTGGACACCATAAAAGACGATATCATATACTTCCTTGACGACAACGGGCTTTATCAATCAGAAAGGGAATTTATCCGTAATGATATAATAAATCATGGCGGCGAGCCCAATAATGTAGAGATATTCAATAGGCTCATGAACATGATAAGCATAGATAACGCCTTTGGAATTTTGTTGCTTTATGAACAGGACGATAATTACACCAAATCGGTAGCCATAGCTACAAATACAGCGGTAGAAGATGTTGCAAAAGGGCTTTTGTTTGAGAAATTGGTAGAAGTTTCGTCTGTTTATCCAAGTCTGTTGAACAGCATATCTGTAGCCATAGCAACA
>DUON01000023.1 GCA_012838805.1 Clostridiales bacterium
CGGGATGAGCATAATATTTGGAATAAATGCGCATCTTTTCGCTTGGGACATCGCTGGTCTCTAAGGAATTATTGCCGCCCCGTATGCCGATATAGGCATCCATTTCTGACATGCGGCAAGATGCGTATTTTGCCATAAGCGAAGCGTTAATTTGTGTCATGCCCATAAGAAGTTCTCGTTTTATTCTGTTGTCTGAGATTTCCACAAAGGGAATCCCGCCTTTGTCATATACTTCTCTGATTAAGGCTTTGACCATTTCTATATCCACGCCTGACGCTTCGATGAGTATTTTTTCGTCTTTTTTCAAGTCGCAGGAATAGTTTATTAGGTTCTTCGCAAGTTTGGTTATACGCGGGTCGTTCATTTTTTTCTCCTATACCTTATCTTTCCCGTAAAGCGATTTAGCGATACTTTATTTTGCTAAAAAAGCCCTCATCCTTTCCATGGCTTTTTCCAATTTCTCCATGGAATAGGCATAGCTTATTCTTATATGGTCCTTTCCGCTCTCTCCAAAAGCGCCGCCGGGCACTACCGCCACTTTTTGGGCTCTTAGGAATTCATTGGCGAATTCTTCGCCGTCCATGCCCGTAGACTTTACGCATGGGAACATATAGAAAGCGCCCAATGGCTCAAAACAGCTAAGTCCAAGTTCAATAAGCGATTTATGTAAGAACTTTCTCTTTCTGTCATATTCCTCTTTCATCATATTGACGGTTGCGAAATTGTCCTTAAACCCCTCTTCCAGGCACGCCAAAGCCGCGTACTGCCCCGCAGTGGGAGCGCACATAATGGCGTATTGATGAATTTTTAATATCTGAGCGGCTATGGGAGAGGGTGCTGCCGCAAACCCAATACGCCAGCCCGTCATGGCAAAAGCCTTGGAAAAACCGTTAAATACTATTGTCCTTTCTTTCATACCCGGAATAGAGGCTATGCTCACATGCTTTTTGTCGCCGTAGGTAAGTTCGGCGTATACCTCGTCAGAAAGCACAATAAGGTCATT
Source organism: Clostridiales bacterium (assembly GCA_012838805.1). Lineage (GTDB taxonomy): Bacteria > Bacillota > Clostridia > Christensenellales > DTU072 > DTU072. The sequence continues at coordinate 1,004 of DUON01000023.1, forward strand.
TTCAATAATGACGGGAGCAATATCTTCAAGCTCTTCTTTGGTCATTATGCCGCCGGTGGGATTGGACGGGAAAGGCACGAATAAAAGCTTGGTCTTATCGGTGATGTATTCTTCAAGCAATTCTTTAGTAAGTATAAAGCCGTTATCCGCCGTACAGGGCAAGGATACGGGGACGCCTCCCGCAAGGGTGACGCAAGGGGCGTAAGACACAAAACAAGGCTCGGGAATAAGCACCTCGTCCCCGAAATTAATCAGTGCCCTAAGTGCGTTGTCCAACGCCTCGCTGACACCTACGGTTATTATGATATCGTTTATGGAATAACTTAGGTCAAATCTCTCTTTCAGATATCTGACTATTGCTTCCCTAAGCTCCAATATGCCGCTATTGGAAGTATACTTGGTCTCGCCTCTTTTTATAGACTCAATCGCCGCTTCTCTGGCGTTGTCGGGAGTGACAAAATTGGGCTCTCCCACGCCCAAAGAGATACAGTCGGGCATCGCTGCGGCGACATCAAAGAACTTTCTAATGCCGCTGGGTTTTAAGGTTTTTACTCTGTCGCTTAAATATTTGTCATAGTTCATATCGTCCTCCGAATAAAGATTAAATGATTTTCACATAAAAATTTCTGTTTCTTGGCGGGTCAAATTCTGCAAGAAATATACCCTGCCAAGTCCCCAAAACAAGCTTGTAGTTATCTATCAATAAAGTTTGGCTTACTCCAATAAGGCTGCTTTTTATATGACCGTCGCTGTTGCCTTCATCGTGTTTGTACTCTTTGAATTTTGGGAAAACCTTATTAAGTGCAAATATGATATCCTTGCAAACATCCTCATCGCAATTTTCGTTTATGGTTATCGCCGCTGTGGTATGCGGGCAGTACACCACGCATAACCCCTCACGCTTGCCGCTGTCATATACCGCTTCTTCTACTTCTTTTGTGATGTTGTAAAGCCCCTCTTTGTCTGTGTTTAAGCTGAATTTATACATTTATCCTCCGTAAGATTATATTTTCTTGAATATCAAAAATTATACCATAACAAGGTTATTTCAGTCAATGTTTATTACCCGTAGGGGATAGATAAAAGACTTATAACGTGGTATGTCTCTATTCTTTCCCTTGAAAAGGCAGCTCAAATCTGTTATCATAATAAAGTTATTTAGACTTTTTTAGGAGATTTTACAAATGGAAAATCAGGTCTCATCAATGAACATTAACGACAAAAAGTATCTTACCAAATTCAATATCGCTTCTTTTGCTTTGGCAGGCTTTGGTCAGAACTTAATTATTGGAGTTGTCAACTCCTTTATTTTATTTTTCTATACCGATGTATACCTTTTGGGTGCGGGCGCTGCGGGCATACTTATGATTGTGGCAAGAGTTTGGGACGCCTTGAACGACCCGATAATGGGTACTATCGTGGACAAGACAAAGACCAAGCGGGGCAAGATGAGACCTTACTTAATGGTCATTCCTATACCCTTGGCACTGTCTACCATATCGCTTTTCTTGATTCCCGATATTAGCTATACATGGAAAGTGGTCTATGCCTATGTCACATATATATTATGGGGAATGATTTATACGGTATGCGATGTTCCTTTCTGGGGACTTGCTTCAGTCATGACTCCCAACCCCAAAGAAAGAATTTCTTTCATATCTTTTTCAAGGCTAATACACACCATAGGAGGCGCTTTGCCGGTATTAATCATACCCCTATTCGTGGATGTCATCGCCAAAGGCGACAACGCCAAGGGCTTTCCCATGGCGGGAATAGCTATCGGCATTATCGGAGCGGCGCTCTTTTCGCTTTCTTACTTTGGCACTAAGGAAAGATGCACCAAAACCGAAAAAGCGCCCACGCTTAAAGAATGCATAAAGCTCTTAGGTGTCAATAAACCCTTGCGCCAAGTCGTCTTAGCCAATGTATTGGGTTTTATGAGGACCATGCCGGTAGTGTCCAGCATGTATATGGCGACATACATAATAGGTCCTACAACGCTTTTTGGAATAGACTTTTCGCCTACCATGCTCAACATCGTCATAGTCGCGGGGTGGGGCGTCGCAGGATACATAGGAATGCTCACCACACCCCTTGTATGCAAAAAAATCAACTATAAACAGATATATTATATAAGTTCGGTTGTCGGCGTCTTTGGGTGTCTATTGCTGCTTTCCATAGGTCCAAAGCTCTGGGCAATAATGCTCTGCATGCTGATTTGCGGATTGGCTTTTGGCTATACTTCCAACATCAATTATGCCATGATTGCGGACAGCGTGGACTATGTGGAATGGAAGACCGGAAAAAGAAACGAAGGGGTTACGGTCTCTTTCCAAACCCTTATGAATAAGCTTATGTACGCTTTGCAAACAGGGCTTGTGTCTTTGGTTCTTATCATAATAAAATTTGTGGAACCCGTAAAAGTAGGCGACCAGCTTATTACCCAGCAGCAGTCTGATTACACGCTTAAAGGGTTTTTCTTTATGATAACAGTAATCCCCGCTATCGGCTGGCTGGTGAGCGCCATTCCCATGAAATTTTATTCATTCATAGGCGAAGAAAGGGCGCTTGCGCATCAAGAGCTTGGAAAAATGCGTGAAGAAAGGCTCGCAAAAGAGCTGTCCCAAGAGAATGATTGCATACTTAACGAAGAATAAGCCTAAACAATATAAATTGGATTGGTCAAAGCATATATGAAGGGAGGCACAGGTTGGTACGCCTCCTTTCTTATTATAAAATAGAAAAGTGCCCTATGAAGCAGTTTTCCTATGGGGGATTTTTCATATTCTATTTCGCACCTTACAAAACCCTTTCCTCTCAAAGCCACCTCAAAGGAAAAGTCGCCTTTTCTCGGTGCTTTGAATTCAAAGAAACATCCTTCTTTATCTATTACTTTGAGCTTATGCCCCCTAAGCATCTTTTCGACCTTTATATTTACTTTCAAGTCTTTTTTGTATTTTATTTCTCCCCCTACTTGCACATCGCCGCAGCTCATATAAATCATAGTAGAATTAGAAGAGCGTGTGATAACGCATCTGCCCTTTCTTATCGCATCCAAAATATCCGTCTGACTGTTGCAGTCAGCCAATACTCTCAAAATCGGCGAAGCGAATAAGTCCGTGATATAAAAGTCCCTATGATAATCGCTTCCCCCTATGGCGGTAAGCCTCTTGCCCTCTTTAAGCATATCATTCCATAGTTGTATGTTTTTGAGATTGTCTCTTCTCATAATTCCATTCCATACCTCTATTGCATGGTATGGAAATCCCGAATATTCCATAAGCCAGGGACACAGCGAACACATGGGATGGTTTATGGAAATCAGCGCACCTCTTTCCAAAGCTTGTGAGGTTCTTTTGAAGAACTCTTCTTTTGAATTTATGGCAAAACTGCCGTCATACGGCTTGCCCACGCCGTACAAGTTCATATGTCCTCTATAATTGGTCAGTTCCAGACCCCTTATAACCGTCAAGCCGCTGACTTGAGGCATGGGCAGGTCTTCCAAATTGTTGTTGTGGTCGGTTATCATAATGAAATCCAGACCTTTCTTTTTTGCCTTTTGGGCAAGTTCCATAGCAGTATATCTTCCGTCGGAATTGGTGGTATGCATATGGGTATCGCCTTTTAACCACCTTGCCTTTTTCATATGAAAAACAATGTCATAGGTTACTGTGACGCCCTCTTCCCTTATCTGATAAGCGCCTACTATAATCTGCCAAGTACCTTTTTTAATCTCTCTTTTCTTATAGCCGCCTGTGGAGAAGCTTGGGGATATCGTAATGAACTTCTGTTCTGAGCCCGTGGTTCCTATGTCGTCGCCGTTTTGGTCAAGAAGTCCAAAATCTATGACATTCTTTTTCTTTTCGGTCACTCTCGCATCGTCCTTGTCGCCTTTATAAGAATAGGCTATGTCCATTCTTTCCACGCCTTCGGGCACTTCAAAAGGCAAGAACAAATACTTTTTTTCGTCCTCTTTTCTTATGTGATACTCAATGCTTATTTTTTTCATTTAAGCTTCTCCTTTTAAGATATCCTCAATTTTTTTGATATCTTTTATGGTTATCTTATCTTTATAAAAATCTAAAATATCTTCGTCCCTCATTCTCATAAGCTCTCTGGACATAGAGGGTCTGGACACATTTAGATATTCAGCCATTTGGTTTCTGTTCATACCAAGATATACGACAAGCTTTTTTTGTTCAAGAAACTTATCGTATATAAGCTTTGCGATTTTATGCCGCATCCCCTTTATTGTAATATAATTTTTATTGTTTTCCAAGTCATAAATTCTTTGACTAAGGTATTCCAATGCCCTTGTTATGATTTTTTGATGACACGAACAGGCTTTTTCGCACATGGTAACTATTGAGGAAATCCTTAGGAAAAGCAAGGTCACTTCGCTTGCCGCCACCACATAAAACCCTAAGTTATTAGGCTTCAAATATCCTTGGTGAAGCCCAAACATCTCGCCTTGGGAGTATAGCCTCAAAGGGAGTCTTTCGCCGTTAATTTTGGTGACAAACGCCAAAAGCTTGCCCTCTAAGACAATGCATATATCCTCAATCTTGCTGTCTTCAAAAGCCACAAGCATGCCTTTGGATTTCTTTACTATCTTGCCTTGCATGCAATCAAAAAGAGTGTTTATATCCTTATTGCTGAACCCATCAAAAAGAAAATTTTTCTTGATAATTCTTAAAAAATTCATTTGACCTTCCTAAGTAAAAAATGTTGCCATGGCTACAAAATTCAAGATAGCTTGTTGCTATGGCTACAAAAAATATACCTTAAAAGATAAAAGATGTCAATAGCTTGGCGGGCTATATTTCATTGATAATTCATATTAACTGTGCTATAATTTGTGAAAAAGCGGGAGGCGGTTATGGAAAAGTCCATAGAGCTTATAGTGGAGCTTACCAATAAGCTTATGAAAACCAATTTGCTTGTCTTAGACAAGGACATCTCGTATTTTCTCTCAAAAATTGCGGAAGATAAGAACCTTTGTGATATCATAAAAGAGTGCAATATAAACTATTCCTTTTATGACGATTGGGAAAAGGCGAATAAGCTTGAAAAGATTTATCTGCCCATAAACAAGCGTGACACAATAGCCTTCGTCATGGGCTTGATATATAAATTAGACACAAAAGAGATATCCATAATCGAACTATTGACAAAATTCTTTCCCAACACTTCGGATATGCAGCATGCGTATGACCTTCTATGCAAACAAGCGCTTGTGCCGCTTAGGGACGCTTTTATTTCGGTATTGAAAGGCGAATGCATGGAAGAAGTGCAATCAGACAAAAAAGCTCCCGTCTTAGACAAAATGGTAGAGGATATCAGCGACTGGCTTAAAGTTTTGATACAGAACATCCAATCAGGAAAATACAGCTTGGGAGAAAATTGCGAAAAGGAAATTTTGTTCTTTGCCAAAGGGCTCTTGAACTGTATTGACCTTAATGATACATACCTAATAAAGCTTGTCTGGCTGGGGTTGATAAACACCACATTCAAATACGCTGTTCGCTTCAAAGAGCTTTCACAAATCCAAAAGCTCTTTAAGCTTTATGGAATAGATATGGAGATATAAATGGCTTTTCTTACTACGCTTCAGACTGTCGGCATACTTTTGGCAATGGCAATCCCCGGCTTTATTGTTACAAAACTAAAACTTATCGACTCCGAAAGCGGCGTAAAGGTACTGTCAGTTGTTCTTTTGTATATCTGCCAGCCTTTTATTACTGCCAACGCTTTTTTGAACACCCGTTTTGAAACGGATATCTTAGTAAATTTGATATTGATTATCGCTCTTACCACAATCTTAATGATAGCCCTTTTATATATTGCGAAATTCTCTCTCTTTAAGGACAAAGACAGCCCGAAGAGGGATGTTTATTCTTTTGCAAGCTCTTTGGGAAATGTGGGATATATGTGCATACCTTTTTTACAGCTCTTGACCGACAACAACCACGAAGTAATATTATACGCCACAGCTTCTTTAGTGGGCTTTAATCTTGTGGCTTGGACCTTGGGGTGTTTCTTCATAACGAAAGACAAAAGACATATATCCTTAAAAAACATTTTCTTAAACCTACCCACAATTTCTTTTATCGTCATACTGCCGTTTTTTATTTTGAATTGGAACTTTATAACCTTTCCAAAGCTAAAACCATTGGCGGATGCCGCTGGGCTTTTTTCCAGCACCATGGCGCCGCTGTCCATGACCATTTTGGGAATGCAGTTTTCTAAAATAAATATCAAGGAGCTTGTCAGGGATTACAGAGTCTATATAGTGTCTTTCATAAAGCTCATATTATCGCCGACAATCGCCTTTTTAATATTGTGGGCGACAAGCTTGTTTGTGGATATTCAAGCGATTAAACTTAACTTCATAGCCCTTGCCGCCATGCCTTCAGCGACCAATGTAATGATGTTTTCTTCTATCTACAATTCTGACAATGCTTCCGCCGCTAAAGCCGTGCTGATGACCTCTATCTTATCAGTGGTGACCATTCCTTTGGCTGTTTGGGCTTTTGTATAAATTAATAATTGAATTCTTTTGAAAGATGTTATATACTAATATTATCTAAATTGGAGGTTGGATATGAAAATAACTAAGGATATGTTGTTAATTGAAGCTTTCCAAATGGGAGACACCGAAAAAATGGCAGAAATATTGCAAGGTTTTGGTATGCATTGTCTTGGATGCGCTCTTTCTCATGGAGAAACAGTTGAACAAGCGGCCATGACGCACGGCATTGACGCAGACAAATTGTTAAAAGCACTCAACGACGCCATAGAAGAATAACTTTGCCTAATATCCATAAGAGAATAAAAAAAAGGGACTTTCTTGTCCCTTTTTTTCGTATATAAGTTAAAGCCGCTTGCATACCATATCCGAATACTCCGCGGGGTTCTCGATAGGCAAGCCCTCTATAAGCATAGCTTGAGTCAAAAGGATTTGGGAGATGTCTTTCAATTCTTCCTTGTCTTCCTCATATAATTTCTTGATTTTTTCATATATTTTGTGATTCGGGTTTATTTCAAGTATTTTTTGGGCGGTTATGCCCTTGGAGTTCGGCATAGCCTTGAACACCTTTTCCATTTCAATTGAGACATCGCCCTCGCTGGCAAGACATACGGGGTGAGTCCTTAAGCTTGCCGACAAGCGCACCTTGACAACCTTATCTTCTAAGCTGTCCTTTATAAATTTCAATATCTCCTTGTCCTTTTTGCTCTCGATATCCTTTTCTTTTTCGTCAAGCCCCAAATCTCCGCTGGACACCGAACGGAATTCCTTTTTGTCATATTCGTTCAGTACCTTGATAGCAAATTCGTCTATCTCCTCGGTCATACAAAGGATATCGTACCCGTATTCCCTAACCTTTTCGACTTGAGGCAAAAGCTTAATGGCGTCCACGCTTTTTCCTTGGGCATAATAGATATATTTTTGGCTGTCTTTCATCTTTTCGACATACTCTTTGAAGCTTATCATCTTCTCTTCATTTAAAGAATAAAAGAGTATAAGGTCCTTTACTTCGTCTTTATTCATGCCCCAATTTTCATACATGCCGTACTTCAATTGAAGCCCAAACTCATTGAAGAATTTTTCATATTTTTCTCTGTCCGACTGCATCATATCCAAAAGCTCGGACTTTATTTTCTTTTGAATGCTCTTGGCTATTCTCTTAAGCTGGCTGTTATGCTGAATGGTCTCTCGGGATATATTCAAAGTGAGTTCGCTGTCAACCATACCCTTTACAAAACTAAAATAATCCGGCAAGAGTTCCGCACATTTTTCCATAATCAGGATACCTTTCGTATATAAACGGATACCCTTTTCATAGTTTTTGGTATAATAATTAAAGGGTGCTTTGGACGGAATAAACAAAATCGCATTATAGTCCACGCTCATTCCTTCTACAGATGTATGAATTACTTTTAAGGGGTTTTCAAAATCAAAAAAGGTCTCTTTATAGAAATTGTTGTATTCCTCTTCCTTAATCTCCGACTTATTCCTTTTCCAAAGGGGAATCATGGTGTTGAGAGTCTCTTCTTCCTTATACTTAATGCTCTTTTTTTCGTCCTCCGGGTCTTTTTTAGTTTTTTCAACATCCATTTTTATAGGATATTTTATATAGTCCGAATATTTTTTTACAAGCTCTCTTATGCGGTATTCGCTAAGGAACTCTTCATAATTCTCTTCCTCAACGCTCTTTTTAATGTACATAATGACATCCGTGCCGTGCTGCTCTTTCTCGGCGCTCTTTATCTCATACCCTTCCGCACCTTTTGAAGTCCATAGGAACGCTTGGCCGCTGCCATACGCCTTTGTGAGCACCTCGACCTTGTCGCTGACCATAAACGCCGAATAAAATCCCACGCCAAACTGACCGATAATCTCTATATCCTTTTTTTCCTTAAGATTCTTTACAAAGTCATAGGAGCCGCTTTTGGCGATAACCCCTAAATTGTCTTCTAACTCCTTTTCTGTCATTCCTATGCCGTTGTCCGTGACTTTCAAAATGCCTTTTTCTTTGTCGATGTCTATTTTTATTTGAAAATCATCTTTAGTAAAGCTTAAGTTCTCCATAAGGCTCTTATAGTATAGCTTATCTATGGCGTCGCTGGCATTGGACAAAATCTCTCTTAAGAATATCTCTTTATGGGTATAAATTGAATTAATCATTAAGTCAAGAATTCTTTTAGACTCTGTCTTAAATTTTCTCATATCGCACCTTCCTTGTTCTCAATTTGGCACTCAGTCCGCTTGAGTGCTAAATATTATTATATCATTCTCTTCTTTTTTTGCAAGCAATTTATATAATTTTTTACACCATTTCTTCTATATATACCTTATCTTGGCGATAAGATATTGCATTTAGCTTGGCATAGCGTTATAATAAGGAATATAAAAAATAATCTTAAGGAGAAAAATATGTCCCCCGCATTAATAGTACTTATCGCATTGGCAGGCGCTTTTTTTGTGCTGATTGCTTTTATGATATTAAGAGCTTTGTTAACAAAACCCATAGAAGTCCAAAGAGGCGAATATCAGCCCATAAAAGTAAACAAGGAACGCATCGCAAAAAAACTTTCCCAAGCCGTTCAAATCCCTACCCTTACGGTGCTTGACGAAAGCATGAGCTATCAACCGTTTTTGGACTTTCATAACTTTTTGGAAAAGGCATTCCCTAAAATTCATTCGATAGCACAAAGGACCATTATCAATAATTATAGCCTAATCTATAAAATTGAGGGTACGGACCCTTCACTTAAACCAGGCTGTTTTCTTGCCCATCAAGATGTGGTCCCCGCTCCTCCCGAAGGTTGGGAAGTTCACCCCTTTTCGGGCGCTATAAAAGACGGCTATGTATATGGCAGAGGCTCTCAAGATATGAAAGGGCAAATGATAGCCGCTCTTGAAGCTATGGAAATTCTGTTGGAAAACAACTTCAAGCCCAGAAGAACAATCTATTTTTGTTTTGGGCATGATGAGGAATTTACTGGCAAAGAGGGAGCGAAAAACATCGCCTCCTACCTTGAGAAAAACAATATTCAAATGGAATTCGTGCTGGACGAAGGCGGCACTGTGCTGGACGGGTCAATAATAGGAGTCAAAGGCATGCTGGCTCTTATCGGCACTTGCGAAAAGGGCTATGTGGACATTCAGCTTAAGGCAAAAAAGCCGGGCGGACATGCTTCCACGCCCTTTAAGAGAAACGCCGTCGACCTCTTGTCCGAAGCCGTATATGATGTGGCGATAACACCTATGAAAAGAAAATGGTCCACTCCCGCCAAAGATATGATGAAAGCTATCGCTCCCAACATGAAATTCTTATATAAATTCCTATTTGTCAATCGGGACATCCTGTCACCGCTTTTGAAATGGGCGCTTGGAATAGCAAATCCCGTTACGGACAGCCTATTGAAAACTACTTTCGCCCCCACACAGCTTAAAGGTGCAGATGCGCCCAATGTGCTTCCTCCCGAAGCGACGGCAACAATCAATTGCAGAATAAATATAGGCGAAAGTTCTGAAAAAGTTCTTAACCATATCAAAAAAGTCGTGGGTAAAAATATAGAGGTCAGCGTTCTTCCCGGAAAGAACGAACCCTCCCCGGTATCCGACATCATAAGCGATGCCTATAAGACTTTGACCAAGACAATAAACGAGGTGTTCGAGGACTTTTTGCCCGCACCATATCCATTTATTGCCGCCACCGACGCCAAGTTTTACTACAATGTATCCAACAATGTATATAGGTTCACGCCGTTTTTGATGAGCGAGGACGACAGAACAAGAATACACGCAATAAACGAAAGACAGGAAATCAACGGTCTTGTCAAAGCTACACAATTCTTCGCCAGATTTATTGAAAACTCTTGTGGTTAAAAAAAAGGGGGCTGTTTGATAAAGACAGCCCCTTTTTAATTGAATGTAACTTTCCCAAAACTTATTAATCGACATACATATTTTGCTATATTTTTAATAATTTTGTTTTATCTTTATCGCCATAGAACATAATATTCTTTGCCAAAATATCCGAATAAGAAAAGGAGGACACATCGCCGTCATTGTTTCTGACAGTGAATATAGACGGATACACACTCTCTAAAATTCCTTCTATTTCCTCAATACGGTTTCTCCCCCTATTGACCTTTAATTTGACCTCCATGCCCTTCAATTGCTTTATTCGGGATATTGTCTTTGAAATATCTTGATTGATTACTCTCATTATATGATTATTATTGCCAAAAATCATATTTTTAACCGCTTTGTAGTCATAAATGCCGTCAGATAGTAATAATTTATAAATATCGGATTATATCAGGGGGCATTATATGACAAAAAACAAGAAAATTATTAACCTAAGCCGCAGAAATATTATTGAAAATACCTTTTTTAATGAGACTGCGGAAATCAGACTCACGGCAAATAAGATTCTTTCGGTATCCGCCGTCAGCAGGATGACAAGCGAAGAGGTCTTAAACGGCGAAATTCGCGTATGTGGAAAAATAATCGCCAAGATTATTTACGAGCATGGCGAAGAAAAGGAAATAAGCTGTTATGACTATACCAAGGAATTCTTGCTGACCGTCCATATCGCTGAAATATCTTCCAGCGACAAGGCGTTTATCATGTCCAAAATCACCGATATTGAATATGAAGGGAAAGACAATCTCCATATCAAGTTCACTCTTGCGATAGGCGGCTATTACATAAAAGAACTTCCCTTTGAATATCTGGAGTGCGACAGTGCGGATATCATTGTCAAAAAGTCGGTATTGAAATCCCAAAGAATATTCCCGCTTATGGACACCACCCTACAATCTTCACAAAACTTTGAATTCCCGGTAGAGATTAAAAGAATCCTTTGTTATAACTCCCAAAGCTGGATAAACAACGCTTTTCCTTCGGACGAAATGTATCAGGCGGAAGGCGAAGCACGCACTACCATAATAGCCCTTGACATGAACAACAAACTTATCCAGCAAAGCTTTTTGCAAAGCTTTAATATTGAGGTTCCTGACTCCAATATCCTGCCTGACACCGATATAATGCTGGACAGCTTTATCAAAGGCACGACCATTATGATGGAAGAAGAGGGCAGCAAGAATATCGTCATAGACCTTGACATATTGCTTAGAGGTTCGGTATCAATTTATGAAGAAAACGAAATTTTAGTGGACGCTTACAGCATAGAGAATGAAGTTGTCACCAAGACGGCGTCGATAGTCACAGAGAATAATCTCCTCTGTAAGACTGTGTCCCAAACCATAAATTCCAATATAATGGTCGACGAGGGCAAGGTAAAAGAAATAGTGGCGTGTTCCCCGCCTCTTGCCGGCAATATAAATTTTGTAAATGACTTTGGATTGTTTTCCGAAGGTATTATTAATACGGAAATAATATATATAAACGAAAACGACGAGCTTTGCTCAATGAAGACCGAAGTCCCCTTCCAAATCCTTGTGGATAAAAACTTTTCTGCCTCCGGCGTGCTTAATGCGACTCTTACGGTCATCAACACAACAGCAAGCGCCATAAGCGACCAAGAGATTTCACTGACCTTTGAAACTGCGCTCAATGTAAAGGGAGCTTCTTGTGAAGAAACGACTTTCTTGGAAGATATCCAAATGGGAGCCCCCAAGGAAGACAACAATGTGGCGATAAGCCTATACATAACCAAAGAGGGCGAAAGTCTTTGGGATATCGCCAAAAGCCTATCCACAGACGAACAGACCTTATTAAATCTCAACCCCGACATAAAACTGCCTCTTAAGAGCGGCGAAAAAATCCTCCTATATAGGGAACTGAAATTCTAAATGCGCTTGAAATACTTCCCTGAAAGACCCCCGCCGAAAGTTTAGACGGCGGGCGTCTTTTTTATAGCGGTATTGAAAATATCTCACCCATAAACTATAATGAGAATATAAATGGCAAAAAGGAGTTTGCAAGTGGGGAAAGTTAATAAATTTTCAAAAAGAGAAGTTTTATTTTTATTTATTATCATTATCCTTATCATAGCCCTATTGGCGGCGGTTTTTTATAAAGGGGATTTGACAAGCGTCTTTAATCCTCAACCAAATGACGAACTTGAAAACGACAAGATTTATCATTCTTTTTATAGCGACAACACCAATATATCTTTGCCCCAACAGTTCAACCAAGAGGCGATTTTGGAGGTGCATTTCATTGATGTAGGGCAAGGCGACGCCATACTGATACGGCTGCCCGACCAAAAAGATATCTTTATAGACGCAGGAAGCGGTACTTCAGCCTCGACAGAAAGGAAGAACCAGTTCTCAGACTATCTTTTTGATATGTCCATTGAAGAATTGGAGTACTTAATAATCACCCATGCCCACAGCGACCATGTGAATATGGCGGACATATTGGTCAATAATTATGACATCAATACCATTATGTTCCATGACCTTTATGAGAATACCTCTATGGTCTTTAGGAACTTTGTGGATTTATCCAATTCAAAACAAGATGCTGATGTAGTGACTATCGGCGAGGAATGGGAATTCTTTACCTTTGAGAATCAAGAGTATAGCTACAAGATGAATATCTATGCTCCAGGAACAAGCTTTTCAAACGACTCAAACAGCCAATCAATCCTATGCCTTTTGGAGTATCATGAGACAAAAGTACTCTTCACAGGCGATGCCACAATTGAGACCGAGGAATACTTTATCAATCTTTTTGAAGAACCCTTAGACATAGATATCTTAAAAATAGGTCATCATGGAAGCGCCACAAGCACTTCAGAGGAATTCTTGGACTTTTTGACACCCGAATATGCCGTCATATGCGTAGCGGAAAACAACGCCTATAACCATCCCTCTCCTTTTACCATGAACAGACTTTTTAATCATGGCTTAGTCACATACCGCACCAATCGGCACGGCAATATTACACTATATATCGACGACCAAAATAATTTTGGCTTTTTATGCCAAAAGCCCGTCCCTCCCGAGAATAATCGGCTTAAAATCCAAGAAAAACTCATAATTTTAGACAACAATTAACCAAAAGCAAATACTATATATTGTAATATAAAAGGTATTGACATCTATATATTGTGTGTGATATAGTTTATTCAATGGTAAATCAACCGTAAACAAAAGGAGAAATTCCCATGGTAAGAACAATAGTAAAAAGAGATGGAAGAGTAGTTGATTTTGATATCAATAAGATAGCTGCCGCGATATATAAAGCCGCGATAGCCGCCGGCGGAGACGACAGGATAAGAGCTTTTGAGCTTGCGCAAATGGTGGCGGAAAAGTTGAACGAACTTTATCCTGACGGAAAATCGCCGACTATTGAAGACATACAGGATACGGTTGAAAAGGTACTTATTGAAAACCGCCACGCTAAGACCGCAAAAGCCTTTATCTTATATAGAGAAAAGAGAAAAAATGTCAGAGAGACCAAGGCGCTTATCGCCGCGACTGTGGAGATGTTCACCAATTACTTGTCCGAAAGCGATTGGAATGTCAAAGAAAACGCCAATATGCAAAAGAGCGTCAACGGTCTGAACAACTATGTTAGGGAATCTTTTACAAAAAAATACTGGCTTTACGATGTGTACCCCGAGGAGATAAGAAAGGCGCACGAGTCTGGAGATATGCACATTCATGACTTGGGCTTCTTTGGACCTTACTGTGCGGGTTGGGACCTTAGGCAGGTCTTGCTTGAAGGTTTCGGCGGCGTGGAAGGAAAAGTCGAAAGCAAGCCCGCAAAACATTTGAGGTCTTTTTTGGGTCAGATAGTCAATTCCACCTTCACCACACAAGGCGAAACCGCAGGGGCTCAAGCATGGAGCAGCTTTGACACATACTGTGCTCCGTTTATCAGATATGACAATATGACCTACAAACAAGTCAAGCAATGTCTTCAAGAATTTATTTTTAACATCAATGTCCCCACCAGAGTAGGTTTTCAATGCCCGTTCTCAAACTTGACCCTTGATATCACGGTACCGCGCACCCTTAAGGACCAGCCCGTTGTCTATGGCGGAAAATTCCAAGAAGAGACCTATGGTGAGTTCCAAGAAGAAATGGATATCTTCAACAAGGCATTTTGCGAAGTCATGCTGGAGGGTGACGCCAAAGGAAGAGTTTTCACTTTCCCGATTCCTACCATAAATATCACAAAGGACTTTGATTGGGACAATCCGGTAGTGGAAAGAATTATGGAAATCACATGCAAATATGGCATACCTTACTTCGCCAATTATGTCAACAGCGACCTTAACCCTGAAGACGCAGTCTCCATGTGCTGCAGACTTAGATTAGATGTCAGGGAGTTGAGAAAAAGAGGCGGAGGGCTGTTTGGCTCCAATCCCATGACGGGCTCAATCGGAGTGGTTACCCTAAACCTTCCAAGAATAGGCTATCTTGCCAAAGACGAGGCAAGTTTCTTTGCTAAATTAAAGCATCTTACACTGCTTGCCAAGAGCTCATTGGAAATAAAGAGAAAAATCGTCGAAGAGCAGACCAATAGAGGGCTTTATCCTTATTCAGCGGCTTACCTAAAGGACATAAAGAGAAAAACAGGGGCGTATTGGACAAACCACTTCAACACTATCGGAATTGTAGGAATGAACGAAGCGCTTTTGAATTTCATGGGCAAGGATATAGGCACTCCCGAAGGGCAGAGTTTTGCCATAAAAGTTCTTAACTACTTAAGAGAGCTTATGATTGAATTCCAAACCGAAACGGGGCTTAGCTACAACCTTGAAGCCACCCCCGCTGAAGGGACAAGCTACCGCCTTGCCAGACTTGACAAGAAGCTTTATGCCGACATTATCACCAGCGGAAAGAGAGTTCCCTACTACACCAATTCCGCACAGCTGCCTGCGAACTACACAGACGATATAATGGAGTGTGTGAGACTGCAAGACGAAATTCAATCGCTGTATACGGGCGGTACTGTACAACACTTGTATCTTGGCGAAAAAGTAAATGATATCAACATCTGCAAAAAGCTCATCAAAAAAATCTTCTCCTCTTCCAGAATGCCCTATATCTCAATCACACCAACTTTCAGCGTGTGCAATGACCACGGCTACATAAGCGGAGAACACTATTCATGCCCCGACTGCGGACAAAAAACTGAGGTTTATTCAAGAGTAACCGGCTATTTAAGACCCGTACAAAACTTTAACGAGGGCAAAAAGGAAGAGTTCTCTGAAAGAAAGAAGTTTGTCATAAGAGAAAGCCAAGTAGCTAATATATGATAATAAACCTTTGAATTTCACATAAAAAACATATTGGATATCTAATACTTTGGGTATCCAATATTTTAATTTTTATAGGAGAAAATATGAAAATAACCGGCTTTACCCCCAATTCCTTTGTCGACTATCCTAATAATATCGCTGCCGTTGTGTTTTTAGGGCGGTGCAATTTCGACTGCTGGTTCTGCCATAACAAATGGATGCTAAAAAGCAAAAAAATGTTTGACGAGAGCTATATCCTTAACAAAATAAAGGACAATGCTTCGTTTTTGGACGCCGTAGTCATAAGCGGCGGAGAGCCCACCTTGGAAGACAGTCAGAAATTAATTGAATTTATAAAGAAGATAAAAGCAATGGGCTTAAAGGTCAAACTTGACACCAACGGCACAAACCCCAAAAAACTTGAAGAGCTTTTGCCGTATGTGGACTATGTGGCTATGGACATAAAATCACCGCTTTCAAAATATAGAGAAATCACCTGCATTGACGACAGAGAGCTTCTGGCAATCAAAAAAAGCATAGACATGCTGATGAATGGCAGCGTGGAATACGAGTTCAGAACGACCTTTTTGCCCACCTTAAAGACCGAGGATATCTTAGAGATAGCCCATACCATAAAAGGCTGTAAGAAGTACTATTTACAGCAGTATGTTCCAGTAGAAGGGTACGAGGGCGTGGCTCCTCATCCCCCTAAATATATCAAAAAGACTTGTGAAATGATTCAAAAAATTTTGCCCTGCGAAATCAGGGGTTTATAAATAACATTTGACTAAAATTTTTAATAAAGTATAATAAACCTATGAATATCTTGATAATAAACGGACCCAACCTCAATATGTTAGGCAAAAGGCAGCCTGAACTCTATGGCGGGGAGACTTTGAATGAGATTAATGACTGTATTCAAAGAAGTTTTCCCGAGGTCGATTTTGAGTTCTTTCAGTCTAACCATGAGGGAGGCATAATAGACAAAATCCAGACTACCGCCGCCCAAGGCGTTGTCATAAACGCCGCCGCCTATACCCATTACTCAATCGCCATAAGAGACGCCATATTGTCAAGAGCCGACATTCCTTTTGTGGAAACGCATCTGACCAACCCCAAAGAAAGAGAGCCCTTTCGCAGAATCTCTTTGATTGAAGATGTGTGCAAAAAGACTTTTGCGGGAAAAAAGAAAGAAAGCTATATTGAGGCATGCCGATATTTGATAGAATACCTTAAAGGAGAAAAGAAGTGACCAAATTCAATATAGAACTTGTTGGAAAAGTAGGCTCTATGGCATTGGTAAACAGCCTACATGACGATATTGACTACAACATCATAGCCCAAATAAGCCGATATCTCAAACCCGGATATATTTGGGTCACTTCGGGTGCCGCGGAAATAGGAAGACTCGACTACCTTAAAAGAACGGGAGTGGAGCTTAAGGGCGACGAAAGCGACAACAAGACCGATTATTCTGCGCAAGGTCAGTCTATTCTTATGCAGAATTATAGGCAGTTTATGGACAGCCGTTACAGCTTAAGACAATTCTTGGTGGAACACCATCATTTTAACGACAAAGAAAAATGTGAGTACCTAAAAAGAAGTCTTTTGAGATGTCCCGAGCAGGGGGCTATTCCCATAATCAATTATAACGACCCCGTAAACGACGAAGAAATCAGAAAGCTTGAAATCCAAACCCTGAAAAGCACACGCAAGAAAGTTGTGGAATGCATAGACAACGACGAAACCGCAAGCCAAATCGCCTGCCTTGTCAAGCCCAAATACTTACTGATACTGACAAGCGTCAACGGCATATATACCGACATCAACCAAAAGAACACCCTTGTTGAGGAAATATGCGGCAAGAATATCGACGAATTGATATCGGCTATTGAATATTATCAGAATTTCTGCGACGGCAAGAGCCGCAAGGGCTCAAACGGAGCCAGAGCTAAATTAGAGTACATTAAAGAGCCCATAAAGCTTGGCACAACGGCGATTATCGCAAACAGCAAATTTAGGATTCCCGACATCTTGGCGGGCATCGTTCCCAGGACTATAATTCACATCAGATAAAGGAAAATTTTTTTCACATAGGCGGTATCTTTCACATACGCTATTAACATAATTATTTATTAACCAAATCCACCTATATTTAGTTCGAAAAAAATTTCAAAAAATTATTGAGAATGGGTATGAAATATTTTGTAATTCATACCTTTTATGCTATAATTAGTTCTTATCTGAGAGAAACTAATTAAAAGGAGACACGATGAAAGAGAATCAGTACGAAAATTTTATCAGATTTATGGACCATGCGGCTGAGATTATAGGTCTTCCCTATGACGAGTATGTGAGCTTAAGATATCCGGAGAGAGAACTGAAGGTCAGTTTGCCATTGAGAATGGACGACAATTCAATTCAAGTTTTCGAAGGATATAGGGTTCAGCATTCGACCTTGATAGGACCGGGAAAAGGCGGTATAAGATTCCATAAGGATGTTGAACTGGACGATGTAAAGGCGCTTGCCGCAATGATGACATTCAAGTGCGCTATGGTAAATATACCTTTTGGCGGTGCCAAAGGCGGAATAAGAGTAGATGTTTCCAAACTTTCAATGAACGAAAAGGAAAGATTGACAAGAAGATATACTTCAGCGATTCTTCCTCTTATCGGTCCTGACAAGGACATTCCCGCTCCCGATGTGGGCACCAATCCCCAGATTATGAATTGGATTATGGACACTTACAGCATGACCAAGGGCTATACCGTTAGAAGCGTAGTCACTGGAAAGGATATCGAAGTGGGAGGCTCTTTGGGCAGAAATGAGGCAACTGGCAAAGGAATCATGTTCATTATCCTTCAACTGCTCAAAAAGATGGACATGGACATCACAAACACAACCATAGCTATTCAAGGAATGGGCAATGTGGGCAGCTCCGCGGCACGCTCATTGTATGAAGCGGGTGCAAAGATTATTGCGGTTAGCGATGTATCCGGCGGTCTATATAATGAAAACGGACTGGATATCAACGATATCTCTGCCTTTTTGGATCAGGGAAGAAATCTCTTAAGCGATTATCCCCAAAAGCCGGACGACAAGAGAATCACCAACCAAGAACTCTTGGCAACTGAATGCGACATACTTATTCCCGCCGCCTTGCAAAATCAAATCACCTCAAAGAATGTGGACACGGTCAAGGCGAAAATCATCGTCGAGGGTGCGAACGGTCCTATTTCGGACAGAGCCGATGCCATACTCTACCAAAGAGGCGTGACCGTAGTACCTGACATACTGGCAAATTCCGGCGGTGTGATAGTCTCATATTGCGAATGGGTGCAAAACATACAAGCACATATGTGGTCGGAAAAGGAAGTATACGCCACGCTTGAAAGAATCCTTAGAAAAGCTTTTAACCAAGCGTATAAAAGCTCAAAAGAGTATGAGTGCAGTATGAGATATGGCGCTTATATCGTAGCGCTTAAAAAGCTGACCGGCACCCTGAAGAAAAGAGGACTATACCCCTAATATTAAGAAAAAGCGATAAACCGCTATATTTTTTATAAAGAAAAATAATATATAATCACTTTGCATATAAGAACAATTCCGCTTCATGGTGAAGCGGAATATTTTTTTATAAGAATTTGAATTTTTATCTTTATTAATAAAAATCAACCCAAAAAGTTCACGCCCTATTCATAGATTTCTATTTCGTGTTCGGGCAGACTGTCTCCAAGCTCTTTTATGCCGTTTTCAAGAAATCTGCAGATTTGTTCCCTTTGTTTTTTGAAATGGATGTCGGGATTGTAGGCTATGGGCTCTCCAATTAGCACCTTTTTAAGGCTTTTGCATACATATACCGGATAGAACTTCATGATTTTATTTGTCTTGTCATAATATTCTTTGGCGACATAGGCAAAGCCTTGGTTTAACTCAAATATGTATTTATTCGCCCAATTCTCAAGCTTTTCGGGGAATACAATCTGATGAACTCCCTCTTCCATAGTCCAAATCGACTTTTCAAAGGTGGTCTGAATTCTTCTATCTTTTTTATAGACTGGAATGACCTCCAAGCTCCTAAAAAACCATATTATTAAAGGCGAAAGCAAAACCGAAAGAGCGTATAAGAGGTATTTTGGTTTTCTGTTTCTGACCACATTTTTGAACATATGCTCTCTGACGTCCTTAAAAGTCAACAAATTGGCGTTTGACCAAGGCCTTATGGGCTTTTCATAATTTAGGATAAAGGACAAAGGAGCATAGATCTTTGTGTGATTGGATACAAAAATAAAGGCTTCCCCGTCCTTGGGCTTCTGTGTTTTCCAAATAAATTCATCTCGTGGAAAAAATATCCTCATAATCGCAAGCAACAATTTGAAGATAGGTCTTTTCTTTTTTCTTTTCTCAAAAGGCTTAACCGCGCTATAGTATCTTTTCATTTATATATAATATTAACAAAAAAAAAATAAATTACTATAAAAAAATTAAAA
>DUON01000024.1 GCA_012838805.1 Clostridiales bacterium
AAAAAACTTTGAGAAAATATAGAGCGGAGCTTGAAAATATTGTCGAGGAAGTGTGTATCAAAGCCCCTGACCTTTTCCAAAAGTATAAGGATTATATTAATAATATATTTGAGTTATTAAAAAATATATATACAAAAGAAAATTTTGAGGACTTTTGCCAGGCGATAAAGGTTGCCGACATTCCCAGAAAGCCGGGTCCGAGAAACCTTTTGGGGATTGAAGCCGAATTAAATGACGATATTGGACTTTTTCATACGAGCTTTACAAAATATGTCAAAGAATTTCAAGCGGAATTGGAACAAAACCCAATCGAGGGCAAGCGCTTGAAAGAAAGCGTAAAAGATGTCAAAAAGCTTTTGGAGATTGTGCTTAGCGTAAGAGAAAGATACCTTTTTAACAAACAAAAAAGAAAAAAGCTGGATTTTGCCGATTTGTCCACGCTTGCCCTAAAGATACTTAGCATTGAAAGCTGTCGGGAAAAAATAAAAGACCAGTTTGATTTTATTTTTGTGGACGAATATCAAGATACCAACTATATTCAAGAAGAAATAATTAAGCTATGCTCAAAAGGGGACAATCTGTTTATGGTCGGAGACCCCAAACAGTCGATTTATCAGTTCAGGGACGCCGAGCCCCAAATATTCTTAGATAGATATCATATCTACGAGACGAGCAAGGGCGGCGGCAAGAATAAAAACCTAAACGACAATTTTCGTTCCGACCACAGGATTCTTGAATTCATTAATATGGTGTTTGGAGAAATAATGAGCGAGGACTTTGGAGGCGTGAATTACAAAAAGAACGCCCTTCTTGTTCCCGACAAACCTTTTCCCAAAGTGTCCTCTCTTCCCGCAGTTGAAATATTTGAATACCAAAGCAATTCCAAGGCAGAACAGCCCAAAGGCATATACAGCGTAAAAGAGCATACCCAAGCGTCTATCCAACAGGATATTCAAGCCAAATATGTCGCGGATAAAATCTTATCTCTTGTGGGGAAAGAATATATCTATGACAAAAAGCTGAATGAAAAAAGATTGATTAAATTCAACGATATCGCCATTTTGATGTATAAGAGAGATGATAAGATAATAAAAGAGCTTGAGGCAAGACAAATACCCTTTTCGGCACCGGGCTTTAGCGAGGACAAAGTATATGAGATAGAGCTTATAGTCGACTATTTAAGGATAATAAATAATATGACCGATGATATAGCTTTAACATCTGTCATGTTAAGCCCGCTGTATTCATTTTCTCCCAAAGAGATGCTTGAAATAAGAAAAAATAGCCTTAAAGATGCATTTTGGGAGTCCTTAATTGAATATAATGGAAACCAAACCCTTGAGTTCAAGATAAAAACCCTGCTTGATAATATAGACAGATATAAAAAGATGAGCTGGCACTTAAGCGTTTATGAGCTTATGCTGACTATCTTGTCCGAGGGGTTTGACGCTTTGATATTAAAAAAAGGCGAAAAGGCGACGGAGCGAATAAATAACTTCATCAACAGCGTTAAAGGGCGGGAATTCTCAAGGAGCGTAACTTCCTTTTTAGAATACTATGACAACGCCGAGAGAGAGGACTTTGAGCTGTCCACAATGGGCGACGCCGTAAAGATTTCTACTATTCATAAGAGCAAAGGGCTGGAATTTCCCGTCGTGTTTGTCGTAGATGCGGACAAGGGGTATGATGCAAGGTTCGACAGCGAAAGGGACTTGTTTTTGGACAATGATTTTGGAATAGCCATAAAGCACTTTGACCATGACCAAAAGACCAAAAGCCATACCCTTTTGACAAAAAGTTTTCTTCTTAAAAAAAGGCACAGAGAAATCGAAGAGTGCATGAGGCTTATGTATGTGGCTTTCACCAGAGCCCAAAACCATCTCTTTATTTCGGGGAAAAAGCAATCGAAGGAAAAACTGTTTAGCCAAGACGGCAAGTCATTTATTGAATGGCTTTGCTATACCGCAAGGCAAAACCCCAAAATAAATGACTATATTTGTAAAGATGAGATTGTCTTTGAAACTCAAACAGAACAGAAGATAGAGGTTGTGTCTGAAAAACCAAAAATTGACTTTGGTCCTTTGGTTTTTGAATATAAACACAAGACGGCAACCCAAATGCCACTTAAGTACAGTGTGACTTCCTTGAAAGACTTTGAGTACAGCGAGGAGTTTACATATTCAAAAAATTCTTATCTTACCGGACAAGAGAGTATTGAAAGGGGAATTTTTTATCACAAGGTTTTTCAGCTTATAGACTTTGAGAAAAGAGAGCGCCTAGATATAAGGCGTCAGCTTGAAGAATTCGCTGAAAAAGGCTTGCTTGACGAGGACGAAACAAGGGAAGCGGACATCACGCTTATTGAGAATATCTTAAAGAGCCAAATCATAGATTATGCAATAGCAAACAAGTACTTTAGGGAAAAGCCGTTTATGCTTTATGTGCCCATGAACGAGCTTTTGGATACCGATTGCACCGACAAGGTGTTGGTGCAGGGGGTGATAGACCTTTTGATAATCGGCGAAAAGAACTACATCGTAGACTTCAAGGTCACCCAAAGCAAGAGTTCAAATGCGATGAAAACATATCAAAAACAGCTTTCAATATACCGCATGGCGGTTGAAGAGATAACGGGGCTTAAGGTGGAAAAAACATTTGTTTATTTAGTATTGCAAAATGAATTGGTGTCAGTCTAAAGCGTTCATATAACAAAAAAATAATAAAATCTTAATAAAAGTATTGCAAAATCATTCATTTATGTTATAATAAAAAAGAATTTTAGATTTTAGGAGAACATCATGGAAGCTATTGAAAACGGAATCATCATTCCGATAAAAGATTTGTTGTCCAATTCGCCGTTGAGTCTGGAATTGACTTTGGCGATTTGCGGAATGGCCGCGGTGATTGTATTTTTCCTTTTTTCTCTTATCTTCTGGGCTTTGAGTTCGGTACAGTCTTTCAGAAAAAAACTTATCTTGGCATGCGAATATTTGAAGACTTCGGATGAAATAACAGAAGAGAATGTTGAAGGATTAAACAACGAGCTTAAGAAGATGCCCGAAGAGGTCCAGAAGGGCTGGAGCTGTTTTCTTGAACAAAAAGTCGGCTATCCTTCAGATTACATAACCAAAAAAGACGCTCTTCAAGACAAAAAGTTCAGCGGAAACCAAAAAGCCGGAAAGACTTTTTTCGGCATAGTCAGCACGTTTGTTATTGTCTTGACCATTTGGATAATGTATTTGATTAGTTCGGGGCATAGTCTTTCCCAAGTGGGACTGGAAGACTTTACTTCGAATTTTGAAGTTGTGGGCGCCATAATAGCGGCTTTATGCGCTCCGTTATTGGTCTATATAGTTTTGGCGGCGGTGTTGAATTTCTTATATAGAGTCCAATACAGGAAACTTGAAGAGAGCTTTTTTGATTTTCAAAACGCCATAGACAGCAAAGTTATTATCTATGCTGAGGAAGAGGATGAATTCATATCCGAAAACATCGAAGAAATCAATACGGCAATAGAAGAGATTCTATCCAACAAACTGGAAAACAAGGAGCTTGTGGAAGTTGTGACAGCGCCGGGGACGGAATATAAAGAAGAAATCATAGAGAAGATAGAAACCCCAGAAGAGCCCCAAGCCGAAGTTGTTGCGGCGGAAGAGACTCCTGAAGAGAGAGAGTCCAAACTTCAAGGCTTGATAGCCATAATCGATCAGGCGGTATACCATGACAAGAACATAACAAAAAAAGAAGTGGAAGAGCTTGCCTTGTTGATAAACCATGAAATGGAACATGGCTTCCATGAAAAACAAGACAAGTTAGTTTTGGAAGAATGCCTTAGAAAACTTGCCAAAAAATACGACAGCATGTAATTAAAACCTGTTTTGAAGCATTAGACAAAAGCCCGTCTTTAAGACGGGTTTTTAATTAAATAGCGAATATAGACAATTGTATTATTTAGGCTGATATGATATACTTATATTCGTTATGAGAACTTTTCAAAGTTGCTTATTGAGGAGAATTTATAAATGAATGGAGCAGTTGAAAACGGCTACCGAAAAAAATTAATGGTGAAAAACTCCCATAAGCTCGCTATGGGCTTGGGGGATTTTGGATACAGCCTAATCTCTTGCACCGCCGCCACATATATTATGACTTTCGGCACTATGGCGGTGGGCGTGAGCGGTACTCTGATGGGCATAGCGGTAGCCATAGGGACTTTTTTTGACGCGATATCCGACCCTATTGTCGGCTATATCTCCGACAACTCAAGAAACAGGTTCTTCGGCAAAAGACACGGCTTTATGCTTTTTGGGCTCATACTTCTTGTTATGACAGGCGTGATTCTATGGGCTGTCCCCTTAGAAATGTCCATGATCGGGAAATTTATTTGGTTCGCCGTCGGACTTACGCTCATTCGTACCTGGAATACCTTGTATTTTACGCCGATGTCCGCCTTTAGCGTGGAGGTCAGCGACGACTATAACGAAAGAACAACTATTCAGGCGATAAGGTCGGTTTTCTATATTTTGGGAATGATACTTCCCGTTGTCGCCATGGGCTTTTTTCAAAATAAATACACGGTCTATGACGAAGCGGGCAATGTGCTTATCGGCGGACAATTCTCCGTTCAAGGCTATGTGGACTTTTCTTATGTGGCGGGCAGTATAGCAATCGTGACCACGGTCTATCTGTTTGTCATGACCTTTTCAAATGTCCCGCGCATAAGACAAAGACAGATGCTGGACGAGATAGGCGAAAGGAAGAAAAGCTCATTGAAAGAAGTGCTTTTGGGATTCTTTAATGTGCTGAAAAACAAAGACATGAGATACATCATAGCCGGCTATTCAACCGCCATGGTTGCCGCAACCTTGATTATTACGCTTGGATTTCATGTGTTCACTTTCACATTTACATTGGCTACGACCCAGATGTATTTTCTTATGGGCGGGCTTTTGTTTATGACCATAGGCGGTCAGCCGTTATGGATATATATATCCAAAAAAACCGACAAGAAAAGGTCCATGCTCATTGGATTGGGGCTTGCCTTGTTGGGATGTATTGGACTGCTCATTATGTTTTTGGCAAGGGCGGGGCTGAACAACTTTATAAGAGAGAATCGGCTGGGCGTTGCTCTTATGCTTCCTCCGCTTATGATAGCGGGAATGGGTACGGGCGTTTTGTACTCCATGCCGCTGGCCTTGATTGGCGATGTGGTGGCAAAAACCAAAAAGACCCAAAAGGAAGAAAAAACCGGGACTTATGCGGGGATGATGACCTTGGCATATAAGACCAGCCAGGCGTTGACACAGCTTGTGGCGGGAGTGGCGCTTGACCTCATTGGTTTCCAAGAGGGAAGCCATATTCAGCCCCAAGGAGTGGATGCATCGCTGGGGTGGTTTTTATGTATTGGTCTGATATTGGCAATTTCGGGCGGTCTGCTTATTTTCAGCAGATTAAAAATAGACAAGGAAGAGATAACCAAAATACTGGAGGAACAGTCAAATGCTTAGCATCATGCCCACAAACGACAAAAAACTTTTGGACAAGATGTCAAACGATATCTTCAGCCGTCATTATAACGGCGATATAGGCTATATACTTTATGTGGACGAAAAAGAGGCGGGTGTGGCTCAACTTAGTATCGGCGAAACATCCGCAATTATGGCGATAGGAATTTTGCCCGATTATAGAAAAAAAGGCTATGGCGACTTCTTTACAAGGTCAATCTTATTCCGCCTTAGTCAAATATCCCAGAAAATAAAAATAAATTATGTGGATGATTATTATACTAAATTCGGATTTAAGAAAAAAAACGATTATATGGAAATAGACTCAAAAGACTTGGAATTCACAAAAACACACTGTTAGGGAGAAACTATATGGAAGCGACTAACTTTATAGAGAACATTATCAACAAGGACTTGGAATCGGGAAAGGTCAAAAGCGTATATACAAGGTTTCCCCCCGAGCCAAACGGATATTTGCATATCGGACACGCCAAAAGTCTGTGCATAAATTTTGGCATAAAAGAAAAATACAACGGCAAATGCAACCTTAGGTATGACGACACCAATCCCGTTAAAGAAGAAGTGGAATATGTAGACGCCATAAGAGAGGATATAAAATGGCTAGGCTTTGTGTGGGACGAGGAGAGGTACGCTTCGGATTATTTTGAACAATTTTATGAATATGCGGTAATGCTTATAAAGAAAGGCTTGGCGTATGTGTGCGATTTGTCCGCCGAAGAAATAAGAGAAATCAGAGGCACTTTGACAGAGCCCGGAAAGGAAAGCCCCTACCGCAACAGAAGCGTTGAAGAAAACCTTAGGCTTTTTCAAGAGATGCGGGAAGGCAAATACGCCGACGGCGAAAAGGTCTTAAGGGCGAAGATAGATATGGCGTCCAGCAATATGAATATGCGCGACCCCGTCATGTACCGTATATTAAGGGCAGAGCATCACAGAACGGGAGATAAATGGCTGATATACCCCATGTACGACTTTGCACACCCATTGGAAGACGCCATAGAGAACATAACCCATTCCATATGCACCTTGGAGTTTGAGGACCACAGACCCTTATATGACTGGTTTGTTGAACACTGCGAATTTGAGAACCCGCCCCAGCAGATTGAGTTTGCGAGGCTTGAAATCACGAATACGGTCATGAGCAAGCGATACCTTAAAAGGCTTGTGGACCAAGGTTTGGTGGACGGCTGGGATGATCCCCGCATGCCTACTCTTAGCGGGATGCGGAAAAGGGGCTACCCCCCCGAGGCTATAAAAAATTTCTGCCAAAAAGTAGGAGTCGCCAAGGCAAATTCAGTAGTCGACCACAGGTTGTTGGAATTTTGTGTAAGGGATTATTTGAACACCAACGCACCAAGGGCTATGATGGTAGAAAAGCCCTTAAAAATCATTATTGACAACTGGGAAGAGGGACGGTTTGAAACAATAGAGATTCCCGATTATCCACAAAATGAAGACAGCGCCACTCACAAAGTCAGATTCGGCAAAGAGATATTTATAGACAGAAGGGACTTTTCCCTAAATCCTCCGCCCAAATACCATAGACTTGTCGTGGGCGGAAAGATACGCTTGAAAGGGGCGTATATTTTGGAATACGCCTCCGTCGACAAGGACGAAAACGGCGAGGTCGTTGCCGTTCACTGCAATTATATTGAAGACAGCCGTTCGGGACAGAAAAATAGCAAAATAAAGGTCAAGTCCACTGTCCAGTGGGTAAATTGTGAAGATGCCCTGCCGTGCGAACTCTATAAGTATTCTTCGCTTTTTTTGGAGCAGGAAGACGCCGACGAAAATTGGGAAGAGAGAATCAATCCCAATTCCCTTGAAATAGTAAAAGACGCCGTGGTAGAGCCATTTTTGGCGGATCAAGAGATAGGAAAGTCTTTCCAATTCATGAGGGAAGCTTATTACAAATTGGCGGGAAAAGGCGAAAACGGGCTGAAATTCTATAGAATAGTGGAGCTTAAAGATAGCTTTAAGCTTTAATTGACAAAAAACCTTAAAATTAAATTAAAAAAAGTTAAAATAAATAGCATAAACCTATTGAAATTATTTTAGATTAATTATATAATATTAAATATATGTGTGGGATTAGGTGCTACGCCTATCTAAAATGATACCTTTATTAAAGGAGAAAAGTATGATAAGTAAGTCTGAAATCAGCTATAATCAAGCGGAAAAAAAAGGCGGGGCACCGTCTGAAAATGTTGACCTTAATCAAACTTCTTTAGTAGAAGATTTTGAGAAAGAAAGCCAAATCAATTTAGACCCAGAAAGACTTACATACATTTGTGACTATTGCGGCAAAGTTAACCATATTGACGAGCCAAGGTGTTTAAGATGCGGCAAGAGAAGACCCAGAAGCGAATTTGTCAAAGCTATGACAGCGGTCAGAGAATCCAAAATCGCCAAGCAAGAATACGAAGCACAAAAAGCCGCGAAAGAGCTTGAACGGCAGCAGGCGGAGAAATACCTTGAACAAAGAAGCGCGCAAATGTTTGCAGACAAGGAAGCCGCACAAAAACTTGAATTAGCCAGAATTATGGAAGAAAAGCTTGCCGACGAAAAGATGAAAATGGCGGCAAGAGAAGAGGCGAGAATCGAACAGGAAAGAGACCACGCTAAGAAAATGGCGGCGCGGGAGGCTGTTTTGCAGATTATCGCCGCTGAGAAATATGCCGACGAAATAGTTGCCCACACCAAAAAAGACGCCACGCTTGCCTTGAAAGAGCAAGAAGCCGAATACAAAAAGAAGATTGCCGAAGAAAGAGAGAAGGCAATCAATATAGCCGCTGAAAAGCTTGTTGCGGAAAGGGCGGGCATTGAAAGATACGCCGCCGAACAAATCAGCAAAATAAAAGACAGTTCGGAAAGAATGGCTAAGGAAAGAATCCTTGCCGAAAGAGACCAGTCCGAAAAAATGGCGGCAAGAAGAGCGGTTCTCCAGATTATCGCAGCGGAAAAAGCCGCTGAAGAAGAGCTTAGAATAAATAAAGAAGCTTTGTCAAGAGCGGCTCTTAGAAGAATAGAAGAAGAAAGAGAGCTTGCACAGAAAGAAAGCAATGCAAGATTCCTTGCTGAAAGACAAGGCATTGAGAGAGCGGCGGAAGAGAGAATAAGAGCTGAAAGAGAAGCCGTCAAGAGGCTTTTGGAAGAAAAAAAGGCGTGGGAGATGTCACAAACCGCCGTCACACCCCCGCCAGACCTTGCCCAAAACAAACAGATTATTCAGCCTTTTGTGGTTGTGCCCTATGTAAATTCCCAACAACCGCTTTTACAATATAGGCCCAATCAAGTTTATAGATTTGTTCCCAATACATATACCGAACAGCTTGAAGCTAAGGAGCGGGCGGAGAGAGACCTTAGAGTTATGCAAGAGGGACCTCAACCCACAGACCAAGAAATCAAAGAACTATTGGCAAAGAAGCAAAGAGAAAAAGAGCTTGTGGAACAAGAGCTCAATCAGCTTAAGAAAGCCGATATGCATACAGAAGACTATCAGAAAACTGACAAGAAAGGCAAACTAAGAGTTAGGCTTGTCGCTTTGTTCAGCGCTCTTTTTGCTTTAGGGTTTGGCGCTGTGCTGTGGTTTTTGCCTCTTCTATCAAACAATGTTTACTCTGACCCCAACGGCAACTTAAACATCTTCACGGGCTTTTTGGTACTTTTGCAAGACGGCATTAACGGAATTGTTGGAACCGAGCTTGCCTTATTAGAAGCCAATTCCTTTGTTGAATTTATTACAAGCCTTGACTTTTTAGGCGGTATTGTCCTACCCTTCGGACTGTTTGTGGCAGTGATTACATACGCTGTTATCCTCATAAGGTCTATTGTTAGGATTATCACAGGAAGAGCGAGAACAAAGGGTCTTTTCCTTTCCATATTTGGTTTTGTGTTTATTCAGATTATTGTCGCGGGCATATTCCTATTAACTAATACCATGGAGCTTGAATTTATTAACAACATAGAGATATCCGTATACATCCTTGAAGGTCTGGGCTTGTTGACTCTTATTATGGCGATAATTAACAAAATAAATTGCCGTAAAAGAATCTGAAAATAAATTTTATTATAATAAGGAATAAAAATAAAATATAAGGAGAATAATCTTATGTCTAAGAAAATTGACAAGACAATACCTGAAAATTATGAGGAATTGTCCGACCTGGAATTTATTGCCTATGCGGATTATTTAAGTTCGCCTTACTACCGAAATTACTTAGAAGCAAAACAAAGAAGCGAGATATCCCAGCCAAGAGATATTTATGCCGATTCCATAAGGCCGGGTGCGAGTGCGAGAAAAGTAAGAGGTGACATAGGTATTACATATAGAAGAAGAAGCGGTTTGTTGGCATTGATAGCGATTTTTATGCTCCTAATAATAGCAGTAGCCGCTGTAGGGTATTTTGATGTATATCCCGAATACGTGTCGGCTTTTTCCAGAACCCAAGGGGAGACGGTTGACCAAGTGGATATGGCTGACCCCGTATTGGGAGCTCTTGTCAAATTCGCCAAGATGGATTTCGATTCGATTTTTTATGATGACGCTCTTGCAACAATAGAAGATGAAGAGAATATCGGAGCATTGATTGCTTATTACGGCATGCCGGTAGCCATAGCGTTGGCACTATTGATTGCTCTTATCATATTCATTACGGCACTGGTTGCGATTGGCAAGAGATCTATTGCGAAAGGATATGTGGCTAAGAAAACCAAGTTTGGATTTTTGTCCATTCTGCTTTTTGTACTGTCTTTATTTGTAGCCGCCGCCGGAATTGTATGGAACGGAGCCGGCTTCAAAGAAATAGTCGGTTTCTTTACTGGCGAGAGTTCATATATTCAAGCGGGCTATGGGCTTTATGCCTTGATAGGATTGTCGCTAATTAGCTTAATCTTTAATCTTTTCGCATATAAGAAAGATTACAGATAATTATTATCAATAAGGAGATGTATTATGGCTAAGAGAAACAAGTATCAGGAATTTGAACAGCCGAGAAGAAAGGTTATGAGACCCGTTTACAGAATAGTCAACAACACTGGAGTTGTACCGGTAGCCAAACCCGCTTCGAATATTCAATTGACACCTATCGTGCAACCCATAAGCTTTGTTCCCTATTCCACTCAAAGTCAACCTATATTTACTGACGACCAAGATTACGATTATTAAACAAACGAAAAAACACATTCAGTCTAAGCTCTCAATCTTTGAGAGCTTAAGGCGTCTAATTATTGAGGAAGCCTTTCCAAAAATAGTTAAACGCCTATGTATTGAACTGTATACTAATATATGATAAACTTAATAAGTGCGATTAAACTTTATCAACCCTTAAAAGGGAGGGCATATGGCAAAAAGGTATTATGACGATTATGATAACTATGGCTCAAGACAACAGTCATCTTTTGGCCACCCCAGTTTACCGCCCATAATGCCGGTAAAAAGGAAGGATATGCCCTTAACAAAGCAACAGATGCTGGAAGAGCAGCAGAAAAGACTTCAATTTGAAAGAAAGAGAAGGGCAGTTGCGAATAGAAAGAGTTATTATAGGAATCAAGCCTCGGGCAAGAGAAAAAAGGTAGACCCCAACAAGAAATACCGCTTGGAGAAAGACAAGAGGATAAAAAAAGGTAGAGATTATTTCTTCGTTATGAGAAAGTTTGTCTGCTTTTTGCTCTTTTTGCTTTTTGCGGCAAGTATAGGCTTGTTTGCGGTGGGATACCTGAACTTGGTTCCCGAATACACTTCACTATATGTAGAGCCCGATTATACGCCCGAAGAAGAGAGAATAACCGAAGACGAGGAAGAGCCCTATGTCGACCAAAGTGAACACTTCACAACAGTAGACCCGATATTCGGCTTTTTGAAAAGTACTTTTGGGCTGGACCTTGGGCCTTCGCCCAAATATGACCAAATGGCTGAACAAGCGGAAGTGGGATACGAAGACATTGTCGCATCCATTGCCGTTACATACTTCCCGGTAGCTATGGCTTTGTATATTATAGCAGCTCTGGTTTCTATGATAAAAGCCTTTTTGGCGATGTTTGGAAGAAGAATCTTTCGTCTGTTCGGTCTCAGCGCTATATGGATGTTGATTATGGCGGGAGTGGTTATTTTGGGAGGAACGGCATCTAATCTCTCCCTTGATGCCTCCATGGACTATTCTCAAATCGTACCTTTCTTGACATCTGCGCTCATAGCTCCCAGTGACCCCGCTACGGCGCCCCAAACCGCCGCCGGCTTTGGGCTTTTGGCTATGGTGCTGCTGCCCGTATTGATACTGATACTATCACTCTTTGCAAAGAAGAAAGTGCCTTTTAGTATATTTGATTGATTATAAATTGTGAGAGGATTATTATGGCAAAAAAGAAGAATAAAAAAGCTATCCAAAATCAGCAGGCGGAAAGACCTGTAAAAAGGGTTCCCAGAGAGCAAATCATATACGCCAAAGTTCCGAGTGGAATCCCTATTGCGCAACCTGCCTCAAACATTCAGTTGACCCCGATAGTGCAGCCTGTTGCGTTCGTACCGTATTCCACCAGCAGACAGCCTTTAGTGGTCATGGACGAAGTCTATGAGGGCTATGAGGAATATGAAGATTATTGATTTAAGGATAATTAAATAATAGTACAAATTTTTATATATAAGGAGACCTATTATGTCCAAGAAAGAGAAAAAAGACTTGATTGACAATGAATGGCTTGATGAAGAA
Organism: Clostridiales bacterium; assembly: GCA_012838805.1. Taxonomy (GTDB): domain Bacteria; phylum Bacillota; class Clostridia; order Christensenellales; family DTU072; genus DTU072. The sequence continues at coordinate 12,233 of DUON01000024.1, forward strand.
ATAAGCCAACCCGCTTCTAATCAATCTCAAGCGCCTTCTGGAGTGCAGCTGTCGCCTATCGTACAGCCCATAGCGCTTGTTCCCTACAATACGCAGGAACAGCCTTTATTCCAATATGGAAGCTATGATGTAGCCAAGGCAAGGGAAGAGATCTCTAGGGAATTTGAAGAGTATACCGAAAGTAAGGAAGATTATGAAGAGCAAATCACCCAAAAGAAAGTAAGGTTTGTTCCTATCTTTCTTGCCGTATTGAGCTTGCTTGTAATAGCAGTGCTTGTGGTGGGCGAATTTGTGGCTCAGGAATATCTTGCTTTGACAGCGGGTATGAGCGGATACGCTTATATCATGGAGCTTGTGGACGTCTTTACTGGCGTAGGCGAGCTTGTCATAGCTGATTTGATTTTCCCGGGAGCCGTTGCACTTGTTGCAGTATTCGCATTAATAAACCTAATAGCCTCCTTAATAAAAATGAAGTCTAAAGGTGCATGCGTCATATCAAAAATATGTATGTTCTTTATGCTTACTTTTTCTTTGACGCTTGTACTCATAAGCCTTATGAACGACTATGAGATAATATATGGTTTATATGCTGTGGCTGGACTGTCCTTAATATCTTTGGTCATTGGTTATTTAGCAAAGAAAGCCTAAAGGAATATAAGAAAAAAACTGGGTTCTTACTTAAAGGAGTTGATTAATAATGAGAAGAAGAAGAAACAAAGACAGCGGTTACGAACCCGCGGTTAAGCGCCAAATGCAGCCTAATCAACAGATATACTGGCCGTATCCTACGCCTCAAAAACCCAATGTGACGGTAGCCATGCCCAATACGGGAAACTATCAGTCATACGGCGTGGGAACAATAATCGGTCTGCCCCAATATCAATCCATAGATGAGTACGGAAGGGTGTTCCATCCTCCGCTTTTGTATGGAGCTCAACCTTGTTCGGCACCCGTGCCTGTGGCAATACCGTCGTCTATTGTGCAGACCACTCCTATAACATTGCCGTTGCAGATGTCATATGGCGATAATAAATAGACCCAAAATCAATTAGGAAGGTAGAAAAATGATAAATGATATGAACAATCAGCAAGAATCGCGTAATCCACAAAACACCAGTTTTCTGACTCCGCCTCCCAATACGGCAGGTGCGGGACGACCTACTGTTCCTCAAAGCGACAATGGGAAATGGGTTCCCGTAGACCCCAATACTTTGGGCTTTACGGTAAGCGGTGGTATGAATCAGCCTATCCAAGGTCCGGACGGCGCTTATTATTGCATAAGCAATTCGCAGCCCGAGTATGCCAGCATACAGGCAAACTTCAACAATGCAGTTCCCACTCCTTCTTCAATTGTGCAGCTGCCGCCCATAGTTCAGCCTATATCGCTGGTGCCTTACGCTTCTCAAAATCAGCCCTTACTTCAGTATGACCCCAATTACAGACCTATGGAGCCAGAAGCGCCTCAATCACCCAGATACAGGCTTAAGCCTTATAGAGGAATTTCTTTTATTCAGATTCTATTCTCTTTGGCAGCTATTATTCTGATGGTCATGATGCTGGTTATTGACGCCAAGAAAGGCGGGGGAGCGGTGGACTGGTCGGCTTATAAAGCAAACGGTTCGGATACCGTATTTGGTCTTTTGTCTTTATTGGGACTTGGCGGTATGTCCAGCGTGTATTATGACCAATTATTAAATGTTTACTTTACAGAGGGTCTTGGTGCGGGCTTTTCCGCTGACTGGCTGCTCTCATTGATGCTGATTCTTATTCCCGTATTCGTAATACTGATTGTGATTTCATCATTAGTAATGCTGATATATTATATTGTAAAGATAGGCGCTATGAAATCCCCGAGAGCATTCAGCGCAGGAGCGTTGATAAATCTGCTCTCCAGCGGATGTATTATTGCCATGATTTATGGAATATCCTCAAGAGAGAACATGAACCTTGTACCGGGTCTGTTCGTATATGTTGTCGCCGCCATAAGCTTAATCATGATTATCTTGCCATACTTTGCCAGAAAAAACGCTTATGTGCTTGACGAAATTGCACTAAAGAAGGTCTATATACTTGACGAACCTGAAAAAGCTTAATATAATAATATTGAAAGGTGGGTATAACATCAATATCCACCTTTTGAATAAAGATGTAATATAAGGTAAAAAGTATATATAGGAGAAAGAAATGGTTGTATTTGATAAAGTAAAGAGCCTTATCGCACAACAATTGGGAATCAGCGAAAGCGACATCACGGAAGACAGTTCCTTAGTAAACGATTTGGGTGCGGACTCTTTGGATATAGTACAAATGCTTATCAGTATGGAAAAGGAATTCGGAATAGTATTTGACGACAACGAAATAAAGAACATAAAGACAGTAGGCGACGCAGTAAAATTCATAGACACTCATAAATAATCTGAATTTTAAGCCTTATATCTATTGACATATCTAAATAACTTATGATATAATATTAAAGCACCCTTTGGGGGTGTTAATTTTTTTGGAGGATTTTCTGGAATGCGGGTTAAAATAACACTGGCATGTACCGAATGCAAGCAACGAAATTATGATTTGACAAAGAACAAGAAGAACACTCCCGACAGAGTGGAACTATCCAAATATTGCAGATTTTGTAAAAAGCATACTTTGCATAAGGAAACCAAATAGGAGGTTCTTATGGCAAAAAAGCGTAACAATTTAGATATTCCTGAAATTGAAGTCGCCTTAAACAATAAGACCAGCCCCAATCCTAAGATTAAGGCAAAAACCAAGAAAAAGCCTAATGCCAAGAGAAAGTTCTCCTTGGGGAAAGTTTTCAAGGAAATGATAAGCGAATTAAAGAAAGTGGACTGGGCACCTTTCAAAAAGACGAAAAACAACAGCGGAGTGATTACCCAAACCGCTACGGTCTTAGTTGTGGTAGTATTCTTTTTGATATTTATATCGCTATTCGATACCGGACTTACGGCTTTGTTGGACTTATTGCTTGAGGCAGCAAGCCCAAATTAAGGTTTTTTAGGTAAAAAACAGGAGTAGATATGGACAATGATAATTTGAAGTGGTATGTGATACATGTTTTTTCATCCTACGAAATGGTGGTGAAAAACAACCTTGAGAAGATGATTGAAAACAACAATCTTCAAGACTTCATTAAGGAAATAGCCATACCCGTTGAAGAAGAAATAGTCGAAAAAAACGGCAAGCGTAAAATCGTGGAGAAAAAGAAATTCCCCGGCTATGTCTTCATCAAAATGATATATACAGACCACTTGTGGTATATGATAACCAATACAAGCGGCGTTACCGGATTTGTGGGCCCCCAAGGCAAGGCTCTTCCCTTGACAAACGAAGAGGTCAAGCGCATGGGTCTTGAAAAGATAACAGCCGAGGAGTTCGACATAACTGTCGGCGACAATGTCAGGGTAATATCCGGTGCTTTGGAGACTTTCTTAGGCGTTGTGGAAGAAGTATCCATAGAAAAGCAAAAAGCAAGGGTTATTGTGCATATGTTTGGCAGACAGACACCAGTGGAGCTTGAATTCAACCAAATAGAGAAGATATAATTTTTTATAAAAGTTATATATAATGGGAGAGCGGTAAAAATCTTTCTAGTTGCCGCTCGCTAATACCAAGTAGTCAAGGAGGAGACTATGGCAAAAAAAGTAACCGCAGTAGTAAAACTTCAATTGCCCGCAGGCAAAGCGACTCCCGGACCGCCCGTAGGTTCGACACTGGGACCATACGGCATAAATATCCCGGGATTTACTAAGGAGTTTAACGAAAAGACAGCAAAACAGGCAGGGCTAACGATACCTGTCGTCATGACTATTTATGCAGACCGTTCCTTTAGTTTTATATTAAAGACACCGCCTGCTCCCGTGCTTATCAAAAAAGCTTGCAATATCGAATCGGGAAGCGCTGTCCCCAACCGCGACAAGGTGGCGAAAATCACCAGAGCTCAGCTTGAGGAAATCGCAAAGACAAAAATGCCCGATTTGAACGCCGCCAATTTGGAATCGGCGATTAAGATGATAGCCGGCACAGCCCGCAGCATGGGCGTTACCGTCGAGGACTAGGAGGTTGATATGAAAAGAGGAAAAACATATTTGAATTCTCTGGCACTTATAGACAGACAAAAACAATATGAGACCGCCGAAGCCATAGAGCTGGTGCTTCAGACCGCAAAAGCCAAGTTCGATGAGACAATAGAACTTCATTGCAGATTGGGTGTTGACCCCAGACACGCAGACCAGCAAGTAAGAGGTATCGTCGTGCTTCCCCATGGCACGGGAAAAATTCAAAAGGTGCTTGTCATAGCCAAAGGTCCCAAGGCTGACGAAGCCAAGGAAGCCGGAGCGGACATAGTCGGCGCTGAAGAAATTATTCAAAAAATTCAAGGCGGATGGTTTGACTTTGATGTGTGCGTGACTACCCCCGACATGATGAGCCAAGTGGGTAGGCTTGGAAAGCTTCTTGGTCCAAAAGGTCTTATGCCCAGCCCCAAAGCGGGTACCGTGACCATGGATGTCAAAAAGGCTGTTTTGGACATCAAAGCCGGTAAAGTTGAATACAGAGTGGACAAAAAAGCCATTATCCACTGTCCCATAGGCAAAAAATCCTTTGGCAAAGAAAAGCTTGAAGAAAACCTAAAAACCCTTATGGACGAAATAATCAAGGCAAAACCGCCGGCGGCAAAAGGTCAATATATCAGAAGCGTTAGTCTTGCATCCACTATGGGTCCCGGAGTTAAAGTAAATTATAAGCAATAATCAATTGACAAACCAAAAAGTAGCATTTATAATGTAAAAGATTAATCAAAAAAATATAGAAACCGTTCAAAGACTGCAGGTGCCGTTATGGTATAATCTCTTTCATGAGGCCAGCATAGAAGGGTTGAGCTGATATCGTGATATATTGCTCCGCATTCTTTGAACAAGGCGGAGCATATTTTTTTGAAAAAGGAGGATGGGAATGCTAAATAAAGAACAAAAAAAGGCAAAAGTCGCCGAAATTAAGGAAAAGCTTGAAAAGGCTTCATCGTTTATTCTCATCGACTACAAAGGTCTGAATGTCGCGCAAGATACCGAGCTTAGGAACGCTTATCGCGAATGTGATGTTACCTATGAAGTCATGAAAAACCGTCTTTTGGCGCTTGCGCTTAAGGAATTGGGATACGACCAATTCGATGAGGCGCTGAAAGGTCCGACAGCGGTTGCCATGGGAAGCGACGATATTGCCGCCCCCGCAAGAATAGCCTTAGAAAAAAGCAAAGCTTTTAAGAAAATCACAATCAAATGCGGTCTCGCTGAAGGCAAATTCCTTGACGAAGCGGGCTGTCAACAACTTGCGACCATTCCTTCAAGAGATGGATTGCTGTCGCAGATAATAGGGCTTTTACAATCGCCCATTGCGGGATTGGCAAGAGTTCTTCAGGCAATAGCCGAAAAACACGCTGAAGCGTAAATAAAATAAAAACATAGAAAAAGAACAGGAGGATATAAAAAAATGGCAGATTTCTCAAAAATCATAGAAGAAGTAAAGAAAATGACGGTTATGGAGCTTAACGATTTGGTAAAGGCTCTTGAAGAAGAATTTGGAGTAAGTGCAGCGGCTCCCATGGTTGCAGGGGCCCAAGTAGCGGCTGGAGCGGCTCCCGCTGAAGAAGAAAAGACAGAATTTGATGTTATCCTTAAGTCCCCTGGGGCCAACAAGATACAGGTTATCAAGGCAGTTAGGGAAATTACGGGTCTTGGTCTGGTAGACGCAAAAGGTCTTGTGGACGGCGCGCCTAAGCCCATTAAGGAAGGCATATCCAAAGAAGAAGCCGACCAGCTTGCTGAAAAATTCAAGGCTGTTGGAGCAGAGATAGAAATTAAGTAAGCTCTTTCTCTAAATATTTTTATAAAGTGTAATTTATAATAAACTTTGTAGTAAATAAAAGCAAGGCTATAAATTCTGCCTTGCTTTTTTAATAAAAAAGTTTTTCGCAAGCCTAAAGAATAGCTTATTAAAAGTATCAGCTTAATGCCTTATGGCTTTATTCTGGTAGCACATTTGGTATTCAGCATCATATCCCCGACGAGGAGGGAGTTGGCGGCGCATCTTCTGTCTTTGTTATAGACACATTCCGCATAACATTGAACCACGCTGGGAGCGTCGTTGAGAAATTCCTCCGCGGCTTCCAATTCTGCAAAGGTCTGTTCCAAAGCGCCTCCGGCTCTTTTTATTTTGGTGTCGCAAACACCCTTTTCATTGACCAAAATCACGCCCGCGTTGCAATGACATTTGAGGTTATGCTGACAGTTGCTTGTGGTGCACTTCAATTGCATCATAGAAAATCCCTCCTTTAGTGTAATTGTAGTATGCAAAAAAAGAATGAATAAATTCATTAATTTGACATTTAATGGTTTATGGGATATATTAAATGTAAAGAAAAAAAAAGAGGTGAATATGAAGATAATATTGTTAGAGGACATAAAAAGCATAGGGAAAAAAGGCGATTTGGCGGAAGTCAACGACGGCTATGCCAGAAACTACTTGATTCCCAAGAAATTGGCGATGAAAGCCGACAAAAGTGCCATAAACGAATACAAACACAGAAAGGAAAAAGAAGAAAGGGAACTTCAGGCAGAGAAAGAAAAGGCACTTAAGCTAAAGGACACTTTGACCAACAAAGCGATAGAGGTCAAGGTGAAATGTGGGGAAGGCAAGATGTACGGAAGAGTTACATCACAGGACATAGCCGACGCCTTATTGAAAGAGGGCATAGAGATTGACAAAAGAAAAATTATCCTAAGCCAGCCCATAAAAGAGCTTGGAGAACATATCGTAGAGGTCAAAGTTTATAAAGAGACTTCGGCAAAATTGAAAATCAATGTCGTAAAGGACGAGGGCTGATTTTTCGGAATGAATAATAGCGATATAAATATAATAACAGTATTACGGATAGAAAAAAAGGTGAGTTATGGAAGGCTTTGATATACTATATTTAATTGCGGGCGTATTGCTTTTGCCTATGATTTTTTATTCCATTCTTGTCTCGACCAGAGTCAATAAGGTCTTTAGGGACTATTCCATTGTTTATGCAAGGTCTGGGATGACGGGATATGAGGTGGCAAGAAGGATGCTCAAGTACGCCAATTTAGATGGTGTTAAAATAGACAGAGTCAGAGGAAACCTTACCGACCACTATAATCCCCGCAACAACACAATATATTTGTCCGACAATGTATTTTCTTCTAATTCGGTTGCGGCTATCGGGGTGGCGGCACATGAAACCGGACACGCCATACAGCATAACGAAAATTATCTCCCCGTTAAGATTAGGTCCTTGCTTGTGCCTGCCGTAAATATCGGTTCCAAGCTTTCCATTCCGCTTATTATCATCGGCATAATACTAAGCATAACTTCTGCATTTGGAATTTATTTTGTCTATATAGGCATAGCTTTCTATGCCATAACCACTTTCTTTATGTTTGTGACTTTGCCTGTTGAGTATAACGCAAGTTCAAGAGCAAAAAAGCTGCTCCTGGAAATGAATGTTTTGGGCCAAGAGGAAGCTCACCAAGCGGGCAAGGTCCTCAACGCCGCCGCCAAAACCTATGTGGCAAGCTTTGCGGTCTCTTTGCTTTTCTTTATCAGAATGCTGGGCTTGTTTGGAAGACGGCGATAGCTTAAAAACAGCTACATACCGCCATACACGCTATGGCGTTTTCTCCGCCTATTTCGCCGATTCCCTCGGCTGTTGTGGCGGAGATGTTTATTTTTTCAAGGCTGATATTTAATAAATTTGATATATTTTCGCACATTTTTTTGATATAGGGGCTGAGTTTTGGTTTTTCAGCTATGATTACTGCTGAGATATTGTTTATTTTCAATCCTTTTTTTGAGCATATTTCATATACTTTCTTTAATAACTTCATTGATGAGATATTTTGATATTTTTTATCAAAAGGCGGGAAATGGATACCTATATCGCCCTCTGAGGCTGCCCCAAGTAGGCTGTCCATGATAGCATGTATAAGCACATCGCCGTCCGAATGGGCTTCAAGCCCCTTTTCAAAAGGCACCTTTTCACCGCCAAGTATCAAAGGGATGCCTTTTTTTAATTTATGGATATCATAACCTATCCCTACTTTTGCGTTTATGCCCAATAAATCTCTGTCGTAGGTTATTTTTATGTTCTGCCTTTCGCCCTTGACTATATAGGGCGGCTCGACAAATTTCCCGTATACCTCGCTGTCGTCGGTATAAGACTCGTTGCCTATTTGATTGTAGGAAAATAGTATTTGTTCACGGTGAAAGCCTTGAGGCGTTTGAACAAAAAAGTATTTGTCACGGTTTAAGTAGCCGACAATTCTTCCGTTTTCAACCAGCCTTAAGCTGTCGGATACTTCAATAGCGGGTATCGCGGAATTGTATTCTTTTGTGGCGAGGATAACTCTTTCTATCAGTGTGGTGCTGACAAAAGGTCTTGCTCCGTCATGTATGAGAACATATTCGCTCTTGCTTTTCTTGAGGGCGTTGTAAACCGATTCTGTTCGTGTCAAGCCCCCTTGAACAAAGCTGACCTTGTCTTTGTCTTTTAATAAGCTGAGGATTTGTTTGTCGCTGGATACCACGAAGATATTTTTTATTTCTTCAAATTTTTCAAAAACCTTTACCGAATGTAGAATAAGCGGGTCATACCCCAAAACGCTTATCAGTTTGTTCTGGGACATTCTTTGGCTTTTGCCGGCGGCAAGAATAATGGCGTCAAAACTCATTTGTCAATCTCCATTATTTCATAAAGAGCGTTCGCCTCTTCCTTTTTTACATTCCCGTCTGGCACCTTAAGAACCTTTACGCTATACTTGCTCTCGCCAAAAATCACCGTTATGATATCGCCCGCCTTTACTTTCTTGGCGGGTTTTGCCTCTTTACCGTTGATAAGCGCTCTTTGCCCTACACACGCTTGATTGGCTACCGTTCTTCTCTTTATTATTCTTGCCACTTTTAGAAATTTATCCAGTCTCATAACACAATATTAGCATATCGGAAAAAAAAAGACCAGAGGAAATCCCAAAACACATGTTGACAACGGCGGAAAAATAGCTTATTATTAGAATAGAGTAGTATTTTATTAAAATTATTTTATATTTTTATAAAATCTTTTAATTTTTTGTTTGACATCTTAAAAGATGTGTATTATAATGCTATAATGTCTACTTATATGCAGAATACTTCTAACTCAAAAACCAGAAGGGTTTTTGGGGTAGGGGTATAATGCGGTTTATAAGGGGATATATGGAAATTTTTTATTACTTATTCGACCTAAATCTCAATAGAAAAGGAGCTATTACATGTCTGAAAAAATTCACAAAGTCAAATATGGTAAAGTAGAAAGATGGAGTTTCAGCCAGATTGAGCCTATCCTCGAAATACCATATCTTATCGAGGTGCAAAAGAATTCCTATGAGAAATTTGTCAATCAGGGCATAAGGGAAGTTCTCGATGATTTTTCACCTATTACCGATTATAGCGGAAAGATGGAATTAGAGTTCCTTGAGCATACCCTTGAGGGCACATGTAAGTACTCTGTAAAAGAGTGCAAAGACCGTGATATCACTTATACTTCGCCCTTAAAAGTAAAAGTCAGGCTCACCATAAAAGAAACGGGTGAAATGAAAGAGCAGACTGTATTTATGGGCGATTTCCCCAAAATGACTGATAAAGGCACTTTTATTATCAACGGGGCGGAAAGAGTGGTGGTATCCCAGCTTATAAGAAGCCCGGGAGTTTATACAAAAGGCGCCCCCGACAAAAACGGCGTGATGAGATATGACACCACGATTATTCCCAACAGAGGAGCTTGGCTGGAATTTGAGCAAGACGCCAACAACATCTTGTATGTCAGAGTAGACCGAAACAGAAAAATAACCGCTACTATTTTGCTTAGGGCATTGGGATACGGCACACAGGAAGAGCTTGAAGAACTGTTTGGAAACGACGAAATGATAGCGGTTACCGCAGCGAAGGACGGAGATATACAGTCTTCTGAGGCGGCGAAAATAGAGGTTTATAGAAGACTGAAGCCGGGCGAAGTGCCCACGGCCAACGCCGTGGATACCTTGCTTCCCAATATCTTTTTTGACGCCAAGAGATACGACCTTTCCAGAGTGGGAAGATTCAAATTTAACAAAAAGCTTTCGGTTGCGGAAAGGATAGAGAAACAGGTTTTGGCAAGAGATGTCATTGTGGACGGCGAAATTCTTGCCCAAAAAGGACAAGAAGTCGACAAAGAGACCGCCAAGAAAATCCAAGACAGCGGCGTGAACATCGTCTATATAATTACTCCAGACGGCGGAGAGTATAAGGTTATCGGCAACAACACCGTTGACCTTGCGGCGTATGTGGATTGCGACCCCAAAGAGCTGGGAATACTTGAATATGTCTATTATCCCAAGCTTGCAGAGCTTTTGGAGATTTATGGCGACGATATGGAAGCTTTGAAAAAAGCTATAAGTGAAAAGGTAGATGACTTGGTCATTAAGCACATAACCTTAGAAGATATTGTGGCGTCCATTTCCTATAACTTGGGAATGAAATACGGCTTTTATCAAGTGGATAACATAGACCACCTATCCAACAGAAGAGTTAGATCGGTTGGAGAGCTTTTGCAAAATCAATTTAGGATAGGTATAGCCCGACTTGAAAGAGTGGTCAGAGAGAGAATGAGCATCGCTCAAGACCCCATGGAAATAACCCCTCAATCCCTGATTAACATAAGACCTGTGTCCAGTGCCATAAGAGAATTCTTTGGCTCCAGCCAGCTTTCACAGTTTATGGATCAGCCCAATCCTATTGCTGAACTCACTCACAAGAGAAAGCTGTCGGCATTGGGGCCGGGCGGACTAAACCGTGAAAGAGCGGGATTTGAAGTTCGAGATGTGCATCACTCCCACTATGGCAGGATGTGCCCTATTGAGACTCCCGAGGGACAGAACATCGGACTTATCACATCTTTGAGCACTTATGCGAAAATAAACGAATACGGATTTATTGAAGCGCCGTACAGACTTGTGGACAAAAAGACGGGAAAGGTCACCAAAAAAGTAGAGTACCTTACCGCCGAAGAAGAAGACAAATATATCATAGCGCAGGCAAACGAGCCTTTGGATAAGGACGGAAGATTTATAAACGACCGTGTTATCTGCCGTTATAGGGACTTCATTAAAGAATATCCCTCCGACCAAGTGGACTATATGGATGTTGACCCCAAACAGCTTGTGTCTGTGGCGACAAGTTTGATACCGTTTTTGGAAAACGACGACGCAAACAGAGCGCTTATGGGCTCTAACATGCAAAGGCAAGCAGTGCCTTTGATTAGTCCCGAAGCCCCAATCATTGGAACGGGTATGGAGCATAAAGTCGCTTTGGATTCTGGAGTGTGCATAATCGCCAAAAATGACGGCGTGGTCACAAAGGTTGTGGCGGATATGATTGAAGTTGAGACCAAAGACGGCAAGATAGACAAGTATCCCCTTCAGAAATTCGTCAGAAGCAATCAGGGCACTTGCATAAACCAAAAACCCACGGTCAAAAAAGGCGACACCGTCAAAAAAGGCGAAATCATAGCGGACGGACCCTCTATTAAGAACGGCGAGCTTGCCCTTGGCAAAAATGTTATTGTCGGATTCATGACTTGGGAGGGATATAACTATGAGGACGCTATTTTGATTAGCGAAGACTTGGTTATCAATGATGTCTTCACATCCATTCACATTGAGGAATACGAACTTGAGGCAAGGGATACCAAACTTGGCGAAGAGCAGATAACAAGGGATATCCCCAATGTCAGCGAAGATCTGCTCAAGTACCTTGACGAAGACGGTATCGTTATGGTTGGCGCTGAAGTGAGAGCTGGAGACTACTTGGTAGGCAAGGTTACCCCCAAAGGCGAGACCGAACTCACCCCCGAAGAAAGGCTTTTGAGAGCTATCTTTGGCGAAAAGGCAAGAGAAGTAAGGGATGTGTCTTTGAAAGTTCCCCATGGCGAAGGCGGAACGGTTGTGGATGTCAAGGTGTTCACAAGGGAGAACAAAGACGAACTTGAACCGGGCGTAAACAAGCTTGTAAGAGTTTATATAGCCCAAAAGAGAAAGATATCCGTAGGCGACAAAATGGCTGGACGCCATGGAAACAAGGGTGTTATATCCAGAATTTTACCGCGTGAAGACATGCCATTTATGGCTGACGGAACGCCTCTGCAAATAGTCCTCAACCCCTTGGGCGTGCCCTCCAGAATGAATATAGGTCAAGTTTTGGAAGTGCACCTTGGACTTGTCGCCAAGCTGTTAGGCATTAAGATAGCCACCCCCGTTTTTGACGGAGCCAGCGAAAACGACATAAAAAAGATGCTGGAACAAAACAACCTACCCTCAGACGGCAAAGTGCAGTTATTTGACGGAAGAACGGGAGAGCCGTTTGAAAACAAGGTCTCTGTGGGATATATGTATATGCTAAAGCTTGTGCACCTTGTAGACGACAAAATACACGCCAGAAGCGTCGGACCTTATTCTTTGGTCACCCAGCAACCCTTGGGCGGAAAAGCGCAGTTCGGCGGACAAAGGTTTGGAGAAATGGAAGTGTGGGCTTTAGAGGCGTACGGAGCATCCAATATCCTGCAAGAAATCCTTACCGTGAAATCCGACGATGTCATTGGAAGACAGAAAGTGTTTGATTCAATAATAAAATCGGCGTTGACGACCGAGCCCGGCATTCCCGAATCCTTTAAGGTTTTGAAAAAGGAAATGCAGAGTTTGGCTCTTGATATCAAACTTCTTACCGAGGGAGGAGAGACTGTTAAGATACCCGATGTCTATGAAGACGACAGAGATTATGAAATGGCTCATGTCGAGCAGAGCAAGGATTTGGTCTTTGACTTTGACGATATGGGCGACATATTCAGCGAAGACGGCGACAAGGATTCCATATTCGGCGACGACGAGGACTTCTTCGAGGAAGGCGGCTTAAATGCCGAAGAACTAAGCATAGAAAAGCTGTTTGACGACCTTGACGAAATAGTAAACGATAAGACCGAAGAGGAAGCCAAAAAACTTAATTTAGATGACGACGATGAAGATTTCTTTCAAAACGCCGAAGAGCTGTTGCAGAAAGAATTTGACGACGATGACCAATTAAGAGGTGAATAATGGTAGAAATCAACAATTTTGACGCTATACAAATAGGACTTGCAAGCCCCGAAAAAATAAGGGAATGGTCGCATGGCGAGGTATTAAAACCCGAAACCATTAATTATAGAACGCAAAAACCCGAAAGAGATGGACTGTTTTGCGAAAAGATATTCGGACCCACAAAGGATTATGAATGCCATTGCGGAAAATACAAGAGAATAAGATACAATGGCATCATTTGCGACAAATGCGGAGTTGAGGTCACCAAGGCCAAGGTTAGAAGGGAGAGAATGGCACATATTGAGCTTGCCGCTCCCGTATCCCATATATGGTATTTCCGCGGCGTGCCCTCCAGAATAAGCACAGTCTTGAACATGAGCCCCAAACAAGTGGAACAGGTTATATATTTCGCGTCCTTTGTAGTTATCGACCCCAAGGAGACTGAATTTTTCAAAAAACAAGTAATAAAAGACGACGAATATAGAGAAGCGATAGAAAAATACGGTCCCAACGGATTTGAGGCAAAGATGGGCGCGGAGGCTCTTAAGATACTTCTTAAGGAGATTGACCTTGACGCTGAATCCGCAGAGCTTAGGGAGATCATTAAGAATTCCCAAGGGCTTAAGAAAGCCCGTGCGGCGAAAAGACTAGAGATTATTGAAGCCTTTAGAAGAAGCGGAAACAAACCCGAATGGATGATATTGGATGTGCTTCCCGTCATACCGCCCGAGCTTCGCCCTATGGTGCAATTGGACGGCGGACGGTTCGCCACAAGTGACTTGAACGACCTTTATAGGCGTGTCATAAACAGAAACAACAGACTTAAGAAAATGATAGAGTCTGGGGCGCCGGATATCGTTATTAGAAACGAAAAGAGGATGCTTCAAGAAGCCGTGGACGCCCTTATTGATAATGGCAGACACGGAAAAGCCGTTACAGGTCCCGGGAATAGAAACCTTAAGTCCCTTTCGGATATGCTTAGGGGAAAACAAGGTAGGTTTAGGCAGAACCTCTTAGGAAAAAGAGTGGACTATTCGGGCAGGTCGGTTATTGTCGTAGGTCCGGAATTGAAGATTTATCAGTGCGGACTCCCAAAAGAAATGGCATTGGAGCTGTTCAAGCCTTTTGTCTTTAGAAGATTGGTGGACCTTGGAATATGCCACAACATAAAGAGTGCAAAAAGGGCGGTGGAAAGGCAAAGACCGCAAGTATGGGATATCTTGGAAGAGGTCATAAAAGACCATCCCGTGCTTTTGAACAGAGCCCCCACTCTTCACAGACTGGGCATACAGGCCTTTGAACCCGTGCTTGTAGAGGGCAGAGCCATACAGCTTCATCCCCTTGTCTGTCCCGCATTTAACGCTGACTTTGACGGCGACCAAATGGCTGTGCATGTGCCCTTGTCAATAGAGGCGCAGGCGGAAGCAAGAATCTTGATGCTTGCAAGCAATAATATCTTGAGGCTTTCGGACGGAAGACCCATTGTCAGCCCCACCCAAGATATGGTTATCGGCGCTTATTATTTGACGCAGGTTAAGCCCGGAGCCAAGGGAGAGGGTAGATGGTTTGCGTCTCCTTATGAGGCTAAGATTGCTTACAACGTGGGAGACATTGAATTACAAGCGGAAATAAATGTGAGAATTACCAAAGAGATTGACAACAAGATATATCAAAAGGTTGTCAAGACCACTCCAGGGAAAATAATCTTTAATGAGGCGATACCTCAAGATTTGGGATTTAAGCCCAGAACAAAACCCGAAGAAATGCTGGACTATGAGATAGACTTCCATGTCAGCAAAAAAGAGCTGAGTCAAATCGTAGATAACTGCTTTAAGTTAAAAGGTGCGACCGAAGTCAGCAAAGTGCTGGATAAAATCAAAGCTTTGGGCTTCAAATACAGCACAATCGGTGCTATAACCACAAGTATTTTTGATATGCATATTCCCAGCTCCAAGAAAGAAATCCTTGAAAGAGCTGAGAAACAGGTTATTGAAATCGAAAAGAACTTCAAAAGGGGTATCATAACAGAAGAAGAGCGCTATAACGAAGTTGTGGATGTTTGGAAGAACGCCACTGACGAAGTGGAAAGGGATTTGGAAACAAACTTTAGAAAATTTGACCAAATGAATCCTATCTGGATGATGGCACATTCGGGAGCCCGTGGAAGCATGCAACAAATCAAACAGCTTTCAGGTATGAGAGGACTCATGAACGACCCCACCGGAAAGATTATTGAGATTCCCGTTAAGTCCTCTTTCCGCGAAGGTCTTTCGGTTTTGGAATACTTCATTTCTTCTCACGGTGCAAGAAAGGGCGGAGCGGATACAGCGCTTAAGACCGCAGACTCGGGATATCTGACAAGAAGGCTTGTCGATGTATCGCAGGATGTCATTGTTAGAGAAAAGGATTGCGGCGACAATAAAGGCTTTATTATAAAAGACCTATACGACATGAACGGAAGATTGGTGGAAGACATCACTGAAAGAATCGAAGGCAGATTCACAATCGACGATGTCGTTCATCCCAAGACTGGCGAGGTCATAGTCAAAGCCGACACTTTGATATCTGAAGAAGATGCCAAGAAAATAAAAGAAGCCGGAATCAAGGCAGTCAAGATTAGAAACATCCTTAGCTGTAAGACAAAGCTTGGCGTTTGCGCCAAGTGTTACGGCGCCAATATGTCGTCGGGCAATATAGTGAAATTAGGTGAAGCGGTGGGCGTTATTGCGGCACAGTCTATCGGCGAGCCGGGAACGCAGCTCACCATGAGAACTTTCCATACTGGCGGCGTGGCTTCGGTGGCGGACATCACACAAGGACTGCCCAGAGTGGTTGAACTTTTTGAGGCGAGAAAACCCAAAGGCGAGGCTAAGATTGCCGACATAAGCGGTACGGTAACCGTTGTTGAAGAAAACAAACAAAAGAAAATAATCATTCAGCCCAAAGAGGGTGACGCCAAAGAATATAAAGTGCCCTATGGCATTAAGGTTTTGGTCAATAACGGCGATGTTGTGGAAGCGGGCGATCAGCTGTATATGGGCTCTATTAATCCCGATGCCATTTTAAAGACAAAGGGAGTATCGGGCGTGCAAGAGTTTATGATAAGAGAAGTCCAGTCCACATATAGGTCAAATGGCGTTCACATAAACGACAAGCACATAGAGGTTATTGTCCGTCAAATGCTTAGGAAAGTAAAAGTCAACAACCCCAATGACACAAATCTTTTAGTCAACGAGCTTGTGGACAGGAATCGTCTTGACGAAGAGAACGAAAAGGTCTTGTCCGAAGGGGGCGTCCCCGCAACGGCGACCAGAGTGCTTTTGGGTATCTCAAAAGCGGCTTTGGCGACAGAATCTTTCCTTTCCGCGGCATCTTTCCAAGAGACCGCCAAAGTGCTTACCGATGCGGCAATTAAAAGCAAGGTCGATAACTTATTTGGGCTTAAGGAAAATGTCATCATAGGAAAACTTATTCCCGCTGGCACGGGTATGAAGATTTACAAGAATGTAGAGCTTGAAGCAGTCGGCAAAAAAGAACAAAAGAGACAGACCATGCTTGATAAGGAAACTTTGGACTATGACAGTTTGGATGAAGATATAGACAAGGTGGAACCATGAGATACTTCACATCCGAAAGCGTCACGGAAGGACATCCCGATAAGGTCTGTGACCAGATAAGCGACGCTATTTTGGACAGCATATTAGAAAAAGACCCTGACGCGAGAGTGGCGTGCGAAACCTGCACGACAACGGGACTTGTGCTTGTCATGGGGGAGATTACCACGACGGCTTATGTTGATATACCCGCTATTGTCAGAAATACCATAAAAGACATAGGGTATGACTCATCCGACCTTGGTTTTGACTATAACACTTGCGCCGTCCTTACCTCAATTGACGAACAGTCCCCAGACATTGCTCAGGGAGTCAACAGCTCTCTTGAGGACAAAATGTCCAAGGAGAGGTTTGACAGCATAGGAGCGGGAGACCAAGGGCTTATGTTCGGCTATGCTTGCAATGAGACTAAGGAGCTCATGCCCCTTGCCATAAGCCTTGCGCATAAGCTGACAAAGAGGCTGTCCGAGGTCAGAAAACAGCGTATTGTGGACTATTTAAGACCTGACGGAAAGGCACAAGTGACCGTAGAGTACCATGAGGACAAGCCCTTAAGAGTGGACGCTGTGATTTTGTCTACCCAGCACAGCGCTGAGGCGGATATCGAGACTTTAAGAAAAGATATGACAGATTTGGTGATTAAAGAAGTCATTCCCAAGGAACTTATGGATCAAGACACCAAGATTTATATAAATCCAACGGGCAGATTCGTAAGAGGCGGTCCACAAGCTGACAGCGGGCTTACGGGAAGAAAAATCATTGTGGACACTTATGGGGGATATATCCCCCACGGCGGAGGAGCTTTTTCAGGCAAGGACGCCACCAAGGCAGACAGAAGCGCAAGCTATTATGCAAGATATGTTGCCAAGAATGTGGTTGCGGCGGGGCTTGCTGAAAGGTGTCAGATATCCGTAGCGTATGCGATAGGCAAAGCCAACCCCGTATCTATTGATGTCAGTACTTTCGGCACGGGCAAAACAAGCGACCAAAAACTTGCTGAGATTATAAAAAAGGTTTTTGATTTCAGACCCACTGCAATTATAGAAAACTTGGATTTGAAAAAACCGCAGTATCTTGCCACAGCCAGTTACGGTCATTTTGGCAGAGAAGGATTCACTTGGGAGAAGACCGATAAAATCGACGAGCTGAAGGCCCATTTATAAAATGGAACTTAAGGGAAGCGTAGAAAGCATAATATTCAGAAATGAAGAGAACGGGTACACCGTAATATACTTTGATGCCGACGGCAAACTTATAGTTGCTGTGGGCATTTTTCCTATTATTAGCCCAGGCGAAGTCCTTAAGCTAAAGGGGGAATATAAATTCAACACCAAGTTCGGTGAACAGTTTGCGGTGGAAAGCGTGGAATTCGTCAAGCCCGAAGACGCCGAGAGCATAAGAAAATATCTTGCGAGCGGTCTTTTTCGCGGCGTGGGCGAAGTTACTGCCAACCTGATTGTGGACAAATTCGGCACAAAGACTTTGGAGATTATTGAAAACAACCCCGATGAGCTGACCAAAATAAGGGGAATTGGAAAGAAAACAGCCAATGAGATTGCCAAATGCTATAAAGAGAATAACAAAGTAAAAGATATCATTCTATTTTTGCAAAATTATGGCATCTCCATATCCCTTGCCTTAAAAATTTATAAACAATATGAAGACGCATCTTTAGCCGTCATAAAAGAAAACCCCTATTGCATAATTGACGACATAGAGGGCGTGGGATTCGCTACGGCGGATAAGCTTGCGGCGAAACTGGGAGTTGAAAAGGACAGCTTATTTAGGCTTAAAGCGGCGATAATTCATGTCTTAAAAGAAGCTTCCCAAAAGAACGGACATACATATTTACCCAAAGCTTCAGCTTTCAAAGAAGCGGCTTATCTTACTGGGATTTATGACCAAGAGAGAATGGAGCTTGCGCTTGAAACCCAGCCTGACGGAGTGATAAGTTCTGAAATCGAAGGTCAGGAGATTTTGAGCTTAACCTCTATTTATAATACCGAAAAGAGTCTTGCAGCCAAGCTTGTGACCTTAAAGAATTTAAGCCAAGAGACGGATATCAATATAGACGAGGAAATTTTACATTTTGAAAAGACAAACCGTATTGTCTTAGACCCCAAACAAAGGCAAGCGGTAGAAAGCGGTCTCAACAACGGCGTTGTGATAATAACCGGCGGACCGGGTACGGGCAAGACCATGATAATCAAATGCATATCCTCTATATTGAGCCAAAGGGGAAAAAAAGTCGCCTTATGCGCACCCACAGGCAGAGCGGCTAAGAGAATGAGCGAGGCGACGGGAGAAGAGGCTAAGACCTTGCACAGACTATTGGGAGGCGGGGGCAACGGCTTTGAATACAATGAGTACAATCCTTTGGAAGCCGATGTCATCATTGTGGACGAAATAAGCATGGCGGATATCTTTATTTTCAACGCCCTATTAAAAGCAGTGACCCCAGGCGCCAAGCTTATACTTGTGGGAGACAAAGATCAGCTTCCTGCGGTGGCATGCGGAAATATCCTTGCCGATATGCTCTCATCCAATCTCTTCTGTGCGGTATATCTTAATGAAATTTATCGTCAGGCGAAAGAGAGCATGATAGTCGTCAACGCTCATAGAATAAACAATTCCCAAATGCCCGTGACCAAGAATTCCAAAGATTTTTTTATAGATAACAAGAGCGACCCCGAAAGCATAAAAGACGCCATTATTTCTATGGCGGCAAGGCGTATACCAAACTTTTTGGAGATTCATCAAAGGGATATACAGGTGCTTTCCCCCATGAAAAAAGGTGTCGCCGGCGTGGAGAGCTTGAACGCCGAACTGCAGAGGGTCTTAAACCCCCACGGAAAGGAGCTTGTCCGCAACCATAATGTGTTCAGAGTGGGGGACAAGGTTATGCAAACGGTGAACAATTACTCTTTGGAATGGATAAGGACTCAAGAGGGTTTGGAAAGAGGGGAGGGCGTTTTCAACGGCGACATAGGTTATATTATAGATATCGAACAAGGCAGGCTGATTGTGGAATTCGAGGACGGGAAAAAGGTCGTGTATGAGAATGAAGACCTTGACCAGCTCATGACCGCCTATTGCATAAGCGTTCACAAATCCCAAGGTTCGGAATTCCCCGTGGTCATAATAGCTGTGACAAGCGGGAATTATGCCATACTTACAAAAAATCTTTTATATACCGCGGTGACAAGAGCCAAGAAAATGGCGGTCATAGTCGGCGACGAAAAAAATATTGAAAAAATGATTAAAAATAACTATACCGCAAAGAGATATACTTTATTAAAGCATTTTTTATCGGAACAAGAGTCCAAATATATCAAGCTGTGGGGCGTGTGATGAAAAGAGAAAGGATAAGGGATAAATTATTAAATATACTGTTCCCGCCAGATGTCTCATGTATCGTCTGCGGAGCTGAACTCAAATATGACGAAGAAAGGGAGTTCAGCGTATGCGGAGCTTGTCAAAAAGAATTCGATTACATAGGGGATAGGGAGCAAAAGATATCAAACCCACGCCTTAATATAAGCGATTTCGCTTCGGTGTTCAAATATGAAGGGGCGGCGAAAAAGCTCACCCTTTCTTTTAAGGACGGCGACCGCCCTTATTTAAGAGAAAATATAGCCACATATCTTTACAAAATATATAAGGAAAGGGAAATGGACTGCCATATTATATGCTATGTCCCGTCCTCAAAACAAAAACTAAAGATACGCGGTTATGACCCTATGAAACTGGTGGCGGAATATATGTCTGTACTATGCGGTAAAGAGACAAAACATCTTCTTGCAAGAAAAGAGCAGCTTATCGACCAAACAGAATCTACGGACAGATACCAAAACATAAGCGGATGTTTTTATTATAATTCAAGTTACAACCCTGCGGGCAAAAAGATACTCCTTTTGGACGATGTGGTGACGACTGGGGCTACGGCGTCAGAATGTGCGAGGGTATTGCTTTTGAAAGGGGTTCAAGAGGTCAATTTGTTGACATTTACCGAGGCAAAGTCTTTTGAGGATTACAAGCATAGAACCGTCCAGAGAATGAACAACGCTTAACTTGAAAAAAATCAAAGACTTTGTATTTGATTTAAGCCCTTGTATCGGATATAATTGTTAAGTAAAAAAACAAAAGCGAACAGGAAGAGATGACATCAAATAAAGCAAATAGAAAAATTGAGAAAGCCAAGCGCAAGACCAAAAGGCAAAGCCTAAAACATCAAAAAGCCATAAGGTACAATCCCGATATTAAGATCGGATTGACAAAGGATATAATAGAAAGCCGTATCCAAGAAAATCTTATAAATATCAAGGCCGTCAACCGTTCCAAGTCTTATGGAAGAATAATTTTTGAAAATGTATTCAATTTTTGCAATACCGTCACCATTATTCTTGTCATTATATTGATTGCCGTCGGTCAGCCCAACCAAGCTGTGTCTTCCAGCATTATTTTAGCCAATATCATAATCGGTATTTCCCAAGAGATAAAAGCAAAACTCACGGTGGAAAAGCTTTCGCTTGTGGCGGACAGCGTATGCGATGTATTGAGAGACGGAAAGAAAGAGACCATTTCCACCAAAGAGCTTGCTTTAGACGATTTATTTTACTTAAACGCAGGTATGCAAGTTCCCGTGGACGCTAAAATTATGGAAGGAACGCTGGAGGCTGACGAATCCATATTGAGCGGCGAAAGCCGCGCGGTAAAAAAAGGCGTTGGAGACGAGGTCATGGCGGCAAGCTATGTGGTGGCGGGGTCGGCGCTTCTAAAAGCCGAAAAAGTCGGCAAGGACTGTTATATAGAAAATGTGGCAAGAATCGCAAGAAGAGTCACCAAGCCCAGATCCAATATCTTCAAGGCGCTTGACTCTATCATAAAGGCAATTACTTTCGCACTTATTCCCTTGGCATTTCTTCTTTTTATTTCCACAAAGATTGTGGCGGGAGCGTCCATGAACAATACCATAATGCAGGTAGCGGGCTCAATCTTAGGAATGCTTCCCATCGGTATGTTCCTTTTGACAAGTACGGCTTTGGCGTCAAGCGTCTTAAAGCTGTCCAAAAAGAATACGCTTGCCCAAGACCTTTATAGCATTGAGATGCTTGCTATGGCGGATACCCTGTTGTTAGATAAGACAGGTACGATAACGGACGGGAATCTTGAAGTCATAGAAGAAATAGTCCTTAATGAAGAAAAAGAGAACATAACCAGCATTATTACTACGCTGTTAGAAGCTACGCAAGATGTCAACCCCACCGCCCTTGCCTTAAAGGATAGATATAAAGACGAAAAAAAGATGAAAGTAGTCGACGCGATGCCGTTTTCTTCAAAAAGAAAATTCAGCGCCGTGGAGGTGGAGGGGGAAACGGTCTATTGCTTGGGAGCGCCTGATTTTCTTATAGACGAATGTAAGGAATTAGACCAATTTATAAATGATAGCTGTAAAATCTGTGGCAGAACATTGGTTTTAGCAAAATATAAGGGCAGACTGTCCGATTTAGAGACGCTTGACAAACAGGAAATGACTCCGTTATACGCTTTTTCTTTGCAAGACAAGCTGAGAGGCGATGTCAAAGAGACTTTGAACTGGTTTTATGACAATGAAGTGGACATCAAGATTGTTTCCGGCGACAATCCACAAACGGTGAGCAGAATCGCTGAAATCACCGGCGTTAAGAATTATGACAAGGTTTTGAACTGTGCGGAAATCAGCGACGAGGAACTGGAGGAAAGAGCCCTTGACACTGCGATTTTCGGCAGAGTCACCCCCGAACAGAAGAGCAAGTTAGTCGCCGCCCTTCAACAAAAGGGAAGGATTGTCGCAATGATAGGCGACGGCGTCAACGATGTTCAGGCATTGAAAGATGCGGATTGTTCTATTTCTTTTGCTTCAGCAAACCAAGCGGCAAGAAATATCTCAAGGATTGTGCTTTTGGATAACGACTTCAAGACTTTGCCCGACGCTGTGGGAGAGGGCAGACGGGTGATAAGCAATGTGCAAAAGAGCTCCGCGCTTTACATAATGAAAAACCTGTTTGTCATGGCTATGACGCTCATATTCGCTATTTTGGCGTTTGTAGTCCGCAAGGACTTATATCCCTTTATACCCACCAGAATGCTGCTTATCGAATTTTTTGTAATAGGCGTTCCTTCATTTGCTTTTGCCTTGCAGGCAAATCCCAATCGGGCGAAAGGGAACTTTGTAAGAAATATTATGAAGTCATGTATCCCCGCCGCCTTGTCTTTGATAGTCGGGGTGGGGTTTTTGCTGATAATGATGTTCACAAATGTTATAGACCTTGCTTCGATATCCTCAAGCCTAAACGACTATCGCTCTTCTATGGCGGTCATTGCCTTGACTTTCTCCGCTTTTGCAGCATTGTTTATAATTGCATTGCCCTTGAATAAATTTAGGCTTATCGTTATCTTTGTTACCGCTGTTTTAGCAGTGGGAGCTATGTTCCTTGACCAGTTGGCGCTTGACGGGTGGTTTTTGACAATTGAACTGATAAAAGAGCCCATGCATATTATATGGATAGCGGCGGCGGCGGTGCTTTCTTTGATTAGTCATATAGCTTTAAGAAAGGGTATCTACCATATTGATAAAAAATGGGGAGACAAGCTTGAGAAAACTTTTGCGGATATCAAGAAGTTACTTGCCAACAAACGGCGCAAAAAGGCGTATCAAAGATAAATTTTTTGTGTATAATACAGAGAATATGTTTGACAATACTCATTTGTATTGATATAATTATTTAGCTTGTTACGGTAATTGTACAAGCTTTTGTCTTTAAAGAGGCTAAATATTGACAAAAGGCGTTCATTAAGGAGAAATTAGTGGACAAAATCTTAAAGGAACCTCGTGCAAACAGAGTGATAGGGTTTCGCGAGGTTAGAAAAGCGCTAAACAACAATCGGCTAAGGTGTGTGACGATTGCTTTAGATACAGACGAAAATATGCTTTCTGAAATAAAAGGTTTATGCCTTGAAAAGCAAGTTGAGACAAGTTTTTGTCCGTCAAGGGTGGAGCTTGGAGACCAGCTTGGATTGGATGTGCCTTGTTCGGTATGCGGCTTAAAGAAGTCTGAAAAATAGAGTTATCCTATGGGTTGAAGGATGCTCATCCAAAATAAAGGAGGATATTAAATGCCTACAATTAACCAGCTCATAAGGCAGGGAAGGCAAAGACAGACCAGAAAATCACAAGCGCCCATGCTTGAGGAATGCCCTCAAAAAAGAGGCGTGTGTCTTTCTGTCACGACCACCACTCCCAAAAAGCCTAACTCCGCTGTAAGAAAGATTGCCAGAGTTCGTTTGGTCAATGGAATGGAAGGTACGGTTTATATACCGGGTATCGGACATACATTGCAAGAACACAGCGTCGTACTAGTAAGAGGCGGAAGAGTTAAGGACCTGCCCGGCGTCAGATACCATATTATTAGAGGCACATTGGACACTTCAGGCGTCGCCAACCGTAAGCAGGCAAGGTCAAAATATGGCGCAAAGAAACCCAAGTAATCTTTGCGGGATGAGTTCAAAAAATAGGAGGTAAAAGTAGATATGCCTAGAAGAAGCGGGGTGCCGAAAAGAGATGTTCTGCCGGACCCGGTCTATAATTCAAAAGTAACCACAAAGCTTATCAATCAGATTATGCTTGACGGCAAAAGAGGAACTGCTCAGAAGATAACTTATGAAGCGTTCAAGATTATAGAAGAAAAACTAAACCTGAACCCTCAAGAGGTATTCATAAAAGCGTTAGAGAATGTTATGCCGGTTCTCGAAGTAAAGGCGCGCAGAGTCGGCGGTGCGAACTATCAGGTGCCATTGGAAATAAGACCCGAGAGAAGACAAACTCTTGGAATAAGGTGGCTGGTGCAGTTTGCCCGCAAAAGAGGGGAAAAGACAATGAAAGAAAGACTTGCGGCGGAGATTATAGACGCCTATAATAGTACGGGAGGAGCTTTCAAGAAAAAAGAAGACACGCATCGTATGGCAGAAGCCAACAAAGCTTACGCCCATTACAGATATTAAAGCGAACAACAAAACTCAAAAAACGGCATACTCAATGAAGTGTGCCGTTTTTTTAATAATTTGAATAAGAAAAACCTATATATTAACACTAAATTAAAAGATAAAACAGGAGAAAAGATGGCAAGAGATTATTCACTTGATAAGATAAGAAACATAGGGATTATGGCTCATATAGACGCCGGAAAGACCACCACATCCGAGAGAATTTTATTTTATACTCACAAGGTGCATAAGGTGGGGGAGGTCCATGAAGGCAACGCCACTATGGACTGGATGATGCAGGAGCAAGAAAGAGGCATAACCATTGTTTCCGCTGCCACGACAACCGAATGGAAAGAACACTGCATAAACATTATTGACACGCCCGGGCATGTGGACTTTACTGTCGAAGTGGAGAGAAGCTTGAGGGTGCTTGACGGTGCGGTCGCCGTATTTTGCGCAAAAGGCGGGGTTGAGCCCCAATCTGAGACTGTATGGAGACAAGCAAACAAGTACAAGGTCCCCAGAATCGCTTTTGTCAATAAAATGGATATTAACGGAGCGGATTTTGGCAATGTCACAAAGATGATGGCGGAAAGGCTGAACACCAAGCCCGTTCCCATAGTATTGCCTATGGGAAAGGAGGAGTCCTTTAAGGGCATTATTGACATCATAAAGCAAAAGGCTATCACCTATAAAGACGATATGGGTATAGAGATAGAATATGTCGATATCCCTGAAGAATATAAGGAAAAAGCCGAGAAAGCGCTTAGTTATATTGAAGAAATTGCTGCCGATTATGATGATGACATAATGATAAAAGTACTTAACGGCGAAAGAGCCGAAGAGAAAGAGCTCATAAAGGCATTGAGAAAAGGTACAATAGCTTTAGATATCACGCCGGTACTATGCGGAACGGCGTATAAGAACAAGGGCATACAAAGACTTTTGGACGCCATAGTAGACCTGCTTCCCTCTCCCGTTGATGTGGAGAGCATAAGGGGGCAGAACGAAAGGGGCGAAGAGGATGTCAGACATTCGTCCGACACCGAACCTACGGCTGGGCTTGCCTTTAAGATTATGGTAGACCCGTTTGTGGGAAAGCTTGCGTATTATAGAGTGTACAGCGGCGTCATAAAAGCGGGCATGCAGATTTATAACAGCACCAAGAAAAAGAAAGAGAGAATAAGCCGTATATTGAGAATGCATTCCAATTCCAGAACTGAAATAAAAGAAGCTTATGCAGGCGATATAGTTGCACTTGTAGGACTAAAGGAAACCACAACCGGCGACACCTTGTGTGATATAAACAGACCCATAATACTTGAGAGCATGGACTTTCCCGATCCTGTGGTCAGAGTAGCTATTGAGCCCAAGACTAAGGCAGGTCAGGACAAAATGGGTGTAGCTTTAGCAAAACTTGCCGAAGAAGATCCCACCTTTAAGAGTTATGCCGACAAGGAGACAGGACAGACGATTATTGCCGGTATGGGAGAATTGCATCTGGAAATAATCGTGGACAGACTCTTAAGAGAATATAAAGTCGAAGCCAATATCGGTCAGCCACAAGTGGCTTATAGGGAGACGATTAAGAAAGAAGCTACAGCCGAAGGCAGATACATTAAGCAGACTGGAGGAAGAGGTCAGTACGGCGCTTGTAAAATTATCATCAGTCCCAACGAAGCCGGCAAGGGCTTTGAGTTCATAGACGAGATAGTGGGCGGAGCTATTCCAAAAGAATATATCAATTCC
The DNA here is from genome assembly GCA_012838805.1 of Clostridiales bacterium. GTDB lineage: Bacteria > Bacillota > Clostridia > Christensenellales > DTU072 > DTU072. Next base: position 38,793 of record DUON01000024.1, read on the forward strand.
GTGGAAGAGGGCATAAGAGAAGCGGCGCTTGGCGGAGTGCTTTTGGGATACGAAATGGTTGACTTTAAGGTGAGGCTTATTGACGGAAGCTATCACGAAGTAGACAGCAGCGAAATGGCGTATAGAATAGCGGGCTCTCTGGCTTTTAAGGAAGCTGCCTTAAAGGCGTCGCCTACACTTCTTGAACCCATGATGGAAGTGGAAATAATCGTTCCAGAAGAATATTTGGGGGCGGTTTTGGGCACATTAACTTCAAGAAGAGGCAGTGTAAGGTCTATGAGCGATAGACATGGAGCAAAAGTTATTATCGCCGATGTTCCCCTTTCAGAAATGTTTGGATATACTACGGTATTAAGAAGTGTGACTCAAGGAAGAGGTCTTAGCTCCATGCAGCTTAAGTGTTATACCGAAGTTCCCCTTGCGGAAAGAAAGAAAATGCTTGACACTTCGTTTCCGAAAGCATAATATATATAAAGACGGGAAAAATTAATAAAAAATCAGGTTTTTTCCTTGAAAACCTTGTGATTTTAGGTGACAAGGCAAATAAAATAATATATAATAGAAAATACAAAATAGAAATGATTATTATTTGGAGGACATATTAAATGGCTAAAGCAAAATTTGAAAGAACAAAACCCCACGTTAACGTAGGAACTATTGGTCACGTCGACCATGGTAAGACAACTTTGACAGCCGCTATTACAATGGTATCCGCCGCAGCAGGTTTTGCCCAGAAAGTCAAGTATGATGAAATTGACAAGGCACCGGAAGAAAAAGCAAGAGGAATAACAATCAACACATCCCATGTCGAATATCAGACAGAGAACAGACACTACGCCCATGTGGACTGTCCCGGACACGCAGACTATGTTAAGAACATGATTACGGGCGCGGCTCAAATGGACGGCGCGATTCTTGTTGTCGCATCCACAGACGGCCCCATGCCTCAGACCCGCGAGCACATCCTGCTTGCAAGACAGGTCGGCGTTCCCTATATCGTAGTATTTATGAACAAGACAGACCAAGTTGACGACCCCGAACTTCTTGAACTTGTAGAAATGGAAATTAGAGACCTTCTCAGCGAATACGAGTTCCCGGGAGACGAGATTCCCATTGTTAAAGGCTCCGCCCTCAAAGCTCTTGAAGCGGCTTCAGCCGGCAATGTAGACGATCCCGCATGTGAGCCCGTAAAAGAACTCCTTAAGGTTTTGGACGAATATATCCCCGAGCCTGAAAGAGATGTCGACAAGCCTTTCCTTATGCCCGTAGAAGACGTGTTCACAATCACAGGACGCGGCACGGTTGCGACCGGTAGAGTTGAAAGAGGTACGGTCAAGGTTCAAGATAAGGTTGAGATCGTAGGTCTTAGCGAAAAGTCAGTCGAAACCACCGTTACCGGCGTTGAGATGTTCCGTAAGCTTCTTGACTTTGCGCAAGCAGGCGACAACATCGGCGCACTTCTTAGAGGTATCGACCGTGACAGCATAGAGAGAGGTCAAGTTCTTGCAAAGCCCGGCTCTATCACACCTCACACCAAGTTCAAAGGTCAAGTTTATGTCTTGAAAAAAGAAGAGGGCGGCAGACATACTCCTTTCTTTAACGGCTATCGTCCCCAATTCTATTTCCGTACAACCGACGTCACCGGCTCCATTAAACTTCCCGAAAATGTAGAAATGGTTATGCCCGGAGATAACATCGATATGGATGTAGAACTTATCACACCCATAGCCATGGAACAAGGTCTTCGTTTTGCTATCCGTGAAGGCGGCAGAACAGTAGGCTCTGGAGTTGTTACCAACATTATTGGATAATTATCAATTGACAATTTTTGAAAAGAGTCCGAAAATAGGTTTCGGGCTCTTTTTTATTTTGTTTTGTGTAAGTATTTATGTTATATTTTATCATATGGAAACAATAAAATGCTTTGGACCAATTTTTGATAGCGACAGCAAAATCCTAATTCTTGGCAGCATGCCCAGCATAGCAAGCCTTGAACAAAACTTTTATTATATGCATCCCACGAACAGGTTTTGGTCGGTAATAGCTGAAATCACACAAAGCCCTTTCCCTAAGACGATTGAAGAGAGAAGAAATCTTGTCTTAGACAACAAGATAGCGCTTTGGGATGTAATCTATGAATGTCGAAGAAAAGGCTCTTTGGACAGTGCGATTAGAGACGCACACCCCAACGACTTATATAAGATACCCAATATCGAGAAACTAAAAATTTTTACAAACGGCAGATTGGCGCACTCACTTTTGAAAAAATTCTTTCCTCGTCTAAAATCCCAATATCTACCCTCTACCAGTGCCGCCAATGTCAGATTTGACAAACAGAAATGGCTTGATATAAAAAAGCACCTATGATTATTTTTTGAAAGCGGGAGTTATGTCATAAGGCTCATTTGACAATTCCTTAACAAAAAGAGCTCTTATGTATCCTCTATCAAAGGTGGTGGAATGGACAAAAAAGTCCTTTCCATAATAGTATCTTGCCAGCTTGAAGTACTTGGTGTTGGTGTGCAGGGCGATTGCCTTGACGCCCATTTCTTCGCATTCCTCTATCGCGTACGCCAAAAGGGCAGACCCCACCCCCGTACCGCTTGATTCCGTAGAGACAGCAAAACGATAGATATAAGCCAAATCTTGGGTAAGTCTTTCTATCCTTATGCTTCCGATTATTTGCGCATGCTTAACGGCGGCTATTACCATATTATTATTGATATCATATATGACATCTTCAAGTTTTTCATTCAAGGCTGCGACTTCCACGCCGTTTGCCAGCTGGGCCTTATAGAGTTCAAAGGACCTCAAAGTTAGCTGGTGGATTTGCTGGGCGTGTTCGATTGATGCGGGTATGATTTTCATGCTTGACACCTACCTTGTAATCATCGTGCCTATGCCGGAGTCTGTAAATATCTCCAGCATTACAGAGTGGGGGATATTTCCGTTTATTATATGCACGCAGTTTATTCCGCTTTCCACGCCTTGCATGCACGCTTTGACTTTGGGAATCATTCCGCCATTTATTTCTTCATTTTCTATCATTTTTTGCAGTTCGGCTATCGAAGCAAAGTGTATAAGGGAGCTTTTGTCGTTTATATTCTTATAAATGCCGTCTATATCCGTCAAGTAGATTAATTTTTCGGCTTTTAAGGCTATGGCTATCTCAGCCGCTGCGGTATCGGCGTTGATATTATAGCTGTTTTGTTGAGAGTCTGCGCCTATCGGAGCGACAACGGGAATAAATTCGTCAGATATGAGAAGACTTAAAAGCTTGGTGTTGATATTCGTTATTTCGCCCACATATCCAAGGTCCACACCCTCGCTTTTCTTTTTTTCGGCTTCAATCAAATGAGCATCTTTTCCGCATATGCCGATTGCCTTAACTCCAAGATTGTTCATCCTGGCGGTGATATCCTTATTCAATTTGCCGCAAAGCACCATTTGCACAACCTCTATGGCGTCTTTGCTTGTCACCCTAAGCCCGTTGTGGAATTGGCTTTTGATATCTAACTTTTCAAGCATGGAATTTATTTCAGGTCCTCCGCCATGTACAAGAATGGGATTGACTCCCACGACTTTGAGCATAGCTATATCCTGTAAAATTGACTGCTCGTTTTCTGAATTCATGGCGTTGCCGCCGTACTTGATGACCACAGTCTTTTTGGCAAGCTTGTTTATATAAGGAAGCGCTTCCGCCAAAATATTGGCTTTTTCAATCAATTTATCGATATTCATAAATACCTCGCTATAAAGTCCAGTCCACGGCTTTCTTCTATACCGAACATGATATTCATATTCTGTACCGCTTGACCGCTCGCACCTTTGACCAGATTGTCAAGGCAGCTGACCACAATGAGTTTGTTCAACCTCTTATCTTTAATGAAACCTATTTGAACATAGTTTGAGCCCGTTACATTCTTTAGTTCGGGAAGACGGTTTTCTTCAAGAACGCTTATGAACTTGCTTTCTTGATAAAAATTGTCGTATATGGCTTTGATATCCTTGTCTTGGTCAAACAAATCGCAATAAATGGTCGCCAAAATCCCCCTTTTCACGGGCAGGAGATGTGGAGAAAAATTTACTTTTAACGGTGCTTTGTTGGCTTTAGATAACTGTTCCTCAATCTCCGAAGTATGCCTATGGTTTGTCAAGGAATACGCCTTGAAGTTTTCTAAGTTTTCGCTCATAGAGCAGTTTATGTCGCTCTTTCTCCCAGCACCTGTAATGCCGCTTTTGGCGTCTATTATAATATTGTCCGCTCTTATCGCCCTTGCCTCCAAGAGAGGATATAAGGCAACTATCGCCGCTGTAGTATAACAGCCGGGATTGGCGACAATACGCGCTTTTTTTATCTGTTCCCTATAAATTTCGCTTAGACCGTATACGGCGGCGCTGTTAAGTTCGGGGCAAGGATGAGAGGTCTTGTAGGTATCCTCATATGTATTCAAGTTCTGATATCTAAAATCAGCGGATAGGTCGATTATTCTCGTCCCCTTGTTATAGAGCTCTTTCGCTGCGGCGGCGCTTGCCCCGTGAGGCAAAGCTAAGAAAACTATGTCGGACTCTTGTGCGATTTTGTCATAATCCGCTTGAGAAAAGCTTAAATCGCATCTGGAAAAGAGCGAAGGGTATATATCGCTGACTTTTTTTCCTTGGTCTGAACGGCTGGTCACATACTTAAGTGTGACATCAGGATGACAAATAAGGATATTTATCAGTTCCAATCCCGTATATCCGTTAGCTCCTATGATGCTTGCATTAATATTCATTTTTCACCTCTTATGTTCAACAATTATACAAAAATATATGTGGATATGCAAGTAAAATAATATAAATATACATTATTTCTTAAGCTTTTTGGAGAATAATCTTATTTAAAAGGGGACTATACGAAATAGTAACAATAAGAGATTAATCTTTTTTTGAAAATATGCAACCACAAAAATTTTGACGATAGAGATTATATTTTCTACTTAGTTCAATTGACCTAAGGTATCCGCCTTTTTTCTTAAAATCAGAGGGCAAGAATTTAATGCCAAGCTCTTTTTCCAGCTCAAATCCAATTTGATTCAGCCATTCGGCGTTCTTAAGCGGGCTTACGCTCAAAGTGGTGGTGAAAAAGTCATAGTTATTGTTTTTGGCAGTTTCAGCGGTCTTTCTCAATCTTAAAAGATAGCATTTATAACACCTTGCATTGCCCTCAGAAAGCTCTTCCAGCCCTTTTGAGATATCAGAAAATTCGGAAGGGTCATATTCGGGGGATATAATGTCTATATCCAAATCCATTTCTTTAATCAGGCGTTTTTGTTCCAAAAGGCGTTTTTCAAATTCTTCTTGGCTGTAAATATTGGGATTGTAATAAAAAATAGAAAGGGCAAAATTATCTTTTAACTCTTCAATGCAATGGCTGCTGCAAGGCGCACAGCAACTATGCAACAAAAGTCTGGGTTTGTGTGAAAGATTGTTTATTATCTCTTGCATCTTTTTGTGATAATTTATTTTCATAAGATTATTGTAACACAATATAGGGATTTATAAAAAACTTTATTAAGGCGATAAAGAATGTTATAATACAAATACCAACTTTTTTTGAGGGGTATTATGAATATAAATTACAAAGAGATTTTTGCGGATATGGAAGTCAAGGGCTGTCCAATAATGGCGCTGTGCTATGACTTTGACAAGACTCTTTCTCCCAAAGATATGCAAGAGTACGGATTTATCGACAGTCTGGGCATGACCAGCCAAGAGTTTTGGCATAAGTCCAATACCCTTGTCAGAGAACAAAACATGGATATGATACTTGCCTATATGCTGACTATGACAACCGAGGCAAAAAGGCAGGATATAGATGTCACAGAAGAGGACTTAAGGAAACTGGGAAAGGGGATAGAGCTTTATAAAGGGGTGAAAAGCTGGTTTGACAGAATCAATAAGATAGGATTGGACAACGGCGTAGTCATTGAGCACTACATAATCTCATCGGGGCTTAAGGAAATAATAGAGGGCAATGAAATAGCGCCTTATTTCAAGAAAATATATGCGTCTTGCTTTCTTTATGACCAATACGGCAAGGCTGTATGGCCAAAACAGGCGGTGAACTTCACCACCAAGACACAGTATCTTTTTCATATAAACAAAAACTGCGACACCGAAGATGTAAACCGCTATATGCCCGAGGACAAGAGAAGAATACCTTTTGAGCATTTTATTTATATAGGCGACAGCGAAACGGACATTCCTTGCATGCGGCTTGTCAAGTCTTCGGGCGGGCACTCTATCGGGGTATACAAACCCGACGACGACAAGGCAAAAACAATGGTAGAAAAGCTTATTCGCGAGGGAAGAATAAACTATTACGCCCCAAGCGATTTCTCTTCGTGTTCAGAAATAGAAAACATTGTCAGCAAAATAATCGTCCAAATAAAAGCAAAGCACGATTTGCTTTTATTGTCAAAAAACCAAATGCAAAAGGCGAAAAAATCATTAAATTGAAGCTTTTTCGCAAAGTTTTTTGCCTTTCTACCTTCCTTTTTACACTCTCACCTTTTACTTGACATTCATTAACTATAAAGCTTATAATAATTATAAATATATAATATAGGCTTTTAAGAGGAATCATGCTGGAAATAAAAAACCTCACCAAGAGGTATAGAAACGCTAGCGTTAACGCTGTTGAAGATTTAAATTTGAAACTAAACGAGGGCGAGATATTTGGATTTCTGGGAATGAACGGTGCAGGCAAGTCCACAACGATAAAGTGTTTAACGGGGATATATCCGTTCGACAAAGGACAAATCACCATATGCGGCAAGGATATAGTCAAAGACAATATACAAGCCAAGCTCAATATAGGATATGTTCCCGACAACCATTCGGTTTATGAAAAGTTCACGGGAAAGGAATATGTCAACTATATCTCGGACCTATACAAAATAAGCGTAAGCGACAGAAAGGAAAGACTGGAAAAATACGCCAAGATGTTCAGATTAAGTGAACATTTAGACAAGCAGATAAAGTCATACTCCCACGGGATGAAACAAAAAATCTGCATTATCGCGGCGCTTATTCACCAGCCGCCCCTATGGGTGCTTGACGAACCCATGATGGGGCTTGACCCACAGTCCACCGTTCAGATAGTAAGGCAGATGAGAGAGCACTGCCAAAAAGGCAATACGGTATTCTTTTCATCGCATAATCTGGATATGGTGGCGAAAATCTGCGACAGGGCGGCGATTATCGAAAAAGGCAAGTTACATACGATCATAGATCTTCATCAGAAGGGCAACAAGGAAACGCTAGAGGAGACTTTTCTAAAGATTACGGCTTTTGAGGAAGATTATGAATAATATAGTTACTTTGCTGAAAATGGAATTCTTGAACCGTTTTGAGAAGATTTCCATTAAAGGCGTCAAACCCGTATTAAAAATCCTCATCACGCTTGCCATAAGTGCGATGTTTTTTTGGCTTATATTAAAAGGTTCGGGATATTTCTTTAGAATGTTCAACAAAGCTGGCTTGGCGTATGAGGCGCTGGTCATATATTTTACGGGCGCTTTCTTATTCTTATTGATAACCAATATCAGCTCTACTATTAAAGTGCTTTACTTCAAGGGCGACAACGAAATCTTAATGAGATTTCCCGTTAGCGGTTGGGAAGTCTTTTGGGCAAAGACAATATTCTTATTAATTATCCAAGTGGCTTTGACATCGCTTGTATCCATTCCTTTATTGATAGCGTACGGTCAGCAAGTTAATGTGACGGCTTCATTTTATGTGTCCATACCCGCAGTCATCCTATTTCTTGTCTTTATTCCCTTTTTCTTATCCAATGTTTTGGCGATACCTTTTATGCATATAAGTAATAAGATAAGACATCATTATAGTTTCATTATTTTGGCTTTGACAATTGTGGTGACTTGCATATTTTTGATTTATACCTTGATATTCGAACGAATAATAGTATATATAAGAGACCAAGAATTGTTTTCGGTATTTGAGGACAAGACAATACTTATCATAAGCCAAGCTATCAAGTACTTAATTCCCACAAAATACTTTGCGGGCATTATGCTTGGAGAATTTGATGTAACAAGGGTTATTAACCGCGAGACCATGGTCGTTACGGTGGGCTCTACCAGAACGATGTCTTATTTGGTCTTGGCGATTATCCTTGAATTATCCGTTATTGGGTCGTATCTTGTGATAAAAAAGCTATACAGAAAGACTTTGCTCTCCAATATTGAAGCTGAGGGCAGTGCTTTCAAAAAACATACGAAAATCAAAAGAAGAAGCGAATTTTCCACCTTGATTTATAAAGAATTCATTCAGGTGTTTCGTTCGATAAACTATTCTTTCCAATATTTTGTGTTGGCGTGCTCCATGCCGATTATGGCATATTTTTGCAATCGCATAGCTTTGAGTATAGGCATGGACAATATCGGGAACAAGATTATACCCGGTCTCACTCTTATGGTAATGCTGATTTTTAATACCATTATCGTATCCTTTTCAGCCACATCCACCACAAGAGAGGGCTCAAAATTCTATCATACCAAGGTTATGCCCGTACCTATCCATAAACAGCTATTTGTAAAGTTTGTTATGTACGCCTTGGTTTCTTTTTTGGCGAACACTATTACGATAGCGATTATTATTTTGACCAAGCAGATGTCCACCGACGACAGTTTTGTCTTTATGAAGCCTTTGGCGATATATTTAATTTCAATAATGATATCCAGCGGTTTGACACTTATCGCCATGAAGATGGATATAATAAAACCAAAGATAGCATTAAGCGGCGACGGCGAGTTGACAGACAGCAATTCCAATACTACGACCATAGTGCTGATTGGTTTTATTTTATCTTTATTATTTGGGGTGGCGGGAATGCTTATACCGTATTTATTAGGCGTGGAGTTTGAGATTATGTTCTATGCGCTTGCTCTCTTCGCTTTGACATTCCTTGTCTTTTCTTTGCTATTTTATTTTATAAGACTAAAAGCTGCCTATAACAAGATTACATAAAGGTGAAGGCATGAAAAAATTTCTTATAGCGATTATATTTCTTATACCTATTATAGTATTTGTCGCCATTCAAGGGACGAGTTCTGTTATTCAAGCGTGGGCTCCGCCCGTTAACGCCGAAAGAATAGAGATAAGGGACGAATTCAATAAAAATATTGGCAATGGAAAATTGGTCATGCCCAGATATGCCTATGACGGCAGCGACGGCGTAGCTTATATTTATATAAATGTTTATCCCTCTATCGCGTTCTCTGATGAAATTCAGTATACGGTATCTGAAGAAGAGAATTATAGAGGCGAATGCGTTATGGAGAAAGTGGACAACTCAAAATATAAGATAACCGCAAAAAAGAGCGGGGATGTACTGTTGAGAATTTTTTCAGCCACAAACGACAACGCCTATAAGATGCTCAATGTGTATATCACCAGCGAATACATAAATAACCTATCAATCTATTCACAGAATCAGGAAGGCTCTCAAAAACATGAAGAGGGAGCGGAGCTGGTCTTTGAGTATGATATGAAGCTTTATGCGTTTGCAAACCCTATCGAGGCGATAGGGGAGAATGTAATATTTTGGAAGACAGAGAATGAGGATATCGCATTAGTGGACGCCAATGGCAAAATCACGCCTATGGGAGTGGGAAGGGCAAAGATTACCGCCACTGTAAAAGACAAGACCAATACCGAACACTTTACTTTTGTGTTTGTAAACATATATGACAATGTCATATTTAAGAGACTACAAGTCTATCTGAAGCGTGATTTCTTTGAAAAACTTGACGAATGGGAAAAAGAAGAGTATATATTCAAAAATTTAGTTGTGGAAAACAAAGAAAGACCCATAGAATATGCGGATGTCGAGCTTGTTGAAAACGACAAGGACACTTATATTTATCAGGTGCGGGGCAGCCAAATCGTCATCGAGCTTATAGACCAAGACGAACTGATAATCACAAGTGAGTATTTGAGCGATATATATTTAGAAAACGGCGGCTATACCTTGATTGTCAATTACAAGGACTTTAATGCCAAGTTCTCCAACAACATCGCATACTATGTTTCGGACAACAAAATATTGGAGATAAGAAACGGTCTTATTATTCCCAAAGCCAAGGGCGTATGCCATGTTTATGCCAAGGATATAGTGACCCAAAAGAAAACAAACAGCCTAAAGCTTGAAGTAAAAGAAAGACCCCTATCATTCCAGCTCAATTACACCAATATGGATAACCAAAAAGGCATAAAGCAGCAGAGGGTGTGGGCGCTGAATTGGCTGGACGGCGATAAGCTCAAAAATACCTATAATCTTGGAATAGACCAGGCCACATTATATCCTAAATCTGCGAACATGGAGCTGGTTTGGCAGGTTGACGATACTAATTTAGCCCAAATAGACCAAAAGGGCAATATTACATTCAAGCCCGAGAGCGTTGGGAAAATGGTCACCGTTACGGCGACGGTGCTTGTACATAACATACTTACAGAAATGCAAAGATGCTATACTTTTGAAATGGTATCAGACCCCAATGCCGTCAATGTGTATTCAAAAGACCAGTTCATAAAGGCGGTCGGAAAAGGCAATCTGGACATGGCGGCGGTATTGCAAAGCGATTTAGAGATGCAAAAGGAAAAATTGGAAATAACAAACAGCATATACGGAAACGGCTATATGATTAAATTTGCTTATGACGAAAACAGCGGACAAAACGATAAGGCTTTGGCTGTTTACGGAAGGGATCTAAGCGAAAAGACAACCTCTCTGATATTTGAGAATTTTACCATACAGTGTTCGGACGAGTTCAAAAACGGTCAAGACAAGGGCAATACCATATTTATTGAGGATGTCCCGATTCCCGTTATAGTTAGGAACATTATCGCAAGATACGCTTGGAACGCAATACATTTGGTGGATGACAAGGATGTGACGGTGGTGGGAAGCATTTTGGGCAATACCGGCTTTGCGGCGATATATTTTGGATACAGCTATTATTTTGAAGACCGTCCCAAGGACAATATCACACTAAAGAATATTGTATTCAGGGAGACAGGTTGCGCCTCGCTGATTACCGTGCCAAGATCTATCAAAACCGATATTAGTGATGTCAATTATATGCCTAATATTATTATCAAAGGCTTTATAGACAGCTATAACTGGAAGAACTTGGAAGAGATAGATAAGATGTTCAGGGCTTTTGACGCCTCTATGTTCGGAGACCTTGCCAAAATAAAGACGGTTATTGACAACTTGATGAGCGAGCTTTTGACAAACATCTTAAAAGACGAACAAAACAGCAAGATTATATACATTGATGAGAATGAAGAATTATGGATAAGCATGAATATGTTCACTTTGGGAATTAATCCATATATAGACAGCGACAGTTTTATTTTGGAAAATAAGGATATTTTTGAGCTTACGCCCGTATATCTGCCTTCTTATGTGATAAACACTCTTAAGTTTTTCGGCTCTAAATACGAGCTGAGAAATCCTTGCTATTTTCTGATTTACAAGTTTGACAAGGAAAATGGGCCGGCAATAAAGCCTAACGACGCTTGTCCTGAAAACGAGGAACTGTTCAGTCGCCTTAGGGGCTAATAAAAAAAAACTATTTATTGGAGGTTATTATGGCAGTAAGAAAAGGATGCTGCAGCGGCGGCTGTTTAGTAAAGATACTAATAACAGTAATAATTATAGCGGTGATTATTGGGGGAGCGCTCTGGTGGGTTTCCGTTCAAACTCCCGCAAAGTTGGGTTTTGCGGATACTGAAATAGGCGGAACCACATTGAGGCAAATGGGGCTTGCCGAGGTGAGAATTATCGACTTGATAAGGATTATCAGAAACCTATTGAAGCCCGACGAAAGCAAGATTGTCACAAATCCGTACGACCCTGAAAAAGACAAGCTTGCGGCGGACAATAAATTAAAAGACACCAGCATTCCCCTTGACGGAGAAGATCCCGATTATCTTCACCTGCTGGGAGAAGAGCCCTTGACCACGACGACGCCCATGCTCTTGGAGCTTGCGGATACCGAAATAGCGTATATCATGGACGCTATAATCAATTCATCTGCCGAAGCAGACGAGGACCTGCAAGTGATTAGGGATTTGAACGCCGCTTTGGTACAAGTTGAGATAACAAAGGGTTCCACAACCACATTGGGAATGATGATGGCGATTGATATCTCTTCAATAAAAAATGATATACCTATGGGAGGGGGCTTGCTCCCCGATAGGATATACCTCAACAGCGTGAATAAGCTGCAAGCCGCCAACGACGGAATCATTTCCACCCAATCTCAAGGCATTGAGATTAACGGCATGAAAGACGAAACCGCCAAGGCTGTTATCAACGCTTTGTTCAATGCGATAGTAAAGGAAGAGAATGTATCTGAAGAAGACCCCATAAAGTTCTTTAACGACGCTTTCGGTGCGGTGTTTAAGAGAGTAATCAACAACATAGGCTTGGTGGGGGATGCTGAACTTGACAGCAATGACGAAGTCATAGAGTCCACCATAACATACGGCAACCAAGGTATAGAGGAGCATATTATTAAGGTTATTACAAGGGAAAGCATATGATTGTAGGCATAATAATAGCCATGTCCGAAGAGCTCAAGCCATATGAAAAACATATCAAAAGCATTGATATTCATTATGGCAAGCAATTTCATAAAGGCAAGATTGGCGAAAATGAAATAGTTATCTGCCTTTCGGGCGTAGGCAAGGTCAATGCAGCTTTCGCCACGGCGGTCATGGTTGATAAGTATAAGCCCTCCCTTATCATAAACACTGGGGTATCGGGGGGCTTAGGGCAAAAAAAACCTATGGATATAGTCGTTGCGGACAAGGTCGCTCAGCACGATGTGGACACCTCTCCCCTTGGAGACCCAAAGGGATTTGTCAGCGGCGTGGACAGAATATACTTTGAGACCTCAAAGACCTATACCCAAAAAATATACAAGTATCTTGAAAACGCCTCTCTTGGGGTTATGGTCTGTGGAGACCAGTTTATTGCGGACAAAAAAAAGGCAAGTGAAATAGTTAAGACTTTCGGGGCGATAGCATGCGATATGGAAAGCGGAGCGATAGCTCAGGTGGCGCATATGACGGATACAGAACTGGTTTTGATAAGAGGCATTGCGGACAGTGCCGATGACAAAGCGCCCGTTGATTTTAAGAAATTGGTCAGCGAAGTAAGTCTTAAAACTTATAATGCTGTAAAAAAAGTTATTGAAAGACTTTAATTATACAAAATATACTTAAGAGATCATATAGGACGAAAAATGAAAATAAAAAACATAATAACCAGATACAGCTTATTCTTTTCCCTGCTGCTTGACGCAGGCATGGGGGTTTTGGCGTTTGTTGCGGCGTATTGGACGAACAGAACACTTTTATTGTTCGCCCAAGAACCCAGCCTGAAGGTTATGTGGATTTATTTTGCTATCTGCATAGTCATCACGATTATGTGGGTATATATCTTGAAAGGGTACAAGACCGAATGGCGGTACGCAGGGATAACCGAGCTGTTCAATATCATTATCGCGTTTGTGGCATCGGGAATAATGGCGATACTCATTAGGCTTATTCCCTTTTTCTCCAAGAAAGTATTTTTCGCCACAATAGTGCTTTTCTATTACTATTATTTTTGTTTCATCATGCTTTTAAGGCTGTCCGCAAGATTTTATCTGGTATTGAAAAAGCGCTTTAGGGTGCTGGGAAGCAATAATGAAAACATAATTATATATGGCGCGGGATATACGGGCGCAGCTCTTGTGAAAAGGCTCTTAGACAAGCCCGAAGAGGGCTACGACCCTGTGGCGATTATCGACGACGACCCCAAAAAACACAAGAAATTTGTCAGCGACATACCCATAATAGGCGGCAGGGACTGTTTGAACTATGCCATTAGAAAATATAAGGCTACTACTATTGCCATAGCCATATCCAAAATAACAAGAGACGAACTGATTTCAATTTATACTTATATCAAAAAGTTCAATATAAAAATAAAGGTCGCAAGCAATATGAGCGGTGCGGACGCGGTATTGAAAACCGATGTCATAAGCTTAAAGAACTTGAGGATAGAGGACCTTCTGCACCGAAAAGAGCATAAGATAGACAGAGACCTTTTGGATGAATTCATAAAAGACAAGGTGATTATGGTCACTGGCGGGGCGGGCTCTATTGGAAGCGAGATTTGCCGCCAGGCGCTCTATTATCATTGCAAACATCTGATAATCTACGATCACCATGAATACGGCATGTTTAAGATAAACGAAGAGCTTAAAAAAACATACACAAGCGAAATATATTCCATGGAGATAGGTTCGGTCAGAGACAAGGATAAGGTGAAAAAAGTCATTGAGCGTTACAAGCCCAATGTGGTCTTTCACGCCGCTGCCTATAAGCATGTGCCTATGATGGAAATAAGTTCGGACGAGGCGGTGAAGAACAATGTCATAGGCACTGAGAATGTCATAAATGAATGTATAGCGAACGGCGTTAAGAAATTTATTTTGGTATCTACGGACAAGGCGATAAACCCGGCGAATATCATGGGAGCCACCAAGCGTATCGCTGAATTGGTGCTGCAATGCAAAGCTGGGACATCGTCCACACAGCTTGCCGCCGTTAGATTTGGGAATGTGTTGGGTTCAAGCGGCAGCGTCATCCCCACCTTTATGAATCAAATAAACAATAGAGAGCCCGTAACGGTGACACATCCCGAGATGAAAAGGTACTTTATGACCATACCCGAGGCGGTCAAGCTGGTTATTCAGGCGGGCGCATTAGCCGAGGGCGGAGAAGTGTTTGTGCTGGATATGGGCGAGCCCGTATATATAAAGGATTTGGCAATAGACCTTATTAGGGCAAGCGGACTTATTCCCGAAAAAGATATCAAGATAGAATATACGGGATTAAGACCGGGTGAGAAGCTTTTTGAAGAGCTTCAATATTCGGACGAGGATGTGGACAAGACCCGCCACAGCGGCATTTTTGTCTGCAAGCTGGGCAAAGTAGACTGTGAAAAGTTTGAGAAAGATTTGCAAGAACTCAAAGAATACACTGCGAAAAACGACAAAATTGCGGTGGAAAAGAAGATTTTTGAAATCGTGCCAAGTTTATATAGAGAAAAAAACAACATAGCGAAATAGGGAGGGTTATGAGGCATTTTGGGACTGATGGCATAAGAGCCATTGCGGATGTTTTTACAGAGGATTATTTAAGAAGAATTGTGCTTGCGGCAATGGAAGTAAATCCCAAAGCCAAATTCATAATAGCAAGGGACACAAGAAAAAGCGGTTTGGATATAGAAAGAACGCTTTCCCAAACAATTTCAGCTTGCGGGAACAAAGCCGTCGTATTAGCAATCACTTCCACGCCAACTTTGGCTTTTTTGACAAAAGAGCTCAAGGGCGACTTCGGCATTATGATTTCAGCAAGCCACAATCCGCCCGAATACAACGGCATTAAGTTCTTTTCCTCTACGGGCGAAAAGATAAGCGATGAGATTGAACAGAAAATAGACTCCTTGATAGATAATTCTTTTGAAGAAAAAAAGACCCAGCATGAACAAATTGACTACTATTATGGCGATGATGACTATATAAATTATCTTATCAAGACCTTAACCCCCGATATTAAAGGAATGAAAGTCTGCCTTGACTGTGCGAACGGTGCCACGGCGACTATTGCACCCATGCTATTTGCAAAGCTCAAAGCCGATGTCACCGCCTTTAATGTCAATACGGACGGCAAGGATATAAACATGGGCTGTGGTGCTACCCACCCTGAATACCTTGTCCAAAAGATGAAAGAAAAAGACTATGACATAGGTTTTTCTTATGACGGAGACGGGGACAGGCTCATGTGTGTTCAGAATGGAAGAATCTTTAACGGCGACCACCTGATGTATGTCCATGCCAAGGTTATGAAAGAAAAAGGAATATTGAATAATAACACTGTTATAGGCACCGTTATGAGCAATATGGGAACACAAAGGGCGTTTGAAAGGAACGGAATCAGGCTGTTAAGAACTGCGGTGGGCGACAAGCATGTTTATAGAGAAATGAAAAATAACGGCTATAACTTAGGGGCGGAGGAATGCGGACACATAATCTTCAGTAACTATATGAAGACAGGCGACGGGGTACTGGCAAGCCTTCTTACGGCGATGCTGGCAAGGGATTATGATTTAAGCACCTTGGACGATATAAAAGAATACCCCAAAGCTATCGAATCATATATGTGCGATAAAGAAACTATGGAAAGATACAGAGACGACAAGGAGATACAAGAGTATTTGAGGGAGCTCAAATTCGAAGGTAGGACGGTGGTTCGTCCCAGCGGGACTGAGCCCAAAATAAGAATACTGGTGGAAGCCGCCGACAGAGAAGCCGCCGAGAATAAGGCGAAAGAAATCAAAGAATTTTTGCGTAGGAGGCTTGGATGATTGATATTTATGTAATGGATGAAGATAGATTCGAAAAAGTGGATATTTTGGGCAAGACGCCCAAGGAACTATTGACAGATAACTTAAAAGACAACTACAAAACCGTCAAAAGCATAGATGAAATCGAAGAGAAAAGTGAATATACCGCACTTTTATATCAAGACACTCCCCTTGTGGACATGGATTTTTTATATGAGCTTTGCCAAAAAGGGGAGGGCTTCAGGCTTGGCGACGGTTTTATAAAAAGAAAAGGATACAAAGGCAAGCTCAAAAGCATTGACGACATCAGAGCCATACAGATAAAAAAACTTTGCGATATTGGACCGATATTTAATTTTCTGAGAGAAAAGGTTAAGGAATACTATAAAGATAAGGATATCTTGTTTTACGATATAGACTCATGCTATATCGATTTGACCGTGGAGATAGGAGAGGGTACGATAGTGCACCCTATGGTCACCTTAAAAGGTAAGACCAAGATTGGCAAGAATTGCGTTTTATTTTCACAAAACGAAATTATAGATACTATTGTAGGAAACTGCGTGGATATCAGAAGCTCTTATTCATTGGATGCGGAGATTGGCGACTATACGACGGTCGGACCTTTTGCATGTTTAAGAAAAGGTGCTAAGATAGGGGCTTATTGCAGGGTGGGGGATTTTGTAGAGATAAAGAATTCCATAATCGGCGACAATACAAAAATGGCTCACCTTGCCTATGTGGGAGACTCCACAGTGGGGAACAATACCAATGTGGGATGCGGCGCAGTCTTTGCTAACTATAACGGAAAAATAAAACAAAGATGTACGGTAGGCAGCAATGTCTTTATCGGTGCGAACAGCAATTTGGTTGCGCCCGTCGTTGTCAATGACGGAGCTTATATCGCCGCAGGCAGTACAGTCACCCACGATGTCCCGGGAGGAAATCTCTGCATTGCCCGCTCAAGACAAGTATTAAAAGACAACTGGGAAAGGAAATAGTTCCGCTTCCTTTTCTGTACCGCTTCCGTTTCGGAAGCGGTACATAACACGCACTAACACAAGCTCTTAATAGGTTTTGGGTTTATTATATAGGTTGGATAATTTGGTGTTTTTTCTTAAATAAGCAACCTGTTTTCTTTGCCAAAAGACAAAATCTCTTTGTTCCTACCGATAAGTTCTTAATGGTTTGTTCTTATACGATATGACTTTTTTCGCTTTGCGATGAAGAAAATGTATTGTAAAGCGTGTAATTTTCCGCCTTATATAGTGGGGCGGAATGCACTATGTTCTGCGGGGCGTATTTATATTGACAGTAAATATCTTGTATGTTAAAATGTATCAAGTTAGAGGTGAAAAAGTGCTTGATAAAAAAGCTTACGCTGTTTTGGAATTTATAGTCAATTCTTCACAAGACGGAGACTCTATTGTTCTGGAAAAAGACGAGATTTTATCAGGCGTGGACAACGCTGTTGACGAAGAGGAATTAGCGTATTGCATAGAAGACCTGTCCCTTAACGAAATGATAGCCGTCAAGTATTCGGACGAAAATCTATATGTGGTCACGCCTTTGCCCAAAGGACGCGTGGCGGCGGAGAAAAAAGTCCGGATTTCCAAACTTGCGGAAATTGAGAGAAAGAGCTTACAAGAAGAACTGGTCATTGACTATAAAAAGATTGCTTGGGTGGCGGGATTCTTTGCGTTTTTGGGCGGGATGTTCGCCGCTGCGATAGCTTTTATTATTGCGAGGATATCTTAAGGTATGGTTCTCAATAGAAAGGAAAAGGCTTTGCTTAATATAGTCTATAAGACAGCGGTCAATAAAAACGGACAATGTCTTTTGACGCCGCTGGATATCCTTCAAAAGATTCCCTACAAGCTGGAGTTCACCGAAAACGACTTGGACAAGGTCTTGAATGACTTGGCATTAGACGACTATTTCACAGTGGATAAAGCCAAGCATCATGGCGAAATTGTATATGTCTTGGCATTAAAGGAAAAAGGACTTTCTTATATAAGAGATAAGAAAAAAGCACGCAAAAAACTCTATATCAGAATTATTACCGCCATACTCATTGCCATTATGTCATTTATAATAAAATGGATATTGGACAAAATTTTTTAAGTAACCATTATGAATAAATTTATACTATCTGATAATTATCAGCCCTGCGGAGACCAGCCGCAGGCTATTGACAAACTTGTAGAAGGCGTCAAAGACGGGCTTAGAATGCAGGTCTTATTGGGCGTGACGGGAAGTGGAAAGACCTTCACTATGGCGAATGTCATAAAAGAGCTCAACCGTCCCACATTGGTGATTGCTCATAACAAGACCTTGGCGGCGCAGCTCTGTAACGAGTTTAGAGAATTGTTCCCCAAAAACAGAGTGGAATATTTTGTATCCTATTATGATTACTATCAGCCCGAAGCGTATATCCCGGGCACAGATACCTATATAGAAAAGGATATGTCCTTAAACGAAGAAATAGATAAATTAAGGCATTCCGCGACGGCGTCTTTAGGTGAAAGAAGAGATGTCATAGTGGTGGCTTCGGTATCCTGTATATACGGATTGGGCGCCCCAGAGAGCTATTTTGAGAATATGATAAGCCTAAGACCCGGCATGGAAAGGGATAGGGAAAAGCTTATTGACGAACTGGTAAGGCTGCAATACAAAAGAAGCGATATCGACTTTGTAAGGTCAACTTTCAGAGTCAGGGGAGACAGTTTGGAGATATTCCCCTCAAACTATTCTTCAGTAGCGATAAGGGTTGAATTCTTTGGCGACGAGATAGAGCGAATAAGCGAAATCGACCTCACCACCTCAAGACGGATATCAGAGCTTGAACACGCCGCCATATTCCCCGCAAGCCACTATGTCGTGGGCGAAGAGCAGCTGAAAAACACCTTGGAAAGAATAAGAAAAGACATGGTCGAACAGGTGGAGAGGTTTAAGAAAAAGAACAAGCTCATAGAGGCACAAAGACTTTCTGAAAGGGTTCTATACGATATCGAGATGATAAGGGAGATTGGATACTGCAGCGGTATAGAGAATTATTCGCGATACTTTGACGGCAGACAGCCCGGAGAGCCGCCTTTTACGCTCTTGGACTATTTTCCCGATGACTTTTTACTGTTTGTGGATGAATCACATATGACTCTTCCCCAAATACGAGGAATGTACAATGGCGACAGAGCAAGGAAAAAAAATCTGGTGGACTATGGCTTTAGGCTGGAGGCGGCATACGATAACAGACCCTTAAATTTTGACGAGTTCTTGCAAAGGTTTTCACAAATAATATGCGTGTCGGCGACTCCCGGCGAGTACGAAATGCAGGAGCAGTCACAGGTTGTCGAACAGCTGATAAGACCCACGGGGCTTGTCGACCCCAAGATAGAAGTCAGAAAGACCCATGGACAGATAGACGATCTGATAGGCGAGATATACGAAGCCATAGAGCACAACGGCAGAGTACTTGTCACCACTTTGACCAAGAGAATGGCGGAGAATTTGACCACTTTCCTAAAAGAGCGGGACATAAAAGTAAATTACATGCACAGCGATATCGACACCTTGGAAAGGATTGATATCATATCCGATCTGAGAAAAGGCGAAATCGATGTTCTGGTGGGAATCAACCTATTAAGAGAGGGGCTGGACTTGCCCGAAGTAAGGCTTGTGGCAATCCTTGATGCCGACAAGGAGGGCTTTTTGCGCTCAAGGTCATCTTTAATCCAAACCATAGGCAGAGCCGCAAGAAACGCCGAAGGCAAGGTGATTATGTACGCCGACACCATAACCGGAAGCATGAAAAGCGCCATTGACGAGACCAACAGAAGAAGGGAAGTCCAATTAAGGTATAACAAGGAACACAATATCACCCCCAAGACTATTATTAAGGACATCAAAAACACCTTGCAAATAAGCAAAAAGCCCAAGGATAGGGAAATCGACAAGATGAGTCGCAAGGAAATAGTCAGAGAAATAGAACAGCTCACTTCGCTTATGACAGTCGCCAGCAAAAATTTGGAGTTTGAGCTTTGCATAAAATTAAGGGATGAAATAGCCGAACTTAAAAAAAGATTAAAAAAAGCAAAATAGTTTTTTGTTCTCTTTCTAATTAGATTTTATAAAAAAAATATACTATAATGTAAAAAAAAGAATATAAGAATAGGACTTATAGGCTCTTATTCAGGAGATAATAACTTAAGATGATTAAATCTATACAAGTAAGAGGCGCCAAGGTACACAACCTTAAGAATATAGATGTATCTATCCCTCGTGATAAATTTGTGGTATTTACTGGGCTTAGCGGAAGCGGTAAGTCTTCGCTTGCATTTGATACCATTTTCGCAGAGGGGCAAAGGCGGTATGTGGAGAGCTTGTCCAGCTATGCCAGACAGTTTTTGGGACAAATGGACAAGCCCGATGTGGAGAGCATTGACGGGCTTTCCCCGTCCATATCCATAGACCAAAAGACCACTTCCCATAACCCAAGGTCGACGGTGGGTACGGTTACGGAGATATATGACTATTTGAGGCTTTTATTCGCCAGAATAGGCGTTCCGCACTGTCCAGAGTGCGGCAAGGAAATCTATTCCATAACCGTTGACCAAATAGTAGACAAGACGCTGACAAAAGATATCGGCTCCAAGATTATGGTTATGGCGCCTATCGTTCGAGGAAGAAAGGGCGAATACCAAAAGCTGTTTGAGGATTTGAGAAAGAACGGATATATCCGTGTCAAGGTGGACGGAAAAATATACAGCTTGGACGAGGAGATACGCCTTGAAAGATACAAGACCCATGATATATACGCCGTAATAGATAGAATAATCATAAAAGAAGATATCAATCGAAGATTAGCCGACAGCGTGGAAGCCGCTTTGAAATTGGGGGACGGTTTGGTGATTATTGAAGAAAACGGCAAAGAAGAGCTGTTTTCCACTAAATATTCCTGTCCGGACTGCGATATCTCCCTTGGCGAAATAACACCCAGAATGTTTTCTTTTAACAGCCCCTATGGCGCTTGCCCGGAGTGTGCGGGATTGGGATTCAGAAACGAAATCGATATAGACAAGCTCATTCCCGACAAGAATCTGTCCTTAAGACAGGGAGCTTTTAAGGTCAGCGGTTGGAAGCTGGACATGGGAAGAATCGCTTATATGCAGTTCAAGGCGCTAAGCAAGAAATATAATTTTTCCATGGACACCCCTTACAAAGACCTTCCCGACCACATAAAAGAGCTCATACTCTATGGCAACAGCGGAGAAAAGCTTAAGATGAAATGGCAGTCTGAAAGGTTCAACGCTGAATACTATTCGGAATATGAGGGCATTGTCAACAATTTATTGAGAAGATATACCCAAACCCAGTCTGAGGGCGTAAAAAGGGATATCGAAAGGCTTATGACATCCAGACCTTGCGAGGCATGCGGGAGCAAGAGGCTTTCAAAACAAGCGCTTTCTGTTAGGATAAACGGTAGAAACATCAGCGAAGTCACAGAAATGCCCGTGGATAGGCTTCCGATATTTTTTGACAACCTAAAATTAAGCGAAAGGGAGAGCATTATTGCCAAACCCATATTAAAGGAGATAAAAGCCCGCCTTAACTTCTTGATAGATGTAGGTCTTTCATATCTTACGCTATCCAGATCCAGCAGTACCTTGAGCGGCGGCGAAGCTCAGAGAATAAGGCTTGCCACTCAGATAGGCAGCGGGCTTATGGGAGTATTGTATATTTTGGACGAGCCCAGCATTGGACTTCACCAGCGGGACAACGCACGACTTATTGCCACCCTAAAACGCTTAAGGGATTTGGGCAACACGCTTATTGTCGTCGAACACGACGAGGAGACAATACGAGAAGCCGATTATATAGTAGACATCGGACCTTATGCGGGCATACATGGCGGTGAGATTGTGGCGGCAGGCTCTTTGCAGGATATCATGGACAACCAAAAGTCCATTACAGGTCAGTACCTTTCGGGGAAAAGAAAAGTACCCTTGCCCGAAAAGAGAAGAAAGCCCAACGGCAAAATCCTAAGCGTGATCGGCGCACGGCAGAACAACCTTAAAAACATAAATGTGGACTTTCCCTTGGGCTTGCTCAATGTGGTGACGGGAGTGAGCGGAAGCGGAAAATCTTCTCTTGTCAACGGCATACTCTATCCGTATCTTGCCAATAATCTAAACAAAGCCCGTATGGAAATGGGGAAATTCGAAGAAATACAAGGTCTTGAACACTGTGACAAGGTCATAGCAATAGACCAAAGCCCTATCGGCAGAACCCCGCGGTCAAACCCCGCCACCTATACGGGAGTATTCACATATATAAGAGAGCTTTTCGCCATGGTGCCCGAGGCACGTTCAAGAGGCTACAAGCCCGGAAGATTCTCATTCAATGTCAGTGGCGGAAGATGCGAAAACTGCAGCGGCGACGGCATCATAAAAATTGAGATGCACTTCTTGCCCGATGTGTATGTGCCTTGTGAAATTTGCTATGGCAGAAGATACAACAGAGAGACCTTGCAAGTCAAGTATAAGGGCAAGAACATATCTGAAGTTCTGAATATGACCGTAGACGAGGCATGCGAGTTCTTCAAAGATATCCCCAGAGTATACAACAAGCTCAAGACCATTCAAGATGTAGGGCTTGGGTATATCAAGTTAGGACAACCCGCCACCACCTTTTCGGGAGGCGAAGCACAAAGAATCAAGCTTGCGACCGAACTAAGCAAAAGACCCACGGGCAAGACGGTTTATATTTTGGACGAGCCCACTACTGGATTGCATATTGCCGATGTCCAAAAACTCATATATGTACTGCAAAGACTGGTTGACAACGGCAATACCGTAATAGTCATTGAACACAATCTGGATATCATAAAGACAGCCGACTATATTATTGATTTAGGCAAAGAGGGCGGAGACGACGGGGGAGAGCTTATCGCCAAAGGTACTCCCGAGGAAATAGTCCAAAATCCACAAAGCTATACCGGCAAGTATCTAAAAAAAGTCTTGGAAGAATAAGAAGAATTATTTTTTGGGTGGGAAAGCACAAAGTATATTTTCCACCTTTTTATTTATGCTACTACTATGCTGGTAGTAATTTTTAGGTCGCTTATTATTTTGGTCTTTTTAATCGCCGGAATGAGGCTTATGGGCAAAAGAACTATCGGTGAATACCAACCCTTTGAGTTTGTCATAGTCTTGGCGGTGGCAGAGCTTGCGGCAACTCCTATGCAGGACATTTCTACTCCCATAATTTATGGTTTGGTACCCCTGATTACGGTTTTCGTGGTACACTTTATACTTTCCAGTATCAATAAAAAATCTATCAGATTAAGAAAGTTCCTAAACGGCAAGCCCATGATAGTTATCGACAAGGACGGCATAAATTCTCAAGCGCTTAAGGAATTAAATATGAATACCGACGACCTTATGGGAATGCTTAGGGGACAGGGCTGTTTTTCTATAGAGGAAGTGAACTATGCCATTATGGAGACCAACGGCAAGCTTTCCATTATGCAGAATGAGAACGCACCCGGCTCACAGAGTATACCCATGTCGGTAGTGGTGGAGGGAAAGATAATGGGAGAGAATATAAAAAATATCAATTTGGATAAGCAAAAAATCTTAGACATAATAAGAGAAAAGAATTTGAAGCTCAATGAAGTTTTACTTATGACCTTGGACTCTAAAAAGGTGTTTATTCAGCCCATAAACGGCAAATATATGACTTTCGAGGCGCAAGATGTCTAAGTATAAAAGTGTTATCGTAATCATAGCAAGCGTTTTGGTCATTGCAGGCGGTATAGCCGAACTCATTTATATAGACAAGACTTTTGAAGAATTTATTGAAAGGATTGATTATATTTTGGCTCAGGACCAATATAGCGTGGAAGATGTCAAAGATACCGAGGAATGGCTTAAGAGAAAGCATAAAGGGCTGGAATTCCTTATCCCGCACGACCAACTGAACGAGCTTTCAATCTCATTCAACGAGGTGTCGGGGGCGGTGGAAAGACAAGACTATGAAGCCGCAAGTGCCATGCTCCACAGAACAAGGGAATATGCGATAAGGCTGAACGACTTATACAGCTTAAGAATTCAAAATATAGTTTAAGAGGGCAAGCTCATCAAGGCGGAAATGATAATATACCTTAAATCGCTTAGGAGAGTGACGCGCGAATAGCCGGGAACATTGAGCGAACTCAAACCGCCCGTAACCACTTCCAAGACGTTGATTAATGGACTACCCCCGTCTTCATGAATAAGGGATTGCTTTTTTTCTTCGAGTTTCATTCTATTTATTGAGCAAATCTCCAAAAGGCGAGCTTCGTATATTGAGCCGTCCTCCAGCTGATTGGCTCCGTCCATAAGTTCAATCAGCGCAAGATATATTTCGTTTGCCGTCTGGTCTTTTAAGTCCAGCTTTTTTGCCTCAAGATTCGCTTGCGGGTTTTTTTTGGCGACATTTTCCGCATCCTCTTTTTTTTGGTAGGCTGAATATATGACCCTGTATTCGCCGTCCTTCTGATAAATGTATCCGCCCGCCCCCGATTGCCGTACCAAAAGCGATTGAGCATAGGCATTGTCTCTTGACGGAAAGCTTCTATATAAAAGGTAGACTTGCGTGGGCTCATCTTCCTTAAAAATCCAAGCTCTTAACGCCTCATATGGCTGATTTGCCAGCAAGAAATTAAGACCGATCAGAACGATTATTACCACCGCCGAGACAATAAAAAACCTTATGGAAGAGGGCTCTTTTTTGGGTTTGGGGCTTTGGGTTTTCTTTGGCTTTTTATTTATATAGTTTCTCATATAGAATTGAGAATAATCCACATTCGACATACTACATTATATGACAAATTACGCCTTTCAATACTCTAAAACGCTTTAAGCATGGAGTACATCGCCCTAAAGAGAACGATACACAATATGGAAGAAGCTTTATATAGTTTTTTGTCTTAAAGTACCAAGCTATTTATTCAAAAGGCGATTTAATATTTACAACACGCAAATAGTTTTCTTGTGCAACAATCTTAAAAACAAAAAGTTGCAAAAGTCGGCGTATTGTGATAATATAAGTGCAATATTTTTATAAGAAAAAAGAGGACGCACTATGGACAAATGGGACAAGAGATTTATGGAAATCGCCGAGCTTGTGGGTGGCTGGTCATCGTGTTTTCAAGACAATAGGCATGTGGGCGCGGTGGTCACAAGGAACAAGAGAATTTTGACAACGGGATACAACGGAGCCAGTTCGGGAATAGTCAGCTGTAAGGAAAAAGGCTTTTGCATGAGAAAGCAGCTTAATATCCCGTCGGGTACAAGGCACGAGCTATGCTACGCCGTACATGCCGAACAAAATGCCATAATCCAAGCCGCGAAGATAGGCGTAAGCCTTGAAGGCGCTACCATGTACTGCACTCATCAGCCTTGTGCCATATGCACCAAGATGATAATAAACAGCGGCATTAAGCGTGTTGTCTATAAAGAAGGCTATCCCGACGAATTTTCGCTGGAGCTTTTCCAAGAGGCAGGCACAGTCTTAGAGAAATTTTCTTATTTGCTTTAATGGAACTTGTTTTGCGCTAAAAAAACTTAAGTCCTTTTTATTTTGGCTATATAAAAGGAAAGACTCATTTACAACCTTATGGGTTTTTTCAAAACATATAGATTATTAATTCAATATATTTGATTAGATAAATAATAAAATTCATAGCTTAAAGGAGCTGTCTTATACGACAGCTCCTTTTGGCAGAGTCCTATTCCTTGGTAAAACAGCTTATTCTTTGAGCTGCGGCAAGAGAAGGCTCATATACCTAACGCATCTTCCCTTCATCTTTTGAATATTCACTCTCTGCCATAGTACATTTATATTATTTATCCTGTATAAGTGTGTTAAACAAGGGTGCTACAAAAAAAGTCTTTCACACACCTTATAAGGCATGCATAGAATGGAACAAAAGGAGGCAAGGTGAATATAAAAGACCATATAGATAAACACAAAAAAAGTCAAGAACAGACTACATATTTTACGCCCGACGAAGCCATGGAAAAGTATTCAAAAATGAGTGAAGAAGAGCTTATGCAGGAGCTTTTCAGAGTTGGCGCATGTTCGAGAGGAGGAGTCACGCCTGAAGAACTGGACGAGTTTTATGACGGCATCAAGTCCATGCTCAGCCCCGAACAGCAAGAAAAGATGAAAGACCTTATTACTCAATTAAAAATGAGCTGAAAATCAATGGACAATTCCTTACTGATGCTCTTGCCCTTTCTAATGGGGAAAGGCGATAATTCAGCTCTCATGCAGACCGTTATGTCCGCCATGAACACTTCGGCGAATAAGTCCGAAAGCTCAATAGCAGACATGATGTCAAGCATGCTGAATAAAGACCAAAACAATCAGAAGATAGATGCTCAAATGATATCGCTTCTTGCCAATATGATGTCTAAGAATAAGGACAAGGAAAAAAACGACTTTACTCAAGGCGCAAATTTAATTCCTATGCTTATGGCTTTAATGAATAACAATAATAATATGAATAGCAAAAAGCCCAAAGAGGTCAAAGAGGTTTCGGCAAAAGATATTTTGGGAGTAAAAGAGTTTGCGGGAGATGACATTGTGCAAAAGATAGCCTTGGTAATTAATCACAGAAACCAGTCTGAAAAATCATAACAGCAAGATGTCGACATCTTGAAGATACCCCAAAGAAAATGCCTTGTTCTTTACTGATTTAATAAAGAGCTTTATTTTTTTTATGTTCTTTTTTTGATTATAGATGGTATTCTTATATCTTATCGCCTGCAAAGAGGACAAGCGGCAATAAATTTTTTTGGTCATTAAGCCCCCTTTTTGCGCTATCAAGATATCTTTTTCTTGAAAGATATAGGAATTCTTATAAGCAAGCTGCCTTTGTGTGAATAGCACGCTGTTAAAAAAAAGATATACGGGTATGGCAAGATATTCCCCCACCCAAAAGAACAATAGGCAAATCGGCAAGGCGATAAGGTTATAATTAACCATAGGATAGACAAGATAATTTTTCTTGGCTTTTTCAGGTGGAACAGAACTCTTTTCCTCGATAAAAAAATTGGGGAGAAAATCTTTAATCAATTCCTGCATGGCTTTTTTATGAGTTATGGGAAAGAGCGGAAAGGAAAACTCCTCATTGATATTTTTATAGCCAGCCGCATAAATAAAAGGGTGATAGGTCCTGGTGAGCTTATTCAAAAAATTTTGTTTTATCAAAACGCCGTTTATTTTGTCGTTTAATACAAAGCGGTTGATATGGCTTGTAAAACCATGGCATATCGCCAGCGTATTGGAAAACCTTTGCAAGGTAAAATTGTAATATTTATTAAGGATAAAGACTGAATTGATAACAATACTCAATAACACCGCCCCTAAATAGATTAATAAGAGATAGGTATATGACAAATCCCTATTTTGATTTATGGCAAGGGCGGCAACGGTCAAGATAGACAGCGCATACCCCGTAAAACTCAACCACTTTGAGGGAATCAAAATGGAAAATAAAAGCAGCCATTTATTTTCTATCTGAACGCTGTTTTGCTTTTTTTCACAAGACTTATTGCAACGGTCGATATTCCTTACTATCAAAGAGACTATTTTTTCATCCATAATGATGTCGATTTCAGCGCTTTCAAGGTGGCTTCCCGAATTAATAAGCAGTCTTTTGGCGCCGACGGTTTTGTGGATAATAGAGCGTTTGACGGTATAATTATGAATATTTTTATAGGATAGGGTCACTTTTTTCTTTATAAAAAAACTGCTCTCATAAATAATATATTCCCTTTCTATGGTTATCCTTGTCGTCAAATAACTCCCTATCAAATAGACGATATAAGAAAGCGTTACAACCGACAAAAGCATAAAAATAGGCGCTTGAAAGTATAAGTAACGGTTGTTTAAGCTTATGTCATAGGAGAATATTCGTATAGAAAAATATATCAAAGCTGCGAGGAAAAGGGCGAGGCTAAAGACACGGTTGAAAAGCTGAAGGGGGTGCGTTCTCAACTTTCACCTCTATTAGCAAGTTCTTGAATCTTTTTGGCGTCTTTTAATTCTATCGAAGGCAAGATATGTTCGGAGCCAGCCGTATAGATTTTCAAGGTGGCGAGCTTAAAAATTCGCTCAAAGGGATAGGCGCTGAGTTCTATATGCTGAATTTTATTGATGTTTAGGGTGTCTTTTTTTCGGGTGATGACGCCTCTGTGGATAGTGATACGGTCTTTTGTCAAGCTGTACATAAACCCCCGATACCTAAAGTACGGCACGATGATTACGATTATTAAGAATACGGCGGGAATGCTTAAAGCAAGAGCTTTGACAAGCGTAAGATATATGCCATATAATAGATTGTTTGAGATACTAATTGTGACAAGCTCAAAAGAGAGCAATAAAATAAATGCCAGCATCCATCTAAGGTACCAGCATTTAAGAGCGTTTCTTGTCAGTCTTTTTTCGGTGATTACTCCCATTCTATTGTTGAGGGCGGTTTGCTTGTGATGTCGTATACTATTCTGTTTATGCCCTTTACCTCATTCACGATTCTATTAGATATTCTTTCCAGAACTTCATAAGGTATACGGGCAAAATCCGCCGTCATGGCGTCCGAACTTGTCACCGCTCTAAGCCCTAAGGTGTAGTCATATGTCCTCTTGTCTTTTTTGACACCCACACTCCTAAGGTCTGTGAGCACAGCGAAGTATTGCCAAATCTCCTTATCCAGCGAGGAGAGCTTTATTTCCTCTCTCATAATAAAGTCCGCCTCTCTTAGGATGTCGAGTTTTTCTTTTGTGATTTCTCCTATTATGCGGATGCCCAGACCCGGACCGGGAAAGGGCTGACGCATTACTATGCTTTCGTCAAGTCCAAGCTCAAAGCCTACCTTTCTCACTTCGTCTTTGAAAAGGTCTTTCAAGGGCTCAATAATTTCCTCAAAGTCTATGACATTGGGAAGCCCGCCCACATTATGGTGAGATTTTACCAAAGAAGCCTCCCCGAATCCGCTTTCAACTATGTCGGGATAAATAGTGCCTTGCACAAGATAATCAATCTTTCCAAGTTTTTTGGCTTCTTCCTCAAAAACCCTAATGAATTCTTCTCCGATTATTTTCCTTTTTTGTTCGGGGTCTTTGACGCCTTTAAGCCTTTGCAAAAACCTATCCGATGCGTCTACTTTGATTAAATTCATGCCCAAGCCGTCCTTGAACACTTTCATTATCTGTTCGCATTCGTCTTTCCGCATAAGCCCGTGGTCAACAAGGATGCAAGTCAGTCTATCTCCCACGGCGTTATGAACCAAAGTGGCGGCGACGGCGCTGTCCACGCCTCCGCTAAAGGCACAAAGCGCTCTTTTATCGCCTATCTTGGCTTTTAAGGACTGTGTCATGTTCTGAACAAAAGACTTGACGCTCCAGCTGCCTTTCGCACCTGCGATATCGTATAGGAAATTCCTTAAGATTAAACTGCCTTGTGGCATACTTTTGATATCAAATAAAGTTCCATATATCCTTTTTTCAAGACTACGAAAAGCAGCAATAGAGCAAGACTCTGTATTTGCCAAGACCTCAAAGCCTTGCGGCAGCGTCTTGATACAATCGGATATTTTTAGGGTAGTATTGTCTACGCCCTTAAAAAGGGGATTGTCCTTAAAAATAATTTTTTGATTTACAAATTCATTTGAAAAGGCTGTGCCAGAAAGATTAGCTATAAGCCGTGCGCCATAACCAATCCCCAAAATAGGGATATTAAGGTTGAAAAGTTGTCTATCTATCATCGGGGATTGTTTTTCAGTTCCGCCCATAAGAATAATCGCAACAGGCGAAAGCTCTTTTATTTTTTCTAAAGGGGTAGAATAGGGCAAAATCTCCGAATATATCCGCAAATCCCTTATTTTTCTGGCAATCGTCTGATTGTATTGACAGCCAGAATCCAAAACAATAACCGTCTGGTTCTTCATAGGTTTCCTCTTTTTATTAGCTTCTTGTGGAATAGTTCGGAGCTTCTTTTGTTATGGAGATGTCATGAGGATGGCTTTCGATAAGAGAAGCATTGGTTATCTTAATGAATTGTGCGGTTTTTCTCAATTCTTCAATGTTGGCTTTTCCGCAATATCCCATGCCTGACCTTATACCGCCCACAAGCTGATATATGATTTCCGAAAGCTCCCCTCTATAAGGCACTCTGCCTTCCACGCCCTCAGGCACAAGTTTTGACATATTTTCTTGAAAATACCTGTCCTTTGAGCCTGCTTCCATAGCTCCCAAAGAGCCCATTCCCCTATAAACCTTAAAGCTTCTTCCTTGATATATCTCCAAGGCTCCCGGAGATTCTTTTGTACCGGCGAAAAGCGAACCTATCATAGCTGCACTCGCTCCCGCTCCGATAGCTTTGACGATATCTCCCGAGAACTTTATGCCGCCGTCGGCTATGACTCTGACGCCGTACTTATCCGCTTCGCTGGCGCAGTCCATTATGGCGGTTACTTGCGGTACTCCGATTCCGGCGATTACTCTGGTGGTGCATATCGAGCCGGGACCCATGCCCACTTTTATTACATCCGCCCCCGCCTTTATTAAGTCTCTTGTGGCGTCCGCTGTCGCCACATTCCCTGCGATAAGAGGAAGGGAAGGATGATTCTTCTTGATTTTTTTGACCATATCTATGACCACATCCGAATGACCGTGTGCGGTGTCTATGGCAATAATGTCCACCTTAGCTTCCTTGAGCGCCTTGACTCTATCGAGGGTGTTCGGAGCTATGCCCACCGCCGCACCCACAAGCAGCCTGCCGTTCAAGTCCTTTGCGGAATTGGGGAACTTGATAGACTTTTCAATGTCCTTAATCGTAATCAACCCTTTGAGGTTAAAGTGCTTATCCACAATCGGCAATTTTTCTATCCTATACTTGCCGAGAATCTTTTGCGCCTCTTCAAGCGTGGTGCCCTCTGGAGCGGTGATAAGCCTATCCTTGGTCATGACATTGCCTATGGGCTGGTCAAAATTGGTCTCAAACCTCAAGTCCCTGTTCGTTAAAATACCCACAAGCTTGGTCCCTTCTGTGATTGGCACTCCGCTTATCTTATATTTTTTCATAAGGTTCAAAGCGTCGGTCAGCTTGTGCTGAGGCGACAAGTAAAACGGGTCAGTGATGACCCCGTGTTCACTTCTCTTAACTTTATCCACATGAATGGCTTGGTCTTCGATAGAAAGATTTTTATGGATTATTCCCAGCCCGCCCTCTCTTGCGATAGCAATCGCAAGATTGCATTCGGTAACCGTATCCATTGCGGCACTGATTATGGGAATTTGAAGCTTAATTCCCTTGATCAGCTCAATGGATAAGTCCACATCCTTGGGGAGCACCTTGGAGCGCTCGGGCAGGAGCAATACATCGTCAAAAGTCAATCCTTCCTTTACTATTTCAGCCATGAAAATCTCCTTAAATATCTAATAAACTTTAAGATATAGTATATTTTTTAATTATAAGACCGAAAAAAAAATTTGTCAAACATATTCTTAAATAACAATCCTAAAAGGCGGGGTTTATTGACAAAGCTTGACAGGTTGAATTATAATTCACTTATGACAGATATCTTTGACAGAACAAGAAAGCTTATTGGACCTGAAGCGCTTGATAGGATTAAGAAATCAGCGGTGGCAGTGTTCGGACTTGGCGGTGTGGGCTCTTACGCCGTGGAAGCCCTTGCCAGATGCGGCGTGGGAAGGCTTGGAATAGTGGACAAGGACAAAGTCGACCCGACCAACATCAACCGTCAGCTCTATGCCTTAAATTCCACTATCGGCAAGTATAAGACAGATGTTGCAAAAAAAAGAATTTTAGATATCAACCCCAATATTACTGTGGAAACCTACGCTCTTTTTTACAACCAAGACACAATGAATAATATCGACTTGAAAAGCTATGACTATATTGTTGACGCCATAGACACCATAACTTCCAAAGTACTCTTGATTGAACAAGCTTATAAGCTTTCGGTACCCATAATATCATGTATGGGAGCTGGGAACAGGCTTAATCCCCAAATGCTACAAGTCGCTGACATCTATTCCACAAGCGTTTGTCCTTTGGCAAGGGTTATGCGAAATCTTTTGAAAAAAAGGGGCGTGCCGTCTTTGAAAGTGGTCTATTCCCAAGAAAAGCCCATAGTCAACGAGAGGACGCCCGCCAGCATTTCCTTTGTGCCGTCGGTTGCGGGACTGATACTCTCTTCTGAGGTCATAAGAGATATTATAGGTGAGATATGATATATGATTTAATAGTAATCGGTGGCGGAGCAGCTGGACTTGTCGTCGGAAACTTGGCTAAGACAAAAGGGTTCAAGTTTTTAATCCTTGAAATGAACAAAGCGGCAAGAAAAATTAGAGTCACGGGAAACGGAAAGTGCAATCTGACGAACTTGGATATGCGCCCAGAGTACTACAACGACGATTTTGTAAAAGATGTCATATATTCCTATCCGCCTCAAAAGGTTATTTCCTTTTTTGAAAGAATGGGTGTAAAGACAAAAACAGTAGAGAACAGAGTCTATCCCTATAACGAAAGCGCGCTTACCGTCGCCTCTTTTCTTATCAAAGGCGTTCAGGAAAACCTCATAGAAGGATATAAAGTTGAGAGTATAAAAAAGCTTGAAGATATATTTGTCATAAACGATGAGTATAAGGCAAAGAATGTGTTTTTTGCCACGGGTACAGACGCCACAATGGGACATGACAGCGTCAGTCTATTAAAAGCGTTTGGGCATAGGCTTGTGCCCTTCAAACCCTCTTTGGTATGGCTGAAGACCGAGGTCGGATATATTAAGGGCTTGAACGGCATAAGGGCAAAAGCTGCCTTGTCCCTTTTTGACAAAGACAAAAAAATCGCGGTGGAAAGGGGAGAGGTGCTTTTCAAAAAAGAGGGCGTAAGCGGCATAGCGGCATTTATGCTGTCTGCATATGTTGCGAGAAAAGACGGGGACTACTCATTGAGTATTGATTTCGCCGAGGATATGACTGCAACATTATTGTCAAAATACCCTTTAGAGGGCGTTGTAAAAAAGGAAATCAGTCATAACATCTTCAAACAAGCCCGAGATAGAAAAATATCCCCCGAACAAGCCGTCAAAGACTTTAGATTGAAAATTATTGGCTTAGGCGAAAGAAAATTCGCTCAGGTATTGAGCGGCGGCATAGATTTAGGGGATATGGACCCCAAAACTATGTGTTCCAAACTGGTCAAAGGTTTGTATATCCTTGGGGAATGTATGAATATAGACGGTCAGTGCGGCGGCTATAACCTACATTGGGCTTTTGCCTCCGCTATGGCAGCTATGGAGTCTATCTCAAAGTGAGATTTGAGATAAACTCCAGCTGTATTCGTTTTTTAATATTGTTCCAAAAAAATAGAACTATTTATTGATAGCTTTGCTCTATTGCTACTGCGGCTGCGACAGTCGCCCCTACCATTGGATTATTGCCCATTCCAATAAGCCCCATCATCTCCACATGGGCGGGGACTGAAGAAGAGCCTGCGAACTGGGCGTCGGAATGCATTCTGCCCATGGTGTCGGTCATGCCGTATGAGGCGGGGCCTGCTGCCATGTTGTCGGGGTGGAGGGTTCTGCCCGTGCCTCCTCCGCTGGCTACCGAAAAGTAGCTCTTTCCATTCTCCAAAGCCCATTTTTTATATGTGCCGGATACTGGATGCTGAAACCTTGTGGGGTTGGTGGAATTGCCGGTTATGCCCACATCTGCGCCCTCATGCTTCATTATGGCGACGCCTTCGCTGACATCATCTGTGCCATAGCACCTGACCTTGGCTCTTTCGCCTTTAGAGAAAGGTATTTCCTTGACAATCGTCAACTTATCCTCAAAGGGGTCGTACTCTGTTTGAACATAAGTAAAACCGTTTATTCTTGCGATAATATAAGCGGCGTCCTTGCCCAAGCCGTTCAAGATAACCCTTAAAGGCTGTTTCCTGACCTTATTTGCGGAGTTTGCGATGCCGATAGCGCCCTCTGCGGCGGCGAAAGACTCATGTCCTGCCACAAAAGCAAAACACTTGGTCTCATCTCTCAAAAGCTTGGCCGCAAGATTTCCATGCCCCAGCCCCACTTTGCGAACTTCGGCAACAGAGCCGGGAACGCAAAAAGCCTGAAGCCCGATTCCAATCGCTTCGGCGGCTTCGGCTGCCTTTTTGACGCCTTTTTTTATAGCAATAGCACATCCGTATGTATAAGCCCAGACGGCGTTTTCAAAAGCAATAGGCTGAATGCCTTTGACGATTTTTTCTACATCTATGCCCTTGTCCAAGCAGATTTTCTTAGCCTCTTCAAGGCTTTCTATGCCGTTTTCCTTAAGGGACTTGTTGATTTTGTCTATTCTTCTATCGTATCCTTCGAATTTTACCATTCTTAAAAAACCTCCTTATTCGACTCTGGGGTTGATGAACTTAACGGCATCGTTAAATCTGCCATAAACGCCCGTGCTCTTTTTCAAAGCCTCTTCAGCCGATACGCCCTTTTGGGTGATAAGCTCCATCATAACGCCGAGCTTGACGAACTCATAACCTATGACTTCGTCATTTTCGTCCAGTCCAAGGCGGGTTATGTATCCTTCGGCGGTGTCAAGGTATCTGACGCCTTTTTTATTGGTCGAATAAGTCGTACCCACTTGGCTTCTAAGTCCTTTGCCCAAGTCTTCAAGCCCCGCGCCTATTGGCAAGCCGCCCTCAGAAAAAGCCGACTGCGTTCTGCCATAAACTATCTGCAAAAACAGCTCCCGCATCGCGGTATTGATAGCGTCGCACACAAGGTCTGTATTCAAAGCCTCCAAGATAGTCTTGCCGGCAAGAATTTCAGCAGCCATAGCCGCCGAATGGGTCATGCCCGAACAGCCCAGAGTTTCGATAAGGGCTTCTTGTATGACGCCGTCTTTTACATTGAGGGTGAGTTTGCAAGCGCCTTGTTGCGGGGCGCACCAGCCCACACCGTGAGTGAGCCCGCTTATATCCTTAACTTCCTTTGCTTTGACCCATTTTCCCTCTTCAGGTATGGGAGCGGGTCCGTGTTTTGGTCCTTTCTTTACGCAGACCATTTGTTCAACTTCATGAGTATATTGCACTTTGCCTCTCCTTATGAAAAAATTTTTTTTATTGTACCATTTTTTTACCTTTTTTGCAACGAATAAGAGCTTAAAAAAACCTAATAATAATAAGTAAAAAAAGCCCCGACAAGAAAAAAATCGAGGCTTTATAAAATCGTTTAATAAAAGCTTATGTTAAAATTCGTCATAGACCTTTTCTTCTTTGATGTCATCCAAGAAATTGTTTTCTATTGGCTGCTCTTCAAGCGGTTTTCTAATATCTAAATAAAATGCGGCAAGAGTGGTCTCAACATATGGAATCACATAAATAAACCCCAAACAAAGAGTTATCACCCCCACAAAAAACCAGCCAATAAAAGAAAGCACCAGCACAAACAGCCGTGCCTTGTTTCCTTTCATTATTTCCCCAGATTCCCTCATCGCCTCAGCGTATTTTATGTCTTTCTTATCCGCGAAGATATAGTCAATCATAGAGTATTTGAAAGCCAGATATATCCCAGGTATTATCAGCAGGAAAAGTCCAATCAAGATATATATCTCGCTAAGCAGCTTGGCTTTTATGATTTCCTAACCACAGCCACCTTTATACCGCTCGATAAGATTGGAAAAACCGTCTCCCTCTTTTCTGTATACATTTTGGAAATAGAGCTTCACGCCCGTAAACATGGGCATTAGGGCGATGCTAAGCGCAGTCGAAAAAAGAGTGACAAGGAGGGGAACTGTGATCTCTGCGGCTTCCTTTTTTGAAAAAAGAGCCGTTGGAAGAGAGGCTATAAGCGTGGGAATGAGAATTATTGCGAAAGATATCAAAATTTTCCCCGTCAGCGCTTGCTTGGCACTTATTTTTAATTCTGACCTTGATTTCATAGAAAAATTACCTCATTTATATTGTATGAATATAAGTTTACCAAAAATTATTAAAATATCAATACAAAATTTTATCCGCCCTTGTAAAGACCGTATAATAAGTGGTATAATACTGAATATCTATGATAAAAGCGGAGGGCGATATGGAAAAGAAAAAAATAAACAAAAATAAGCTGATACTGCTCATAAGTCTTTTAGGCTCTTTTGTCATACTCATGCTTGTAGGCACTTTTTGGGATTTACAAATCAACATATACCTACAAAATCCTCAAAGCATATTTGGTCAATTTTTGGAATATCTGGGAGAATTCCCCGGCTATCTGTCTGCGGCTGTGGCTTTAGTCATTCTTTTTCAAGCCGTCACCAAAGAAAACAAGTTCTATCTTGCCTTAAAGATATTGCTGGGAGTTTTGGCGGTTGTGGGCATCTATGTATTTGTAGATTACATAATGGAGAAATTCTTTAACCCCGATGTAGACTATCAAATAGTATACAAGCTGTTCTTTACTCTGGTCGTGAGCGCTCTTACATATTTCGCTACTTTCAGAATAGACAAGGAGTTTATGAAGAAGCTCTCTTGGTTTGCAATCGGGCTGTTAATGGTGCTTGCCATAAGCCAAATTATCGTCTCCGTTTCCAAGGGATTATGGTCAAGACTTAGATTCAGGAATTTGGACATGGACACGCATGAGGGCTATACTCCATGGTATAAGTTCCATTTCGGCACAAAGGGAAGAGAGCAATATGTGGTATCCTATTCCAGCCAATATCCCTATCATCCCGTTCATGACGATTCGGACGCCTTTAGGTCAATGCCCTCAGGGCATACTGCGGCGGCGGGCATAACCTTAATATTGATTATGCTCCCCGATTTATTTGACAGATTAAAAAGATATAAGGTCTGGTTCTATATCGTACCTATCGTATATACCGCCCTTGTGGGGCTGTCAAGGTTAATAGTTATGGCGCATTATCTAACTGATGTCACCATGGGTGCGGCGATAGTGTTCGCTTCGGTATTTTTCTCAAGATGGCTCATACTATTAATCAAAAGAAAATTATTGGAAAGAAAACTGAAAGGTAGAGTATAAATGGACACTCAAAAATCTATGTATGGATATCTAAAAGATAGCATACAAGATAAGACAAAAGACAAGCTGATATACTTCAACAGAAAAATAAAAGGCAACGAACTATTTTCATATATTGACTCATTGTCCTTTTATTTGACAAAAATAGGGGTGAAAAAAGGGGAAGCCGTGGGCATATGTCTTCCCAATATACCCCAAGCTGTCATATCTCTATACGCCATAAACCGAATAGGCGCGGTGGCGAATGTCATACACCCCAAGATTAGCGCCAAAGCCTTGTTTAGGATAGTCGACCAAACCAACACAAAGGTGATATTTGTGTTTGACGCCATGTTAAAATACTACTATAAGGGACTTAGGGCAAAAGGCGTGAAGATAATATCCTGTTCGGCGAGCCATTTCCTTAAAGGTGTCAGAAAAGCTTTTGCGGCTTTTTATGAGCCTGACTTGGAAGAGGATGTCACTGACTTTATGACAACGATATCGGAAAAAGGCGAAGTCGACAGACAGATGCCTCCTTTTGATACGGCGGTTTATCTCCATAGCGGAGGCACCACAGGAGAGCCTAAGATAGTAGAGCTTTCGTCCTATGCCTTTAATGAATTGGTCAAGAATGTCATGAGCCGTGCGCTGAAAAACCATAAGTACAGCGATGAGCATACAATGCTTATGATACTGCCCTTGTTTCATGGTTTTGGCTTGGGGATATGCATACATCTTGCGCTTAGCAAGTTCAAAATGGTGATGATGCCAAGGTTCAGGGCAAAAGACGCCATAAAACTGATAAAAAAGCATAGAATAAACTATCTTGCGGGCATACCTGCGATGTATGAAAAGATAATGAAAGAAAAGAGCTTTGACGGCAAATACCTCTCCAGTTTGATGTATTTGTTTTGCGGTGCCGAGAAACTAAACCCTGAAATCAAAAAAGAATTCGACGCCATACTCAAGAAAAACGACTCCACCGCCGAGATATACGAGGGATACGGCTTGAGCGAAGTGGCTTCGGTTTTGACATTTAATGTCAAAGGCGAGTGCAAGGCGGGCACGCAGGGAAGACCCATAGACGGTGCGGAAATAAAAATAATAGACAAAGACGGTGTGGAATGTCCGCCAAATGTGGTGGGAGAGACGCTTGTCAAAAGCAAGTCCATGATGAATTCATATCTCTTTAGCGACTTGTCGGAAAGTTTTTATATTGACGAGAACGGCGAAAAATGGCTTAGAACGGGGGACTTGGGCTATTTGGACGAAGACGGCTATTATGTTTTTAAGGATAGGATAAAAAGGATGATAAAAATAGCCGGCGTAAACATATTCCCCTCCGAGATTGAGCAAGCGGTCTGTAAAATGAAAGAAGTGGATATGGCATGCGTGGTGAGGACCACAAAAAACAACAGACCTTGTACCAAGCTTTACCTCAAGCTAAACAAGGCGTTTAAGTACTCCATTCTTATCGAAAACAGAATCAAGGCTGTTATCGCTGAAGAATTTATTAAATATGCCGTACCATGTGAGATTATCGCTGTCAAAGAAATGCCGCTTACGCTTATGGGAAAGGTGGACTATAAAAAATATGAGGAAATGGAAGAAGAGAGGTAGAGATGTCAGCGGGATATATTGTTCTTATTATTTTAGGGAGTCTGTTGTTTTTGTATTGGGCAGGAGGATTGGCGATTGCTATAATTTTGTTTTTCCATGGCAGAAGAACAGATGACCAGATTATCGAATATGAAGTTGCGGAAAAGGGTTTTGATATCAAGCTTTTAGACATCCCTTGCAAACGGTTTTACATACATTCAAGGTTTGGGTACAGACTGCACGCCCGACTTTATGAGGCGAAAAAGCCCACGAATAAGTACATAATAGACATCCACGGCAGAAGCTCTTCCTCAATCAGCCAGCTCAAATACCTGAAAATCTTCAGCGATTTGGGATACAATGTGCTTTTCCCCGACCAAAGGGGAAGCGGAGAGAGCGGTTTTGCATTTTATAGCTTCGGCGTCTATGAAAAGAACGATATTATGAGCTGGATATCAAGGATAAAGAGAATATCCCCCGACTCCGAGATTATACTTTTTGGCGAGAGTATGGGAGGCGCTACTGCAACTATGGTGGCGGCTGCGGACGACAGAGTAAAAGCCCTTGTGTCGTATTGCTCTTTTTCTTCGATTATGGATATCTTGAAAGACCATATCGGAACGCCCGGCTATCCCAAGCTCATCAAGTATTTTATTCCGTCGTTCATAGCGGTGAGTTTGCTCTCTTTTGGCGTCAGGGTGTGGCAGGCGGATATCAGAAAGCATATGAGGAACATATCCATTCCCACCCTTATCATCCATTCCTACGGAGACAAGCTTGTCCCAATAAGACAAGCCAAGAAATTAATCGAGGCAAACCCCCAAGCTGAATATATCCTATTTGAAGATGATGAGCATGCAAGGTCCTTACCTGCCCGTCCAAGGGAATTTACTAAGGTTGTGCAGAACTTTTTGAAAAAAATAGATAGTTAAGATATCTTTAAGGTTTACAATTAAGAAAAAAAGTAGTAAAATTATAATAAATTACTAAACTAATGGAGGTATTGTATGGCAGCTATGATTGTTTTGATTGTGCTTGCGTCGTTGGCGGCGATATTCTTTATGTATGTGAGAGTCACTAAAGGCGGGATATATGGGCTTTTGACTAAGACTCTGGCATCTATATTGTTTGTGGCGCTTGGCGTGGCTGGAGCCATGTCGCTTTATCCGGACATAGCCCCTGCAGCGGTGCTTATTATTATGGGACTTGTCATGGGTCTTGTGGGCGATATCGTGCTGGACCTTAAGGTCGTATATCGTGAATCCAGCGACATATACCTTAACGCAGGAATGATAAGCTTTGCGATAGGACACTTTGTGTACCTTGCCGCCATAATTATGCTGATTAAGTTCGACCTGTCCATACTTTTTGCAAGCATCGCAATTACTATCCCAATCAGCGTAGGTATTCTTATAGCCTCAAAGTATATGAAGCTGGACTTTGGAAAATTCCTTTTCCATGCCATAGCGTATACGGTGATATTGACATTCATGACGGTATACACAATCGCGTTGTCCATATACGATTCAAGATTTATATTAATGGCGGTAGGAATGGCACTCTTTTTGCTGTCCGACCTTGTTTTGAGCCCCATGTATTTTGGCGGCAAGCAAGACGACAAGCTGATGTGCATAGTCAATCATGCGCTGTACTATGCCGCCCAGATATGCATAGCTTCGTTTATATTCATTATATAAATAGAGAATTTGTTTAAGAAAAGTATGGAAAAAATAGGGCATATGCCAAGCTTAATTTGGCATATGTCATTATTTGTTTTATAAAAAATAATTGGAGATATT
Organism: Clostridiales bacterium; assembly: GCA_012838805.1. Lineage (GTDB taxonomy): Bacteria > Bacillota > Clostridia > Christensenellales > DTU072 > DTU072. Next base: position 79,747 of record DUON01000024.1, read on the forward strand.
TATGCAGAAATTAGCGATAATCGGCGGAGGGTCAGCGGGTTACAGCGCCGCTATAAGGGCACGGCAGTTGGGCTTTCAAGTTACACTTATAGAAAAGGACAAGCTGGGGGGGACCTGCCTTAACAGAGGATGCATTCCCACAAAGACTTTGCTGCATTCTTCAGATTTATTTTATCAAATAAAAAATTTAGATGAAATAAAAGCTTCGGACTTAAGCTTTGATATCGAGAAATTGTTCGAAAAAAAGAACGCCGTTGTCGAGAGATTAAACCAAGGCATATTTATGCTGACCAAGTCCAACGAAATTGAATATATTAACGGTGAGGCAAGACTCATTAGCTCCAATAGTATTGAGCTTGACGGAAGGCAAAAGATAAGTGCGGATAAAATTATTTTGGCGACTGGCTCCAAACCTGCAAAAATTCCCGTCATAGGCATAGAACATGCGCTGACTTCTGACGATGTTTTGGCGAAAAGATTTGAAAAATTCCAAAATATCGTGATAATCGGCGGCGGAGTGGTTGGAATAGAACTGGCATCCTTTTTCTCTGATTTGGGCTCCAATGTTACGATAATAGAGCTTTTGGATAGGATATTGAGTCTTTTGAGCATGGATATCAGCAAATACCTATCCATGATTTTAAGAAAAAAAGGCGTTAAGTTCGAGCTCTCCAGCACCGTCCATAGAATACAAAAGACAGAAGAGGGCTTTAAAACGGTTTATGAAAAACGCCAAACACAACACTCTATCTTTTCGGATATGGTCATCAATGCCGCAGGCAGAATGCCCGTAGGCATAGAGGGCTTGGAGAACACCAAGGCAGTATTTGACAAAGGCTTTGTGACAGATGAAAACAGCCTCACCGCTGACGAGAATATTTATGCCGTCGGTGACTGCGTAAAAGGCAACATACAGCTTGCCCACTATGCGGCGGCGGAGGGTATGAGGGCAGTGGAAAGGCTTGCAGGCATAGCCCCGCCACGATTGAAAAATATCCCCTCTTGCGTCTATACCACACCTAACGCCGCTATTGTGGGGAAGAGCCAAGAGGAATGCTCTTTTGAGACCGAGGTAGGAAGATTTAATATCGCCGCAAGCGGAAAGGCACTCACACAAGGCGGGCAAAATGGCTTCATAAAGGTTATTTTCGACAAACAGTCCCAAAAGCTCATAGGAGCGGAAATGATCGCTGGAGCGGCGAGCGAAATGGCGGGATTTATTGGAAATCTTATAAATATAGGAGCCACAAGGGATGAGATACTTGCAAGCGTCTATCCCCACCCCTCTTTCAGCGAGGGTTTTATCGAGGCATGTCAAGACAGCGTCAATTGCTCAATTCATACGATTTATAGGAAATAGACCCTCCTTTTCCCGCATTGTATTGACTTTCATTTAGTATAGTATTATTATAGTGCTGAAATAGATATTAGAGGTGATTATATGAAGTACACCCCTTTTTATGATAGACACCTTCAAAGCGGTGCAAAGATGGTGGAATTTACGGGGTATAGCATGCCTATACAGTTCAAAGGCATTATCTTGGAGCACCATGCCGTAAGACAAAAGTGCGGGCTTTTTGATGTGTCGCACATGGGCGAACTCTTGCTGACGGGAAAGAACGCGTTCGACACCATTCAAAACCTTATCACCAACGACATTTCATCCTTGCAAAACAACAAAGCCAGATATACGCTTATGGCAAATATGCGGGGCGGAGTCGTGGACGATATCATAGTCTACAAGTTCCATGACGAAAGGTATATGCTTGTCGTCAACGCCGCGAACACCCAAAAGGACGCCGAATGGGTCAAAAGGCATCTAATAGGTGACGCCCGTTTTGAAAATATAAGCGAAATTACGGCACTTATCGCCTTGCAAGGAGCTTTGGCGGAAAGCGTTATGAAAGAAATCTTTGATATGAAAGACCTGCCCCAAAAATACTTTTCTTTCACCACCCCCAGATTTTCAGGCGAAGAAGTCATCATATCCCGAACCGGCTATACTGGAGAGGACGGCTTTGAAATCTATTGCTCAAACAACCTTGGCTTGAGAATCTATGACGAACTCATAGAGAAAGGAAAGGATTTTGGCTTGGAGCTTTGCGGTTTAGGGGCGAGAGATACTTTGAGAATGGAAGCGGGCATGCCCCTTTACGGGCATGAAATGGACGACAGCACTTTGGCAAGCGAAATAAATCTGGACTTTGCCATAAAGACCGACAAGCCATACTTTATCGGCAAAGAGGCGTTAACGAACATCAGACCCAAATATAAGAGAATAGGGCTTAAGCTCATAGACCGCGGCATAGCCCGTCAAAATGCAAAAGTTTATGATGAAGAGAATGAAGTTGGTATTGTCACTTCAGGAACCCACAGCCCCACTTTAGGATACCCTATTGCTATGGCGAGAGTGAATATCGATACTGATGCAAATGAGCTATATGTCGAGGTTAGAAACAAAAAATTAAAGGCAGAGGTCGTACCCTTGCCCTTTTATAAAAGAAAATAAAGGAGACTTGAAAAATGAAAGATCTTGTTTTTTTACCAACGCACGAATGGTTTAACAAAAAGGATAATACTATCGGAATCTCTGACTTTGCGCAAAAAGAGCTTGGCGACATTGTCTTTGTCGAACTTCCCGAAGTGGGAGATATCTTAGAAAAAGGACAGTCTTTCGCCAATGTGGAGTCCGTCAAGGCGGTGAGCGAGATATACGCCCCCGTGAGCGGCGAGGTCGTGGAAGTCAACGAAGAGCTTCTGGATAGTCCCGAATTGATAAATCAAGACGCTTTCGCTGCATGGCTTATAAAGGTATCCGACCCCGAGGTCATGGAAGATTTGTTGAGCTATGAGGACTATATCAAGACCATAAAGGAATGATTTGAGGAAGAAAAATGTTTAATTATATACCCCATACCGAAAAAGATATCAGCGATATGCTGGCGGAACTAAACCTTAGCAGTCTTGAAGAGTTATATTCAGGACTGCGCTCATTTCAAGCCCAAGATATCCCCATTCCCGAAGGAAAAAGTCAACAGCTTGTCGATAAGGAATTTAATAATTTATCAAAAGAAAACAAGCTCTATAACTCTATATTCTTAGGTGCGGGAGCTTATAACCATTATATCCCCGCCGCCGTCAAAAGCCTTGCCTCAAGGCAAGAATTCCTCACTGCTTATACCCCCTACCAGCCCGAGATATCGCAAGGAATTTTACAGGTTATTTTTGAGTTTCAATCAATGATAGCAAGGCTTACAGGAATGGATGTTGCGAACGCCAGTGTATACGACGGAAGCACGGCACTTGCGGACGCCATTCTTATGCTTAGTGAGAGAAAAAAGAATAAGGTTCTGTTAAGCCGTGGCATAGACCCCAAGACGATAGAAGTATTAAAGACTTATTTATCGCCGCAAAACATAGAAATTGATTTTATTGACCTAAACCTTAGCGGTCAGACTTGTCTTAAAAGCCTAAATAAGAAATTGGACGAGAATGTATTCGCCGTGGCGATAAGTCAGCCCAATTTCTATGGGATTATTGAAAGAGCCGACCAGATAGGCGAAAAGGTCAAGCAAAGCGGTTCGGGCTTTGCCATAAAAGCAAATCCCATAAGCCTTGCACTTTTGAAAGACGGCAGAGAGTGCTTTGCCGACGCCGTAGCGGGCGAGGGACAGCCTTTGGGTATGAGTTTGAGCTTTGGCGGACCGTACCTTGGGTTTTTGGCTTCTACCAAAAAATATATGAGAAAGCTTGTGGGGCGGATTGTGGGGAAGACCGAGGACATCAACGGAAAAGAATCCTATGTCTTAACGCTACAAGCACGTGAACAGCACATAAGGCGGGAAAAGGCGTCGTCTTCTATTTGTTCCAACCAAGCGCACTGTGCGCTTACTGCGACGCTCTATATGGCGGTTATGGGCGAAAAGGGCATGAAAGAGGTTGCCTCTCAATGCGTGAGCAAGGCGCACTATCTTGCCAAGGAAATAACCAAAATAGACGGATACGAGCTAAAATATAAAGGCGAATTCTTTAACGAATTTGTGATAAAAAGTAAAACTAAAGTCGACGATATCATAAAGGCATGTAAACAAAACGGTATTTTGGCGGGATATAAGCTAAGTGAAGACGAGATACTTTGGTGCGTTACCGAAATGAACGACAAAAAGGAAATGGACTTCCTTGTCCAAATCCTTAAGGAGGTGGGAAGATGACTATATTTGAAAAATCCGTCGAGGGCAGAACAGCTTGTCCCTTGTCCCATTGCGATGTGAAAGAATATAAAATATCCTCCTCTTTCTTAAGGGAAAATGCGCCTAAGCTCCCTCAAGTAGACGAACTCACCGCCATAAGGCACTATACCGAGCTTTCAAAAAAAGCTTTTGGCGTGGACGACGGCTTTTATCCTTTGGGCTCTTGTACTATGAAATATAACCCCAAACTCAATGAAAAGGTTGCCCAACTTGAAGGTTTTATGAACATACACCCCTTGCAGGACGAAGTTCAAGGCGCTATGAAGCTTATGAATATATTGGAGAAAAGACTTTGTGCGATTACGGGCATGGATGCATTCACTCTTCAGCCCGCCGCGGGCGCTCATGGCGAGTTTACGGCTATGCTTATGATAAGAGCGTATCATACAAGCCGAAACGACCTTCAAAGAGATAAGGTCATAGTTCCCGACTCTGCGCATGGCACAAACCCCGCTTCTGCGAATATGGCGGGCTTTGAGATTGTCAATATTCCCTCTACGCCCGACGGATGCGTGGACATGGAAAAATTAAAAGAGGCTGTCGGCGAGGATACGGCAGCGCTTATGCTGACCAATCCAAACACACTGGGCATTTTTGACAAGAACATAGCCGAAATTGCCGACATTGTCCACCAAGCGGGCGGGCTCTTATACTATGACGGTGCAAACCTTAACCCGATTATGGGCATAATAAGACCCGGCGACACCGGCTTTGACCTTGTACATCTAAATCTTCACAAGACCTTCAGCACTCCTCATGGCGGAGGCGGTCCGGGAAGCGGTCCGGTGGGCTGTAAGAAATTCCTTGAAGACTTTTTGCCCGCTCCCCGCATTAGGGAGACAGAGGACGGCTTTGAATTCTTCAAAAGCGAAAATTCGATTGGAAGAATGATGACATTCTACGGCAACTTTGCCGTACTCATAAAGGCTCTATGCTATATTGAGACTTTGGGAAGAGAGGGGCTCAGAAAATCGGCGAAGATATCTGTTTTGAACGCCAATTATTTAAGAAAGAAAATAGAGTTTCTGCCCTCTTACACAAAAGGGCTTTGCATGCATGAGTTTGTGGTCAGCCTGGAGGAACTTAAGGACAAAACGGGAGTTGCCGCCATGGATTTTGCCAAAGGAATGATAGACTATGGAATGCACCCGCCCACGATGTATTTTCCATTGATAGTCAAAGAGGCGCTGATGTTTGAACCCACCGAAACCGAAAGCAAGGAGACATTGGATAGGGCGGCATGGGCTATCAAGGAGCTGTATGAATTAGCATTACGCTCTCCCGAGGATTTTCACAATATGCCTTTATCTACACCGATAACCAGACCCGACGAAGTAAAAGCCGCAAGAACTCCCGAGCTTATCGCCGAGGAATAGTTCTGATATGCGGGCTTTTTAGTTAGAGATAAAAATCGATTTATCAATAAAAAATAAGGCAAAGTATAGTAGCCGCAATATATGAGATAATCCCTTGTGAAATCTTGGTTTTAAGATAGAACAAGGGTTTTATTTTGCATTGGGAATAAAAGGTCAAGGACTGAAGCGTGATGCTTAAGCCGCCGAAAGATATCATGGCGGCGCATACGGGCACAACGGCAAAGGGCGGTCCGCTTTGGGAGAGGATAAGACAGCCCCTTGTCATTTCGACAATACTTGCGGATAGGCCATAGGCTATTTTTTCGTCAATAAAAAATAGAGTGAGAGTTTTTGAAAAAAAGGAAAGTATCTTAAAGTCCGTAAACACATCGATTAGCATCCCGAACACAGCGATATAGCCTCCCACAATCAACACTGACATAACGCTTGAGGTTATGGATTCGCTTAAGATATTGTCATAGTCGATTGGATTGGTTAAGATATTTTTTTCCTCATCATAGGTCTTTGTGGTTAAGATAAGCCCGTTCACTATCGCCCCCAAATAGTGGGAGATTAATATTATAGCCCCTGCGAATTTATCCCGAAACATCGAAGCCCCCACCGCCCCCAAGATAAAAAGCGGACCGCTTGTGGAAGTGAATACGGAGATATTTTGAGCTTGTTTTTGAGTTATCAACCCTGATTTGTAACAGTCACTTACAAGTTTAGCGCCTACGGGATAACCGCTTAATAGGGATATTATCAGAATATAGCCCCCGACGGGCGGGGAGTGAAAGAGCTTGTTCAAAGGCTTTTTGATAAATCTTCCCATACTTGAAGCGACATCAAGAGCGGATAAAATTTTTGAAAAGAAGAAGAACGGGAAAAGAGCGGGCAAGACGCTTATTACAAACAGCTTGAGTCCGTCCTGCACACTTTGGATATATCTTTCGGGGTATATGACAAGCGCTGCCATAATGCCCGTAACGATAATTATTAAGAAAATCCTCAAAGTCTTCATCTATAAATTATATGGAAAGCACTTTTCTATAATGAATAATTACACTTTATTTACACATGCCGTCTTGACACTTATATATAAAGAATTTATAATTATATAAAAAATATCAGATGGGAGAAGATAATTATGAAAAAGTCCAAAATCTTAGTGGCGATTGTTATTATTCTATCGCTTATGCTTTCATTAACTGTGTTGACCGCTTGCGACGGGGATGAAGATAAAGAATGGACGATAAATATTAATTTTGAAACCAACAACTCAGACGGTATGGAGGATATAAAAATCACGATTAAGGAAGACACCACAGACATTGACATTCCTACGCCGGCCCAAAAGGCGGGATATGAGTTCGAGGGCTGGTACTTGGACGAAGATTATCAAACAAAATCGACCATTCAGAATTTATTGGATGCCATTGACGGCAAGACAGATATCACATTCTATGCCAAATGGGAGCCCAATACCAACACTTTGAAATTTGATAAGAACGGCGGACAGGGCGATATGGACGATATTACCGCTAAGACCGACGTGACAATAACCCTTCCCAAGAATGAATTTACTTTGGAAGACCATATTTTTATAGGGTGGGCTCTGACCGCTGACGGCGAAGTGGCATACGAAGACCAAAGTTCATACAAAATGGGAACGGAGAGCGAATACACCCTTTACGCTGTATGGCTTGAAATCTCTAACCCGCCCTATGAAACAGACGAGGGTTATATCTTTATGGGAATGTATCCGCAATCCGAAGCCACGACTGAGGAGCTTAACGGCATGTCCGCGGAGGCAGATGAAGACGGCTATTATACCAGCGGAGAGGATAAGTTTGTTAAGTACTTGGACGATTACTACAAGCTTGAACCCATAAAGTGGAGAGTGCTGAAAGAAGAGGACGGTACTGCGTTATTATTATCTGAATTTGTGTTAGATAATCGTGTGTTTTCCGACAATAATATACTTATCAATTGGGAGACAAGCCTTATTAGAGAGTGGCTCAATAATGACTTTTATAACATGGCTTTTTCTACTCCTCAAAAGAACATAATTCAACAGACCCAACTCTCCACGAATTATTTCTTGACGGATTGGGACGCTGGGCAAGGTCCTTCCTTTGGCGAAATAGTATCGGTGGACACCGTCGACAGGGTATTTTATCTATCCAAAGACGAAATATACAGTGCGGACTATGGCTTTGAAAATTATGAAAATAGAATAGCATACGGCACTGATTATACACTATCCAAGAATCCTTTTGAGGGAAGCGGAATAAGATACGGACTAAGAAGCGGAGTAGAAGCGCAAAGGGGAGACCGTATAGATGTTTTGAGAGAGCATGACGACGGCGGAACAATAATGGGTACGAATCCTACCGACCCCAGCGGCGTAAGACCCGCCATAGTTATTCAACTTGTTGGCTAAAATAAAGAGAATATAAAAAGGAACCGTACCCCAACTAATATTGTTTGGGGTACGGTCTAAGCAATTATGAGAAAAAAAATAGTTTTATTTGTCACAATAGCACTCTTTATGCTACTTATGGCATCATGCACCCATTATAATGTTTCTGTCACAGGAACGGCATATGTTGCCGACCTTTCGGATGTGACAAACAGCGAATTATACCAGCCCTTGAAGAACAAATCTTTGTATTATAAGGGAGAAGAATTAGGTCATACCAACCTGGGGGGCGAGTTTAATTTCAAAGTTGATGTAATGAAAGATGCCACATACTTTTTTAATCAAATCTATATTGGAGACGAGAATTATAAAGTAGACCATGTTACTGAAACTAACATTGGCAAAAGAGATTTCTTCATAACAATAGTAACAGTCTTAAATTTAGACGAAACCGGAAAAGACAGTGAAGACAAAGATAGAATAAGTACTATAAGAATCTTAGAAGATGATGAAATTGAGTCTGACTCCATGCGCATTGAAGGACATGTAATCGACCTTTCATATAACAGAGTGAAAACCACCCTTACTTTTGGCAAGGAGACCGATTATGCTGTGGAAACGGATGAGCAAGGGTGTTTTTCGTTCTATTATATCGACTATAACGGCTATGAAATAGAGCGAATGGTCGATTTTCTATATCCCGATATCCAAAGATATAGGTTTAAGACTGCCGTAAAGGAAAAATGGTTTGGAAGGCTCTATTGTGTCATTTTTGTGACCGATATCGATTCCACAATTGATTTTAATACTGTCGTACCCAATGTTTTTATTCGATGCAGTTTTGACCAAAGCGGAGTGGTGCTGCCGGCAGGGTATCCCTCTCAAGAGAAAGAATTGGACCAACAGACATATTCGGTAGAGGGAGTAAGCACAATGTCAGGCGTCAAGCTCTATATCGACGGTAAATTTGTCATGGAAAGCGATATTACGGGATTTGTTTTGGATTTTCTGATTATCGGCGCTGAACTCAAACTTGAGGCGGAGGGCTTTACCTTTAAGCTAAGGAAGGGCTCTTCTCAACCTTTGGAGATAGAGAACAATACCTATATATTCGATCCCTATGACGGATTTTTAGAATTTAGGGGGGCCACCGACGACGAAGAAATTCTATTAAAGACATTCACGCCATAAGAGGTTTTTATGCAAAAAGAAAACATTAGCGATAAAAAAAAAGATATAGATAATATAGAGACTATAGACTCTCCCAAAGAAACGGATAGCTCTCAAGAAACAAGCCAAAATCAGCCAGAAAACGACTCTTCAGAAAAACAAAACGGCTCTGAAAAAACCCCAAAGAAATCAGATGAAATAGAAGAAAAGGACGAATTGACAAAGGCAAAAGAAGAGGCGGCTATCTATAAGGCAAAGTATAAGTCTTATTTGATTATCGCACTGATAGCGCTCTTTACTCTCAATGTCATAGGCGGTGTCTTTGGGTATTTATTTGTGGAAAATTCTTATAAAAACGCCTTGGAAAAAGCGTCTAAAGGACTTTATGACCAGATAGCCGACGAACTTAAAAATTCAATCACTTACGAGGTCTTAAAAGAGTATGCAAGGGAATATTATCTTCCCGACAACTATACAGCGGCGGGATTGTATGTAAACCAGCTTGCGCGCTCTTCGGTTGTGGAAATAAAAAGCGGCAATATCACTCCCACCGTCAGAGCCACCGGCGTTGTCTTGAACGAGGACGGATATGTCCTGACAAACGCCCACGTGGTCACATTTTCGACAGAAGTCCATACCGGGGATATCGAGGACCCCACACTTATCACAATCTATAAGGAATTTGAAAAGGTCAATGCTCTATTGTATGGAAGCAATATCGAGCACGATATGGAAATCATAACCTTTGACCCCAGCCTTGACCTTGCCATAATTAAATTCAAGGATATACCTGAAGAGCTTGCCCCGATAAGCTTTACTCTTTCGGATTACTCCAATATTGGGGAAGAGACCGTGGCTATTGGCAACGCCTTGGGACTTGGGATTTCGGTCACAACTGGAGTGGTTATGGGGAACTTTGAGTATCAAGACATAAAGATGATACAAACGGACACCCTTGCGCTTGAGGGTATGTCGGGGGCAGGAGTGTTTAACATAAATGCAGAACTCTTAGGCATAGTCAGCTTTAAGTTCACTGACTCATCCAATATGGCAGGAGTGAGCTTTTGTCTGTCTTCCGAAGAAATAATAAAATATATAGATTACCTAAACGCCGAGGAGGGCTTAGACATAGAATATTCCCTAAGCCCCAATCTTCCGGAGCTTTAAGTTTTTATTTGCGGTATTTTTGTATAGTTCTTGATTTTTTTAGAAAAATAATTATATGCAGTCGATTTGGAATGGAGTCAAAGAAAGCGACCATAGACTTTCTCTGGACAAGGATATAAAAAGGGATATCGTGATTGTGGGCGGCGGCATATCTGGCTTGCTCATGGGTTATAGACTTATGCAAAGCGGAAGAGAGGCTACCTTAATTGAAGCCAATACCCTATATAGCGGAGTCACTCACAACACCACCGCCCATTTGGACGCTATGCAGGGCTATGTTTATAGCGATTTGATAAAAACTTCGCCCCAAAAAGCAAAACTTTATTTCCAATCCCAGCTTGACGCCATAGAAGAATATCAGAAAATAATTGACACCTATAAGATAGACTGCGATTTCAAAAGGTTGGACAGCTTCATGTTCACCATAAACGACATGAAAAAGTTAGAGGAAGAATATAACGCCTTAAAAGAAATCGGCGCGGATGTCGAACTTGTTAAAGAAAAAATGCTGAATATCGACATTCAAGGTGCCATTAAACTCAAGAATCAAGCACAATTCCACCCCATAAAATTTTTGGAAAAGCTGCCCAAAGAGTATGAAATAATAGAAAATACTCGAGTGCTTAAGGTGGACACCAAAAACAAGATATTGTATACCCAAAAGGCGGAAATCCATGCCAATATAATTATTATAGCGACGGGGTTTCCCATAATAGACATTCCTGGATTTTACTTTCTCAAAATGTATAAGTCCTCTTCTTACAGCATAGCTTTCAAGGGCGCCAAGCTTGATGCGGTGTATCAGTCCGATTTGGAAAACGGTCTGACCTATCGGGGTTATGATGACTATGTCATTATGGGAGGCTTGGACCACAGAACAGGAAGACTCAACCATAAAGACAAATTTAATAGGCTTAGGGAAAAGGCTGAATTGAGTTTCGGAAAAGAGCTGGAATATACTCATACTTGGACGGCAAACGATTGCATTACTGCGGACGGCGTGCCTTATGCGGGACAATACAGCAAATCCAGAAAGGATATCTATGTGATGACCGGCTACAATAAATGGGGAATGACCAACTCAATGGCGTCCAGCAAAGTCATTTGTGATTTAATAACCCAAAAGCCAAATAAATTTATTGATTTATTTAGCCCCCAACGCAAAAAGACAAACCCCGCGCATTGTGTCGTCAACCTTTTGTCCACAGTAAAAAACCTTGTATTCAAACCCGTTTCTTTCCCGGACAGAAATGTGGACGCGCTCAAACCCGGCGAAGGCGATATTGTACTCTATGAGGGAAGAAAAAAAGCCGTTTATAGAGATTTGGACAACCGCTTATATGTGGTAGAGCCGCTTTGCTCTCATCTGAAATGCCAGCTGAAGTTTAATTCCGAGACCAAGACTTGGGACTGCCCGTGCCACGGTTCAAGGTTTGATATTTACGGCAAAATAGTGGTTTCGCCCACAACCAAAAACCTTAAAGTTCATAACGGCAAGGAATAAAAAATTTAATTTTATTAGATAGCTGAAATCAAAAAACTATTTATCATAAAAAACCGTGAACTATTTATCATAAAAAACCGTGAACTATTTATCATAAAAAACCGTGAATTTTTTATAATAAAAATCATGCTATAAGTTTTCTTTAAGCCGAAAACTATATTCTTTTCTTAATCAATAAAAAACCGCAAGCTTTTTTAATATAAAATTCGCCATTAGTTTTCTTATGTCAATTTTAGCGTATTGTTGTTTACTTTGCTTTTTTATACAAGGCGCTAAGAATATAAAAGGTTTACATCATAAACTTTTGTGTGTTATATTTAAGGATAGGTCAATACTCATATTTAATTGGTATTAGTGACAAATTAATTATATGTATAATTTAGTCAGTTAGAGGTTCTCACCAATTAAACTATGAATTGGTTAAAGGTTCTAACTAATTAAAAGACCAACAAATAGACATGGAAAAAAGGGGCAAAAAGGTAAAAAATGGAACTTTATGACAAGGCGTGGCGGGAGATTAAGGATTTGGGCGAAAAGGGCTTGTCCATAGGCGAACTTGCCAAAAAACTTAATATAAATACAAAAAGCGAAAAAAGAATGCTGTCCAAAACCATAAAAAAGCTTATGGAAGCGGAGCTGGTTATAGCAAAAGGCAAGAATAAAATCAAACCCGTAACAAAAGAGCTTGTCAGGGGGAAATTAAGAGGCAATAGGCGGGGATTTGCTTTTTTGATCAGAGATGACGGCAAGGAAGATGTCTTTATACCCAACAAGTCTTTGAACGGCGCCATGCACGGAGACACTGTTTTAGCAGGGCTCACAGGAGAGAGCGAGGGCGTAGTCTTAAGCGTTGAGAAAAGGGGGATTCTGCACCTTACGGGGACTTTTATCAGACAAGGCAAACATGGTTATGTAATTCCCGACAACGACAACTATTTCAAAGATGTGTTCATACCGTCGGACGGAATAAGCCAAGCTGCGTCCTATGCAAAGGTGGTGGTTCAGATAGACGACGAACCCCAAAACAAAAGACCCACGGGCAAGATAATTGATATTTTGGGAATGGCGGGCGACACCCGCACGGAAGTGATTTCTATATTGAGAAATTATGAATTCAATGACAAGTTCCCTCCTCAGGTTGTTAGGGAAGCCCAAAAGATAAAGTATGTGGAGCAAGAAAGAAAGGATTTCTCAAAGCTTTTGACCATAACCATTGACGGCGAGGACGCCCAAGATTTTGACGACGCCATAAGCGTGGAGAGAACACCAAGGGGATATAGGCTTTATGTCCATATAGCCGATGTCGCCTTTTATGTCAAACAATCAAGCATTATCGACAAAGAGGCGCTGAAAAGAGCCACCAGCGTATATTTTCCGGGGAAGGCTTTTCCCATGTTGCCTGAAAGCATCTCCAACGGGGTCTGTTCATTAAAACCCCACGAGAAAAAATTCGCCGTAAGCGTAGTTATGGACATAGACAGAGAGGGAGAAGTCATAAAGGCGGAGTTTTTTGAATCCTTGATAATGTCCGACTATAGTTTGACCTATGACGAGGTGACAAAAATTCTTGAAGGGGACAAGCCTTTATTGAAAAAATACGCCCAAATAGCAGATATGTTGAATATAAGCAAAGAACTTGCGGGCATTATTCGCAACAAGAGAAGAAAAGAGGGCACAATTGATTTTGGGTCAAGGGAGTGTAAAATAATTTTGGACGACAAGGGCGAAGTGCAGGATATATTACCGTTTTTGCAAACGGAAAGCCATTCCATAATAGAACAGTTTATGATTCTTGCCAACAGGACGGTGGCGGACTTTATCAGCAAAAAGAATGTTCCTTCCATTTATAGAGTGCATGAAGAGGCGGGCGGCGACAAACTTAATTCTTTTGTTCAATTTATAAAGGGTTTGGGATACCGTTTGGACCTAAAAGAGGGCATAAAGCCAAAGATTTTTAGCAATTTGCTTGAAGAGGTCAAGGGCAAAGATGAAGAGCCCATAATCAATAAGGTTATGCTTAGGACCATGCAAAAAGCTGTGTATTCCACAAAAAATAGCGGTCATTTTGGGCTGGCGCTGTCAAGTTACTGTCACTTCACCGCACCGATTAGAAGATATCCCGACTTAATGGTGCATAGAGTTCTTAAGGCGATAATAAACGGCAAGGCAAATGAAACTTTTATGGGGCGGTATAAGGAGCTTTGCCAAAAAGCCGCGATAGTCTCCACCGAAAGGGAGATTGCCGCCGCAAATGCCGAAAGAGAGGTGGAAGACTATTATAAAGCCCTCTATATGAAAAAGCATATAGGACAAAGCTATAAGGGACTAATAAGCGGAGTAATCGGGGCGGGAATCTTTGTTATTTTGGAAAACACGGTCGAGGGCTTTGTATCCATTGACGACCTGCCTGACGATAGATACGAATTTGATGAAAAGAATTATTGCATGGCGGGCATAAAATACAAGTTTTCTTTATGCGACAAGATTCAAGTCAAAATAAAAGCAGGCGACCCTTTCACCAGAAATATCGACATGGTTTTTGACGGCGACGAAAATAACCATATAAAAAGATAAGGGTGCAATCTTATATTTAGATACTTATATTTATTCATTTTATCCTTATAAGTACTTATATTTATTCAATGGGCTTTTTATGCCGAATTAATATTGATAAAGCGATTCTTTTTATAATTATTATAAGATAACGATAATAAACTGTTGTCAGAACTTTTTTATTATGATATTATTTATGTATATTTTTTTTGGAGGTAATTATGAAAAAGATACTCGTAATACTTTTGATAATAGTTTTTGCGTGTTCGTTATTTGTCTTGTCAGCTTGCGAAAAAGACAAGAAAACCGTTCTATATGTCTATACCGAAAGCGGATTCCCGCCTTTTGAATACTCCAAGGGAGACGAAATCGTGGGCGTAGATATCGAAATTGCCAAGGCGATTGCAAAGGAATTGGGAATGGAGCTTGTGGTCAGAGATGTCATGTTTGACTCAATAGTCTCAGGCATCAACGAAGACAACGCCATAGGGCTTGCGGGAATAACTATAACCCCCGATAGGGAGCAAGCGGTTGATTTTTCTATTCCTTATTTTGGAGATGCCATTCAGTATGTCATCTATCCCAAAGGCGCTCTTGAATTGAATGACGAGCTTATGATAGAGGGAGATTTGCTTAAGAACAAAGTGCTTGGCGTGCAGACGGGAACCACTGGAGACAACATTGTTCAAGTAGAGGTCAAAGAAGGCGGCTTGTTCGCAGGCGCCACAGCCAAGGGTTATGACAACGCCTTGATAGCCGCGGACGATATCGGAAGCGGATGCGACTATGTCGTTATAGACAGACTTACCGCTTTGCAAATAGCCGCAGCAAATAATAACTTGGAAGCCAGCCAAATCGCAGGTCTTGATGCGGAGTCTTATGGCATAGCCGTTAAAAAGGGCAACAAGGTATTGCTCAACGCCATAAATTGGATTTTACATAATCTTTTGGAAGAAGGCAAAATCGACCAATGGCTTGAGGAGCATTCCGAGTCCATAGAAGAATAATATTAGTTGATGTTAGATACTTTTAATAGAGTTTTTATAGCTAACGACATGTACAAGGTATATCTCTTGGGATTGAAAAATACCTTGTACATTGCCGTCGGCGCCTGTATTCTTGGTTTTGTTATAGGCGCCGCCATAGCTTTTGTTAGAATCGCTCCCAAAAACAATATTGTCATAAAGATACTTGAGCCTATTGCCAAGCTTTATGTCACGATTATACGCGGGACGCCGGTGGTGCTTCAGCTTTTGATAATATATTTTGTGATTTTGAAGTCCCTCAACTATATCTGGGGCGGCGTGTTTGTGGGAATTGTGACATTTGGAATTAATTCAGGCGCTTATATGTCGGAGATATTGAGGGCGGGCTTGAACGCCGTAGACAAGGGACAAATGGAAGCGGGCAGGAGTCTTGGCTTTACTTGGGGGCAAACCATGTGGAGAATTATTTTGCCTCAGGGCATAAAAAACGCTCTGCCCACCATGTTCAACGAGTTTATTATGCTCTTAAAGGAAACTTCTGTTGCAGGCTATATCGCCATAATCGACCTTGTAAAAGCGTCAAGAATGGTCACCAGCCAGACTATGGAAGTTTTTGGTCCGTTGCTTATTGTCGCCGTAATCTATTTGGTTATGGTCTTGGGACTTCAAAGAGTTCATAGAATACTTGAAAGGAGGATGGGAAAAGGTGACAGGTAATGAAAAGAAGATTATTGATGTAAAAAACCTTTATATATCCTTTGGAAAGCTTGAAGTGCTTAGAGGTATAACCGAACATGTAAATAAAGGCGAAAAAATGGTTATTGTCGGTCCTTCGGGTAGCGGAAAGTCCACTTTTTTAAGGTGTCTTAACCTTTTGGAGACGCCCACAAAAGGTCAGATTTGGTTTGACGGCGTGAAGATAACCGACAAGAAGACAGATGTCAATAAGATAAGGCAGAAAATGGGCATGGTGTTTCAGCAGTTCAATATGTTCAATCATTTGAGCGTGCTTCAAAATATCACCTTGGCGCCCATGAAGCTTTTGGGGCTTTCCAAGGAAGACGCCGAAAAAAGAGCGGATAAGCTTTTGGAGCGTATTGGCTTAAGCGATAAAAAGTACGAATATCCAAGGAGACTTTCGGGAGGACAGCAACAAAGAGTGGCGATAGTAAGGGCGCTTGCCATGGAGCCCAAGGTCATGCTCTTTGACGAGCCGACTTCGGCGCTTGACCCCGAAATGGTGCAGGAAGTCTTGGACTTGATAAAACAGCTTGCCCAAGAGGAAATGACTATGGTCATTGTAACCCACGAAATGGGATTCGCTAAAGAGATTGCCACAAGGGTATTGTTTATGGACGAAGGGCGCATTGTTGAACAGAACCCGCCCGAAGAGTTTTTCTCCAATCCGCAAAGCCCAAGGCTTAAGGACTTTTTATCCAAAGTGCTGTAGAAAAATCATTGAATATATTTATATAAGAGTATAAAACTATTGTTGACGGAGGAAGTATGAGAAAGACGCTTTCAGCTCTGTTGGCGATAGTTTTTTTAATAGGGGGAGTTTTTTTGTGCGGATGTAATCAAAAGACGCTTTACGCTTATACTGAAAGCGGTTTTCCCCCTTTTGAGTATATCCAAGATAGCAAGATACACGGCGTGGATATAGAGATAGCCAAGACGGTGGCGTCAGAAATGAATATGAGGCTGGTGGTCAAGGATATTGAATTCAGTTCCATAGCAAAGGGCATAAAACAGGACAACGCCATAGGGTTGGGGATGAGTATCAGCGAGGAAAGGGCAAAAAAGGTGGACTTTTCCATACCGTATGTAAAAGATGTCTTTCAGTATGTGATATTTGAAGAAGGGGCACTTGAAACAGACCAAGACGACATGGTGCCGATAGAAGAGTTAAGAGGCAAAAAACTTGGGGTGCAAAAGGGCTCTTCCGCAGACACCCTTATTACCAAAGAAAAAGACGGCTTGTTTCAAGACGCCAAAGTGAGAAGGTATGAAAATATTCTTACCGCCACACAGGATATAGGGCATAGCAACGATTATATTGTTATAGACAGTCTTTCGGCTTTGCAGATAACGGACAATAAGGTGGGACTTGAAGCCAAGCGGATAAAGGGCTTGCCGTCGGAGTCGTACGGGATAGCCGTTAAAAAGGGGAATACCAAATTGTTAACTAACATAAATAATATTGTTTCCAGACTCATTGAAGAAGAGCAGATTCAAAAATGGATTGAGATTCATTCGACCACATCTCAAGATTTATGATGTTTACACTTTGACAAAAAAATAATATAATATGTATTAAATAAGATTTTGAGGTGTGGAATGGTCCTTGTAGTTTTAGGCAGAAGATTAAACGACGACGGCTCTATGAGCATGGATTTAATAAAAAGATGCGATAAGGCTTTGGAATTTTTTTTAAGAGAAAAACCAAAAAAAGTATTGTTGAGCGGAGGAGCGCCGAATAAAAAAGCGGATAGGACCGAAGCAGACGCCATGAAAGAGTATCTTATAGAAAAAGGTGTCCCGCAGGATAAAATCATTGTCGAAGACAAGTCCTTGACTACTTTTCAAAACGCCAAGTTCTCAGCCCCTATCATAAAAGAGCTGAAGCCCCAAAAGGTCTTTGTGTGCTCATCAAATATGCACCTTAAGAGGATTTATCTTAATCCTTTAAGGCTTTTTCAAAAACATCTAAGAGATATTGAGGTAGAGGGAGTTTTCTAAGCTTGAATTAAAAATAAGTTATTTATATAATTTTCCAATGCATAAAGCATGGGAGTTTTTTAAGCATTGAATTAAAAATAAGGTTTATGGTATCATTTATTCATAACAGAATTTTTGGAGGATGTTATGAAGAACTTTTTCAAGAACAAAAATTGGTGGCGATTTCTCAATTGGGTGATTATCATAAACTTTTTGTTTCAGATAATTTATGGAATGAGTCAGGTGTTTTTTGTGTTAACTCCGCCCTCGGGAACGCCAGGTCCGCTGTTTCTTTCCTCGGCGGAAATATCTTATGAGCTCATGATGGCACGCCGTATGTATGCCATAGAGACTTGGATAGCGATAGCAGGGCTTGCTATATATCTTGCCATAGTATATAGACATAAGTTTGTTAGGGAAAAGAGCGTACAAAATGAAAAAGCTTAAGGATATAGAGCTTGTTACAAAAATAAAGATAGCAGCAGCCAAGGTCCTATTAAGGGAAATAGGAATTTTGAAGATATATAAGGTCTTAAAAGAAATTGAAAAAAGAAAGGCTGATTTTCAGCCTTTTGGGGATATCCCGACCAAAGACACCAAAGATAAACAGTCCCAAGAACTGATAGGCGACGCCGTTTTGCTGTATAGAGAACTCAAAGAGATTTTACCTCAAGAGCAAGCCCAAAGGATAACAAGAGAGACCATCACAGCTTCGGCGATAGCGCAGCTTAAATGTCTGATACCAAAAATACGAAAAAAAGCCATAAATAAAATGGACCAAGAGACAAAAAAACAGATGTTTTGTGGTATTATAGATAAATTTCCCAATGCCGATTGGCATCTAAAAAAAGCCGAAGGTGACGAATATTCTTTTGTTATAACCCGTTGCAGGCTGGTGGAACTGATAAAGGCGGCGGGGCATCCCGAACTAAAAGACGCTTTTTGTCATGGGGATAAGGTCTATTTTGAAAAGCATCAAAAGGACTTGGATTTTTATAGACCTTATTTGATAGGCGCAGACGACAAGATTTGTGACTTTAGATTTAAGATTAGGGAGTGACCGTTTTCTTAGTCCCTTATCTCTTTCTTTATTAGCTTTAAGGTGTTATAATATATCTGGGCTTATAATTTATTTAGACACCCCAGACCATGTTTTTTTGATTAATCTTTTCATATAGTCAGCTTGTTGGCATATTATTGTTCAAAGGTAATCATATAAATCTTTTTTCAATCTGAATAGTACCGCAAAAAGTATAATGTTTTTTATTGCTTAGTTTTTTTAGATATGATAATATAAGTGCCGTATACAACAATAGATTTAGGTTTAATTATGACAAAAGAAAACCCAAAAAAAATAAAAAGAATCTTTAAGGTGCTGGGCAAGGTGTTGAACGCTTTGCTTATTGTCGTATTATTAATTTTGGTTGCCTTTAATGTCTATAACATTATTGCAAAGACCGTTTTTCATGACGATATGCCCAAGATTTTCGGATACGCAGGCGCTGTGGTCGTTACGGGCAGTATGAGCGGGGCGATAGAAATCGGCGATTATATAATAATAAAAGAAAGCGATGAATACACAAAAGGCGACATAGTGACTTTTGTTAAAGATGATATGCTGATTACGCATAGGATAATAGAGGTCACACAAGAGGGTTTTATTACTAAGGGCGACGCCAATGCCGTGCCCGACGATATGATAGTCTATGAACAGATAAAAGGCAAAGTGACGCTTGTCATCCCCAAGGCGGGAAAGGTCGTCGATTTTATAAGGACGCCTTTGGGGATAGTCTTAATACTGGCTTTAATAGCGCTTATATACGGTATTAGGTATACAATTGAATCCACCAAAAAAAGAAATCAAAAGAGCGGATAAAAATTTTTATTTTTGAATTTATTGATGTTTACTTTTTGGGATATTAATGGTAATATTGATTTAGACTGCGTTTGAAAACAGTCTCCATTATTATTTGTTGAGGTGAGAGATGAATATTTATTTAAGGCAAAGAGTATTTTCAATTAGCGACAGGTATAAGTTTACCGACTACAACCAAAAACTCTTGTTCCAAGGCAAGAAACCCGCTTTGTCCATAACCAGAATGTATCTTAACGATGCGGCGGGAAGAGAGCTGTTTTATATTAAGAAAAAGCTTTTTAGGATACTTCCAAGATATACAATCTTCCAAAGAGGAAAGCCGATAATGAACATTAAGGGAAAATTCGCAATTCGTCCCCAGTTTGAAATAACCGACCCAAGAGGAAACGAATATTTTTTGAAAGGAAATATAATCGCTTATGATTTTGAGCTATTCCGTAACAACGCTTTCATAGGCTCTGTGAGAAAGAGGTTTTTGTCTTTTGGAGACGCCTACGAACTTGCCATAAGCGACAATTTTGACCCCGCTTTGTTCTGCGCCATTGCTATGGTTATCGACAACTGTCTTCACAATAAAGTCCATTAAGAACCGCTTATAAATACAAAAGGAGTGCTCGATGAAACTTGTCTATAAGGGAAAGACAAAAGATGTATACGTTCTTGACGACGGGAATTATTTACTGAAGTTCAAGGACGATGTAACGGGAGAAAACGGTGTCTTTGACCCCGGCGCCAACACCGTAGGGCTTACTGTCGAGGGAGCGGGAAAGGCAGGACTTCGGCTGACAAAGTTTTTCTTTGAAAAAATCAATCAGGCGGGCATCCCCACGCATTATATTGACAGCGATATTGAAAAAGGCGTGATGAAAGTCAAGCCTGCCCAGATGTTTGGAAAGGGCGTGGAAGTTATTTTGAGATACCGTGCAGTGGGAAGCTTTATCAGAAGGTACGGGCTTTATTGCAAAAATGGCGACAAGCTTGACGGCTATGTGGAAGTTACGCTTAAGGACGACAAGAGAGGCGACCCATTGATTACCGACGAGGCACTTGAGATGCTGGGGATAATGACCAAAGAAGAATATAAGATTCTTTGTGACATGACCAGAAAGATAGGTGAAATCGTCAAAGGAGAGCTTGCAAAAAAGGATATGGAGCTATACGATATCAAGTTCGAGTTCGGAAGAGTGGGGAAAGACAGACACATCGCCCTTATAGACGAAATCTCTGGCGGCAATATGAGAGTGTATATAAAAGATAAGTATATAGAACCGCTTGAGCTTGAAAAGAGAATGCTTTCGATTTAGTTCGCTTCAAAAAGCGAACTAATTTTTATTGAATTGTTTGAAGATTTGGTCCATTCCGGTAGCGGCAAGTCCGGATGCGCCGCCCACTGTGAGCGCGGTTGCGATACTGTCCGTTTGGATAACATCGGGTAATAAATAAAAACTAAGCCCGCCTATGACCATGCCCGTTAAGCATGAAAAGACGGGGATAAGCTGCTTTAAGACCGGCTTGTCTTTGGCTATGAGAATCTTATAGATCTCCATAAGCATATAGACCAAAATAACAATAAAAGGCACATAAAAAAATTCTATCATCTTTTCTCCTTGGTATAGATTTTATAGGATACATTATATAGTTATTCTTTCGATATTATTTGAGTTCCGAATGGATGTTCCCTTTTTATAGAAAGCGGTCTACTGAAACTTCGTCCTTTTCGTTTTGGCTGTGGAAACAGATATTCCATGTAAAAAATGCTATGGAGAACCTGTTTTCTTTGACAAAAGCAAAGATTCATATCAGTTAAAAAACAAAGCGGACTTGACATAACTATAACTTTAAGGGATAATATAATTAGTCTTATAAAATGGACCAATCAAAGTTCAGCCCGTATTTTTTATCTTATTAAAAGCAAGGCAAAAAGGAGACAATATGAGAAGAAGAGCACGCTATTGGTTGCATAAATTTATTGGTTGGCTTATCGGAATGATTATTATAGGCGTTATCGCCGCGGTCATATACCTAAAATATTCTTAAGGTAGACCATTGGAATATTTTTGTAGCCCTATGAACTTGTCATTATTCCATAACTTTTGTATAATAGGCGCATGGAACAGTCTATAAAAAAAGAGACCTTAGCACAAAGGTTTAATTCAAAAAGATATGTTTTAGGCAAAATAGGGCAGATAAGTCTGGTGCAAATCATCAGTCTTTTTGTCATAAATATTTCCCTTGCCTCAATAATCGTCAATATCTTTGTGCAGGGAGAGGGTACTTGGCAGTGGTGGTCGGCGTATGTCACCGCAGGGCTGATATTTGCGTACCTGATTCTTAGGGTCTTTACTTCCTCGGGTATCGTTTTGGGGAGACAGGTCACTTGGCTTATTACGGTTTTTAATATATTTTTCAACTTATTCAAAGTGCTCCGCCTTGTGGAAAGCGACCAAAACTGGGAGCTGACCTTTTTGATACCTATAGTCAACCTATTGTGTTTGGTGTTTTTGGTGTTTATTTTCGCTGTTAGAAAAAAGAAATTCCGCGCGATAATCATCCCCAGCTTAAAAATCACACTGGTAAGCGTAATCCCTATTGTCAGACTTTACATATCGCAAAGGGATAACTTCACGCTTCCCGTTTTCAACTCCGTTGTTTTGGTGTTGGCGTTCGCTCTGTTTATCAATTCGCTTGTCTTGAACTGGCTGACAATAAAGAGGATAACAGAAGAGAATATAGAAAAAATAAAAAGCTCCGCAGACAGCTTTAAGAAAGCAGGCGAAAAGGTCGCGACCGTCAATAAAAAACTTGAAGCCATGGGGAATTCCTTTAATAAATTCAAATCCTTTTGGGTGACTTCGGGACAAGCTTTCAAAGAATTCTTTACTTTTAAGAAAAAAGATAACAATTTAATAAATGCTAAGTACAAAGACGATAATTTATTAAATTCTGCGGACAAAGATATCAATTTATTGAATTCCGTGAAAGAAGAGCCCTTAAAAACTCCAATACGCCCAAGGAAGAGCGTCTTTCATATGATAAAAAGGCTTTTGTCAAGAAAAGAAACCGATAAAGAGCAAGAAGCTCTTGTATTAAGCACCTTGGACGAAACCGCCGAAAACGATTAATAAAGGAGAGGAATATGCCGCTTAGAGATACAGCTTTGATGCTTAAGGACGCAAGAAGGCACGGTTATTGCATAGGCGCTTTTAATATTGAAAACTTAAATATGGCAAGGGCGGTGATAGAGGCTTGCGAAGAGACGGGTGCTTCGGCTATTATTCAGACCACCTATACTACCGTAAACCATGCAGGGGCAAAGGTTTTGAGCGCTATGGTTAGGGCTATGGCGGAGGACACCAAAGCCGATATAGCCCTGCATCTTGACCATGGGAACAGCGTTGAGGTATGCCAAAGGGGCATAGACGCCGCATATACCTCGGTTATGATAGACGGTTCAAAATTCGATTTGGATAAAAATATAGAGATAACAAAAAAAGTCGTGGAACTTGCGCATAAGAAAGGCATATCAGTAGAGGGTGAAATCGGAAGAGTGGGAGGAACTGAAGACGGCATAACCTCCGAAGTCGCCTATACCGATGTGGACGAATGTACCGTTTTCTGCCAAAAAAGCGGGGTTGACTTTGTGGCGATAGGAGTGGGAACCGCACACGGCGTCTATGAGGGAGAGCCTAAAATAAATTTTGAGAGAATATCCCAAATAAAGCAAAGCGTGCCTGTGCCCTTGGTGCTTCACGGCGCATCTGGGCTTAGCGACGGCATATTGAGAGAATGTATAAAAAGAGGCATCTCAAAAATTAATTTTGTGACCGAACTTAGGCAAGCTTATACTAAGGGCGTGTTAGAGGCGTTAAAGTCGCCCGAAGTGTATGATCCAAAAATTTATCAGATGTTCGGACGGAAAGAAGTAAAGAAGATTGTTATAGAAAAAATCAAGGCTATTACGCTTTGTTAATTTTTTTTGAAAAGATTTGGCAAGATAAGTATTTCAAATAGATAAAGATTCTTATAATCCCCGTTAATTTGACAACTTTTAAGGGCAAAAAAAACAAAAGCTCTTTTCAAACATTCTTTTTTTTGATATAATTGTTCAATAGTAATTAAAAAGATAGTAGGAGGTAATTTCATGGATATAAATAAGATTTTGAAAAAGCTCACCCTTGAGGAAAAGTGCGCTTTGACTTCGGGCATCAGCTTTTGGGACACCACTCCGATAAAAAGCGCAGGTGTTCCCTCTGTGAATATGGCAGACGGCCCTCACGGCTTAAGAAAAGAAATCGAAAAGGGCGATGTCGCCAATGTTATGAAAAAGAGCCAAGAGGCAACTTGTTTTCCCACCGCAGTAACCCTTGCCAGCAGCTGGGATATCAAGCTTGTAGCCGAAGTCGCCGAAGCCATAAGCGAAGAATGCATAGACCAAAATGTCACGACCGTTCTTGGTCCGGGAATTAATATAAAGAGAAATCCGCTTTGCGGAAGAAATTTTGAGTATTTTTCAGAGGACCCTTATCTTACGGGCGAGCTTGGGGCAAGCTATGTCAATGCCGTTCAGAAAAAAGGCGTGGGCACCAGCCTCAAGCACTTCGCCGTAAACAGCCAAGAATATAGAAGAATGGTCACTTCCTCCGAAGTAGACGAAAGGGCGTTCAGAGAGATATACCTTCCCGCTTTTGAGATAACCGTTAAAAAAGCACAGCCCTATACAATTATGTGCAGTTATAATCCCATAAACGGTGTCCATGCAGGCGAAAATAAAAGGCTTTTGACGGATATATTGAGAGAGGAATGGGGTTTTAAGGGTATAGTGGTATCCGACTGGGGCGCTGTCAATGACAGAGTCAAGGGCATCTTGGCGGGCATGGATTTGGAAATGCCCACCAGCAACGGCGTTCATGATGACGATATCGCCCTTGCCGTAAAAAAAGGCGAGATTAAGGAAGAAGATTTGGATAAGGTCGTCACAAGGATTTTGGAATATGTCTATAAATGCGAAAAGAACAGAGAGAAGTTCAAAGATGCGCCCAAATGTGACTATGAAAAACACCATGCTCTTGCCAGAAAGGCTGCGGCGCAAGGTGCGGTTTTATTGAAAAATTCTAATATTCTTCCGATAAAAGAGGGCAGCAATATCGCCGTTATTGGAACGCTTGCCAAAGAAATGCGGTATCAAGGCAGCGGAAGCAGCAGAATAAACCCCTATAAGCTGGTCAGCTTCACTGACTATCTTGACAAATTAAAAGTTCCTTATGACTATGCCAAGGGATATGTTCCCTTTGGCGACGGGCTGAACTCGAAACTTATTGAGGAAGCGGTACAAAAAGCCAAGGGCAAGGACTATGTTTTGGCGTTTATTGGTCTTACGGATGAATATGAGTCTGAAGGCTTTGACAGGACGCATTTGGATTTGCCAAGAGGGCATAATGCGCTTATAGAAAAGCTGTCCGAAGTAAATGACAATGTAATTGTTATATTGTCTTGCGGCTCTCCGGTCAGAATGCCGTGGCTGGACAAGGTCAAGGGTGTTCTTAATATGTACCTAAGCGGTCAGGCGGGCGGAGAAGCTTGTTATGACTTAGTTTTTGGCAAGGTCAATCCCAGCGGAAAGCTGGCGGAGACTTTCCCGTTGAATTTGACGGACAATCCGTCGGTTTTGTATTATCAAATGGGGCCTCAAACCGTGGAGTATAGGGAGAGTATCTTTGTGGGTTATAGATATTATGACACCGCCAAGAAAGATACGCTGTTCCCGTTTGGATACGGTTTAAGCTATACCGTTTTTGAATATGGGGACTTGAAGGTTGAAATCGGAGACAAAGTCAAAGTGTCGTTTTCCATAAAAAATATCGGAGACTATGACGGGGCGGAGATAGCGCAGATATATGTCAAAGATGTCAAAAGCACAATATTTAGGGAAGAAAAGGCACTCAAAGGTTTTGAAAAGGTTTTCCTTAAGAAAGGGCAAAAAAAGACCGTAAGCGTGGAGCTGGACGACAGGGCTTTTGCTTTTTATAATGTTGAGAAAAAGGACTGGACGATAGAGCCCGGAGAGTTTGAGATACTTGTCGGAGCGTCTTCACAGGATATTAGGCTCTCTCATACTATCAATATAGAAAAAGGTGAAAAGGCTCCCGACTATAAGAAAAAAGCCCCCATTTATTACAATATCGGCGCTGCAAGCGATATAAGCGATAAGCAGTTTGAGGCGGTTCTGGGAAGACCTTTGAGGGAGAATAGACCGTTTAAGAAAGGCGAAATCGATATGAACAGCACCCTTGACGATGTCAAAATTACCCTTTTTGGTAGGCTGGTCAGGTGGGCGGCATATACATTCAGTCCCAAGACTTTGCCCAAGGATTCGCCTTTGTTCTTAAAGAAAATGGTCAAGATGTCGGTCGTAGTCATGCCACTTAGGAATATGTATGCCATGACCAACGGCATGGTGCCCAGAGAGACCGTAGAGGGGCTTATAATGGCGTTTAACGGCAAGTTCTTCAAGGGCATTGCTAAAGCCATAAAATCGTTTCTTTCAAGGAACAAAGTCAAAAAAGCCGATATCTATAAAGAATGAATGAGATTATAATCGCCTCCAACAATAAGCATAAGATAGAAGAGATAAAGGCGATACTAAAAGACCGTTTTGACCACATCTATTCCCTTTCGGACAAGGGGATAGATGTGGAGATAGAAGAGGACGGCGATACTTTTTATGAAAACGCCTTAAAAAAGGCAAGGGAAGTATCAAGGCTTTCGGGAAGCCCTGCGCTTGCGGACGATTCCGGACTTATTGTTGAACATCTTGGCGGCCCTGGCGTATATTCCGCAAGATTCGCGGGCTATCCATGCGACCATGAAAAGAATAATGACTTGCTTTTGAGAAAGCTTAAGGGCATTGAGAACAGAAAGGCGCGTTTTGTGTGCTGTGTTGTCGTATATTATCCTAATGGAAAGATAGTCAAGGCTAAAGGAGAGACCTTGGGAGAGATAACGCTTGAGAGAAGAGGTTCGGGGGGCTTTGGCTATGACCCAATTTTTTATTCCTATGACCTCAAAAAGACTTTTGGCGAAGCAACCCCTCAAGAAAAAAACAGCGTGTCACATAGGAAAAGGGCGTTGGAGCAATTGCTAAGCCTTATTGTGTGAGGTTATCGTAATACATACAAATCTATCAGCCTTTTTAGGCGTTTTTTCAATTAATATTTGCAAAAGAATGATATAAGGAATAGATATTCCAATACTGATATGAATTTGGATAATCATTAGTTATACAAATATTTTTTAATTATGTAAATAGGTTTAGATGCTATAGTATTTGGCTAAAACATTCACAAAAGTAAAATAGCATAAGCAAAATTATGGGTTAAAACAAAGGAAAACGGAGAAAATTCTCCGTTTTGCCATATCTCTTTGGAGCGGGAGACGGGATTCGAACCCGCGACATCTGCCTTGGCAAGGCAGCACTCTACCACTGAGTCACTCCCGCTTTTTTATAAATTGGTGCGACCGAAGAGACTTGAACTCCCACATCTTAAGATACTAGATCCTAAGTCTAGCGCGTCTGCCAATTCCGCCACGGTCGCATTGATAGCTGGTGATCCATCGGAGATTCGAACTCCGGACGCCCTGATTAAAAGTCAGGTGCTCTGCCGACTGAGCTAATGGATCATATTTGGCTGGGGTGGCAGGATTTGAACCTACGAATGCGGGAGTCAAAGTCCCGTGCCTTACCGCTTGGCGACACCCCAACACAAAAAAAAATCTGGGGTGAGTAATGGGAGTCGAACCCACGACCTCCAGAGCCACAATCTGGCGCTCTAACCAACTGAGCTATACCCACCGCGTATGTGGCGAGCCAGGAGGGATTCGAACCCCCGACCTACGGCTTAGAAGGCCGTTGCTCTATCCTGCTGAGCTACTGGCTCAAATTCGCTTAGGTGGCTAAGCCGAGTCTACTCACCTATTGTTTAAGATTCGGTTTTTGGAGCGGGTGATGGGAATCGAACCCACGCAGCCAGCTTGGAAGGCTGGAATTCTACCATTGAATAACACCCGCATATTTCTTGCAAATGCTAAATTAGTATAATAAAAGCTAAAGCGTTTGTCAACTGAATTAAGGCAATTGTATATAAATATTTTTGCTTAAGGCGTCAATTCTCCATGATTCATGATTGAAAAAATACCCTCTATGTATTATACTAAACTTGACAATAAAAAGTTGATTGGGAAATTATGCAATTTATTGAGCTTAATGAATGGATATTAAAAGAAGTCGGCGGACGGACTTTCAAAGGTGCTCTTCCGGGGTGCAATTATTTGGACCTTTTGAAAAATAATTTAATCCAAGACCCGTTCTATGGTGAAAACGAAAAAAAAGCCAAGTGGGTAGGAGAAAGGGACTGGGAGTATTCCGCTGATTTTGAAGTGCCGAAAGCTGTCTTAGAGAATGAGTATGTGTTTTTGAAGATATCCAGCCCCGACACCATAGTCGATATTTTTATAAATGATACGAAAGCAGCCCATACCCGAAACTGCCATATGGACTACTCTATTGATATCAAAAGATACCTTAAAGCTGGAAAGAACAGCATTAGGCTATATTTTTATTCCCCAATAAAATACATTCAAAAAAAACAAGCCAAGGACAGATTCCCTTTCAACGCCATGGGCATAAGCGGTTTTCCGCATATCAGAAAGCCGTCATATCATTTCGGTTGGGATTGGGGTCCGATTCTGCCTCCGTCGGGCGTAAACGGCAAGATAAAAATAGCCTATTCCAATGCTTACATAGAGGATGCAAAAATCCTTCAGACCCATTTTGACAATAAAGTAAAATTGGATATAAAAGCGGACATTGTATCAAAAATAGGCTCCACTTTATCGGTAAAAATTCTTGACCCCAACGGGGAGCTTATATATCATAAAGAAAGCCTTGAGCTTAGCCAAAGTCTTTATATTCAAAATCCGCTTTTATGGCAGCCCAATACCTTTGAAGACAGAGAAGAGCAGCCCCTTTATGAAGTTATTTTGGAGACAGTCGCAAACGGCAAAATAGAGGATGGAAAGAGTTTTAAGATAGGGCTTAGGACAATTGAGCTGGATACTTCAAAGGACGCTTGGGGAGAGAACTTTGCCTTTTTGGTCAACGGCAAAAGACATTTTATGAAAGGCGGGAACTGGATACCGTCAGATAGCTTTATAACAAGGACAACGGACCAAAAGCTGGAGAATCTTATTAAAAACTGTAAAGACGCCAATATGAATATGATAAGAGTTTGGGGCGGGGGATTTTATGAAAGAGACTATTTCTATGAGCTTTGCGACAGGCATGGGATTCTGGTCTGGCAAGACTTTATGTTCGCTTGTCAGCCTTTTCCTTTTTATGACCCCGAATTTTTTGAATTGGTTAAAGAAGAAATTGCCTTTAATGTAAAGAGGCTTAGGCATCATGCTTGCTTGGCGCTTTGGTGCGGCAACAATGAGATTGAGATGATAAACATAGCCTGGCGCTATAAAAGAAAGTTCATAAAAGCCGAAAAGATGTTTTTTTATGAGTTTTTGCCTAAATACCTAAGAGAATTTGATAAAGACACGCCTTATTGGTACTCCTCGCCCTCGGGCGGAAAGGATATGAAAAACACCAATAGCGACCGTCAAGGGGATACGCACTTATGGCATGTATGGCATGGCTTAAAGCCGTTTGAATACTATACGAAAAGGTTCTCAAGGTTTTGCAGTGAATTCGGCTTTGAGTCCATACCCGATATAGACACCATAAGGAGTTTTGCTGAGGAAAAGGATATGGACTTGTTCAGTCCCGTCATACTCTCCCACCAAAAGTGTAAAAGCGGCAATGCCAAGATAATCTATTATATGTGTGACAACTATTCCATTCCCAAAAGCTTTTTTGAGCTTATCTATATATCACAGCTGGTTCAGGCGGAAAGCATAAGACACGCTGTGGAGCATTGGAGAAGAAATACGGGAAGATGCAACGGTGCTTTATATTGGCAATTAAACGACTGCTGGCCTACGCTCAGCTGGTCAAGCATGGACTATTTCGGTAGGCGGAAGGCTCTTCACTATTTTGCGAAAAGGTTCTTTGAGCCTTTGACAGTGTCCGCGGTATTTGAGAAAAACCGCTTTCTTGTCCATATTATCAACGACGCTTCAAAGGATTTTCAAGGCTTTTGCAGGTGGCGGCTTATGAGCTTAAAAAATACCGTTTTTCGACAAGGGGAGATTCCAGTCGATTTGAAAAGCTTGGATAAAATCATGGTTGAGATAGAAAAGGAGAATGGTATCAAGATAGACAAAAAAACGATGTTTCTTAACCTTAAGCTCTTTGACAAGGACAAAAAAGAGCTCTCATCCAATAATCTGTTCTTTTGCAGGATAAATAAACTTGATTTGGAAAAAGCCAAAATTGAATACGATATAAAAAGAAAAGGGGATAAATACACCCTTGAACTCAAGGCGAATGCTTTTTGCAAGAATGTGTTTTTGCACCTTAAAGACCAAGTCGAAGCTTTTTCTGACAACTTCTTTGACTTATTGAAAGATGAGATAAAGACGGTGTCTTTTAGTTCTCCCAAAGAGATAGCTGAGATAAAGAAAGAGCTTAAAATCATATGCTATAACAACGTCCAACCCAAATACCCAAGATTCAGACAACGGCTGATAAAACTTAAGATAAGCTGTCAGCCGATTAACCTAATGAATAGAATAATATATAAGTTCGTATGAGAAAACCTCAAACCTAAAAGCGAATTTTCATTTCTTGAAAAACTATAAGTCAAAGCTCTTGACAAAAAAAAGCTTTGATAATATAATATACATTGGCTTTAAGAAGAGGCTTATCTGGGTATGGCGCAGCTTGGTAGCGCGCTTGAATGGGGTTCAAGAGGCCGAAGGTTCAAATCCTTTTACCCAGACCAAAAACAATATAAAAACTCCACTTTTTTGTGATTTTTAGTATTCCGAAAGGCGGGGTTTTTTATTTTTAGGTTATGTTTTAGGCTATGTTTTTGCTAGAACTTAGGAACAACTTTATCTTTTAGTCTGAGCATATACTTGACTATATCAGTCTTAATAAAGTCCTTTGTTTCTCTTAAATCAAGATATGTGTCAATCTGTTCGGGCTTAGAGTGTCCCATCCAGCTTGCACTATATGAGGCGGGATGCCAATCTCATAACAGTTGGTAGCAAAGGTGTGTCTCAATGTGTGTCCTGTGGCGTCTATTTTGAGCTCCTTGAAGAGTTTGGAGTATGTCCCATACAAATAATCGTTGTCATATACAAATAGCCTTCCTTGTCCCATATATGGCTTAAGAATATTATATAGCTCCTTATTTATAGGTACAGTCCTATCCCTGCTTTAGTTTTTGGAGGAAGCGCCTTTTTGACAGTCTTGTCCCAGGTCTTTGTTATCCTGATGCGGTCTTCTCTTATGTCAGAGGAAGTTAGAGCCAGCGCTTCGCCTTGCCGCATGCCCGTGAGCAATAATAGTTTTGTCAAGTCTAATAATGTTTTATCATTGAAAAGAAACAAAAGTTATGCCCGTGAAAGACGAAAAAATCGCATTAGCCGAACAATGCGGATTTGAGGTAGTAAACGGAAGGATAAAATACTGATTAAAAACTATGCTACCCTATGCTACCTTTTTTTGTTTTATAATATATTTAGCAAAAAAGGAGGTATAATCTATGAAAAAGAACCCATTCACCAATAAGGCGATACAGTTTACAAAGCCATTTGAGGTAATAAACGGAAGGATAAAATACTGATAAAAACTATGTTGCATTATGTTGCATTTTTATGTTTTATAATGTAGGAGTAATAAAGTTATAACATAAATTAAAAACCAAAAAGGAGGTATAATCTATGAAAAAGAACCCATTCACCAATAAGGCGATACAGTTTGCAAAGCCATTTGAGGTAATAAACGGAAGGATAAAATACTGATTAAAAACTATGCCACCTCCTGCCACCTCTTTTTGTTTTATAATATAGGAGTAGTAAAGCATATTTGCATAAATCAAAAATTATAAAGGAGGTATAAGCTATGAAAAAGAACCCATTCACCAATAAGGCGATATAGTTTACAAAGCCAAGCGGAAAAACTGGCACACACAAACAAACAGCCAAGATAGAAAAGGGGAAGGACCTTCGCACA
>DUON01000025.1 GCA_012838805.1 Clostridiales bacterium
GCTACACACGTGCTACAATGGCTACTACAAAGAGCTGCGAAATGGCAACATGGAGCGAATCTCATAAAAGTAGTCTCAGTTCGGATTGTGGGCTGCAACCCGCCCACATGAAGCAGGAGTTGCTAGTAATCCCGAATCAGCATGTCGGGGTGAATGCGTTCCCGGGTCTTGTACACACCGCCCGTCACGCCATGGGAGTTGGGAGTACCCAAAGTCGGTGAGCTAACCAATTGGAGGCAACCGCCTAAGGTAAAACCAATGACTGGGGTGAAGTCGTAACAAGGTAGCAGTATCGGAAGGTGCGGCTGGATCACCTCCTTTTAAGGAGTAAGAAGCGAGGAATCGCCCTTACGAATTAAGTCGAGGTTGGAAGAAATTCCAATCACTCTAACAAGCAATGTTGAGAGTATAAACCTTGGACAAGTCTTTTCACTTTCTTTTTTGTCTGTTCTTTTTTAATGGAAAGACAAAAAACCTTTGCAAAAAAGCAGAGGTTTTTGTATTTTTATGAGTTAATTTATTTTCTTTTGGAAAAAGATAAAAGAGCCTTTACTTTTTGTCTTATAAAGCCTTAATGACAATGATAAAAAGAGATGGCGGAAAAGCTTTATTTAATAAAACCTATCCTAAAAAAATGCTAAATTGATTTCAAGATAAATAAAAGGTCACGCCTCTAAGCTTATGCGGTATTGGTTGGGGGTGACGCCCACAAAGCTCTTAAAGATTTTTATAAAATATCCACAGTCCTCAAACCCCACATCATAGGCTATGTCCACTATGTTTTTATTGGAATTGGCAAGCAGGGACTTTGCCCTTTGCACCCTTAGGGAATTGACAAAAGAAGAGAGGTTTTGGCGGTATATTTTCTTAAAAAGCTTGCTAAAATAACTTGGGCTTATCTCGCAAATCGCCGCCAAAGTTTCCAGCCTTATTTCCTTATTAAAGTTGTCGTTGATATAATCTATCGCCTTTTGTAAGATAGGCGCTTTCTTATGAGAGGCAAGCTCGGCAGGCGGTTTGGAAAAGGTCAGCTTTTCAGACGCTTCCTTAATGAAGTAATTATAAAGATAACTCACCATATCCGACAAGGACTTTATTCTGTCCAAAGTCATGCTCGGAAGCGCCTCATAAAGGCTTTTCAAAGCGCCCTCGATTTTATGCTCGTTTTGGATGTTTGTCACCCTTTCAAGCTCTCCAGCTTCGCCTTTTAAGCGGATTTGCCCCGCCATGACAGCACCTACATAAGTTCCGTTGAGTACTACGGGAATTGCAAAATCCACCAGCCCCATATGGCATATGTAAATATAAGGTCGGCTCAGCCTTGCCGCCTCAAGCCCTCCGCGGGAGTCGCATTTTTGGCAATATTCGCTCAAAACCTCGTCGCTTCTGACACGGCTGCAAAATTCGTTGCAACAGCTGTGCTTGGATACGGGACGGCCGGTAAAGTCAACAGTAATCATGGCTATGTTTGTGGCAAGGGCGACTTTGTCTTGCAGTTTTTGGAAATCTCCCGCTTCAAACAGCTTGAGCAACAAACTTCTCTCTGACATAAGCTATCTCCAAATGGAAATTTGTTTTTATTTTACCTTATGTTCTTTGGCTTATAATATCAAAAGACAAGAGGCGTAAGTCAAAAAATAGGGATAAATAAAGCAAGATTTTCAGCAAAAATACCGCCAATTTTGTCTTTTTTTATTAGGTGTGCCAAAAGGTACAACAAAATAATACCATAAATTAGCAGTTTTGTCCAATGATTTTTATTTTCTAATCGTTTATAATATATATTAAACTATATCATAATAAAAAGGAGATATTATTTATGAGAAAAGCTTTTATATGTCCCGGAAAATATGTTCAGGGCGAGGATGAATTATTAAATCTTGGATTTTTTGTTTCCACATACGGAAAATCGGCTTTGTTAATAGCACACAAGGACGATGTAGCGAGAGTCAAAAAACAGCTTGACGAGACTGCAAAGAACTACCAAATCGAATTTGTAGAAAGCAATTTTGGGGGAGAGTGCTCCAGACAAGAGATTGCCAGACTTCAGGCGTTAGCTAAAGAGAACAAGTGCGCCTGCACAATCGGACTGGGCGGCGGAAAGGCTATCGATACCGCCAAGTGCGTTGCGGAGGGAGAGAACCTGATTATCGTTCCCACCATAGCGGCGACCGACGCGCCCACAAGCCATTCGGCTGTTATTTATACCGAAGACGGCGCTTTTGAGGACTATGCGTATTTCAAGAACAGCCCCAGCGTGGTTCTTATTGATACAAAAGTTATTGCAAAGGCTCCTACGAGGTTTTTGGTTTCTGGAATGGGCGACGCCTTGAGCACATACTTTGAGGCGCGTGCCACACAAATGGCTTATGGCAAAGTCAACGCCGGACTTCCCTGCGGAGTCACCGCCGGCAAGACCAAACCCGTGGTTGGCACAAAGACGGCTATGGCGCTTGCAACACTTTGCTATGAGACGCTTCTTGAAGAAGGCGCAAAGGCAAAAGCCGCCAACGACGCCAAAATGGTCAGCCCCGCACTTGAAAATATCATAGAAGCCAATATACTTCTTTCGGGTCTTGGCTTTGAATCGGGCGGACTTGCCGCAGCTCACGCTATCCACAACGGCTTGACTGTGCTTCCCGGCGCCCACAAGATGTATCATGGCGAAAAAGTAGCCTTTGGAACGCTTGTTCAGCTTGTTTTGGAAAACGCTCCTGAAGAAGAGATTTATGAAGTCATTGACTTTTGTCTTTCGGTAGGTCTTCCAGTATGTCTTGAGGATATCGGCGTGGACAGCATATCCGAAGAAGAGCTTAAGGAAGTAAGTGAGAAATCTTGTCTTCCCGAAGAATCCATTCACAATATGCCCTTCCCCGTAAAACCCGAGGATGTCGCCGCCGCTATAATGATAGCTGATAGAATCGGTCGTGAAGCTAAGGGCGGATGCTGCTGTTAAAAACTTTAGCCAAAAAGAGAACTGAGAGGCTTTTGACCTCTCAGTTCTAAGATATTAATAGAAAGGAGAGGATGTATATGAAAAAGATAATTAATACACCTGAAAATGTGGTTATTGAGATGTGCAAAGGCATAGCCAAAGCTCATCCCGAAGTGGAGTTCATAGAAAAATTTAAGGTTATTAAGAAAAAAGAAATAGACCAGAACAAGGTTACGCTGATATCCGGCGGCGGAAGCGGACATGAGCCCGCCCATGCAGGCTTTGTGGGAAAGGGAATGCTGGACGCCGCTGTATGCGGAGATGTATTCGCTTCTCCCAGCATAAAGCAAGTATACACCGCTATTGGCAAGACAGAGTCCAAAAAGGGAACCTTGCTTATTGTCAAGAACTATTCCGGCGACTGCATGAACTTTAATGAGGCGGCTGAGCTTGCCAGAGAGGACGATATAGAGATCGAAGCCGTCTATGTCAACGACGATATCGCCGTTAAGGACAGCCTTTATACCGTAGGAAGAAGAGGCGTCGCGGGCACAATATTTGTGCATAAAATTGCCGGTGCCGCAGCAGAGGCGGGAAAGAGCCTTGCCGAAGTTAAGGCGGTGGCGGAAAAGACCATAAACAATGTCAGAAGCATAGGTTTCGCTCTCACATCTTGCACAGTTCCCGCACAGGGCACTCCCACTTTTGAGCTTGGCGAAGACGAAATGGAATACGGCGTGGGAATACATGGCGAACCCGGCAGACAGAGAATGAAGATAAAGAGCGCTGACGAGCTTGCCAAGACCATGGTGGGTCAGATTGACGAAGAGCTGGAGTTAAAGGACCAAGAGCTTGCCGTTATTATCAATGGCTTTGGCGGAACACCGCTTCAAGAGCTGTATTTATTAAATAATTCAGTATCCAACGAGATTGAGCAAAAAGGCGGAAAGATCTATAAGACCTTGGTAGGCAACTTTATGACCTCATTGGATATGGCGGGCGCGTCGGTCACTATCCTAAAACTTGACGACGAGCTCAAAGGCTATCTTGACGCTGAGGCGAAGACTCCCGCGTTGAAGATATAGGAGGCGGTTATGGACAAAATAACAACAAAGGATATGGCGAATATTATCGACATAATGGCGGATATCATAATAGAAAATGAAGTCCATTTTTGCAAAATGGACTCCGCTGCCGGCGACGGCGACTTTGGAATGAGTCTTGCCAAGGGCTTTAAGCAGCTTAAAAAAGATTGGGACGAGCTGGACTTTGACGATATAGGTGCTTTTTTGAAAAGCTGCAGTATGGTTATTATGGAATACTGCGGCGGAGCCAGCGGACCTATTTGGGGTTCGGGCTTTAGAGGCGCCGCCAAATCAGCCAAAGGCAAGGAAGAAATCGGGCTTAGCGAGCTTGCCGAAATGATGCAAGCGGCGGTGGAGAGCATCCAAAAGACTGGCGAGAGATCTTTTGGCGTGGGTGCTAAGGTAGGAGACAAGACCCTTATCGACGCTCTTGCCCCTGCGGCGGACAGCTTGACGGCAAGCGCTGAGGCGGGAGAAGAATTATTACCCGCTATGAAAAAAGCCGCCCAAGCAGCCGTCCAAGGAGCGGAAAAGACCAAGGAAATCCCCGCAAGGCTGGGAAGAGCGGGCACGGTAGGCGACAGGAGCATAGGTCATCCCGATGCTGGAGCGTACGGCGTGGGAGTCATTTTTACGGGAATTGTGGAAAGGCTCTCAAAATAGATTTATGATTTGAAAGTTAGATTCATATAGGAGCTGTCTCAAGATTTGGGACAGCTCCCACTATATTGTGTACTTAATAGTCTTTCTAAAAATCATGAACTAAAAGCCATACTTATAAAAAAGCATGAGAAAAGGTATGTTTTGGTTGTGCCTTGACTCAAAAGTCTAAAAGCCATACTTATAAAAAAGCATGAGAAAAGGGCAAGCTTTGCTTGTCTTTTTTTATGAAAGCATTTAGTTATTAAGGTTTATCTTTATTAGGACTGGCTGTAAACACCTGTTTTGTTCAGATAATCCTGAAAATGCATATCTACCGACGACTGAGTAGTAATTTTCAGAATACCTATTGTCTGTTTTTATTGTCGCTTTGGCTGAATATTTCCGCGTATATTGGAATTGCGTATCTATAATATTTGTAATCACTGTTATTAAACCTTATTTCATAGTTTATTGTTAAACAATATGGACCGTAACAATATACATACTCTTGATTATTCTTTACCAAATTATTGATATCCATGTCGTGATGTTCTTCAATGACTTCGGAAGTGCTGATGTCTGTTAAGCTCAAAGAATTAAAAAAATCCGCTTCCTAAAAGAAAGCGGATATATTGGTGGACAATAACGGGCTCGAACCGCTGACTTCCTCCACGTCAAGAAGGCACTCTACCAGCTGAGTTAATTGTCCATTAGCAATAATTATAATAACAAAAACTAAATAAATTGTAAAGCGTTCGCCATGTTTTTTTTATGAACACGCACTAACAAATTCTTTTGCAAAGACAAAATCTCTTTGTTATTGTTACTGACAAGCTTTTAATAATGTTTTGATATGGATTATTTTTTTGTGACAAAAAGGCTTCCTTTCGATGCGGAACATTCTATTAAGAAAATCATAGAATACATTGTAAAGAATTTTATTGCGAGGTAACGAATATGTATAGAATTTCAAGGTATGGTGTCACGGATTTTGGACCTGAGCCTTTTGTGACAAACATTCAAAGAGCCGCAATACATAATACAAACTTCAGAACGGCTCTTTGGACTGGCAAGTACTTGCAGCTGACCTTAATGAGCATTCCTGTCGGCGGAGAAATAGGACTGGAAGCTCATTCCGACTTGGACCAATTCTTGCGATTGGAGATGGGACGGGGGTTGGTGAAAATGGGCGCATCGAGCGACAAGCTGAACTATCAAGCCAATGTGTCCAGCGGTTATGTGGTGTTTATACCCGCAGGGACTTATCATAATCTTATCAATGTGGGCTCAACCCCTATAAAGCTGTATTCAATCTATGCCCCGCCCCAGCACCCCAGAGGCACGGTGCACCAAACAAAACAAATCGCTGATCAGGCGGAAGAGCATTAGACAAAGTTCCGCTTCTATTGGAGGCGGAACATAGTTTAATTTATAAATAAACATAGAATTAGTATCTTATTGTCTAACAAAGACCGCTTCCGACGGAAGCGGACTTTGTTGATTTAAGGAAACAGTCTGTTCGGACCTCTGAATAGGAAAGTGGATTCTTTTATGCTGGGAAGCCCAAGCAGTTTCATAAGGAATCTGGAAAGCCCAAAGCCCAAGCCGCCGTGCGGAGGGCAGCCGTATTTGAAAAAGTCCAAATAAAATTGCACGCCGTCCACGCTCATTCCGCTTTCCTCAACCTGCTTTTTCAATATTTCATAGCGGTGTTCTCTCTGCGCGCCCGTTGTCAGCTCCAAACCTTTCCATAAAAGGTCAAAGCTCATGGTGAGATTCCGGTCGTCTTTATGCCTCATATGATAAAAAGGTCTTGCAGCCACGGGATAGTCTATGACAAATATAAAGTCGCTGTTGTGTTTTTTCTTCGCCCATTCGCAAAGAAGCCTTTCGCCCTCGGGGTCAAGGTCGCCCTTTTTCTTTTTGGGGACTTGATAGCCCATTTCCGTCTCCAGCACCTTGATAGCGTCGCTTAAAGCGATTCTTGGAAAAGCGCCTTCGGGGATATGGATATCTTCGCCAAAGACCTCTTTAATCTCTTTGCCGTGCTTTTCCTTAATCTTTTGCATAAAATATTTTATCCACTTCTCTTCTTCGTCCATGACCTCGTGGTGGCTTTTTGTCCAAGAAATCTCCATATCTATGGATACGAACTCGGTGGCGTGTCGGGATGTAAAGGAAGGCTCTGCTCTGAATACCGACCCTATCTCAAACACCTTGTCAAAGCCTGCGGACATCGCCATTTGTTTATAAAATTGCGGGGACTGGGCAAGGTAAGCCTTGGTATCAAAATATTCCATGCAAAAAACTTCGCTGCCCGATTCGGTGGCGTTGCCGGTAAGCTTGGGGGAGTGAAGCTCTATATAGCCGTTTTGTACCCAAAACTCCCTCATCGCCATTTCCGCAGTGGTCTGAACTTGGAAGATAAGCAGGCGGTCGGGCTTTCTCAAATCTAAATAACGCCAGTCAAGGCGGTGGTCCAAGCTGACATCCTCGGTATTTCCCACTACATCAAGAGGTAAAAGCGGTTCAGCAAGGTTTTCTATCTCAAAGCTCTCCACAAAGATTTCCTTTTGACCCAGTTTGACATTGGGTGCTTTGACAAGTACGCCCGTCACAGTAACGCAGGATTCCAAAGAACACTTGGAGATGTTTCTTGTGGTCTCGTCGTCCTTTTTCATGTTGGTCAATTGGATTTTACCGCTATGGTCCCTAAGCACCAAAAACTGCATCTTCTTTTGGTCCCTTATGGTCTCCACCCAGCCTTTTACGGTGACTTGTTTGTCAAAATAGTTGTCAATGTCTTTTATCAAAATTCTGTCCATAAATACCTCTTTTACCGTTTGTTTTATTATGGTTATATAAGATAAACTATATAACAAAGAGGTATGATTGTCAAATAAATCAAAAAAGATTGTTATAAAAGAACAGATTGTTTGTCAAGGCGAAAGGTATATGGTATACTGATTTGCAATGAAAGGTATTATTGAACTTAATGAAGTCTCGTTCGACTACAAGAGCGTGGACCAAACCACCGTCGGAGTAAAGAATATAAGCCTCTCCATAAAAGAGGGCGATTTCGTGGCGCTGATTGGGCACAACGGCAGCGGCAAATCCACGCTTGCCAAGCTTTTTAACGGCTTTTTGATTCCCGACACCGGCGATGTCATTGTCAAAGGCATGAACACCAAAGAGAAAAAGAACACCTTTGAAATAAGAAAAAAAGTGGGCATGGTCTTTCAAACCCCCGACAACCAAATGGTGGCAAGCATTATTGAAGACGATATAGCGTTTGGCGCGGAAAATCTGGGAGTTCCCAGAGAGGAGATAATAAGGCGGGTGGAATGGGCGCTTTCTGCTGTGGATATGCTGGAATACAAAAAACATACGCCCTTTAAGCTCTCCGGCGGGCAAAAACAGAGAATAGCCATAGCGGCTATCTTGGCAATGATGCCCGAAGTGCTTATCTTGGACGAATCCACCGCTATGCTTGACCCAGAGGGTAGAAAAGAGGTCTTGGAGGTTGTTAAAAAACTGAACAAAGAACATAATATGACGGTTGTGCTGATAACACACTATATGGAAGAAGCCATAGACGCCGACGAGGTTTATATAATGAACGAGGGCGAAATTGTCGACTTTGGCAAACCAGAAGAAGTGTTTAAGGACTACAAAAAGCTGAATTCAGTCAAGCTTGAAGTTCCCATAGTCAGTCAAGTCATCGCACTTTTACAAAAAGACGGATATCCAATAAAGAACTGCCTTAAGGTGGAGGAACTGGCGGAGGAAATATGCAGATTGAGGTAAAGAATCTCTCATATACCTATATGCAAAAGACGCCTTACCAAAAGGACGCCCTTACGGATATCACCCTTGAAATAAATGAGGGCGAGTTTGTGGGGCTGGTGGGCGCCACCGGCAGCGGCAAATCCACGCTTATTCAGCACTTCAACGGGCTTTTAAGATTGACAAGCGGAGAGCTAAAGGTCTTTAATATCGACCTCACCCAAAAAAAGCCCGATTTTAAGAGTTTAAGGCAAAAGATAGGAATGCTCTTTCAATATCCCGAATACCAGCTCTTTGACGAAACGGTACTCAAAGATGTCATGTTCGGTCCAAGGAATTTTGGCATGCCTCAGGATGAATGTTACCAAGCCGCAAAAGAGGCGATTGAGCTTGTGGGGCTGGACTTTGAAAAGATAAAGGACCGTTCGCCTTTTGAGCTTTCGGGCGGGGAGAAGAGAAGGGCGGCGATAGCCGGGGTTTTGGCATACAGACCCGAAATGCTGATTTTGGACGAACCCACCGCCGGACTTGACCCCGTGGGCAAAAGGGAAATATTGAACCTTATCACAAAACTTAAGGGCGATAGGATAAAGACCATTGTTATGATAAGTCACAACATGGACGAAATCGCCAAATATGCAGATAGAATAATAGCCCTTGATAAATCAAGGCTTGCCTGCGACACCAATCCAAGGGAATTCTTTTCTGAGCAAAAAAAGGTTTTTAGCCTTGGGCTGGATGTACCGACAACGGTCAAAATAAAAAACAGCCTTGCCCAAAGGGGCTTTGAGCTGGACGAAGCTTGTCTTACTGTGGAAGAGCTGTACCAAGCGATTAAGCAAAAGCTGGGAGGCGGAAATGGGTAAAGGCATCAGCTTCGGGCAGTTCTACCCTGGCGAAAGTTTTTTGCATAAAATGGACCCAAGAATTAAGATAATTCTTGCCATAGCCTATATCGTGACAGTTTTTCTTTGTCAGACCTTTTATAGCTATCTTGCGATTTTCCTTTTTCTTATAAGCCTTATTTTAGTATCCCAAGTGCCTTTGAAAAGTGTCCTAAAGAGCATAAAAGGCATACTATATCTTGTCCTTCTCACAGCGGTGATAAATATATTGTTCTTTAAGGAAGGAAGAGTGCTGTTGAATTTTTGGATTGTTACCATAACGCTTGACGGATTGTTCTTTTCGGCAAAAATGGCTTTGAGGCTTATCTTTTTGGTTATGGGCACCACGCTTGTTACCTTGACCACCACGCCCATGAGCTTGACGGACGGAATGGAAAGCTTGATGTCGCCTTTGAAAGCCGTCAAATTTCCCGTCCACGATGTGGCGATAATTATGAATATAGCGCTTAGGTTTATTCCCTCATTAATGGAAGAGATTGACAAGATAATGATGGCGCAAAAGGCAAGGGGCGCAGCGTTTGATACAGGGGGACTTATCGCAAGGGCAAAGGCGCTTTTGCCTGTTTTGATACCTCTTTTTGTTTCGGCTTTCAGGCGGGCGGACGAGCTTGCTTTGGCGCTGGACGCCAGATGCTATAACGCTACCGACAAGCGCACCAAGATGAAAGTCTTAAAAATCGGATACCGAGATTTGATAGGCTCTTTGGCTATGGCGGCGGTAATGGCTGGAATAATACTTATGAGAGTGTTTTTGACGGGAGTATGAGATATCTTATTACAATAGAGTATAACGGAAAGAACTATTGCGGATGGCAGTATCAAAAGAATGCGCTTTCCGTCCAACAGGTTATAGAGGACAAAATCTTTGAGTTCTTGGGGCAAAGGGTGAAGCTGGCGGCAAGCGGAAGGACGGACAGCGGAGTGCATGCTTTCGGGCAAAGGGCGCATTTTGATATAGACACCTACTTTCCCATGAAAAGGTTTCCCCTTGCCATAAACAACATTTTGCCCGACGATATAAAAATTAAGGATATCCAAATCGTGGACGGCGGTTTTCACGCCCAATACGACGCCAAGAGAAAGATATATGTCTATAAGCTCTATATCTCCCGTATAGAAAGTCCAATAAGAAAAGATACGCATGCAAGGATAATACCGCCTTTTGATTTTGAGCTTATGAAAGAGGGTGCGAAGCTCTTTTTGAATACGCATGACTTCAAGGCGTTCTCTTCTACCGGCGGGAATATAAAAAACACCGTAAGAACCATATACAGGCTGGAGCTTGAAAAGATTGAAGACGAAATAACAATGGAGATAGAGGGCGACGGCTTTTTGTATAATATGGTGAGAATTATTGCGGGGACGCTGGTCTGGCTGGGAAAGAAAAAGCTTAGCTTAGAAGATATTAAAGAAGCTATGCTTACCCAGAACAGAAAAAAAGCGGGAAAGACCTTTCCCGCTCATGCGCTTTATTTGAAAGAAGTAATTTATTAAGTATTCCTTTTTATCATTTCATTTACGGTTATGGACGGATGTGTATATTTGGACTCGTCGTCGACTTTTAGCTTGCCGAATTCAATCGCCCTTTGCGGACACCATTGGATGCAGGCAAAGCAGTATTCGCACCTATCGCCGAATTTGGGCTTTTCGTCCATAGTAATGTTTTTTGTCGGGCATATTTTTACACAGATTTCGCACTTGTTGCAGTTGTCGTTAACTTTTTTGA
This sequence comes from Clostridiales bacterium, assembly GCA_012838805.1. Taxonomy (GTDB): domain Bacteria; phylum Bacillota; class Clostridia; order Christensenellales; family DTU072; genus DTU072. The sequence goes on from DUON01000025.1 coordinate 11,080, forward strand.
ACTTTATTCCAAAAACATATTTCATGCCCCACCATGCGATTTTGTCTATGGGAAAGGGCTTGTCTTTTTTGTGGGCAGTATTCTTTCTGTTTTCAATGTCTTGAAGGATGCCCTTGACGATTTCGTCTTGTTTCTCAAGCATAATTTTTTGCTTATCCAGCGGGGTTTTGAAAGCTATACAGCTGTCGGGCAGGACTATTTTTTTGCTGTAATTCAAGGATTTTTTCTTTTTTTTGAGCAGCTTGTCAATAGTCAAAAATGAATACCCCACTGACGAACCGCAAGTAGCCACCGCGAAAAAGTATTGGGCGTCAAGCTCCGCTCGCATCAAAAAGTCCCGCATGACAAAGGGAATGTCATAGCAATATACGGGAAAGACAAAGCCTATAATGTCGTCCTTAAAGCGGGTCTTTTGGCAAGACGCCATGTTGAGGATAGCGTCACCGCCTATTTGTTTGGCAACGGCAAGAGAATTGCCGCTGCCTGAAAAATAGAATACTTTCATATCTTAAATCATCTTAAAGACCAAGGCTTCGTAAGGTCTTAAGGTCATGTCCTCAAGCTTTCTGTCATAGTCATAGTTGTGCAGGACAAGGTCGGCTGACTTATACACGCAGTCGGAGGGCAGTTTGAAAGGAATCTCTTTGTTCTTAAAGTTGCATATCACCATAAGCCTTTCGCCTTTGTACCACCGTTCATAGCAATAGATATCGTTGGAAGAGGCATAGTTTTCCTTAAAGGTGCCGTGTATAATCAAGGGATTGCCCCGCCTAAAGGCAATGAGCTTTTTGTAAAAGTGGAAGATGCTGTTTTTGTCTTTCATAGCCTGTTCCACATTTATTTCTTTGTAGTTGGGGTTTATGGGGAGCCAAGGCGTGCCTGTGGTAAAGCCTGCGTTCTCCTTGTCGTTCCACTGCATGGGAGTACGCGCATTGTCCCTGCCCTTTTTCTTAAGCGCCCAAAAAGCCACTTTCTTTAAGAATGGAGCGTATTTGTTGAAGATGCCCATAAGGTTTTTGACCATGACATCTTGGAATTCGTCTATGCTCTTCCAAGGGTAATTCATCATTCCGATTTCTTGACCTTGGTATACATAAGGTGTGCCTTGTTGCATATAGAGAGCGACAGCAAGCATCTTGGCGGCTTCCTTTCTCTTGTCGCCAAAATCGCCGGTAAATCTTGGAATGCTTCTGGGCTGGTCGTGGTTTTCCCAATACAAGCTGTTCCAACCCTTGTCTCTTAAGCCGTATTGGTACGCGGCAAGCACTTTTTTAAGTCTGGACAGCTTGAGCTTGCGGGGCAAGAATTGGAAAAAGGCGTCGGTGTGCATATGCTCGAATGTGAACACAGTGTCTAATTCCTCTCTTTCCTCGCTGGTATAGTCAATAGCGTGTTTTACATTCATTCCCGGTCCCTCTCCCACGGTCATACAGTCATATTTGGACAGAACTTCTTTGTTGAGGGCGTGAAGGTAGGCGTGAATGTTTGGTCCATGGGTGAAATGCTCGTCTCCCAAGAGCGCCACATTGAGCTTTCCGTTGGGCAGTCCCTCTTTCTTTGAGATATAGGTTATGACATCGCAGCGGAAACCGTCGCAACCCTTGTCCAGCCAGTATTTTACTATGTCATGGACTTCTTGTCTGACTTTAGGATTATCCCAATTCAAGTCGGGCTGTTTTTTGGTGAAGAGGTGCAAATAATATTCCCCGCTGTCCTCGTGGTACTCCCATGCCGAACCGCCAAACCTTGAAGTCCAGTTGTTGGGAGGTCTTTTGCCGTTCTTGCCTCTGCCCTTTCTCCATATATAATAGTCACGGTAGGGGTTGTCTTTTCCTTTCAATGCTTCTTGAAACCAAAAATGTTCGTCGGAGGAGTGGTTGACTACAAGGTCCATAATCAGCTTTATGCCTCTTTTGTGCATGCCGTCCACCATTTCTTCCCAGTCCTCAAGGGTGCCGAATTCATCCATGATATCCCTATAATTGCTGATATCATAGCCGTTGTCGTCGTTTGGGGACTTGTAGCAAGGGGAGAGCCATACGGCGTTTACGCCCAGCTCTTGCAGATAATCCAATTTGGAAATAATACCTCTGATATCTCCTATACCGTCGCCGTTGCTGTCACAAAAGCTTCTGGGATAAATTTGATAAATAAACGCATCTTTGTACCATCTCGATCTTTGCATAAATAACCTTCCTAAAAAATTATTTTCTTAATTAAAATAATTATAGCATATCCGCGACCGTTGTCAATACGGCTGGCGATGTGTCTTTTGGCTAGTTTGGCTAAACAGAGCTTATTTCAATAAAAAAAACGGCTTCTTGTTTTTGAGAAGTCGTTTTCAGCAATTACCAGTAATTATTTTGATTTGTTTATTGGTTAGTCACCGCATTCTGCCATCATTCCATCTTTCAGATTCTTTATAAGCATTTCTTTTGTGTCGCTTTGGTTATACGGAACACCGTATCTCTCAGCGATTTTTTGCAAGCCTTTGACAGAACACGATTCCCAGTATTCAACAAACTGTTCAATCGTGGTGAAACCCTCGCAAGATTCATTCATACTGATTCCCTTCTTTTTTTTATTAAAGTCACAACACGGGCATGTGACTTGCCCGATAAAAAACCCGATATCATACACGCCAAAAATGTCGCTTATTTTGGCAAGCATAAATATATCGGGCAGACTTTCGCCCCGCTCCCACTTGCTTACAGCTTGTGGGGTAACATTCAGCATCATCGCAAGTCCAGACTGCGACAACCCCTTTTCCTTTCGCCCCTTGGCGATTTGTTTTCCAATTATCAAATAATCCATAATCTTATTATAGAATACCATTATTTTCTTTTCAAGCGAGTAGCCTAAACCGTTAGTTGAATATTGAAGAGTTTTCAAACCTTTGTTGCACTTTCGCTCACTGAAATGGATTGATTAAAAGAATATGCAGTTTAGGGGGAATATTATACGGTTTTAGTGGTTTGGTAAAGATACTATATTTTTTATAAAATCATATAATGACATAAGCGGTCCTAAGCTATATGAAAAACGGTGTGAATTAGTTAGAGGTTCTAACCAATTATTATTGGTCATAAGTATGAGGTTTTTATTAAATAGATTATAAAATTGATAAAACCTTATATAATATTAAAAAACACAAAAAGTCAAAAAAACACTAAAAAATCGTTGACAACGGGGTTTTTGGTGTGCGATAATAAGCTTAACTTAAAAACCGATGAGATAGAGTAGTAGCTTATCTAAGAATTTCAAAGAGAGTTCCGATTTGGTGAGACGGAATAAATTCATTTAAGTGAATGGACTATCGAGGGCGGAGGCGAAACCTTTCGGGGAGTAGTTTTCGACGGCATCCCCCGTTATAGGGAAAGAGTATGATAGTACTCTAAATAAAATGAGGTAACAGACCGGCTCTGTTATGAAATTGGGTGGCACCACGGTAAAATTCGTCCCAAACGGATTTTGCCGTTTTTTATTTTTAAGGAGGTTTGAGCCATGAAACGATTAAGACAGCCTTATATATACTTTTTCCGATGGCGTCGGGATTAAAAAACAACTATAAAAAATAATATAAAAGGAGAGAATAAAAAATGAATATAAATTATCAATCGTATTTGAAAAACTATCCCGACGAAAAGGGTTTTTTCGGAGAGTTCGGCGGAGCGTATATCCCAGACGAGCTTAAGGCGGCGTTTAAGGAGATAGACGACGCCTATAACACTATTTGCAAAAGCAGTAAGTTCATAAACGAACTTAGGAGAATAAGAAAAGAGTTCCAAGGCAGACCCACTCCGGTATACCACTGCGAAAGGCTGTCCCAAAGCATCGGCAACGCTCAAATATATATGAAAAGAGAGGACTTGAACCACAGCGGTGCGCATAAGCTCAACCATTGCATGGGAGAAGGGCTTTTGGCAAAGTATATGGGCAAGAAAAAGCTGATTGCGGAGACGGGAGCGGGGCAGCACGGCGTGGCGCTTGCCACTGCGGCGGCGTTTTTCGGCTTGGAGTGCGAAATTCATATGGGAGAAGTGGACATAAAAAAACAAGCTCCCAATGTCGCCAGAATGAAGGTCTTGGGAGCTAAGGTCATACCCGTAACCTTTGGGCTTAAGACGCTTAAAGAGGCGGTGGACTCGGCGTTTATGGCGTATATGAAAGAATACAAAGATGCTATCTATTGCATAGGCTCTGTGGTGGGCCCCCACCCCTTCCCTAAAATGGTAAGGGATTTTCAAACCGTGGTCGGTTTTGAGGCAAGAGAGCAGTTCCAAGAGATGACCGGCGAACTTCCCGATGCGCTTGTGGCGTGCGTGGGCGGCGGCAGCAATTCCGCGGGGCTTTTTATGCCTTTCTTGGCGGATGATGTGGAAATCTATGGAGTTGAGCCCATGGGTAAAGGACATAAGATTGGGGAGCATGCCGCAAGCATAACTTACGGCGAACCCGGCGTTATGCATGGCTTTAATTCGATAATGCTTAAAGACGATAAAGGCGAACCCGCCCCCGTCTATTCCAACGCCTCGGGACTGGACTATCCCTCCGTCGGACCTGAACACGCCTTTTTGCATAAGGCGGGAAGAATAAAATATAAGTATGTCACCGACGAAGAAGCCATAGACGCTTTCTTCAAGCTCTCCCGACTTGAGGGAATCATCCCCGCTTTGGAGAGTTCGCACGCCGTAGCATACGCCATGAAGCTTGCCAAGGAAAAGAAGACGGGTTCTATTCTTGTCAATCTCTCGGGAAGAGGAGATAAAGATTTAGAGTATGTCATTGAGAAACATGGAGATAAGTTCCTTTAATGGCTCCTTGTCCCAAAGGACAGCAGCTTAATGAAAATATCGTTAAGAGCTTAAAGCTTATAAAAAATTCAAAAGAGCGATACCGCTTTTGCAGGGATATCGCTCTTTTTATGTCTTAAAATACTTGTTTGATATTTATTAAATGGATAACGCAAGGTTTTTTCAATAGGCATTATATAAAGCGTTTTCCTATGCCGAATAGGTCTTGATATCGGATTCCGACGGGCGGTAGCCTTGAGCGCGTGCCTGAATTTTGAACTCGTCGCCTTCTTCAAATTCTTGTACTTCGAATATAGGAGAAGAGTTTGTTTGCACTTGAACGCCGTTTTGGTACAAGGCGTATTCCTCGGCATGGGGTACGGGCTGGGAGGTTATTGTCAATAGTTCGTCCTCAATGGAAAAATCCAAAGCCTCAGGCTTGTCAAGTGCTTCATAGACATAGATTACAGCGGAACTGTCTGACCTTAGGTAATAGCCTGTCTCCAAGGCGTATACATAGAATGTGGTGTTGTCTTCAACATCGGTCAGCGTGTAGCTTGTGTCTTTAGTCATTATCAGCTTGTCGTCTTTACTGCTTTGTATCACATAGTACTTGGCGCCGGGCACTTGTTGCCAGCTCAATTTAATTCCCTTTTGCGTTTTTTCAATTTCCAAATTGGGCGTTTCAAGCTTGGGCGTCCTTAAATAAGATATCATGACGGTATCGCTGGGCATAAAAGACTTGTTGTTGGGATTTAATGCAGTCACCCTTATGGCATACGAGCCGGGACTCATGACATGCTCTGTGATGTTGACGCTTATTAACGCCTCTTCGCTTTCCTTTGTTATCTCAATATCGTTGATATTGATCTTATATGCGGTTGCGAAGGTGACCTTGGGGAAAGTCAGCATGACTTCGCCGTCTTGGGTGTCTATTGAAAGAGAGGGGTTTTCCAGCTTAGCCGAATAGCTGTATTCAATGCTTATCTCTTCTGATGTCAAGTTTATTTCGGGATTAGAGCTTGCCGCCTTTACTGATATAGTGTATACGGTGGGGCGGGTGAGGTAGGGCGAGATGTCAAGTCTGTTGGTGGGTGAGTCTATCTCTGCGATTTTTTTATCGTCAGCAAAGATAGTGAATATATACTTGTCGGCGTTAATGACTTCAGACACCACGCAGATAAAGGATGAGCCGGTGGTCTCCACAAGAAGCTTGGAGGGTTTTTCCAATTGGTTCACTATATATAGGTTTTCTATATCAATCACATTGAGGATTTCCGCCGTCTGCTGTTGAAAATAAAGTTCTTTGGCGTCGGAGACCAAGGCGCAGGATGCGTTTTTCAAGACTTTAATCTTGTTGCCTCCCTCAATGGATGCGGTCACATTGCCGTAAAGCTCCGCATTGGAAAAGCCGTCCGCAACCGCACGCTCCAAGCTTATGCCCTCCGCCAGATACAAAGAGGAATTGACAAGCTCAACCGTCCCAGAAGTGTCCGCATAGATTTTTATTTGGGAATTTTTAAGTTCAAGCTTATCTTTTATATTCATTTTTTCAAACACATTGAGCTCTTTGACTGCGATTTCGCCGCTAAGCTCGGACTGGCTGTAAAGGTTTATCGTTCTGCCGTTGGCGGTGATTTTTATATTGTTCGCAATCAGCTTTCCGCCTTTGCCAAAACCTTTATGCTTAAAAAGACCTTGTATGGTGCCGATGTCTATGCTTTTGTCCTTGGCTGAACCCAGCTCAATAGTCAGGGTGTCTGTGACGGTAAGCGACCTATGGTTCAAGTCGATGTCCATTCTGCGTGGAATGGTAAGGTTTTGTATCGTTATGTCCTCCCTTAAGACATAAAGTTCTTTGCCAGAAAGATTTTTTTCAGTAAAATCAAGGGGCTCTCTAATAAAGACCTTGGGGGCATTGATAACAAGTATGGTTGTTGCCACGCCTATTGCCAAGACCAAAACAACCGCCGCCAAAATAACCCAAAGCTTGTTCTTCTTGATAAAGGCAAAGAACTTTTGCTTTCTTTCAAGAGCTCTCCGTTTCTTTTCCTGCTCCTTTAATTTCTTTTCTCTCTCCTTTCTCTCCAATTCCTCTTTTTCTTCGGGAGTCAGAGCAAGGGATTTTTCTTGTTCTTCTTTGGGTGCGGACTCTTCATCCTTCAAGGTGTCTTCTTGTGCTTGGGGAGCTTGCTCTTTTTCTTGGCTGTCCATAGGCTCTTTGCCACCTTTTTCTTGGCTGTCCATAGGCTCTTTGCCGTCTTTGACCTTGGGCTCTTGGGCTTCCGAACTTTCTTCAGCATTGAGCTTGGGCTCTTCGGTTTCCGAACTTTCTTCAGCATTGAGCTTGGGCTCTTCGGTTTCCGATCTTTCTTCAGCCTTGGGCTTTGTCTTGGAGTCTTTGGAAGGAGATATTTCTTCAGCCTTGTTGGGTTTTTGTTCTGATGTTATTTTTTCCTTGCTCTCTTCAGGCGCTTTCTCTTTGCTTTCTTGGGCCGCCTTTTCCTTGTCCTCTTTGGGTGCTTTTTCCTTATTCTCTATTATGGGCGGTACTTTTGCCCTGATTTCTTTTGGGGGCGATATTTCTGAAGCAGAGGTTTTTGCGGTCTTTTCAACCGCTTCATTGACTTCTTTATTCTTACTGTCGGCATCTTTTATATCCGTGTTTTTTTGAGGCTTTTGGGATTGGTCTTTTGACATATTTTTCTCCTCTCTATTATTATTGGTCCTTTTAATAATAATATCATTTTTATAATACTTTCATTATAATGGTTTGTTTGTTCTTTTGTCAATTTATGTATATTATAATTATTAATAGTGTTCTTCCATTTACAATTTGATGTTTAAGTTATATAATATATATAATTTTAGTATGGAGGGGTTGAAATGAGAAAAGCCATTGTTTACGCTACCAAAAGCGGAACTTGTCAGGATATCGCTTTGATGTTGAAGGATAATTTGACCAATGCCGAGGTTTTTGACATCAGTACAGAAACGCCCAATCTTGCAAACTATGACTTAGTTGTTTTTGGCGGGGCGTATTATGCGGGAATGCTTATGGGAAAGCTTAGAAAGTTTATAAAAGCCAATCGCGACTTAATCAAACAAAGAAAATACGCCTTTTTTGTCAGCTGTATGGAGACCAAAAACTATAAGGAATTGTTAAAAAAGAATGTGGGCGAAGATCTGTTCGAGGGCGCTGAGGACATAAGGTGGCTGGGATACGGCGTGTCCGTGGAGAAATCAAAGGGTTTTACTAAGCTGGTATCCAAGCTTTTGAAATACGCTTTGACCAAAGAAAACAAGCCCATAACCTTAATTGACGACAACCAAATCAAGGATATGGCAAAAAAACTTGAAGAGATTAAATAGATTTTTGCGTTTATAAACAGCTTTATAAACGCCTGAAAACTTCCGCTTGCTTAATTTAGATTTTTTTAATCTCTTTACTTAATTAAGGGTGACTATGAATTATTATGGAGATTATCATACCCATACTCATTACAGCGACGGAGTCAGCAAGGTATGGGAGAATGTGCTTTCTGCAATAGACAAGGGTCTTAAGGAACTTGCCATAACCGACCATGGTTTTAACAACCCCAAATACGGGGCTTTAACCAGAGAGACCTTTTATTTGCAAAGAGAGGAGATAGAAGAGGCGCGCAAAAAAGCCCAAGGAAAAATTCAGATATATCAGGGCGTGGAGGCAGACATAATAGGGCTGGACGGGACTATCGATGTCAACCAAGACGAGCTTGAAGAGATGCAGATACTTATTATGGGATACCATTCCTTTTCCGAAGCCAAAAGCAAAAAGGACTGGTTCAAGATATTCCCGTCAGCGTACTTAAGCTTTTTAATAAAGCCCTCCAAAGCAACCATAAGGCGGAACACACGCACTTTTATCAATGCCATAAAGAAGTATCCGATTGATATTCTGGCGCATATAAACCACCTTTTCAAGGTGGACTGTGTGGAAGTTGCCAAAGCCTGCGCGGACTATGGCACTTATATAGAACTTAACGCCAAGCACCTGAACCTCTCTTTCCAGACTCTTTATGAGATGAGCTTGACAGGGGCAGAGTTTATCGCTTCCAGCGACGCCCACCACTTTTCCAGAATTGCCGAATTTTCCAAACTGGAAGAGTTTATGAAAAAAGCTGGTTTTGATAAGACAAAACTTGTCAACTATAACAAAAAACCCGAATTTCCAAGGAGAAAAATAAGATTAAAGGAGTTTTGACAATGATTGAATTTGCATCCGACAGAAAATTTGATGTCATTCCCATAGGGCGGGTGGCGGTGGACTTTAATCCCGTGGACTACTTCAAGACGCTGTCCAAAAGCGACACCTTCAAAAAATACTTAGGGGGCTCTCCCGCAAATATCGCTGTGGGGCTTGCCAGATTGGGCAAAAAGGTAGGTTTTATTGGAAAGGTCAGCGACGACAGATTGGGGGACTATGTGACGGAATTTTTTGAAAAGGAAAATATAGATACCTCGCATATCTTTAGAGCCAAGAACGGGGAGAAGATAGGGCTGACTTTCACGGAAATTCTATCCCGTGACGAAAGCAGTATTTTGATGTATAGAGAGGGCGTAGCCGACCTTATGCTTGAGCCCGAAGAAGTGGACGAAGAGTATATAAGCCAAGCCAAGATGATAATAATATCTGGTACCGCGCTTAGTCAAAGCCCGTCAAGAGAGGCGGTCTTCAAGGCGCTTTTGTTTGCAAAAAAGAACAATACGAAGGTCTTGTTCGATGTGGACTACCGCCCTTACAGTTGGAAAAATAAAGACGAAATCTCCATTTATTATTCGCTGGTGGCGGAAAAAAGCGACATTGTCATAGGCTCCAGAGAGGAATTTGACCTCATGGAATCCTTATTGGAAAAAAATAGGGACGACAAGAAAACCGCGGAGTATTGGTTGAAAAAGGGCAACAAAATAGTTATCATAAAACATGGCAAAAAGGGCTCCACAGCTTATACCGCCGACGGCTCTTACAGCATAAAGCCCTTTCCCGTTGAGGCACTGAAGTCTTTCGGGGGCGGAGACGGCTATGGCTCGGCTTTTGTATATGCGCTCTTGGAAGGCTATGACCTCATAGACTGTTTGGAAATGGGCAGCGCTTCGGCGTCCATGCTGGTTAAGGCGCATGGTTGTTCGGAATTTATGCCCACTTTGGAAGAGTTGAAAAAGTTCATAAAAGAAAGCAAAGAAAAATACGGAGAAATGATAGCGAGAGGTTAAGATAATGTTTATTACACCCAAATTCGACAAAAACGGATGTCAAAGGCTTGCCTCAATCAACGGCAGAAATAAGGAAATGCTTATGGACATCACAGTCCACAGGCTTAAACAAGGGGAAGAGCTTGTGGTCAGTGAAAAGGATATGGAATCGGCAATTTTGCTGCTTCAAGGCAGCTTGGAGCTTGAGTATGACCAAAATGTATACAGAGTGCAAAGAAAAGATATGTTCCAAGATCTTCCCACCTGTCTTCACATAAGCAAAAATACCGCCGCCATGGTCATCGCTCTTGAGGACAGTGAAGTGCTTATACAAAGTACCCAAAACGATAGGGAGTTCAAGTCCAGACTCTATCTCCCAAGCCAAGCGAAAAAGGTTACCAGCTGTGAGGGGTTGTGGGAGGATACCGCCAAAAGAGAGGTCATCACCATTTTTGACTATTACAACGCGCCTTATTCCAATATGGTGCTTGGTGAAATTTTTGTGCCCCAAGGCAGATGGTTCAGTTATATTCCCCACCACCACCCCCAGCCCGAAGTGTACTATTACAGACTTCAAAGGGAAGAGGGCTTCGGCGTGTGCTTTATTGACGACAAGCCCTATACCATAAAGGACGGGAGCTGTGCATCGTTTTTGGGCGGACAGACCCATGCCCAAGTCACCGCGCCGGGATATCCCATGTATTGCTGCTGGATGATAAGACACCTTGAAAACAATCCTTGGAAAAGGACAAGAATAGACGACGAGAGATATACTCATTTACTCAAAAAAGAATAAAGGAGTAAAGGCTTATGAAAACAATAAAAATGACTGTTGGGGAAGCCATAATCAAATTTTTGGACAACCAATATGTTAGTTTTGACGGAATTGAAAACAAGTTCGTGGAAAGGGTTTTTACCATTTTCGGGCATGGATGCGTGCTGGGCGCTGGCGAGGCTTTGGCTATGGCAAAGCATTCCTTAAAGGTCATGCAAGGCAAGAACGAACAAGGCATGGCGCATGTTGCCTTGAGCTATGCCAAGCAGTCAAACAGAAGAAAGATAATTCCTTGTTTTTCTTCCATAGGTCCGGGCGCCGCAAATATGGTTACAGCGGCGGCGACGGCTACCGTGAACAACATTCCGCTTTTGTTATTCCCCGGAGATGTGTTCGCCACAAGGCAGCCCGACCCCGTTTTGCAGCAGATAGAACAATCCCATGATCTGAACATCACCACAAACGACGCTTTCAAGCCTGTGGTCAAGTATTTTGATAGGATTTATCGCCCCGAAATGATTATGACGGCGCTTGTCAATGCCATGCGGGCGCTTACCGACCCTGCCGAGACCGGCGCTGTGTGTATAGCGCTGCCCCAAGATGTTCAAGGCGAATGCTATGACTTTCCACAGAGTTTCTTTGATAAAAGGGTTCATAAAATTATCAGGACAGTTCCCTCTGAAGAAGAAGTGTCCGATGCGGTTATCGCAATAAAAGAGAGCAAAAAACCTCTTATAGTGGCAGGCGGCGGAGTCAGATATTCCGAAGCCGCCGAGGCGGTGGGGTTTTTCTCCAAACTGTTCAATATCCCCGTATGTGAGACCCAAGCGGGCAAAGGCGTCATACCCTATTCCTTTGAAAACAACCTTGGCGGAGTGGGCGTGACGGGCAATTCGGCGGCAAATGAAATCGCTAAGCAAAGCGATTTGATTATTGGACTTGGCACAAGGTTTTCGGACTTTACCACCGCCAGCAAGTCGCTTTTCCCCAAAGCCAAAATTCTTGCCATAAACATAAACGGCTATCATGCCAACAAGATGGACGCCATAAGCGTAAAGGGCGATATTATAAAGAGCTTAAAGCCCATAACCAAAAGGCTGAACGAAATAAAATATCAGTCTTCCTATGGCGACGAGATAAAAAATGCAAAGCTAAAATGGAATGAAGAGTATGAAAGGCTTGCCAAGATAGAATACGGCGAGGGTTTTGAGCCCGAAGTCAAAATTATGCAAAAGGGCACGATAGAGGACTTTATTAAAGCGACGGGCGGATATATCTGTCAGACCGCGGCTATCGCCTTGATTAGGGAAATTATAGACGAGGACGCCATAATAGTGGGAGCCAGCGGCAGCCTGCCCGGCTGTCTTCAAAGGATGTGGAAGACGGATATCCCCTATACCTATAATATGGAATATGGCTATTCCTGCATGGGCTATGAGATAGCCGGCGCTTTAGGGTCTAAGCTTGCGGATCCCCAAAAAGAAGTGTACGCTTTCGCAGGAGACGGAAGCTACCTTATGCTTCATTCGGAAATGGTCACTGCAGTTCAAGAGGGAGTCAAGATAAATATTCTCTTGTTTGATAACGGCGGTTTTGGATGCATCAACAATCTGCAAATGGGCAATGGAATAAATTCCGCTTGTACTGAATTCAGATACCGCAAGGGTGACGAAAAGATACCCAAAGGCGAATATTTAAGCATTGACTTTGCCAAGAGCGCTGAGGCGTACGGTTTTAAGAGCTATACCGCAAGGACAATGAATGAGCTAAGGGATGCTTTGGAAAAGAGCAAAGAGCAAAAAAATTCTGTTCTTATAGATATCAAGGTCTTGCCCAAGACCATGACAGACGGCTATGGCGGCTGGTGGAATGTGGGGTGCAGCTCTCTGCCCCGAAACGACCAAGCCAAAAAAGCCTATGAGGAAAAGCTTGAACGGCTTAGTAAGGCAAGAAAATATTAAAGAGGTTGTATATGTTTGACAGAAAAAAGGTGTTTGTCGGGATTGCGCCCATAGGCTGGACCAATGACGATATCCCCGAGCTTGGGGGAGAGATTACTTTTGAACAGTGCGTCAGCGAAATGGCGCTTGCGGGATATAAGGGCTGTGAAGTGGGCAATAAGTATCCCAAGGATATCAAAAAGCTTAAGAAAGCTTTGAAGCTTAGAAAACTTAAGATTGCCAACAGGTGGTTCTCTACATATCTATTGACTAAGCCATATGAGGAAGTGGAGAGGGAGTTCGTCGAGGCGTGCAAGTTCCTAAAGGCTTTTAATGCCAAAGTGATAGGAGTCAGCGAACAAAGCCATAGCATTCAGCAATTGGACAAGCCGATTTTTGAGGCAAAATACCATATGAATGACGAGGAGTGGGATAGGCTTTCCAAAGGTCTTGACAAGCTTGCAAAACGAGCTCAAGATTTTGGCATAACCTTGACATTCCACCACCATATGGGTACGGTGGTGCAGACCGCCAAAGAGATAGATAGGCTTATGGATTCGACAAACAAGGTGTTTTTGCTCTATGACAGCGGTCACTTGGCGTATTGCGGGGAAGACTACATAGAGGTGCTTAAGAAACATGTTAAAAGAGTAAGACATGTCCACCTTAAGGATATCCGTTTGGATAGGGTCAATGAAGTTAAGGAAAGGGGGCTTAGCTTTCTGGACGGCGTCAGACTTGGGGCTTTTACCGTTCCCGGAGACGGCTGTGTGGATTTCTCCTCCATATTTGAGATATTATCCCAAAACGATTATCAGGGATGGCTGCTTGTGGAGGCAGAACAAGACCCCGAAAAGGCAAACCCCTTTGAGTATGCGCTTAAGGCAAGAAAATATATCAAAAAAATAACTAAATTATAAAAAAAGGAGATAAAAATGAAAATATTAAAGTATTTTACCAACAATCAATTTGTTGAGTCCAAGACAGACAAATATTATGATGTTTTTAATCCCTCTACGGGCGAACAAATAGCCAAATGTCCGAGAATTACGACCGAGGAAGTAAGGCAGGTCATTGAAAACGCCCAGAAGGGCTATGAGGTTTGGTCATCGATGCCAGTAACCAGAAGGGTGCAGGTGCTTTATAAAGTCAAGCAGCTTTTGGAAGAAAACCTTGAAGAACTGACCATTCTGCTTGCCACCGAACACGGCAAGGCTTATAGGGAAGCCCAAGGCGATGTGCTTAAGGCGATTGAGGGAACTGACCTTGCCATACATACGCCCGTGCTTATGCAGGGGGACAGCCTTATGGATACCTCCAGAGGTTATGACACCGTGCTTTATAGAGAGCCCCTTGGAGTGTTCGCAGGTATAGCGCCTTTTAATTTCCCGGCTATGATCCCCATGGGCTGGATGGCGCCCAACTGTATCGCCGCCGGCAATGCCATGGTGCTTAAGGTTTCGGGAGCCACTCCCATGTCCGCTTTGAGGATAGCTGAACTATACAGAGAAGCAGGTCTTCCCGACGGGGTATTGAATGTTATTTCTTGTGACAGAGTGGATACCAAAGAGCTTTTGACAAATCCCTTAATAAAAGGTATTTCTTTTGTGGGCTCCACAAAGGTAGGCAAATTCATATATAAGACGGGAGCTGAGCATGGAAAGAGAGTTCAAGCGCTTTGCGAGGCGAAAAATCACGCCCTTGTTTTGGAGGATGCCGCTTTGGATAGAACCGCCGCGGGAATCATAAACGCCGCTTTTGGCTGTGCCGGCGAAAGATGTATGGCGCTGCCCGTAGTCGTGGCACAAGAGTCTATCGCAGACCAGCTTGTGGCTAAGATCAAGGAACTTGCCCAAAAAATTAAGGTAGGACCAGCCTATCATAAGGAAACGGGCATGGGCCCCGTATATTCCCAAGGGCATAAGGAAAGTGTTCTCAAATGGATAGAAAAAGGCATAGAAGAAGGCGCCAAGCTCATATTGGACGGCAGAGATATAGTAGTCGAAGGATATGAAAACGGATTTTATATTGGACCCACTGTCTTTGACCATGTGACTGAGGATATGTCTATTGGGCAAGAGGAGATATTCGGACCTGTGCTTTGCATAAAGAGAGTCAAGAACTTTGAAGAAGGGCTCAAAATTATGAACAACAACCGTTTTGCCAACGGTTCGGTTATCTACACCCAGAGCGGTTACTATTCGAGGGAGTTCGCAAGGAACACCCATGGCGGTATGGTGGGAATCAACGTGGGCATCCCCGTTCCAATTGGAATCTTCCCGTTTTGCGGACACAAGGATTCTTTCTTTGGGGATTTGCATTGTCTTGGCAAGGACGCTTACAGGTTCTATACCGAATCCAAGGCTGTGACCACGCATTGGTTTGACGAAGAGGAAATGAAAAATACTCAAGTCAGCACATGGGACGGCACTATATAAGGAGAAAGAGTGTATGATAAATGTGGGTATTATTGGTCTTGGCAGAATAGGCAAGGTGCATTGCGAGGCCATAAATTGTTTTGTAAAAAATGCCATAGTTAAGGCTGTTGCCGACCCGTATCTTGGAGAAGAGACCATAGAATGGGCGAAGAAAATAGGTATAGAAAATATCTGCGCTGACTATAAGAAGATACTTGAAGATAAGGATATAGACGCTGTTTTGATATGCTCCTCAACGGACACCCATTCGCATATCGCTTTGGAGGCGATTAGGGCGAACAAGCATATATTCTGTGAAAAGCCCATAGACCATGATGTGGAAAAGATAAAAAAAGTTATGGCGGAGCTTGAAAAAAATCCTAAGATAAAGTTTCAGGTGGGCTTTAACCGTAGGTTTGACCATAACTTCGCAGCGGTCAAAGAGGCTGTGCAAAAAGGCGAAATTGGAGACTTGAATATTTTGAAAATAACCTCAAGAGACCCTGCCGCCCCTCCGTTGGATTATATAAAGGTCAGCGGAGGCATCTTCTTGGATATGACTATTCATGACTTTGATATGATTAGGTTTATATCCGGAAGCGAGGTCGAGGAAGTGTTCGCCATGGGCGGAGCGCTTGTGGACGAGAGAATAGCCCAAGCGGGAGATATAGACACCGCCGTTATCACCATGAAGCTTGAAAACGGCGCCTTTGCCGTAGTGGACAATTGCAGGAGAACGGCTTATGGCTATGACCAAAGGCTGGAGGCTTTTGGCTCAAAAGGGCAGGCGTGTATTCTGAACGATACCAAGTCCACCCTTAGGCTTACCAACCAAAACGGCGAGACTTCTGAAAAGCCCTTGTACTTTTTCTTGGAAAGGTATACGCGCGCTTATGTGGATGAAATCTTGGAGTTTATTCAAGCGATTGAAGAAGACAAGCCCGTTCCCGTTGGGGTAAAGGACGGGCTTGAGCCTGTGATAATAGCTCTTAGCGCCAAAAAGTCCTTGGAGGAGGGCAGAAAAGTAAGCGTAAAGGAAATAAAAGCCGAATATAATCTATAAAAGGAAAATACCAAATGCCGAATTTAATCTCACACTATTACTTTGCGAAAACGGTAAAGGAAGATTTGCCCAAGAAAGCTTTGGAAATTGTAGAAAGGCATCCCGATTGCTATTATTTGGGAGCCATAGGTCCGGACTTTCTGTTCGCATTTAGGGAGCTTGGGCTTAAGGAAAGGCTGTATCCCAATACCATGCAGTATCTGAAGATTTATGAGGTCTTTGAAAAGTGCAGAGAGCGTATGGTTAAAAGTTATGAAGAAAGGGAGATGTCGTACTTGCTGGGGCTGTTGTGCCACTACTGTTCGGACTTTTGCCTGCACCCTTATGTGAATTATTATGTGGAAAACACATTGGCAAAATTCCTGCCCTTAAATCAGATACCATCAATACACGCACTTATTGAGTCGGCGATAGACTCTCATCTGTGTGAAGAAAAAATGAATGTCCCCGCCCATGCGTTCAAGGCACATAAGACCTTAAAGAGCAAAAGAAGCTCCAGACTTAGGATAGGCAAGCTTTATTATGAGACGATAAACCCGATATTTGGGTTTGAGCCCAAGCCAAGAAAGCTGGCTATGGCTTTTACTATCACTAAGCTTTTTATGGCGGTAAGCGTGGACAAATTTAAGATTAAGAAAGCTGTTTTTGGCAAGATAGAGGATATCCTCGGCGCGCCTAAGAGGCTGACCGGACTTATTCGACCGCCCGAAGGATATAAGGAAATCGATTATATGAACTTTAGAAAACAGCCTTGGCTAAAAGTCAGAAATGGCGATGAGTACACCACCGAAAATGTATATCAGGCGCTTGAGAGGGCGCATAGGCATGCCATAGAATACATAACCGACTTTATGCAAAAAATCTCAAGCGACAAGCCTTTGGACAAGGAAAAGTTCCTTATAAATTATGAAGGGGTCAATATAGGTTAATTAGCCTGCGGGGCGATGCTTTTTCTAAAAAAAACGCCCAAAGTTCAGAATCAAAGCAAAAAGGGCATTAAAGGTTTCAGAGTGTGTTCCGCTTCCGATTACGGAAGCGGAATTTTATAGATAGACCTTAAGATTTTCTAAGTTGTTATTTAGCATTTCCAAGAGTTTGTTGGAAAGCGACATATCGATTTCTGTTTCCGAATCGATGTTGTTGGTGACTTTTATTACGGAGATTATGCCCATGTTTATGCCTTGAATCATTATCTCGGCAAGCTTGCTTGTGGAACGGTCGCTGATAGTGTTTATTAGCGTTGTGCCGTACATCATGGCTTTGTTTATGATGTTGGAGGGCTTTAGGTCAAAACCGTTCTGGGCGGCTTTGAGTTCAATCTCCTTGGACAAGGCTTTATAGGCGTTGAATTGTTTGAATAACAGGTTCTTTAATGCCTTTTCTCTTACCATGGGTTTTATGACCTCTACGCTTTGCATTCCCATAGTCGCCACCTTGTATATCTCCTGTAACAGATCCAGTTCTTCTATGTTTGCTTCGGACTCGTCCAGCTCTTCGTCCAAAACTTTGTTTACTCTTGTCCTTATCTGCTCTTCTTGGCTTTGTGGTATCTTTTGTGTTTGCTCTTGTTGACTCATTTTTCTTAAATACTCCTTTGGCTTTAGTTTGTATTAGGAGGGCTTTTTTATGCATGTGGGATAAGACTTTTTTAATCTTGGACATGCACCTTTTTTTCAATGCAAGCGTATGTCTTTTTATCCAGCCCGAAAAGAAATATCTTGCGGCGAAAACGCCCAAAACATAAGTAAACAAGGTGTAGGCTTTGATTTGTCCCCAATAAAAGAGATAGCTCATCAAAATAAAAAAACCTGCGGCGATAACGACCGCTAAGAAGTCGGATGCAGTTTTGAGAAACTTCTTTTCGCCCAAAGAGGATACCATTTCATATAAAAAATATGAAAGACACCCCGAAGTAAAAAAAATAACGCTTATTGTGGGCTGAAGAAGCGAAGAGCTCATTTGAACAGCTTTTTATAAAAGGGTGTTTTGTCGTGTTTTTTGGCGTAAGCAAGACTTGCCACATCGCCTTTGACCACCAGCAGCTGACCTTTGATATCAAGGTCGACCACCGTCAAATTCTCGCCGCGGATTAAGAGCGAATTGTTTACTAAATTCGCCACAACTTCCTTGCTGTCAAAGCTTTCCACATTTGTCACTCCGGTTACTTTTAGGATATTTTTTTCTAAATTTATGCCATGCTCTTTTACCACCTGTTCCATTTTTCACCTCTTTATTACTATATTAGCCCTTATCTGCATGTATGCTTGACTAATGTAAATAATAATTTTATAATCTAAATTGTAATGAAAGACTTTGAAATAAACGAAAAATACGGCTCGTGGTTCAGGCTGGATAACTCCGCAGCCGTATATCCAATGCTGATAACGCTCAAGACCCAAAGCTTGTTCCGACTCGGCGTGGAATTAAAGGAATATGTGGATAGGGACGACTTGGAAAAGGCTTTGAAAATTACTTTCAAAAGGTATCCCTCTTTTGAAGTGGAGCTTTCGCAAGGATTTTTTAGGCATTATTTTGTGACCAATAAAAGACCCCCGATTGTGAGGGCGGACGACGGCTCTTTGCTTAAGAAGATAGATTTTAGGTATAATAAAGGCTATTTGTTAAGGGTGACCTATTACAAGAGAAAGATATTCGTGGATTTTTTCCATGGGCTTTGTGACGGTATCTCCGCCATGGAATTCCTTAAGACGCTTGTATATTATTACCTTTTGGAAAGAGGTGTGGAGTATCCCCATGACAATATGATAAAAACCTTGTCGCAACCCTTGGACTTAGAAGAATTCAAAGACGGATTCAAAGAATACTATACCAAGTTCAAAATCTCCAAGGGCATAAAAAGCATGAAAGGGGAAGGCGCTTTTCCTATCAAGGACAAGCTCTTCAAAAAAGAGGGTTTTGGACTGGTGCAAGCCCAAATAAACACTGATGAACTTCTTGCGCTTAGCAAAAAGTATAATTGCAGCCTTACGGTGCTGCTTGCTTCAATCGCTATGATTTCGATATCCAAAACCTATTATAAAAATGACTCAAATAAGGATTTGGTGGTTTTTATTCCAATAAACTTAAGGAGATTCTATCCGTCCAAAACCGTATATAATTTTACTACATTTGCCAAATGTAGAATCAATCCAAGAGCTGTGGAACAAACTATTGAGGCGTACGCCGAAGTGATAAAAGAGCAGTTAAGCCGTCAGCTTACAAAAGAACAGCTGGACTTAAAGCTGAGCTTCACCTCCCTTATGGACAAAAGACCGTACTTAAAGTATATGCCGCTTTTTATAAAGTCCTTTTTTGCCAAACTTGCAAAAAGACTTACGGGCTCGGCGCAGCAGACGATGATAATATCCAATCTGGGCAAGGTCAATATGCCTAAAGGGTATGAAGAGCATATAGAAAACTTTTCGTTCAACCTAAATTGCGGCAACAAGACGCCCAACAATATGGCGATAGTGTCATATAAAGACAAGACAATGATATCTTTCACCCGACAAATTGTGTCCACGGAGATTGAGAGAAAATTTTTCACCGCCTTAAGCGGTATGGGCTTGAATGTCAAGATAGCAAGCAACCTAAGAGAGGTGGCGCAAGATGAGATGTGAAAAGTGCAATGTGGAAATAGTCTGCAAGACAAGGGTCTGTCCGCTTTGTCATGAGCGTCTTTACAAGGACCTATCCGCCATAAATCAAATAAAGAAAATGGAAAGGGCTTTTCCGCAAAGACCTTGTAACCGCCCTTATGCGACATCTTATTTCAATAAAGTATATTTGGTAATGGCGATAAATATTCTTTTGATATCCATTGTGGCGAATATTATCATTACTCCCGATGTGTACTGGTCTTTGATAGTGGCGGGGCTGCTTCTTTATTTTTATTTCTTTATCCGCTATACCATACTGAGATATAGCCATTTTAACTCCAAGGTCGTGGGGCAAGCCGCTTTTTTATACGCAATTTTTATACTCATTCAGCAAGTTTTGGATATGAACTTGTGGATTTATGAATTTGCTCTGCCCGCTATAATCTTGGTATCCACAATCGCGATAGCGATATATCTGCTTGTCAATATCGGAACGGCGAAAAACTATCTGTTCAGCTTGTTTATTTTGGCGGTTTTGGGAATCTTGCCCATATTTATTGTGCTTTTTACGGATGCGTACTATATCTGGCCGAGCATAGTGGCGGCGATAACCTCCGCAAGCATACTTTTGACTACAATTATCGCCGGTAGAAAAACGCTTTTGGCGGAATTCAAAAGGAAGTTTCATCTCTAAATCCACTTATTAAAGGGACTAATTTTCAATGGTCTATATCCTCAATAGGTCAAAAAATTTATAAACTGAATTTCAATGATAAAAAACTAATAAATACTGCAAGCCTATAAAGAGCTTGTCACAACACAACAAGCTTTTGCTTTCATTGACTTTTTTTTAGCAATAGACGCTTTGGATGTTCCGCCTCCAGCGGAAGCGGAACAACAAACGATTAATAATTTTCTTTTCTTATTTCAAAGTAGCTTTGGGTCCGCATACAGGGCAGATTTCGGGGGCTTTTTGGTTAGCGGTCAGGTTCACACGCTTTGTTCATATTGTGCTATGGTTTTAATTTCTCAAGGAAAGAGAGCAAGGAAAGAGAGCTTAAACCATTAAAATAAAAAAAAAGTATAGTTTTATTGTAAAAAGTTTTAATTTATGCTAAAGTTTATAGTAGACTTTGAAATAGGAGAAAATTGATGCTTAAGCTAAAAAAGATCAAAAAGATTTACGATTTAGGAAGTGACAACAAAGTACAAGCGCTTACGGATATTAACTTGGAATTTAGGAAGAGCGAGTTTGTTTCAATTTTAGGTCCCAGCGGATGCGGAAAGACCACCCTTTTAAATATAATCGGAGGCTTGGACAAGAGTACGGACGGAGAGCTTATAGTAAACAACCAGTCCACAAAAGAATTCAAAAGCCAAGACTGGGATAAGTATAGGAATGAGAATTTAGGTTTTGTGTTTCAGTCGTATAACCTTATACCTCACCAGACCATATTGAAGAATGTGGAATTGTCTCTTACTTTGACGGGCATGAAAAAAGAAGAGAGACTGAAGCATACAAAAGAGGTGCTTGAAAAGGTTGGTTTGGGAGACCAAATTAACAAAAAGCCTAATCAATTGTCGGGCGGACAGATGCAGAGGGTTGCTATCGCAAGGGCGCTGGTCAACAACCCCGACATCATTCTTGCGGACGAGCCCACCGGCGCTTTGGACTCCGAAAGCGGACATCAAGTCATGAACTTATTAAAGGAAGTTGCAAAAGACCGTCTGGTCATTATGGTCACCCATAACGAACAGCTTGCCGAAACCTATTCCACAAGGATAATAAAGCTTAGGGACGGCAAGGCGATTTATGACAGCAATCCCTATACGGAAGAAACGGTGCATAAAGAGTTGTCCAAACCCAAAAAACCTGTCAAGAAAGCTAAAAAAGAAAAAAAGAAAAAAATATCCATGTCGTACTGGACGGCGTTTTCTTTGAGTATCAATAACTTATTGAGCAAAAAAGGAAGGAGTATTTTGACTTCTATCGCAGGCAGTATAGGAATCATTGGGATTTGTCTTGTGCTTGCCTTGTCGGCGGGCGTTAACAAATACATAGAGACGATAGAAAAGGACGCCTTGTCACTGTATCCTTTGGAAGTGTCAGAGACTTCGATGTCTTTAAGCTCCATATTCTCTCTGTTGACCGAAGAGATTGAAGAAAGACCAAATCACCCCGATACCGATAAGGTCTATACAAAAAAGGTTTTGGGCAATGTTATTGCAAAACTTCCTGATCTTATATCCCGAAACGACCTTAAGGCGTTTAAGGCGCATATAGAAGAAAACTATGACGAATCATTGGGATATGTCAAATATGACTATAGCGTGGGATTTAATGTGTATTGCAATTATGTCCAAGATGAACAAAACTATATGAAAGTCAGCCCTTTCTTGGACGGCATGGAAGAGGTTTTGGATAAGATTCCTTTCTTGCCGGATAACATCTTTAATCAATTGGAAGGGTTTGCCGAAAGGATATCAGTTTGGGATGAAATGATAGACAATCAAGAGATTTTGGAACAGCAATATGAGCTTTTAGGCTCTTCAAGGTGGCCTAAGGAAAAAGACGAAGTGGTCGTAATCCTTGACAAAAAGAATCAGATCGACGACTTTGCCTTATTGGCGCTCGGGCTGGTTTCAGAGGATACAATAAGGGACATATTCGGAGGACAGACCGAATATGAGTTCACAATTCAAGACCTTATGAATTTGGAATATAAGCTTATCTCCAACGCCGACTATTACTATTATAACGATTCTTCGGATATGTGGATGAAGCACCACTCCAGAAAAAGGGATCTTGAATTTGTGGAAACCAACGGCTTGGATGTCAAAGTTGTCGGCGTCATCAGACCCAAAGAAGGGGCGGTGTCCACTTCGATAAACGGACTTGTGGGATATACTTCGGCTTTGACTGAATATATGATGCAAAAGGCGGCAGACCACCCCGCTGTTCTTGCCCAGCAAGAGAGCGATACGGATATCCTTACCGGCGAAAAGATAACCAATAAAAAAGCCAAGCTCGTGGAAATGGGCGTTGCTGATATAGACACGCCGTCAAGGATAAGGCTGTATGCTTATTCGTTTGAGGCAAAAGACCAGATAATAAACTTTATTGAAGACTATAACAAGACCTCAAACAAGCCCATAAAATATTCGGACAACCTAAGCATCATTATGGGTTATGTGGATACTTTTACAAAAACGGTAACCGGAGTGCTGATAGGTTTTTCGGCAATATCGCTTATTGTGTCTTCAATTATGATAGCTATTATCGTATACACCTCGGTATTAGAAAGGAGAAAGGAAATCGGCGTTTTGAGAAGCTTGGGCGCAAGGAAAAAGGATGTATCCAATGTGTTCTTTGCCGAATCCGCCACCTTGGGCTTTTTCTCAGGGGTTATTGGCGTATTGGTGACGCTTCTTTTGAGCGTGCCAGCAAATATTATCTTAAAAATGATGTTCTCATTCGCTGGTCTGGTGTCCATGCAGTGGTGGCATGCGGTAATGATGATATTTATTAGCTTTTTGCTCAGCGTTCTGGCGGGCTATATACCCTCGCGTATGGCTGCACAGCAAGACCCCGTAAAGGCGTTGAGAACAGAATAAAAAATCTTATTTATAGGCGGGCAATATGGGAGAATCAAATAACACAAAACTTACCCCAAAAGTATGGACGGCTTTTGTGCTGTTTGGGCTTATTGGTCAGATAGCGTGGATAATCGAAAACATGTACCTCAATGTCTTTGTATACAAGACAGTGACTTATGACCCCGACGCGATAGCGATTATGGTGGCGGCAAGCGCAATTATAGCGACCGCCGCCACTCTTTTAATGGGGGCTCTTTCGGATAAGATAGGCAAAAGAAAGATCTTCATGACCTGGGGATATATCGTATGGGGCCTAAGCATCGTGTCTTTCGGCTTTTTGACGGTAAAGAACATGTCAGCTTTGTTCTCTGCCGCCAATGCGGTAACGATTACGGTATTTGCCATTGTGGCGGTGGACTGCGTCATGACTTATATCGGCTCCACCGCAAACGACGCCGCCTTTAACGCATGGGTGACGGATATCACTTCGCCGTCAAACAGGGGCAAGGTGGAAGGCTTGCTGGCGACTATGCCCCTTTTGGCTATGCTGGTGGTGTTCGGGTTTTTGGATTCCTTGACGCAAAACAGCAAATGGATACAGTTCTTCGCAATAGTGGGCGGAGTGGTTGCATTGTCAGGACTTGCGGGGATGTTTATAATAAAGGACAAAGCCATACCCAAAAAGGATTCCAAATACTTTAAGGACATTATATACGGCTTCCGTCCCTCTGTAATAAGGGATAACAAGCTCTTGTACTTAATGTTTATTACCGTATGCGCCTTGGGGATAGCTCAACAAGTCTTTATGCCGTACTTTATCATATACTTTGAGTTCTTCTTGGGTATAACCGACTATGCCTTAATCCTCGGCGCAGTGCTTATTATGGCGTCGGTTTTGAGCGTGATTTTGGGAAGAGTGGTGGATAAATACGGAAAGAGCAAGTTCCTGTTAATGGCGGGGATTATTTATATAATCGGCATGCTGGGGCTTTATATTTTTGGAAAGACATTAAAAGACAATAGAACTTTGACCACCATATTTACTACAATAATGGGAATCTTGACCATGGGGGCTTATCTTCTGGCCATGATAGTCTTAAATTCTTCCACCCGTGATTTATTGCCCAAAGGGCATGTGGGACACTTTACGGGAATACGAATGATATTCTTTGTCATGGTGCCCATGGTGATAGGTCCTTTCATTGGCTCCACAATAATAAAGAACAGTCCCATGACCTATGTGGACGAATTTGGCGCCATACAGTCCACGCCTATTCCCGAAATCTTTTTGGGGGGAGCGATTGTGGCAGTGCTGGCGCTTATACCCATTGTTTTAATCTTAAGGGCATATAAAAAATACGGTGAAATCTTAAAGCCGCAATCGGAGAAAAATGAATAAAATCGTTTCTAAACAAAAGCTCCTTGACAAAAGGGGGCATTTGGCAGTAAAAGGATATGCCACCAAACTTTTGCTGGAATACAGCCGAAAGGACATAAAAGCCTGCCCTTTGAGAATAAAAGAATGGGACTATTACTTTATGGGGAACGATAAGTTCGGCTTATCGCTGACTTTTGCGGATAATTCCTATATGGGGCTTGCAAGCGCTCAATTTTTTGATTTTGAAAAAGGCAGTAAAGTTACTGATTTTGCCTTTATACCCTTTCCTATGGGAAGAATGAAGATGCCAACGACAAGTAAAACCGGCGATATAACCTTTAAGAATAAAAAAGTGGATATGCGGTTTCTAAATGATAACGGCAAGAGGCGGCTTTATTGCGACATGCCGTATTTTGACAAGTCCAAAGGGCTTAAGGCGGATATTGAGCTTTATGAAGAACCCCAAGACTCCATGGTGATAGCCACGCCTTTCAAGGACGATAAAAAGGCGTTCTATTATAACCAGAAAATAAACTGCTTGAAAGTTCGAGGAGAACTGGTATATAACAAAAAAGAATATGATATCAATAGTCTTATGGCGGTTTTGGATTGGGGCAGGGGCGTTTGGACATATGACAACACTTGGTACTGGTCGTCAGCGTCCGCAGAGCTTGAAAACGGAGAAAGTTTCGGGTTTAATTTAGGGTATGGCTTTGGCGATACCTCCGCCGCCACCGAGAATATGCTTTTTTATAAAGGGAGAGCGCATAAGCTGGAACATGTGGACTTTGGGATACCTAAAATAGGCAATAGGGACTCTTTTATGGACCGGTGGCATTTCACTTCAAGCGACAATAGGCTGGAGATGATTTTTAAGCCGTTTTATGACAACCGCACCAAATTGAACGCTTTGATTCTTGCCCAAGACGCTCATCAGGTCTTTGGGAAATTCAGCGGACGGGCGGTTTTGGACGACGGGAAAGAAATCAAGTTCCACGATATTGTTGGATTTGCCGAAAAGGTGCGCAACAAGTGGTAGAAAGCCTTTTTTGATATTGAAAGATATTTTTTAGTGTGATACAATAGTTATGGTTATTTCATTGTAAAAAGGTGGAAAAATGAAAAGAAAGATTCTGTTGATTGTATTGATAGTCGTAATATCTTTGGTGGTCGCTTTCGGCACTTTCGCAGGGACGACTTATGCCTTATACACCAAAGAGAAAAAGGCGGTCATAATACTTCCTGGACTTTTTGCCAGCGGGCTTTATGATTCTGAGACGGGAAAGGCGGTTTGGGACCCGTTCGAGGACCTTGATGTCTATTATGGAGATATCATGCCTCCCGAAGGCGGCATAAATTTTGGGAAAATCGCTGCTTTGCTGTTGGAAGAAAGCGTCGCCGACGAGGTCAAAAAGATTATGGCGAACCAAAACTATGGCGAAGAGGACAGCTTGTTAAATCTTATGGCGGTCAATGAGGATGGAACGCCCGCTGTTCCCAGCGTGGTGGGAGTGCCTTGGTATGAATATGAGGGTAGGATTAAGTACGGCGCCATAAACGCACAAAAACAGATGTACTTTTCCATTTATGAAAAATATAAAGACGACTATAATGTGGAAATCTTTAATTATGATTTCAGACGGGACAATAGGTATACCGCAGAACTTCTGGAAGACTACATAAACCAAAAGGGCTATAAAGAAATAATCTTGGTATCCCACTCTAACGGCGGGCATGTGGCGGCGATTTATCTTGCCAGAAGCCAAGCCAACAGGGACAAGGTAAAGAAATATATAAGCTATAACGCGCCCTATTTAGGGTCTTTTTCCGCCATAAGAATACTTGAGAATTTAGATACCATGATTCCCGATATGGTGGCGGGCATTCCCGATTTTTGGAAAAAGGCGCTGAAGAATATTTTTAATAACCTTGAAGATGTGTTCAACAAGCAGTTTATGAAAATCCTCAATATGTGGACGGTATATCATCTGTTGCCAAACTATGAACTGCTGACCAACGAATATGACGGCGAGCAGGCGGCGTATTATTTTGACGGCGAAAGGAAAATCTTTGAGAATGAGCAAGAACTTTATGAATTCTATTGCTCCAGACCTTGGGCAAGACATGAAAACGGCGAGCTTAAGCCGGCTATGATAGACTGGCTTGACTATATTGATTCCTTGAAGGTGACCTTGCCGAGCGGCGAAAAGGTGTATTCCCCCACCCTTGTGGATACTACATATTTTGCAGGAATGGACTGTGAAGGACCCAATAAGGTGTATTTTGAGACCAAGGACGATGCACTTGTTATGACAGACGCTCAAACCACCACAAAGGGCGACGGTACGGTGCTTTTGACCTCCGCTGTGGCGTTTGAAGAAGATTTGTCCAAGATTACTTTTTGGCACGGCGTCAACCATGTGGGAGTCAACACCTATTTTGAAGAGTATTGTCAAGAAGATACCTATGCCGCCATTGACAAAAGCATAGATAAGCCCTCTTGGTACTACTCCATGTGGTTTAAGATTCTAAAAAAATAAAAAGATATCGATAGACTTTTTTGTGGCGGCTTTGGTTTTTAATCAAAGTCGCCATTTTTTTATCTGATTTTGTTGTAAAGTCAAGTCGGGCTTGATATTATATTATATAGTACTTATAATAATAGGATAAAAAAGAGAGGATAAAGATTGATGTTCAAGACATTTTCAGAGCTCAAAGAGTACTGTAAGATAAGCCAAGTCAAGATGATAGACTTCAAGATAATTGACCTTAACGGCAGGTGGCGGCATTTAACCATTCCCGTTGAAAGGCTTAGCGAAAAGATTTTTGTCGAGGGCATAGGCTTTGATGGCTCAAACTATGGCTACGCCCCCACCGAAAAAAGCGATATGGTGTTTATACCTGATTTGAAGACGGCTTTTTTGGACCCGTTTTGTTCTATTCCCACAATGAGCATGATTGGGGATATCTATATTATTGACGCTCCGCATAGGAGATTCCCTCAAGACCCAAGGAAAATTGCCGAAAAATGCGAACAGTATCTGGTCAAGCTTGGGTTTGCGGATGAAATTAGGGTGAGTCCGGAATTTGAGTTCTATGTTTTTGACAATATCAGCTATCAAATAGCTCCCAACAAGATAGGCTTTGAGATAGACGCCGAGCAAGCTGAATGGAACACATGCCGAAAGGAAAATAATCTGGGCTATAAAGTCCCTCTTAAGGAAGGGTATCATGCGGATTTGCCGTATGATGCGAATTATAACCTTAGAAGCCAAATGTGCGAGCTGCTTGAGGAGCGGGGAGTAAAAGTCAAGTACCACCACCATGAGGTCGGAGGTCCGGGACAGCAAGAAATCGAGGTGGAATCTGGCGGGCTTAAAGAGATGTCGGATAAGACCATGCTGATAAAGTATATCGTAAAGAACGCCGCGCGTCAGGCGGGCAAGACAGCCACTTTTATGCCCAAACCCATATTCAACGAGGCAGGCAGCGGAATGCACCTGCATATGCACCTTTTCAAAGAGGGAAAACCTGTCTTTTATGACGAAAAGGGGTATTCGGGATTGAGTGAGACCGCTTTGTATTTTATCGGCGGAATACTTAAACATGCAAGGGCGCTTTCGGCTTTTGTCAACCCGTCCACAAACAGCTATAAAAGGCTTGTGCCCGGCTATGAAGCGCCAATAAATTTTTGTTTCGCCACCGCCAATAGAAGTTCGGTAATCCGTATACCCGACTATGCCAAGTCTGCAAAAGACAAGAGGTTCGAGTATAGGGCGGGAGACGGTACCGCCAATCCCTATTTCGCATTCACGGCGATAATCATGGCGGGAATAGACGGCGTTAAGAACAGAATAGACCCGATAAAGCAAGGGTTTGGCCCCTATGATGTCAATTTGTATAACTTGTCGGATAAGGACAAGAAAAAGATAAAGACCCTTCCAAGGTCGCTTGACCAAGCTTTGGACGCTTTGGAAAAGGACTGGGAATTCTTGACCGCCGACGATGTCTTCCCCAAAGAGCTTATTGACGCTTGGATATCCCAAAAGAGAAAAGAAGCCAAAAAAATAAACCTGACGCCCAATGCAATGGAATTTAATTTATATTATGATTTATAAGAAAGACCGCCTTGTAAGAGGCGGTTTTTTTAGAACTTCTTTTTCCATACCCTTGGATTGAAGATAAGAAGCATGGGCAAAATTTCCAGCCTGCCTACAAGCATATCAAAGGCAAGCACCATTTTGCAAAAGGCATTATAAAAGGCGTAGTTGCCCGTATGCCCGATATTCCCAAAGCCTGAGCCGATATTGTTTATGCTGGAATTGACGGCGGAGATGTTCGTGATAAAGTTCAATCCGCCAATAGAAGAGATTGATATCAACAATACGGATATAGCAAAAATAAACATATATATGGAAAAGTATGCAAGGACACCGTTGGAGACAGCGGGGTCAAGGGTTTTGCCGTCGAATTTTATATTCAAGACCGACCTTGGGGATACGGTCTTTCTGATTTCGTTAAGTCCGGTTTTTATTAAAATAATCGCTCTTGAGACCTTAAGCCCGCCGCCCGTAGAGCCTGCACAAGCGCCTATGAACATTAACAAGAAAAGCACTGTTTGGGCAAGCAGCGGCCAGCTGTTATAGTCGGCTGTGGTGTAAGCGGTAGTGGACGCCATGGAGACGGTATGAAAAATAGAATGCCTTATGGTTTCGCCCAATGTGGAATAAACTCTGTTTACGGCAAGGCTAATGGTGATTATTAATGAAGATATAAAGATAATGCCCACAAATGTCCTTAACTCCTCGCTTTTCAAGGCTTGTTTGATACTGCCGATAAGAATAAGATAGTAGATATTGAAGCTAATGGCAAAAAGGAACATATATACCGTTATGACAATGTCGATATAGGCGTTGTTATATGCGCTAATACTCCCGTTCATACTTGAAAAACCGCCTGTACCCGCTGTGCCGAGCGCATGCACAAAGCTATCAAAAAGACTCATGCCGCCAAAAAGTAAGAAAATAACTTGCGACAATGTCAGCCCTATATAGATGCCATATAGAATCCTTGCGGTGAACTTGAGCTTGGACACCAATTTCCCCACTTGAGGGCCGGGGCTTTCCGCTCTGAACAGATGAATAATCTTGGCGTCGGATTTGGGGATAATGGCGATGATAAAAACCAAAACCCCCATGCCGCCTACCCATTGAGTTAGGCTTCGCCAGAACAAAAGGCTTTTGGGCAGGCTTTGGATATCGCTAAGGATAGTGCCGCCCGTTGTGGTAAAGCCGGAGATTGTCTCAAAAAGGCTGTCAATAAAATTGGGGATATATCCGCTTATAAAAAACGGAAGAGAACCAAAAAGCGAAAGCAGTATCCAGCTAAGCGCCACTATGACAAAGCCTTCCCGTGCGCGGAAATCGCGCTTTTCGGGCTTTTTTAAGGAAAAAGGGACACCTATCAGCACAAGCGCCAATATAGCTATGCCAAAGCCCAAAAGGGTATCTTCACCGTATATTATTGATAAAACAAAGGGTATACATAATAAAACAGCTTCCAAGACGGCGATGTGACCTAATATATAAGAAGTCATTTTGTAGTTCATGATAAATACCTATCGCAAGATATCATTAAGGTCTTTTAAGAACTCGTTGGTGGTGACGACTATTACTTGGTCGCCCTTTTCTATGGTTTCACCGCCGCTGGGCATAATAATCTCATCCTCTCTCAATATGCACGCCACCAAAAGACTGTCTTTTGTCTTCAAGTCCTTTAGCGGTTTGGAAAGTCCCTTAAAGCTTTCGTTTGCTAAAAATTCCAAAGCCTCCGCCTTGTCGCTTACTATCTTATAGAGGTTTCTGACTGAACTGCCCATTGAATTGTGCTTGCCTCTGACATATCTAATAATCTGATTGGCGGTAAGCATTCGCGGAGAGATTATGCTCTCGATGCCGCTTTCTTCCAGCATTGAATAATATGAAAGGCGGTTGATTTTTGTTATGATTTTTTTGACTTTTTTGTTGGAAGCAAAAAGAGAAATCATAATATTTTCTTCGTCAGAGCCAGTAAGTATTATTACGGCATCGCAGCCCAACAAGCCCTCTTCTATCAAAACCTCTCTGTCCGACCCGTCGCCTATGACGATTTCGGCGTTAAGCTGTTCACTGAGTTCCACGCATTTTTGTTCGTCTTTTTCAATTATTTTGACATGTATTCCAAGCTTTTCAAGCTCTTTTGTCAAATAAAAGGCGATTTTGCTTCCGCCGATTATCATGACGCTTTTTGCTATGGACTTATAGATATTCAATTTCTTTAAGACCAAATACGCGTCTTTAGGGGCGGCTGTGATATAGACCTTGTCACCCTCCCTTAAGACAAACTCGCCGTCGGGGATAAAGACATCTTCTTCCCTTTGGATGGCGGAGAGCAGCACTTTGACTTGAAGTTTGGAAAAGATATCCGCCACTTTCATATCGTTCAAAGGATTGTTTTCATTGAGCTTAAATTCCACAAGGTCGATTTTTCCTTTGGCAAAAGGCTCTATTTTTATCGCGCCCGGCGACCTCAAAATACGGAAAATTTCCATAGCCGCTTCGTATTCGGGATTTACCATTAGGTTAAGCCTAAGTTCGTCGCCCATAAATAGGGTAAAATACTCGGGGTTTCTGATTCTGGCGATTGTGTCCGCCTTGCCCAGTTTTTTGGCGACCATACAGCACAAAATATTCAGTTCGTCGGAGGATGTTGCGGCGATTACCAAATCACAAGTATCCACATGCGCTTCTCTTTGCACATTGTGGTCAGCTCCGTTGCCCAAAACGCCCATGACATCATAGTCGTTGACGGTCTTTTCCACGACTTTTTTATTGTTGTCGATAATAACTATACCGTGTCCCTCTTTAGAGAGGTGGTCGACAAGGGTAAGTCCTACCTTGCCTATTCCAATGATTACTATTTGCATTGTTCACCACTTATAAATAATTAATAATTATAGCATATGTTATTAGATTGTAAAATACAGTTTTATAAAAAAACAGTATATACCCATAAGTTGCGTATAACGCAACCGTGTTTCAAAAACCGTATTGACATATTTTTTCAAATGCTTAATACTTTAAGTATAGAGATTCTTCTTAGGGGGTTTTGGTATGAAATTGACTGGCGGAGAAATTGTTCTCAAACAATTGATTGAAGAAAAGGTTCCGTATATCCTGGGAATACCCGGTCATGGCGTGCTGGCACTCTTTGACGCTGTCAGAAGAGAAGAGCAAAAGGGCAACATTAAATACATACAAGTCAAGCACGAACAGACGGCGACGGCTATTGCCGACGGGTACTTTAGAGTAAGCGGAAAGCCTTTGGCGGTTTTTGCGTCAATAGGTCCGGGCACGCTTAATACGGCTATCGGACTGGCGACTGCTTATGTGGATTCCACGGCGTTTTTGACGCTTTGCGGTGATACCCATACGCATATGAAAGGCGTGGGGGTTTTGCAGGAGATTGAGCGCTATCAAGACAGCAATATCATAAGAAGCTTAGAGCCGCTTGCAAAGAGAAGCTGGCGAGCGGAGAGCGCCAAGCAGCTGCCCCGTATAGTAAGACGCGCGTTTAATCAAATGACCACGGGCAGAAGCGGACCATGCGTAATAAGCCTGCCTATGGATGTTCAGGCGGATAGCGCCGAATGTAATATAGTACAAGCTGATATGACAAAGGCAAAGAGCCTGCCCTCGGCGGATATGGACGCCATAACCGCGGCGATTGAGCTAATGAAAAAAGCCAAAAGACCGGTGATTCTTGCCGGCGGGGGTGCTTTGAGAAGAAGGGCGGAATTTGAGATATTAAGCCTTGCGGAAAAATGGGGAGCGGCGGTGGTGACTACTCTTGCGGGCAAAGGTGCGGTCAAGGAGACCCACCCCCAATATGCTTTCCACACCGGTTCCAAAGGAACGCCGATAGGTTTGGAAATCTGTAAAAAAGCGGATGTGATTCTTGCCTTGGGGGCGAGATTTGCTGACGAGACCACCTGCTCCTACCGCAAAGGCGTAAGCTTCAATTTCCCTGATACAAAACTTATTCATATCGATATCGACGCTGGAGAGATTGGAAAGAATTATGGTGCGGATATCGGCATTTTGGGAGACCTAAAGGACGCTTTGGAGAAACTAAATAATGGTTTTGGGGAATTTGAGGTCAACAAAGAGTATTTGGAAGAGATCAAGGCGCTCAGAGAAAAATGGTTTGATTACTTAAAAAATATCAGAAGTCAAAAATCAGAGTATATCACCATTTCTCAGCTTATCGGAAAGCTCAATGAGATTCTTCCCAAGGATACTATTATAGCCACTTCTTCAGGCAACACCCAAGCACAGCTCTTTCAAGAATACTGCTATGAACAGCCTTATTGCAATTTGACGACGGGGGGATTCTCCACTATGGGCTGGGCTGTCCCCGCGGCTATGGGCGCAAAGCTTGCCTTGCCCAATAGACCTGTTGTGGCGCTTTTGGGGGACGGAGATTTTATGATGATTATGCAAGAGCTTTCCACTATGGCTCAGTACGAGATTCCCGTCATTGTCATTATGGCAAACAACGCCGGCTGGATGGCGATAAAGGATTTACAAATCGACGCTTACGGCAAAGAGGCGGCTTTTGGCAACGACTTTATGAAAGAAGGCAAGGAGTATTCCCCAGATTTTGCCAAGATAGCCGAGGCATTTCATATAGACAGCTATGACATAAGGGAGATCGGGCAGTTAGAAAAAGCAGTAAAGAGCGCCATTGCAAAGAACAAGCCCGCCTTTATCAATGTCGAGGTGTCCAGACAATATCCGCTTACGGGCGGAAAGGCGTTCGGCTGGTGGGATGTTCCAGTGCCCACATACGATGAGGACAGAAGAAAGGCGTATGAAAGGGCAAGAGACCAAGAGAGTTTATAAAGAGGTGAGTTATGAGCATGAATTTTGTGTTAGTGGGTTGTGGCAGAATAGCCACTTTACATGTCGCAGGTTATAAGGATTATCAAGACGCCAAGCTCTATGGCGTGTATGATAAGAACATAAACTGCGCAAAGAAGTTCGCCGCCGAACACGGCATTCCCAAGGTATATGAGAGCTATGAGCAAGTTCTGGCGGACGACAAAGTCACCGGTGTGGAAATCCTTACGCCCCACCATTTGCATTGTCAAATGACAATTCAAGCATGCAATGCCAAAAAGCATGTCTCCGTACAAAAGCCCATGGCTTTGAATTTAGTCGAATGCGACCAAATGATTGAGGCGGCAAAGAAAAACGGCGTCAAGCTCAAGGTGTATGAGAACTTTGTCTTTTATCCCCCCTATCAGATTGCCAAAAAACTATTGGACAACGGGGAAATCGGCGAACCTCAAGCCATGCGTTACAAGATGAACAATGCGGCTTTATGTTCGCTTAACGCCCCCGCTACAAAAATGAGGGCAAAGTCCGCAGGCGTCAAACTTGATGAAGACCTGCCCTCAACGGGTTGGAAGGTCAATCCTCTTTCATGGGCGTGGCGGCTCAATGAGAGCTTGTCCGGAGGCGGTCCCGTGGTGTTCGACGACGGATACCATAAATTCTCAATTATTATGCATATGCTGGGCGATGTGGAAAAGGTATGCGCTTGGATTGATTACACTCCGGTTATGCCGGGGGTTTATCAGGATTCTCCGGCTACCATTATGTGGAAGCATAAGGATTCCAAGATTTATGGCGTGTTTGATGTGTCTTGCTCCAAGGATATGTATATCCAAAGTAAATATTATACTTGCGACGAGAGAATGGAGATAACCGGCTCAAGGGGCATAATCTGGGTGACCAGATGCACGGCTACGCTTTTGCCCGATGTCGCCCCCGTGGTGATGTATCGAGACGGCAAGCTGACCGAGTTTTGGGATATGCCTTGTGACTGGCAGGATTCTTTTATAAACTGCACAAGGGACTTTATAGACAGCATAAAGCACGACCGCGAGCCTATGCTTAGCGGTGAAAGGGGAAGAGAAGTCTTGAAATTTGCTCTGGCGGCAATCGACTCCTCAAAACAAAACAAAGAGATATATCTTGACAGCTATGAGGATAAGGAGCTTATGAAAAAGAAAGGTATTATCAGTATTTTCTTTAAGAAGAAAAAATAGAATTATAGAAAACAGTATAGATTGAAATATATCCTTTTAGAAAATAGTAAAAAAGTGTTCTTTTAAGGAAAAGGTGAGAAATGTATAACAGAATGAAAACCGCTGCCGCCGAGATAAGAAAACTTGCTATACAAGCCATGGCGGCGGCAGGATATGGGCATATCGGCGGAAGTATGTCCATTTGTGATGTCTTGGCGGTTTTATATGAGAAAATTCTAAATATTGAGCCCAAAAATCCTCAAAAAAAAGATAGGGATTGGGTGGTTTTGAGTAAAGGGCATTCTGGACCGGCTTTGTACGCTGCTTTGGCGTATAAAGGATATTTTGATAAAAAGGAGCTATTGAGCCTCAACAAAAACGGCACCAATCTGCCCAGCCATTGTGACAGATTGAAGACAAGGGGGATTGACCTAAGTACGGGTTCTCTGGGACAAGGGATATCCTTGGGCATGGGCGCGGCGTACGGCAACAAAATTCAGGGTATAGATAGTTATGTCTACATAATCCTTGGCGACGGAGAGCTGCAAGAGGGACAAGTTTGGGAGGCGGTCCAATTTGGGGCGCACCATAATATAGACAACGCTATTTTGATTGTGGACAACAATAAACGGCAATTGGACGGATATGTGGAAGAGGTGTGCAGGCAGTATAACTTAAGGGATAAGTTCCTATCTTTTGGATATCAAGTGTTTGAGGCGGACGGGCACGATACCAAGGATATTTATGAGAAGTTATTAAAGGCAAAAGCCACAAAAAAACCTTCGGCGGTCATTCTGGACACACAAAAAGGGTATGGATGCTGTTTTGCGGAGATAGAGGGCTTTAACCACTATATGGTGATAACCGAGGAAATGGCGCAAAAAGCCATAAGTGAGATTGACAAGAGATTGAAGAGGCAGTTATGTTAAGGCAAAAGTTTGAGCTGGATAGTATTGAAATGAGAAGGGCGTACTGTGACGCTCTTATTGAAGAGGCTGAGAAAAATCCCAATATCGTTGCGGTGGATGTGGATGTCCAATACTCCATGGGAACCAAGCCTTTTTATGAGAGATTTCCGAATAGGGGTATCAATTGTGGAATTATGGAAGCCCATGGGATAGGTTTCAGTGCAGGATTGTCGGCAACAGGCATAATTCCTTTTTTCCACGCTTTTGGAGTTTTTGCTACGAGACGGGCATTTGACCAAGTGTTCTTATCTTGCGCTTATCAAGACCTTAATGTCAAAATAATAGGCGGAGACGCTGGTGTAACCGCTGCGGCGAACGGCGGGACGCATATGCCTTTTGAGGATATGGGAATTATGAGAAATGTCCCTAAGCTGACGATAATAGAGCCCGCTGATAGCGCCATGTATAAAGATGCCGTCAAGTTTATGGCAAATACCCACGGGAATTTTTATATGAGGTCCAACCGCCGAAAGACAGTGAGGATATACAATGATGATGCAAGATTTATTATCGGAAAGGCTAACTTATTAAAAGAAGGGCGGGATGTGGCGATTATTGCTTGCGGAATTATGGTCTATCAAGCGCTTTTAGCTTGGGAGATGTTAAAAAAAGAAGGCATCAGTGCCATGGTTATAGATATGCATACCATAAAGCCGATTGATAAGGATATTGTCAGATACGCCGCCGAACGCTGCAAGGCGGTTGTTACAGCAGAGAACCATAATATCATAAACGGTCTGGGCAGCGCCGTCGCCGAGGTGCTTTCGGAAGAGTGTCCTACTTTGTTAAAAAGAGTGGGCGTAAAAGACGAATTCGGCGAGGTGGGCACTCAAGAATATCTTATGCAAAGGTTTAATCTGACGGCTTTGGATATCTATAAAGCTGCGAAAAAATGTTTGAAAGAGGTATGAAAATGAAGGTTGCCGTAATAAACGAAGTATCCGCAAGGGATAAGAATCAGGATATAATAAGGGCTTTAGAAAAAACGGGCGTTCAAGTCCTAAATGTGGGGATGAGCGAAGAAAACCAAGATATTGAGCTGACATATATCCATACCGGGCTTATGGCGGGGATTCTGCTTAATCTTGGAGCTGTGGACTTGGTTGTGGGTGGCTGCGGCACAGGTCAGGGCTTTTTGGTCAGCGCCATGCAATACCCCAATGTCTTTGGCGGTTTGATAAAAGAGCCCTTGGACGCTTGGCTTTTTAGTCAAATAAATGGGGGAAACTTGGTCTCTTTGGAACTTAACAAAGGCTATGGCTGGGCGGGGGAGATAAATCTCTTGTATATCTTTGAGAAACTCTTCAAAGACCCTATGGGGCAAGGCTTCCCAGCGCATAGGGCACAAAGCCAAGCTCAAAGCAGAGGCGTCTTAAAGGATATCTCCGCCGCATGTCACAAGCCTTTTGAAGAGATATTGTCGGCACTTGAAAAAAGTATTGTGGAAAGGGTTTTTGCGTTCAAGCCCTTTGTGCAAGCGGTAAAAGGACCTTGCCGAAATAAAGATTTGCAGAGTTTTATTATCAAGAAATTTTTGGTGAAAGATGAGTAAGTCGTTGGAAAGGGGATTGAAAGCGCTTGTATACCTATCCGCTCAAAGAAGCATGGGGGTGACTGAGCTTGCCCAGAAATTAGATGTCAACAAGAGTACGGCTTATAGGATTTTGTCGGCGCTTAAAGAACACAATATGGTTCAGCAGTGCCCCGATAACTTAAAATATAAGTTAGGTCCAGCCGTCTTGAAGATGAGCGAACAGCTGTACAAAAACTTGAACATAATCTCCATAGCCAAACCGCTTATGCAAGAGCTTTCTGACAAGACCGGGGAAAGCGCACATCTTTGTATTTTATCCAATGACAGCGCTGTGGTGGTGGAACAGATAATGACCAATACTCGGCTTGCGGTCAACGCCAAAATCGGCAACAGCGAGCCCTTGCACGCTTCTTCGGTGGGCAAATGTCTCTTGGCGTTCTGCGATGATGAAACACAGAATAGAATTCTTGATAGATTGGTTTTGGAACAGTTCACGCCCAAGACCATTGTGGACAAGTCCAAGCTTAAACAAGAGCTTGAAACAATCAAAAGGATAGGGCTGGCGTTTGACGACGGCGAGATAAGTTTGGAGATAAGGTGCGTCGCCACGCCTATTTTTGACCATAGGGAAAAAGTAGTCTATTCCTTGGGCATATCAGGTCCAAGCTCCAGAATGGACGCTCAAAAAGTAGAATCCGTCTCTCAAAGACTTTTGGAGACGGCAAAACAGATATCCCAAAATCTGGGTTACCTTAAAGGGGGTTTGGTATGAAAAATTTCAAGAGTAAGCTTTGTTACGCCTGCGGGGACATTTATGGCGGGGCGTCATTTTTAGTTTTTAGTATGTTGTATATGAATTTCCTTGCCATTGTGGAAGGCATACCCATAATCGCCGCAACGGTGATAATCTTTATAGGCAGATTGTGGGACGCCATAACCGATCCGATAGTTGGCAATATCTCCGACAAGACAAAGTCAAAATTCGGCAGACGGCGTTTTTACTTTTTACTGGGCATAGTGCCTGTTTTTCTGTCGTTTGTCACTTTGTTTTATTCCTTTGGCATAACGGGAACTACCGCTAAGATAATCTACCATACTTTTGCATATATGTTCTTTGGGACCGCATTCACCATAGTTATGGTACCCTATAACGCAATTTTATGCGAGATGACTTCGGACTACAATGAAAGGACAAGTTACACCACCGCCAGAATGATGATGTCGGGCGGAGCTTCTCTTGTCGCTGCCGTCCTCCCGAGCATGATTATAAAAGCCGTGGGAGGCGATGTCAACGGTCCTGAGCAAAAATACGGCTATTTGGTCATGGCGATAGTTTTGGGCGTGATTTTTGGGCTTTCCTGGCTGGTCACATTCTATGGTACATATGAAAGAGAGGACTTGAATACGCCCATTTCCATAACATTAAAGGAATGGCTGAGCGTCTTTCAAAACAAGTCTTTTAACACCTTTATTGTAATTTTTATATCCTTTCAAGTAGCGGTGGACTTGATGCTTGCCTTATTTATTTTTTATGTGGATATAGTGCTTTTGAGGTATAAGAGTTATGAATTGATTATGGGGCTTTTGCTGGTGTTTCAAATGGTGTTTATGGCTTTGAACGGGGCTATTGCCAAGAGAAAAGGCAAGGCGTTTCCGCTTTATTTAGGCATGCCGATATGGATTTTGGCGTCTTTGGCGTTTATGTTTATAGACAGCTCGACTTCTCTAATCTTGATTTGTGTCCTTGCAGTTCTTATAGCGTTCGGTGCTTCAGCGGGCAACCTTTCCACCTGGTCTATGATAACGGATATCTATGATGTGGATGAGATTATGACCAGACAAAGGCGGGAGGGAATTTATAGCGGATTGACCACTTTCTTAAGGAAATGCGCCAGCGGTTTTGCCGTGCTGATTTTGGGCTTTGGGCTTCAGGGAATGGGCTTTGACCAAAACGAATACAATATGCTCAAGGAACAGTCCGCCCATTTCGATCCCGCGACATACGCCGAAACCGGAATCGTGCAAGGCATCAAATGGATGTTTGTCTTGATACCCATAGCGCTTTTGACGATTACGCTTATTTTTGCTTTCAGATATAAGCTAAACGCCAAGAGGTTCGATATATTGCTTAAGGGAATCGAACTTTATAAAAAGGAAGGCAATCTGGACAAGATGCCCTCCGAGGAGAAAGAGGATATCAAGATAATCACTGGGAAAGAGATAGACCAGCTTTGGAAAACTCAATAACGGCTTTCGGGGTCAATGTTTAGTTTTGCGATAGCCAAACTTATCAGAATGAGTTTTAAGATATTGCTTCCGCCCGTTATTCTGATTTTATAATACTTATTGTCGTCAATGTCGTCTATGATATTGGCGACCACTTTTGGGTTTTTGTCCGTTGGGGACATTTCGTATATGTCATAATTGTATTTAGTCGGCTTGCCAAAAATAGAAAAGACGGACTTGTTCTGTCTTTTGGCGTCTTTATCAAGCACTCCGTTTTTCTCGATATAGGCTTTTTCTATCGAATAGCCGTCGCCTTGTCTGACTACGGTAAAAGTGCCGCTTTCGGCTATTATGATTTTTGCTTTGAGTTCTTTGAATTCAACCTGTGCAATCTGCGCACCTTGTTTGTTATAGATAGCGTAGCTTTTGATAAATTTCGCCACCGAAAAATAGAAATCGCCTTCCCTTATGACAAAATCATCCACATCCTTAAACAATTCTTTTTTTATTCTAAAAACCATAGCTAAAACTCCTATTCGAGATAATATTTCATTCTATATTTAATGATATCATTAATGCAGAGCTTATGTCAATAAAGCCCTATATCGCGGGTAGTACGACGGCTACTATTATGATAAGAGCGCTGATAAAATACAAGAGCTTGTAGATAAAAGCCTTGCCTTTGCAGTGCTGCCAGCCAATTATGCCCGCCAATACGAAGAGGATAACTATGACTATGCTTTGAACCGAAAGCATAATGCTGGAGCCGATGCCGAAAAAGGACAATATCGCCTGAATCAAATAGACCATGGCGGCGATTATAAAGGTATAAAACGCTAATTTAGCGTATGGGGTTCTGACGGGTTTTTTCATGACTTACTCCCTTAAATATTTTCTTTTTGCCATTTTATTAACTCTTTGTTATAGAAATTCATATA
>DUON01000026.1 GCA_012838805.1 Clostridiales bacterium
CCGGGGTTTTCAGGATCTTCCTTGTAGTAAATGTTCTTTCCGTCAGCGTCGCCTAATATTTCGGACACTGAATTGAGATCAATCGCATCAGTGTATTCTTTATTGGGCATATCTGCGTTGTAGTCATCCAATTCCACAAGGTCGATTTCCAATGTAAAGTCAAGCACCATATTATCGTTCTTTGCCCCTGTCAAGATTTGCAGATTAAGACCAAGAGCATCTTCCAGTATTCCAAGTATTATTTTAGCGTTGCCTGCTCCGTCTGCGGTAAGCAGCTGCTTAACGCTGACATTAGCGCCTGTGATTTCAAAGATAACCGATTGTGCTTTTTGGGCATCTGTAGCATCGGGGTTTTCATCAAGGAATTCGTCGCTAGCAAATTCTGCAAGCACTCCCTCAAGATAGGGCACCATATCTTCTTCGATATCAAATTTCTTGCCGTCTTCTACTTTTACAAACAGGTTGTTGACTATGTTGAGTATTGTCGCGGCATCAATATTGAGTTCTTTATTGAATACGGTATTTATCACTATTTCATAAAGAACATCTATTTTGCCTATCGCAATAGCGACGATATCTCCAAGCTCAAAGGGAAGTGTAGACTCTTCCTCTTCTTCATTTTCTTCCGCTGCATTCTCGGGCTCATCTGCTTCTTGGAAGAGGTCTGCGAATACCAAGTCGACAAAATACATTGTGCCTTCCTCGGGATAATCTACATCAAGCATATCGTATAGACCTGCAAGGTCGAAGGACAATACTTTGCCGTCATAGAAAGCGTCAAGGTCGGTTATGGCCTCGCCATCTTTGTCTAATGCCACAAGATAAGCTGAGGGTGTGATTTCGCCGCTAAGGTCGGGGTTGACAAAGATATCAGCCTTCAAGAACAAATCCTTAAGTCCCAAGTCAATGGACAAAGATACCTTTATTGCCGACTCTTTGTAACTGGCAAGGTCGTTGGGAATTGCTATTTTGCCGGACACTTCGCTGTCGAATTTGGCGTCAAAGCCGAAAGAAATCTCTTCTCTGCCGCGGTCTTCGTCAAAAGTTCCTTCATAGTCTATGCTGAATCCAGATACAAGATCTTTGCCATCTCTTCTGGCGACTATGGAAAGCTCGGGGAAGTTCTCGGTGTCAGCGTCTGCAAGCTCGTCTATGCTGTCCACTCCAAAAAGCAAGTCAAGCACAAAGCTGATAATTCCGTCAAGAACGGCGTCATCTTCTTCCTCTTCTTCCTCGCCTCCGCCGCCTATGGCGTTAAGGATTCCGTCAGGTCCCATAAGACCATAGATAAAGTCGCCCAGACCTTCGGAATTTATGATAAGTCTGTACTCTTCGTCGGTTTCCTCAAACTTCAAAACTTCGTTTTCCTCTATCAGTTGATCCAAACCAGGGCCTACAGAGTCAAGCATGGAAGTAATGGAATCTATCATTTCCGTGACTCCGCTGAAATCCTGTTCTGCAAGGAATCCGGGCAATTTGCTTAGGTTTTGGCTCAATTCAAGCGCGTCGAGATTTGAGAACTTAGACTTTCCGGGAGTAGCAGTAATTCCTTGATCTATGTAGATGACATTTTCCACCAAATAAGCTCCTAAAAGCAAGCTTGGCGTGGCATTAAGGTCGTGAATCTTCAAGGCTACTATGTTATCATCGGGGTTTTCGGCGTCGATATCCGCTTTGACCTCTATTCTAAGTCTGTTCTGGTCAAATTCAACGATAAAAGCGAAGTCCATATACATCTCGTCTTCAATATCGTCCAGTCCTTGTATCAAAGAACCCAGACCACTGATTACCTTATTGATATCTTGGGCTTTCGCAAATTGCTCTTCCTCATCACCGTTTCCATTGTTGTTCCCGTTGTCGGGGTCTTCCGGCGGATTGTTTTTGCCGCCGCAGGCTACAACAGAAAGGGCAAGAAGCGCAATCAAAAGCACGAAAAGAATTTTTGTTAGTACGCTTTTTTTCATATAACCCTCCAATAAAATGTTTTGGTATTTTTAATTATATAACTCTTGGCGGACTATGTCAAGATGTAATAAATTAAAAAATCTCTAAAATCTTTTCCTTTCAAAGCCGCCTTCATACCCTTTATTCAATCTTTTTACTCTCAGCGTAATTGCGACTAATTAATATAGTCTTAAAAGAATAAAAATCTTTATCAATAACCTTAATCAAAAAACCAAATCTTCTTTTCAACAACAATATATGCGTTCTCGATAAAACCCCAATTTTACCAAATCTTTAAGATTGGGCTTTCGTATCTTTAATTTAGGAATGCCTAACTTATATTTTTAATAAGGCTGAATTATCCCACACGCTATCTTAGGACCACTTGCGCCGTCGGGGTCTGTGCGATAATCGTCGGGATAAAGATGCACAACAATCGCAAGTCCCGCCACATCTTCAAGTTTGAATTTATCTGTCATAATCTTCATTATGGCGGTGTTGTTGGACATGGGCATAAGGACGGGCAAGTCGCCGGCGTGATTGCCGTGCGGGGCGTTTGTGGGATTATAGTGTCTTCCCGCAAGTGGAAAGGGGGTTTTGTCGTCGCCTTTTTGGCAGCTGCCACCGTCATGAATATGAAAACCAAAAGGTCCTATAAATTTATTATCCTCTCTTGAAAACTTAGGAAGATTATGTATCTTGGCCACAACCTCCACGCCGTCTTTATACTGTGTCATAAAAACCGCACCATTAATATTAGGATAAAGGGTTCCCCCCTTAACAACTGCATACGCTCGTTTAATCATTCTTTTCTCCTTGCTCTAAATACTACATTATATGTGGCTAAATAAAATAAGGTAAAAATCTTTATTAAGATAACAAAGGAATAAAAAGTTGCTATAACCAATTAAACGCAAAACAAAAACAGCAGACGAACTGTTTAAAATAAATACCATAACCGCAAAACGACAGCAAATAATTTAACCATTTCAGAATATATATATCGATACATAGTCAAAGGAAAAAGATATAAGGTCTGCCAACTGA
Source organism: Clostridiales bacterium (assembly GCA_012838805.1). Lineage (GTDB taxonomy): Bacteria > Bacillota > Clostridia > Christensenellales > DTU072 > DTU072. The sequence continues at coordinate 2,992 of DUON01000026.1, forward strand.
TAAGCAGAAATTTTGGGGCTTTTTATCTAATTGAACAAGATTAATATGGCATATTTTGTAAAAGTATTGACAACGCCCAAAAGAGGGAATAATATAAAGCTGTTATGGGATAAGATAAAGGAATTGTCGGCGATTGGGTTTTTATAGGCCCTTAGGACGGCAAAGCATATTTTGCCTAACTTATCCGGTCTCAAAATTTAGTTAGAGAAAAGCAAAAAGGTACTTGTTTGAGTAGGATATATTCCAAAAAGCGAGAGAAACCTTTAAGCTGATTAATATGACGGCATTTTGGTTGAAGCTGTGACTTATAAAGAGGGTGGCGAATGAGCGCGTTTTATTGGATTTTGATTTTTGCATTGGGCGCGATGCTTGTCAACAGTGTTGGGATTTGGGTTATCTATAAATACAAAGATTGGGCGGAAAGGGCAAAGGTATATTTTATGTGTTTCGCGGCGGGAGTTTTGATTTCATCCCCGCTGATTATGGCTTTTCCCGAAGCTTTACAAAAGAATTCTTATGCGGGTTTCGCGGCACTGGCGGGATTTATATTTATGTTTTTCAGCAATAAGCTTATTAAATATAAAACCAAGCAAGAGGAGCTGGCTTTTGGGATTACAGCAATCGAAGGCATCTTCATTCATTCGCTTATTGACGGTATAATATACGCCGTAATTTTCAGCGTAAGCCCGTTTGTGGGAATTCTTACTGGGATTGGGCTGATAGTGCATGAATTTGCGGAAGGCGCAATAACCTTTTCAGTATTATTAAAAAGCGGTCTTAGCGATAAAAAAGCTGCGCTCTATGCCTTTTTTGTAGCCGCTTTGACAACACCCATAGGCGCTTTTATCGCATATCCATTGATAAGTTTTTTTAGCGACAAAACTTTAGGGCTTATGCTTGGGTTTGTCGCTGGTGTGTTGGTCTATGTCTCTGCTTCTCACCTTTTGCCCGGTGCCGAGGAACACGAAAAAAAACATTCAAACATAGCTTTTGTACTGGGAATTCTTTTTGCCTTGTTTATTATGTTTACCGGACATTAATTTACGTCCCATAAAGTGAGATTGCCCTTTGTAAATGATATTCGATGCATAAGTAAAAAAACGAATCCTTGTTTATACATTAAAAATAAATCTATTATATCTATCGCCTATCCCAAAAATAATTGCATTAGGTAAAAAATTAAGTTATAATAAATAACGCCTATAAATTCGGATCCGTAGTTAAATGGATATAACGGAGCCCTCCTAAGGCTTTGTTGTGGGTTCGATTCCCGCCGGGTCTACCAATTCTATGCCGCTTCATTTTATGAGGCGGTTTTTTATATCAAAAAAATATAACCTATTTTCTAAAGATAGTTTTTTTTACGGCTAACCGATTGATTTATCTCAATTAGTGATTCTCACAAACAGCCTATCTTTTGAGTAAGTCCCTTTGGCGACGGGAATAAACCCAAACGGCATAAGCGCATAAATGAAGCCTCATTTTTCCCTCCTTTTTCAACAAATAACAAAACTGATTTTATTGCTTGCACAAATGATTTTATTTACATTCCAATATGGTTGGATTAGATACCAGCTGGAACAAACCAACTTACATAACCAAGTATCCATTTACATTCCAATATGGTTGGATTAGATACGAAGAGAGACCATAAGCACTTGCTAATCATTCCGAAATTTACATTCCAATATGGTTGGATTAGATACCTCGGCAATTTGCAGAAAATCAGATTTTTTCCATTATTTACATTCCAATATGGTTGGATTAGATACACTAACAAACGCTATATCCATTTCAAAAGTATCGCCATTTACATTCCAATATGGTTGGATTAGATACCAAATGCTTTAAGTTGCCTGTTGTCATATCCCAAATATTTACATTCCAATATGGTTGGATTAGATACGCAGAAAAGCGAGCAGCAGAA
>DUON01000004.1 GCA_012838805.1 Clostridiales bacterium
CGTCATACTGATTTAGTTCCCTATAATTAATTGGTATGGTATAATGGCATTGACCACCATACGCAAAAACTCGCTGATTTAGTTCCCTATAATTAATTGGTATGGTATAATAGAGGAAACTAAATCACGGCAATATTGCCTAAAAAAAGTACGATTCTCATAAAAAATCGTACTTTTTTTAAGTATTTTCTCATTAATCTTCATTCTATTTTTTTGTTTTTTCGGTTATAAAAAGAAGATTTATTTGGGAAATTTGACTCTTTTTTAGAAAAACGATAATTGGTATTCTCTTACTTCCTTTTCTTCTTCTTTTCTTTTCCCAGTTACAATTACCATATCTTGATGTTGTTTTTCTGTAATAGGAAGAATCCTTATACAACCTACTTTTGGTGCCATTTTCTTCACTCGAGACATATATTTATAACAACTTTCTATATTGTGACATACTCTTACATAAACTGAATATTGCATCATATAAAAACCTTCCTTTAATAGGTCGTTTCTAAACCTTGTAGCTTTTCTTCTTTGGCTCATTGTTTTGACAGGTAAATCAAAAAAAACAAATATTCTCATAAATCTACTCATACCTGTGTACCTTTAATGGCAATATATCGGGTAATAATAAAAGATCTTGATTGCTTGAGATACTCTTTAACAAACTGGATACCATTATTTCGACAGCATAAGACAAAGCATACTTTTGATTGTTTATTGTTACATCGCAATTTAATAGGTTGTATATTTGCCTTTTAATATTTGAAGTAAGCTCTTTTTGTATACCATAATCGATGCTGCAAGAGAATAAATCCACTACGGGTCGGAAAGGCTCTATCAAATCGTCAGCAAGATTAAATGGATTGAAGTTATTTGAATGAAATATTCCAATACATGGTTCAAACCCTACAATAGCGATATTACGAGCTATTAAACCTCTAATTATTGTATAACCATAATTGAGAATTGAGTTTATTAAAATATTTTGCGTCCTTGAGAATTCGTCGCCATAAAGAGATCTGAAATAGATATTTGCAGCAAGAGCTTCGACATTTGTCTTATCGTTTGATTGTACTTTTTTGCTGAGCTCAATTAACTTATCCGCTTGAAGTCTATTTTGATATTCTAAGACCTTGGCTTGATTCTTTATTTTTTGTATAACAATCTTTTGCCATAATCTCTTTTTCAAAGGTTTTGGAATATTAATTTGTTTTTGTAAAGTGGACAGCTTTCTGTAATATGAGTTATACGGAATAAGATAACCGCTCGGTATATGCTTATCGTCGCACACATAAATAACACATTTCTTTTCAATAAGTTTGCTTAAAGCAAAAGAGGATATAAGGCATTCTCTACTCTCAATAAGCAATGAATTTATATCCTCAATTGGTAATTTAATCTCTTTCTCGCCTCTAACGACAAGCTTATTGTTTTTAATAGTAATTTTAGCAGGGTTAGAGACAAGCATATTAATATACGGCATCCTTTTCCCTTTTTAATTTTTACCTTAAAGGTTTTCTCTTTTCATATTTATCGATTATTCTAACCCTTCCCAATAAGTCGATATGACATTTTTTTAATTCGTCAAATCCCATGAAACACACTTCTCCTATAAAACTATTATCATGATTACAAACACTTGATGCACCATTTCTTCTATTTATACTAACATAATATAAATACTCTTCTTTAATAGTAATCTTTTCTGTTTTTTTGTCTTTATTGAGTTTGTTAGCAACGCTTTTCATATTAAAGCCCTTATCTTTTCGAGCATAGACAAGCTCATACGGATACAGACTGAAACAGAATTGATAATTTTCATCTATTTCCGGCCATTCTTCATAAGGTTTATTTGCTTTTATAGCTTTATTAGGCAATCTATTCTTATAATAGTCTAAAACATAAACGGGAACCATATAGAATTTATTGTCTTTTTTGAAAATATCCACTCTTATTTGTGAATCATTGGCTGCACTGCTTTTATTATGGTTTTTTAATTCTTGCAAGGACTTCTTATGTTCTATTTTTACTTTACGGATAATGTTTCCAGACGTGCCGTCTTTTTTTGGTTTATAAATCGGTTCAATAAATGCCTTCTTTGCGTCACCATTGTGCTCTATTAATCGCTTCTTTAGTGCGTTATATGTAGGCCAATCACTTTCTTTTTTAAAATAGCCTTCTATTTCTCCATTTTTATCCAATTTAATATTTTTTATATCCGTTCTTATTACATATACACCTTCGGTATTCTTATATTTAGCGCTATAAATTTTATCTTCGAAGATTTTGCCTTTTTTCTTATATTTTGCCATTCTACTGACAAATACCCTATTTATTCCCCTTATATCCTCATGAGTATAACCCGATTTTATTAATTCATCTATATAACATTCTTTTAACGGGTCTCCGAACAACCTTATTATTAACTCTTTTCTAAAGTTTGGATACGGAGAAGGAAACTTCTCAGAATAACGATCAAAAAATTCTTCCCTAGTTAATATTTCACCAGTCTCAAAATCTATGAATTCTTTAGCATAAGGGTTCTCTAATTTTTGAAAGAATGTAGTTACTTTTTTTATCATGCTTCTCGTTGTACAGGCTATTACAACAGCGTCTTGAGCATGATGCAAATCTCCTTTTTCTCTTATTTTACTTAACCCCCAACGCGTCCTTAAAAATGATGTCACGCTTCCGTTAACGGGATTCACTGGGCTCTTTCTAAACTTTTTGGATTCTTCAAAATAGAGATTGTCTCTTATAAGATTTTTTATCAATTTAGTAATATATCTGGTGTCAGCAAGTGCTCTCTCTTGCATCGCTAAAGCGTCTTGCTCGGTAAAGTTTTTATTTAACAAATAACTTTTTTTCTTTTTGTTCTTTATATAATTCTCAGCAAACGCTTCAAGTTCAGAAAAATCTCTTCCAATTGACTTGTAGTATTCGTATGGAGTCATGTTCTTTTTTGCTTGATTTTCCGTCTTAAAAACAAGAACTTTATTGACATTGCTATTGTTACTGCTTCTGCTATAAGGTATTATATGGTCTACTTCTGTATAGCCCTCTTCAAATACTCTGCTCGGGTCTATCTTCTTTAACGAATATGCACATATACCTTGTTGTTCCAAGAAAAGTTTCCATTTCAAAAAATCAATACCTACAGCATTAGGCTTTATTTCTCTTACAGCTTTTTTAATACTCTCATTATATTCCCTGTTTTCCTCTTGCATTCTCCTTATTTCATTTCTCTCTTCAAAGCTCTTTGCCATTTCTCGTGATAATTCAATCATAATCGCTTGAGGCGAACCATATTCCCTAATAATCGCATTAAGTACCTTTATTGTTTGAGAAACGCTCCTTCTGACAACGGGATTAGGAATATCCATTACCTGTTCGTATACCTCTTTAGTGTTGAGGAATTTGGTTTTATTCCCCATTTTTTGCGCTCTAAAATCATATCCCGCAGCCTCACATGCCTTATCATAAGTATATCCGTATTTTTCCATTTGTTCGTTTATCTTTCTCATAGCTTTTAATGACAAATGGCCAAATTTTTCAAATTTTATGTCTTGCAATAAGCTTATTTGTTCTTCGGAGAATGGTCTTATTAAGGTTTTTTCAATTAAAGCGTTCTTAATTTTCTCATCGCTCTTGTTAAATGCTAAGACCATAGCAATGGCGTCAAGCTCTTCAATTGAGGCGTCACGAATTACCTTTTTTATTTTTGCACTATTCTCAAAGTTGCTTATGGCCGCTTTCTCTGGATCTTTATATTCCTTTTTCTTTCTATCATATACACCGTAATTTAAATTGCTAAATTGGGCTTCTTCTGTAAGACCTAAAAGGTTCCTCGCTTGAGCGTATGTAAAGCTTTTTACAGATTTAATTTTTTCAATAAGCTTTATTCTTTGATCCTCTGTCAACGGTTCTCCTATTTTCCCGTATCTTAAACTTATTTTAATATGGTTTATATTATTCAAGGCCCTGAAATATTCAAATGTATAACAACCCTTGCTTGCCCTTAATTCATCTTTTTCAAAAGTGCAATTCCCTACCTTAAAGGTACCTCTATATTTGCTGGGTTCGCCTGGACCTTCGTCAAAAGCTCTTCTTGAAGTTAAAATATTGATATATTCCTCACAAAACTCTTGAGGAAGCTGATTCCCTAGTTCACTTTGTCTTTCAAAGATTGTCTTAACTTCTTCAACATTCTCTTCCAGAAGAATTGTTTTGGAATAATCGTTTTCACTATTTCTTATAAGAGGTCTACTTAAAAAGCTTTGTCTTTTATCGCTATAAAATTGTTCTTGAAAACGGGGGTCTTTATAGAACATTTCCCCAACTGTTCTATATCCATTTTCTATTCTATATGCCTTGTTCTTTTCAAGAGCTTTCAATAATTCTTTTCCTTCCTTATCCTGTATGATGTCACTTTTTCTATTGGACTTAAACCCTCTTCTTTTGGCTATGCAAATTAAGATTCTTGCTAAATCCTGATTTCCAATTTTCTTTTCTAAAGCCAAATATCTCGCTTTGTAGACATCAAAACCAAAGGGATAGTCTGGAGTTGGCATCAAATTTTCTTTATCATAGAGGGAATTTAATTCTTCTTCTTTCAATAAGCCATACTTTAAGAATAATCTTTTAACTCTATCAATTCTATGCGCCCTTCTTCTTAAGCGCCTTCTTGCTCCTCTAGCTTCCCTTCTCAATTGGGTCAGCGTTTTTCCATCTTTGGGATTCTCAGCTGCCGAAAAGATTCTTGTTCCAAGATTAATAATCTTAATAGGGTTTTCTTCATGATCATGCTCTAAAGCAGCCCAACCGACAGAATCAATACCTATATCCAGACCTATCCTATACTTATACTTCATAATTTACCTCCTATAAAAGAATGACTCACCTAACAAATGTTAAGTGAGTCAGAGCTTCGGGACTAAGCCCTTAATTTAGAAACCTATAACTAATTGGTATGGTATATAAGTTCCTAATAATAAAATATCATAGAACTTAACATTTGTCAATAGTGTTTTTCCAAATTATACCAAAAAAATAAAGTTTTTTCAATAGTAATTCATTTTTATTCATAATATGTTCCATTTTTAGGACTTTTTTTCTATCTATTTCATAAAAAACTAAATAAAATCGTGAATTTTTAGAAATCTTAAAGGATTTTTACTTACTATTAGAGTTTCATATTTTAAAAATTAGTTCATTCGCTTGTATATATATTCATAAAGTTGTATAATATCAGAAAAAATAGGAGAAAAAAGGAGTTCAAAATGAAGGTTGTGCTTGCGTATTCGGGGGGATTGGATACATCGATTATTATTCCATGGTTGAAAGAGAATTATGAGAACTGCGAAGTTATTGCCATGGCGGCGGATGTGGGACAAGGCGAGGAGCTTTCTCCGCTTAGGGAAAAAGCCATAAAAAGCGGAGCCAGCAAGATTTATATAGAGGACTTAAAGGAAGAGTTTGTTAAAGAAGCTGTGTTCCCTCTCATAAAGGCAGGGGCTTTATACGAAGGCAAATACCTTTTGGGCACTTCCATAGCAAGACCCATTATAGCAAAAAGGCTTGTCGAAATCGCCGAAAAAGAGAATGCCGACGCCATATGCCACGGCTGTACGGGCAAGGGCAATGACCAAGTTAGATTTGAACTAACAATCATGGCTTTGAATCCAAAGCTTAAAATAATCGCCCCGTGGCGGGACTGGAATATAAAATCAAGGGAAGAAGCGATAGATTATGCAAACTCTAAAGGAATACCCATTCCCGTAACCAAAGAAAGGTCTTATTCCATGGATAGAAATCTGCTTCACCTGTCGCATGAGGGACAGGATTTGGAAGACCCGTGGAACGAGAAAAAAGACAACTTGCTCATGATATGCAAGACTCCTGAACAAGCGCCCGACAAACCCGAATATGTAGAGATCGAATTTGAAAAAGGAATTCCCGTCAAGCTCAACGGTGAAGAGCTGGACGCCGTGGACCTTTTAACAAAACTTAATGAGATAGGCGCCAGAAACGCTGTGGGCATTACAGATATGGTCGAAAACCGTCTTGTAGGCATGAAATCAAGAGGCGTTTATGAGACGCCAGGCGGAACTATTCTTATGAATGCGCATAAGGAGCTTGAAGAGATATGCCTTGACAGAAATACTTCCCACTTCAAGGAAATAGTCGCCAATAAATTCGCCGAGCTTGCATATGACGGGAATTGGTATACCCCTCTTATGGATTCAATAATGGCTTTTGTAAACGAAACTCAGAGAACGGTCAGCGGAACCGTTGTTATGAAACTTTATAAAGGAAACTGCGTTGTCGCCAAGAAAAAGAGCCCCTATTCCCTGCATGATATTGATATCGCCACATTTGGTGAAGACGAAGTGTATGACCAAAAGGACAGTCAAGGATTTATTAAGCTCTTTGGTCTTCCATTAAAAGTCAGGGCAATGAAAATAAACGACTATAAGGAAAAATTAATAAAAAACTAAACGGAGACAAAAATGTCTAAAATATGGAAAGCACGGTTTGATAAGGATATAGACGAATTAGCCGACGAATTCAACTCATCCCTTCCCGTGGATAAAAAAATGTATGGGCAGGATATCTTGGCAAGCGCCGCCCATGCCAAAATGCTTGGCAAATGTGGAATTATCCCGACAGAGGACGCCGACAAGATAATAGACGGTCTTAATGAGATACTTGAAGATGTCCAAAAAGGGGCGCTTATTATTCAAGACGCCGAAGATATCCATATGTTTGTGGAACAAGAACTAACTAAGCGCATCGGCGAAGCGGGAAAAAAGCTCCACACCGCAAGAAGCCGCAACGACCAAGTGGCGACAGACCTTAGGCTTTATGCCAAAGACAGCATAAATGCTATAAAAAAGGAGCTTGTCTCTTTTATTCAAACTCTTATAGATATCGCCCAAAAAAACATATATACTTATATGCCGGGCTTTACTCATATGCAAAAGGCACAACCCATAACGCTTGCTTTTCATCTTATGGCGTACGCCAACATGTTCTTTAGGGATTTAAAAAAGTTCAACAACGCTTATGATATTTTGGACGAATGCCCCTTGGGCTCTGGAGCTTTGAGCGGCACTACCTACCCTATCGATAGAGAATTTACAGCAAAAGAGCTTGGCTTTTCAAGGCTGACCTTAAACGCCATGGACGCCGTAAGCGACAGGGATTTTGTCGCTGACTTCATTTATAACACTGCGCTGACAATGATTCACCTTTCCAAGCTTGCTGAAGAGGTCATAACTTGGGCGTCTGACGAATACCGCTTTATAGAGCTGTCCGACTCTTTCAGCACGGGTTCAAGTATTATGCCACAAAAGAAAAATCCCGATATGGCGGAGCTCACAAGAGGAAAATCCGCAAGAGCGTTAGGCAACCTCACTTCTATTCTTGCCGTATTAAAAGCACTTCCTCTTGCCTATAATAAGGATTTGCAAGAGGACAAGGAGCTTTTCTTTTCCAACGAAGAAATCTTATTGAAAAGCATAAAAATCTTTAATAAAATGCTAAGTACAGCGACCTTTAACAAGGAGAGAATGCTTAAGTCCGCCAAAAGAGGACACTCCAACGCCACAGATTTTGCCGACTACTTGACAAAAAAAGGAGTGCCTTTTCGTGAAGCCTACCAAATAACAGGAAAATTAGTAAATCATTGCATAAAACAAGATACTACCATTGAGGAAATGCCCTTAAGCGAACTAAAAAAGTTCTCTATTCTTGTTGAAGAGGATATTTATCAAAAGATATCCATAAATACCCTTGTCGAACAAAGAAAGTTCAAAGGCGGTACTTCCCCTGAAGCAGTTGAGTCTTCAATAAAAATACTAAAAGAACATTTGAAGCTAATCAAAATTGATTAAAAAATCTTAACCTTTTTTCGGGATATAAAACAAGTCAAATTAAGTGTTTTATTAATAAAATAAGACAAAATTTGTTATTGAAATTGAGTTTTGGTTATATTATAATGTACTAAAAATGTGGGAAATAAAAAATATTAACCACATCAAAAAGCGGCTAAAAATAATTAAGCCGCATCAAAAAGGTAAGTCGGGCGCTGGTGCCCGACTTACAGTTTTAGACAAAGTTTTTATATATGGATTTTCGAATTTTTATTAAATTGTCGCTGTTTAGGTTCCTGTTGTTGTGACTTTGGTTTACCTTTTCGTCAAGAATAATTTCCGCTTTGTCACTAAGCAGTACTATTCTGTCTGCGATAAGCAATGCCTCGTCTATATCGTGGGTAACAAAAACCACCGTTCTTTTGTCTCTTGACCACAATTTTAGAAATTCATCTATAAGTCTTTTCTTAAGGGATATATCCAGCCCCTTAAAAGGTTCGTCCATGAGCAGCAAATTGGACGGATAGATAAAAGCCCTTGCCATAGCCGTCCTTTGGAGCATGCCGCCGCTAAGCTGATAAGGATAGCTCTTTTTTTTGTCCTTAAGCTCCATTAAGGCTAAGACTTTGTCAATTTTTTCCATTCTTTCACTTTTGTTCATTCCCGTTGATAAAAGCACATATTCCAAGTTTTTTTCTACTGTCAGATTTGGCAAAAGTCTTTGATCTTGAAAGATATAGCTAATGTTGCCTCTCTCCCTTTTGACAATACCCTCATACTCGACAAGGGAGCTTATAATATTGAGAATAGTAGTCTTTCCGCACCCTGACGGACCAAGCAAACAGCATATCTTGTTTTCTTCAAACTCTAATGAGAAATTTTTCAAAACGGCAAGGCTGCCATAACTCTTATTGATGTCTATTAGTTTCATCTTTGCCACCTCACCGTGAGAGTTTTTGTTGTCTTGACCAAAAGCTCAAAAAGATAGCTCAACACAATCGCCGCTATTGTCCAAGCCATAAGCGTGGGGGTATCCAAAAATATTGATGACCTTTGCATCATAACCCCCATGCTGTCCCTTGTCTGAGCAAGCACTTCCGCCGCAATCACAAGTTTTACATTCAACGATATGGCGCTTCTTATGGAATCTAAAAAGCTGGGCATAATATAAGGGACAAAAAATTTTACCGCCATATCTTTTTTTGAGACATTATATACTTTTGACATCTCGATAAGGTCTTTGTCTATGTTCGAAACCGCCGAATAAAAGCTGGCATAGAGCATGGGAAAGATAATCAAAAACGCAATAAACATAGGTGTTATCGCAGAGGAGAACCATATCAAGCTTAACAGTATCACGCTCATTGTGGGTACGGCTCTTGTGATAATCACAAGCGGCGACAAAAGATAATATACGGGTTTGAAAAGCGCTGAAAGGACCGAAAACACAATCGCCAGTCCTAAGGATATGGAGAAGCTTATCAAAACTCTTATTAAGGTATTGGATACCGCCGCCCAAAAGTCCGCTGTGATAAAGATTTCGCCTAATCGAGATAGACTGCGGGCGGGCGTGGGCAGAATTATTTCAACATCAATTATCCTTGCCGCCACATACCATGCAAGGATAAATATCCCTAAAGACAGCAAAGGATAAATGATATTTAGATAGTTTTTCACCGCATTTTTCATTATCTATAAAAACCGTTGTCAGGCATCTTTTTGCCGATAAAATTAGGGTTGAATTCGTGCATAACCTCAAAATATTCCTCAATCCCCTCTTTCGCCTCTTGTGACGGCACAAAGCCGATATTGCATCTGATAATAGTCTGAGAGCTGAAACCGCTTATATTACTGCCATGCTCTTGAAGCGCAGCGACCGCCTTGTCGGCGTTTTTCACGACCCATTCCACATTGTCTTTTACGACCTCTAATAGTGCGTCAAGCATATCGGCGTGATTTTGTATGACGCTGTTTTTGGCGACCGTCGCCACTTGCGGATATCCGTCCGTCCATTCTTCTTGCAAATTCAAGACTATCTCAAACGGATTGTCGCTATCCTGTGTCACTGCCAAAGCTTGAGAGACTTGAGGCTCTCCCAAAACAGCATAGTCAGCCTGTCCCGCCACCATCATTGAGATAAGGTTTTGGGCGTTCGCCGCGTACCTAAGCGCTACTTTGCCTTGTACGGGCGTGTCTTGTTCCACATATTCGATATCATTGAGTTCCAATACATATTTGAAAACAAAATCCGGCGTATTGCCCTGCCCCAAGTTGTATACTACCTTGCCTTTCAGACTGTTGATATCTTCAAAAGGCTGATTGGAAACAAGATACAAAAGACCAAACACATTCGTACTGAGAAGTTTTATATCTATGCCGCCGTTATAGAGGTTTGCCGCCATATTAGAGGGTAAAACGGCTATATCCGCGTCTCCGGAAAACATTGCAGCCTGAATGTTTGGAGCGCCAGCCACAATCTCAAAATTGATATCGTATCCCTCATAACTGAATTTGTCATAAATAGCTTTTGCCATGACAAGAGCGGGAGCACCGTCGGGCATAACCACATTGATAGTGACCCCTTGGTCTTGGTTACAAGATACGAATATAACCGCTGATAATACGATTAATAATAGAAAAATAAATACTTTTTTCATTCGTTACCTCCTTGAATTTCAACTGAAGTAAGGGCGGATTTGACTTTTACATTCCTAAGCCGTCCTATTCTTCCGCTGAGAGCGTTTATTTCCTCGTTTTTTCCTTTGACAATAAGACTTATGGCGGAGATGTCGCTACTCTGGTCGGGCACTCCCATTCTGCCGATTATTATTTGATTAAAGTCGCTTAATATCTTTTGCAGTTCAATAGAGACAGTCCTATCTCCCTCCACAACAATTCCAATAACGCCTATTCTTGTCATTTTCGACCTCCTAATAAATCAAAAAAGCCGCCCTTTTATCAAAGAGCGGCTAAAATACAGTCATACCCAAAATACCGTTTAATATTTCTCTTGTGACCAATAAGCTTACTCTCTGATAAAAATCATCGATTCAGGTTATCTTACTACTATCTTATATCCTATACGCCAAAATTGTCAACTAAAAATAGATATTTCTTTGGCTGTTTATATCAAATATCTTTAAGGTGTCTTGGTCTATCAAAGCAAAGTATTCGTCTTTCTCGCGGTCTATATAGAATTTCACATCGGTATACGCTATTTTACCATGTAGAACCTTGAAGTCATTTACATATTCGATATATTCTTTGTGAGCTTTTAAGCCCTTATCGTTTTCTTTAAGCAGAAAACAGACCAGGACTTCCTTCCCTATATAAATTGGGTTAAGCAATTTATCTTTTTCTATATTTATCCTCTGCCCTAAAATTTCAATAAAGACAGCGTCTTCTTCTTGCTGGATTTTGGTCTTTACAATATTAGATGTATCACCATACATATACCTATAAGCCAAAAGGCAATTTGGATTTTTTATGATATCTTCAGCCTTTCCCATGTCCGTCACAAAACCATAGTTCAATATGACAATCTTGTCCGCTACGGTTTTGGCCTCATCGGCGGAAGAGGTCGCAAAAATCTTGGGAGCATTGATGTTTTTGATGTAGGGATACAGTTCGTTAAAAAGCTTTCTCCTTAAATAAGGCTGAACATTCTTAAACGGGTCGTCAAAAAGATATACGCTTGCTTCCCGAAGCAAGGCTCTGGCTATCATCACCCTTAGTCTTTCGGACAGAGTCAGCGTATAGATTTTATAGTCAAGAAGGTATTCAAAGCCCATTTTTTTGCTTATATCAACCACTCTATTTGTTATGTCATTCTTATCCAGTTTTCTAATTTTTAAGGGATAGCTTAGGTTATAGAAAACCGTTCTTCTCTCAAAAAAACCGCCGTCTTCATAAACCATTAAAACATCCCTGTCCTTAGGCTTGGCGCTATTCACCAATCGGCTGTTGATATAAATCTCACCGCCCGTTTGGGGGGCAAGTCCAGCAATACATTTAAGAAGCGAAGTCTTGCCGGCTTCTCTTCCGCCCAGAACTGCAACCGTCTCTCTATCGTCAAGCTCAATGGATAGCTCTTGAATACCAACCGCACCATAAGTGTACTGCTGTCTTAAGTTCTTTAATACAATTTTTTTCATATAATTCATTATACATTATTAAATAGTATTTGCAAGATAATTATTTGCATAAATATTCATTATGGTATATAATATGAAGAAAATATTAAGAGGTTTTTTAATGTACAAATCACAAGACATCATCAAAAAAGACAACGAATTTATTCTTGGCACATACGCTCCTTTTGAAGTCGTATTTGACAGAGGCGAGGGTTCAAAGCTATATGACATCGAGGGAAAGGAATATGTTGACTTTCTTGCGGGAATAGCTGTATGTTCGCTTGGACACAACCATAAAAAGCTGACAAAGGCAATCAAACAGCAGTCCCAAAAACTTATGATAGCCAGCAATTATTATTATACCGAGCCAAGAGGACAGCTTGCTGAAAAACTTATCAAGAACACACATTTTTCAAAGGGTTTTTTTACCAATAGCGGAGCAGAAAGCAACGAAGCTGCTTTGAAAGTAGCAAAAAAATTCTTTAATTCTCAAAATAAAGGCAGATATAAGATAGTGACCTGTTTGAATTCCTTTCACGGCAGGACTATCGCCACGGTCACCGCCACTGGGCAAGAAAAGTTTTATAAGCCCTTTTCTCCCATGCCCGACTGGTTCGTATATGTTCCCTTTAACGATACAAAAGCCTTAAAGAACGCCCTATCTGACCCCGAAGTGGGAGCGTTTATGGTGGAATGCGTTCAAGGCGAGGGCGGAGTCAACCCTGCGACAAAGGAGTATATGACTCAAGCAAGAAAATTGACCAAACAAAACGGACAGCTTCTTATTATAGACGAAGTTCAGACGGGTATTATGAGAACGGGCAAGATGTACGGTTATGAACATTATAGGATACAGCCCGATATCATCACCCTTGCCAAAGGGCTTGGCGGCGGATTCCCAATCGGTGCATGCCTTATCACCGAAGAGCTTGCGAATGTTATAGAAGTGGGTGACCATGGCACGACATACGGCTCAAACCCCTTGGCGTGCAAGGCTGCCCTTGCGGTCGTTACCGAACTGCAAAAGCCAAGATATAAAAAGCATATTTTGGAAGTATCCGATTATCTTATGCATAAATTAAAGAATTTGGAGCTTTCGGACTTCGTCAAGGAAATTCGGGGTCTGGGACTTATGGTCGGAATTGAATTTGAAGAAAAGATTTCAGCCAAAGCGGTTTTGAAAGAGCTTTTGAATAAAGGCGTGGTGACTTCTACCGCTGGCAAGAACACCTTAAGACTTCTTCCTCCTCTTATTATCCAAAAAGAAGAGATAGACTTTATGTACGACAAACTTACCCAAATACTCAAGGAGTATAAGAATGCCTAAAAGGACAGACCTGAAAAAAATCATGGTCATTGGAAGTGGGCCCATTGTCATAGGTCAGGCGGCGGAGTTCGACTATTCGGGAACACAAGCGTGCAAAGCCCTTAAAGAAGAGGGTTACCATGTTATTTTAGTAAACAGCAACCCCGCCACCATTATGACGGATATGACCACCGCCGATGTCATTTATATAGAGCCCATTGAGCTCAATACCGTGACAAAAATAATAGAAAAAGAAAGACCT
Source organism: Clostridiales bacterium (assembly GCA_012838805.1). Lineage (GTDB taxonomy): Bacteria > Bacillota > Clostridia > Christensenellales > DTU072 > DTU072. The sequence goes on from DUON01000004.1 coordinate 13,570, forward strand.
GACGGACTTCTTCCCACCCTTGGTGGACAGACCGGGCTCAATATGGCGATAAGCCTTTCTGAGGCGGGCATTCTTGACAAATACAATGTAGAACTATTGGGTACAAGACTTTCCTCAATACAGCAAGCAGAAGATAGAAAGCTCTTTAGGGACCTTATGAACAAAATCGGCGAAAATGTGCCCAGGAGCGCAATAGTCAATTCCTTAGAGGAAGCCAAGGATTTTGCCTTGGAGAACGGCTTCCCTATTATTATAAGACCCGCTTTCACGCTTGGCGGAACGGGCGGAGGCATTGCCCACAATCAAGATGAATTTAATGAAATTGTACTCAAAGGCTTAAAAAACAGCATAATAAAACAAGTTATCTTGGAACAGTCTGTGGCAGGCTGGAAAGAAATAGAATACGAGGTCATAAGAGACAAGGCGGATAACTGTATCGTGGTATGCAATATGGAGAACTTCGACCCCGTCGGAATTCATACAGGCGACAGCATAGTAGTCGCACCCAGCCAGACTCTTTCCGACAAGGAATACAAGATGTTAAGGTCCGCCTCCATAAAAATAATAAAAGCCTTGAACATTGAGGGCGGATGCAATGTACAGTTTGCGCTCAATCCCGAAAGCTATGAGTATGTGGTCATTGAAGTAAACCCCCGTGTCAGCCGTTCTTCTGCGCTTGCCAGCAAGGCGACGGGCTATCCCATAGCACGCATAGCCGCCAAAATCGCCGTCGGCTTTACTCTTGATGAGATAAAAAACAATGTCACAGGTTCGACCTATTCATTTTTTGAGCCCTCTCTTGACTATGTGGTCACCAAGGTTCCCAGATGGCCCTTTGACAAGTTCAACACTGCGGATAGACTCTTGGGAACGCAGATGAAAGCCACAGGCGAAGTTATGGCGATAGGAAGATGCTTTGAAGAAAGCCTTTTGAAAGCAATAGACTCCTTGGATATCAAGCTCAATTATCAAATTGGGATGGAATCCATAAAAAAATTCACCGATGAAGAGCTTATCCGATCCATGACCACACCCGACGACGAAAGGATATTTGTTATCAGCGAGGCGATGTGGCGGGGCTTCAGCATTGACAGCATATACGGAATGACCAAAATCGACAGGTTCTTTTTGGGCAAACTAAAGAATATCGTGGACACAGCCAAAAAGCTTAAGGCTATAACAGCGGACGAACTTGACGAAGATTTGATGAGATATTCCAAATATCTTGGTTTTGGAGACGCCTATATCGCCAATCTCATAGGCTGTGACAAGTCCATAATCGTTAAGAAAAGAAAGGCTTTCGGCATAAGACCCGCTTTCAAAATGGTGGACACCTGCGCAGGCGAATTCGACGCCGTCACGCCGTATTATTATTCATGCTATGAAAAATATGACGAATTAAAGGTATCCGATAAGAAGAAAGTCATTGTGCTTGGAAGCGGTCCTATCCGCATAGGTCAGGGCATAGAGTTTGACTATTGCAGCGTCCATTCGGTAAAGGCACTTAAGCAAATGGGCGTGGAATCGATTATCATAAACAGCAATCCCGAAACCGTATCCACAGACTTCGACACCAGCGACAAGCTCTTTTTTGAGCCTTTAAGCTTTGAATGCGTCATGGATATCATAGAAAGAGAAAACCCCTATGGCGTTATTGTGCAATTTGGCGGTCAGACGGCTATCAACTTGGCAAAAAGACTCTCGGACGCTGGAGTCAATGTGCTTGGAACAACGGCGGACGACATAGACCGTGCGGAAAGCCGTGACAGGTTTATTGAGGTTTTGAACAAGCTTGACATCGCTATGCCCCTTGGGCAAACCGTTTTTAATAAAGAAGACGCCCGAAAGGTCGCGAAAGAATTAGGATACCCCGTCTTAGTCAGACCAAGCTATGTTTTGGGCGGAAGAGCTATGGAAATCGTTCATAATGAACAGCACCTAAATGAATATATGGATATGGCAATAGCTCTGGAAAACGAACACGCCATATTGATTGATAAGTACATTGTCGGCAAAGAGCTTGAAGTGGACGCCATTTCGGACGGAGAAACGGTGGTCATTCCCGGAATTATGGAACATATTGAAAGAGCGGGCGTTCATAGCGGTGACAGCATTTCGGTATACCCTACCCAAAACCTCTTGACAAAAGTCAAGGAAAAAATAATAGACTATACCATTAAGCTTGGAAGAGAACTGAATATTAAAGGACTTTTCAACATACAATTTGTGCTTGACAGAGATATGAATATCTATGTGATAGAAGTCAATCCCAGAGCCAGCCGAACTGTCCCGATACTTACCAAAGTCACCGCCATACCTATGGTCAACTTGGCGACTCAAGTTATGCTTGGAAGAACGCTTGAAGAGCTTGGCTATAAGACGGGATTAGTGCCCCCCTCGCCTTATATTACTGTCAAAACCCCTGTATTTAGCTTCTCTAAATTGAGAACTGTCGATATATCCCTATCCCCTGAAATGAAGTCCACCGGCGAAGTCATGGCGACGGATACCAATTATAAGGCGGCGCTTAAAAAATCGCTTACAGCAAGCGGTATTGTCATGCCCCCTATCGGGAATGTGCTGTTTTCGCTTGCCGATCGTGACAAGACGGAGGGTTTGCAGATAGCCAGAGCGCTTATTAGAAGAAATTATAAAATACTCGCCACCGATAAGACCTATGAATATTTTCAAAAGAACAACCTAAACTGTCAGCTTGTCAAAAAAGCCGACTTAATCAAAAGACTTAGGGAAAAAAACGACATAGATATGTTTATCACGACGGCGACTATTGGAAAAGATAAACTTAGACCCGGCTTTAGGGTGAGAAGAACGGCTATGGAATTTAATATCCCATGTATCACAAGCTTAGACACAGCCAACGCCGTGATTTTCGCATTTACAGGCATAAGCAAGGAAGATATACTGCCATTAAACAAATACGGCGTAAGAAGAGAGGCGGAAAATGAAATTTGAAAATTATGTCCCAAAAGGAAAATTGAACAACAAACACCTATTGACATTAAAAGACTATTCAAAGGAAGAGATTTATGAGATACTGCACCTTGCGCTCAAATTAAAAAAAGAGTACAAGCAAGGCATCAAGCATGAAATACTTAAAGGCAAGATTTTGGCTATGATTTTTGCCAAGTCCTCCACAAGGACAAGGGTATCGTTTTTTATGGGGATGAAACAGCTGGGCGGAGACTCCCTTTTCCTATCCACAAACGATATTCAACTGGGCAGAAGCGAAACGATAGAGGATACCGCCAAAGTAATAAGCCGTATGGGTCTTAGCGGAATTATGATAAGGACCTTTTTGCAAAGTGACGCAGAGGCGCTTGCCAAGCATGGTTCAATCCCCGTAATCAACGGGCTTACTGATGACTATCATCCATGTCAGGCGCTTGCGGACATCCTTACCCTTTATGAACATAAAAGAAAGATATCTGGAGTAAAAATCGCTTATCTTGGCGACGGCAATAATGTTGCCCACAGCCTTATGATAATAAGCGCCAAGCTGGGAATCAAGTTTGCCGCCGTGTGTCCAAAAGGCTATCGGCCCAACCCTGAGATTACAAAGTATTGTCTGGACTTGGGCGGGGACATAACGGTCACTGACAATATCCCCGAAGGCGTCAAAGATAGTGATGTGTTGTATACCGATGTGTTTTTCAGCATGGGTCAACAAAAAACTAAGGAAAAAGAAATGGCTCTTATGCCCTATCAGCTGAATATGGATATATATAGAATGGCAAAGCCCGACGCCATAACAATGCACTGTCTGCCCGCACATAGAGGCGAAGAGGTGACGGAAGATATTTTAGACGGAGAAATGAGCGTTGTGTTCGACGAGGCGGAAAACCGTCTCCACGCCCAAAAAGCTGTGCTTGCCTTGCTTATGGGAGACAACATTCAACAGCTATACCAATAATTCTAAACCTTATCGATAGATAACCTTTCTATATAAATATTTTTAAGTTAAGGAATCGTTTAATGGGCTTTCCTGACCTTTCTTTTCAAATGTCATTATTGTCTTATTGCCGACCATAGCAAAACAAAAAGCTATCAGTAAAACCCCGGTCACAATCAAAATCCATTCTATCTTAACATAATCCGCCAAAGGTCCGTATCCCAGCATGGACAACGGCGTTATTAGGCTTGTAAGCATACTCAACACGCCGAAAACCCTGCCCATATAGGTAGGCTCAATATTTTTCTGTAATAATACCATAATTGGGGTGCTGAATACGGGAATGGCAACTCCGATAACAACCATTATGCCCGAATACAGCCAAAAGGACGGCACGATACCCAAAGCTAAAGTAGACGCCGCAACAAAGAAACTTGCCATAACTGCGGTGTGCATTTTTCTTTTGAAACCGCCCCACAAAGTTATCAAAACTCCGCCAAGTATCATACCCAAAGAGAATGCCACTTCGATAGTCGTAAGCCGCCACACCTCTTCCCCGAAACTTCTGGCGACTTGCAGAGGCGTCAAGAACATAAGAGGACTGCTAAGCAAAAAGAATAAGGCGCTGTATATGAAAAAAATCCTTATGAATTTGTGGCTTAGGATATACTTTATGCCCTCTATTAAATCATGGAAATAACGGACTTTTTGTTTTTCCTCGCTCTTTTCAAAATCGGTTTTTACAAAGCAGATAAGAAGCGTGACCGCGACCAGCGCCGTAAACACATCTATAAAAAGTATATATTCTATTGTTGATACGCTCAAAAGTACACCGCTAAGCATTGGGCTGACAAGAGAGACTATGGACTGAAGACTGTTGTTTGCGCCGTTGATTTTCATGAGTTTATCCGACGGGATGATATGCGGTATTAAAGCGTTTATTGTCGGCGTCTGCACCCCTCCGCCCAAGGACCTGATTATCGACACTATAAATAGAAGCCAAATCTCGCCCAGTCCCAGCATAAATATCACTGCAAGCAATAGCGTTGATAGGGCTATTGCGCTGTCTGCTATGACGATAATCATTTTTTTATTAAAACGGTCTGCCCATACGCCAGCAAAAGGAGATACCAAAAAGGTAGGAAGAAAACCGCATAGTATGGAAATAGACACCATTAAGCCTGACTGTGTCTGTAAGACTATATACCAGCTTATGGCATATTGTACAAGGATAGAGCCAATAAGGGATATGTTTTGGCTTGCTAAAAAGACAATTACATTCTTTTTCCAGTTATCGCAACTCATAAATCCTTTTTTAAGATTATACATTAAGAAAACTGCATTTTACAATTAAATGAACCAAAAATATCTCTTTTTTTAACTTTTCAAAATAATCTTCTTGTGTTATAATCATTCTATGAAAAATTACAACTTTTTCGCATACTTGAATAGAATGAAGTACATAGAAAGGTGGAGCCTTATGCGCTCCGCCATGAAAGAAAACATCATGGAGCACAGCGAACAGGTGGCACAGCTTGCCCATATGCTCGCCGTCATCCATAACACCATTTATGGCGGGAATGTTAATGTCGGCGATGTTGTTATCTACGCCGTATATCACGAAGCAAGCGAAGTCATCACTGGAGACTTGCCCACACCCATAAAGTATTTCAACGCCGATATCAACAGTGCCTACAAGAACCTTGAAGAGATTGCCAACAAAAAGCTTATCAAGATGCTCCCGGAGGTTTTTCAAGCACAGTTTGAGAAAATCCTAATAACCCCCGGCCCTTTTGTCGAAAAGATAGTAAAAGCCGCCGATAAACTGGCGGCGTACATAAAGTGTATTGAGGAGATAAAGTTTGGCAATTCCGAATTCGTAAAGGCAAAGAAAACAATCTTTGAAGACCTTAAACAAATGGATATGCTTGAGATTGATTATTTTTTAGAGCATTTCATACAAGGCTTTGAAAAGACATTGGACGAATTGGAATAAAAGCACTTAAAGCCATAGAGGACTCCCCCATGGCTTTTTTAGTTTCATTTATTATTTAATTTTTTCTTTAAGCGTAAGGTATCAAAATGACATTGGGAGACTCAAAATCGGTTTCAGACACGATTATATGCAGTATCTGAGCTGCCTGTTCTTGTGTCAATTCCTCTTTTTTAACCACCACATTGACATTTTCGGTGCTTATGGTCACCACACAGTCCTCAAAACCCTTTGCCTTTATTAGCCCCTCCAGTATAAGTTCAGTTTCCATAATGTCGCAAAGAGCGAGTTTCTTTTGCTGTGCTTGGGCTATGGTCTCTTCATCTGCTTCCGCTGATGTAATAATGCTGTCAAGGTATAGGATTTCTTCGGCTCTTGTCGTCTCTCTGTCTTCTCTGTATGAAGCGAAGAAAGTAGGCGCTACGATATCGTCATCATCCTTGGGAGCGTTGTTAAGATTTAGAAAGTAGTTCAAGACGCCCGTCGCCACCAGCAGCACCACAAGCGATATTAATACTATTATTTTCTTTTTGTTGGTCTTCATAAAATTGCCTCCAATCATTTTTTTTATTTATTTCATCGCAAAAACTTCTATATTGTTTGCGCTGATATTTAACAAAGTCTGCACGGCTCTCAATATTTCCAATCTGACTCTGGGGTCTCTTGCGCCTTCTGATACTACCACAACGCCGGTAACAGTCGGCATTATCTCTTTGAGTACATAAGGTTTTGAAGAGCCGTCTCCTGATACAAGTATCGGCGTTTCGGTAACAGTAGAAGTGGATGTCGTTATGCTGCCGTTATTGTTGGTAGTGTTGACATGCGTGCTTTTGGTATTGGCTATAAGCTTTTCCACCGAACCGCTGTATGTTATCATGACCTCCACCCTCCCCGCTCCGCTTATCTGTGAGAGTATGCGGCAAAGATCTGATTCCATTTCTTCTATCATGTCCCTTTGCTTGTCATAGACATCGTTTTCTTTGGCAGGTTTTTTCGGCGAAGTAAGTGCCGAATACAGTATCAGCGCTAAGGCAATAAACACCACGGCGATTATTATCTCTATATTTTTTATTTTCTTAAGCTTGGCGTACAACGCTTTTAGCTTTTCAATAAATTTCGCCATAGATTATTACTTTATGGCGGGGTATTTGAACCGCCTGTGCTACCGTATCGCAAATCATTTCATTAATATTTATATTCTTTAGGTTTTCTGATATGACAGCATTTTCAATAGATACCACGACATTCGAAATTTCCACAATATCACCGTTTAAGTGAATATTTATCGTTATTTCAACGTTGTCTAGCCCCTTTTCTTTCAGGACATGAACCAAGCTGGTCTCCGCCTCGTCATACTTGGCTCTTGCCAATCTATATAAGAAGCCGTCATCTTTTTTATAAACCCTTTCATCATATATCTCTTGATTAAAGACATCCGCCGAATAGTCTTTTTTCAAAAGGTTGGGCAAGGGGGATATGATGACTATTATTACTATTACGCTGAGTATTCCTTTAATATATTTTTTAGTCTCGCCCTCCACCATAAAGAGTTCGAATAGCGCCGTAAGGATGACCACCCCCACGATTGACATAATCCACTTTTCCATTAAATCACCCCGAAGTTGCATGTCAGAATTATCAGCATGACCATTACAAAAAACATAAAAGCAAAACCCAAGAGTATGACTATCAAAGTGACCAGATTTTTTGATGTAGTATAGAGAAGCGAAGCAATCTTTTCATCCGATATCGGCTCGATAATCGCTGCAGCAAGCCTTAATGAGAACATAAGCACCAATATTTTTATTACTGGCACAAAGACGATAAACATTAAAATAATTATGCTACACAAGCCAAGCGCATTTTTTATTAAGACACAGCTTGCCATGACAAGGTCAAAGCCCTCGGATAAGTATCCGCCAAGAATGGGCACATAACTTGAAAGGGCGAATTTGGCAGATTTCACGCTGACGCTGTCAAACGCCGCTCCCGTCACTCCCTGCGCCGTCAAGACAGCCACAAACAAGCTGAAAATTATGCCCAAACTCCATTCCGCAATAGATTTTGTGGCGGCTGTCAATTTTTCAAGCTTTACATTACTGCTAAGGTTTCCCACCATACCGAATATAACACTCGCCATAAACAAAGGCATTATGAAAATATTGATTATCTTCAAGATTACCGTCGTCAAGACCGCCATCATAGGCTGATATACAGCGACGCTCCCCGCTCCGCCCAAAGCCGCCGTAAGAGTAATAAGTATGGGAAAGACTATTCCCATAAGCGTATCCATATCATTAATGGTGTTTTTGACATCCACGACTATTGAACCCAAAGCGATAGAAAGTATGGATAGTATCGCACCATAACATGCGATATAAATCATCTTTTGGGTTTGAGCCTTGGAAAAGCCCGAACTCAACCCCTTAAAAACCCCCAAGAGTATGGCTATGATAAGGATTGTCATAACCATGGGCGCGGTTTTTACAAGCTGATTAAAAAAAGCTTTCAGCAAGCTGTCATAAATCGTCGCCATATTAAAAGGCTGTTTGTTGTATATGACATCTGAAATCATCTGCTTTACGCTTCTTCCAAAGGTCTTCAGGCTCTCGTTTTGCAGTTCGTTAAAAAACTTTTCAAACTCGTTCAAATTTAAGTCGTTTAATCTCTTATCAACTTCGTCTTCGATATTCTGTTCTTCTTTTTCTTTGTTAGCGTATGCCGTAGGTTGTAGGTTTGTGGTAAGAAAAGAAATTATCGATAATATAAGAAGTAAGATATAGGCAAGCCTTTTTTTCATAACAGACCGCCCACAATATCAATAATCCCAGACAATATTGGCATTGCCATAACAAAAATCGCTACCTTTCCTGCGAATTGAATTTTTTTGGCAATGCTTGAACAGTCGTTGTCCTCGCAAAGAGAAGCCGAATATTCGGTTATGTAGCCGATTCCTATTATTCTCAATATGGCGTTGAAAACGCCCGTTGAAAGACCAGACTTGTCCGCTATCTGAGAAAATGTATTCACCGCTTCCATAATGGTTTCAGATAAGGAAATAAGAATTATTACGCCGGTGGCAAGCGCAATATATATAGAATACTCGGGCTTGATATTCTTAACGGTGACCACCATTACCATACCGATGAAACCTATGGCTATGTACTTAAAGATATCCATATTTTTGTTAATAAAGTCGGAATATGGCTCTCAGGGTATCAAACAAGCCCCCTATCATCTCTATGACCATTAATAGCACAATAACCAATCCCGCCAATGTGACCAAAGTGGCGATTTCTTTCTTTTCGCTCTTTTCAAGGATATTATTTATTACTGCGGTGATTAAGCCCACTCCGGCTATCCTAAAAATAATATCAATACTCATTTAAGCTTTTTCTCCTACATTATTACAATCATTATGCCAAGTCCCAGAAGCGGAGCAAGCTTTTTGGCAAGATTGCCTTTTGTGTCACGTTGTTTTTGGACTTCGCTTGTTATTTTATTGACTTTATGTTTATAGTCCTCTATATATGCCTTATGCCCTGCTGTGTTCAGTCTTGTGATATCCCGAATAAAGCAAAGTATCAAGGACTTTTCTCTTTCATTTAAGGAATAAATGTTTACTTCTTCAGCTTCCACCGCTACGGGATTTTCTATCGTAACCAAAGCTTTGCTCAATTTTGAGGGATACAGTCGGTCGTATTTTTTTATAAGCTCAAGTATGTTAGTTTTTAAGAAGCTGATTTCGGATAAAGTAAAATTAATAAATGACAGAAATTCCTTTAATGCCGTGACTTTGCTCTTATAATAATTGTCAATACCCAGCCCGCTATAAACGCATGCGACAAAAATAAGGACTCCCGCCAATAGATTCATTTACTTATTTCCTTATTATTGATTTTATGCTTCCTACCTGCGGATTAGACGAAAGTACAATAAAATTATCAAAATAGCACTCAAACCTCAGCCCCAGCTTTTCCACATTCTCAAAGCTATCCGAATGTATCCCGGCAAGGATTTTCACCCCTGCTCCTACGGTCTTTTTCACCACTTCGGCGTCTCTTTGCCCGAATATCTCATCGCACACTATGATTTCAGGACTAAGCGCCCTTATCGCACCCTCAAAGCAAAGATGTTTGGGCACGCCCTGAATAAGGTCGGACATCTTTCCGATATCCAGCTTTCCCGAAAGCCCCCCGAACTCGTATCTCTCGTCGATAACCAGTACATCATGGCTTCTTGCAAGAACTCTTGTGAGGTCTCTTATCAAAGTGGTCTTTCCGCACCCCGGCGGAGCCACTATCAAAGTATTGTTATAATTTTCATAAAGAAACTTTACTTTCTCACTGCATCCCTTTATCTCATGAGGTATGCGTATGCACAAGGACGATATTTTTTTGAAAGCGCCCATGCCCTCGTCCCTGATTGAGGCTTGACCGCCCACGCCTATTCTTATGCCGTCCTTATAATATACAAACCCCCTTTTCAACTCGTCCTCATAAGAATACATTGAAAAGTTTGTGGCGATGTCCATAATATTCGTCAAGAGCTTTTCGTCCGCGATTATGCCCGTCAAAACCTTTCCCCTGATATTCTTCAGCACAATTTCCTTTCCCAACCTTATCCTAATCTCCGTCAGACAGGACTTGTCAACAAAAGAATATAGCCTTTGGCACAGCTTGTCGCCCAGCAGTTTTTCCATAAAAAAACCCTTAACTATATAATATAGTTAAGGGCTTATGTATTTATGATTTTGGCAAAAAGACTAAATCCTCGACATGTATTCTCCGCTTCTGGTGTCCACTCTAATTTTGTCACCCTTGTTTACGAATAAAGGCACTTGCAGAGTGAATCCCGTCTCCAAGGTGGCTTGCTTTGTGCCGGGTTGAGCGGTGGCTCCGGGTATGCCGGGCTCGCAGTCGACAACTTCCAGTTCCACAAAGTTTTCGGGAGTGACCGAAAAGGGAATGCCTCTAAAGAAAGCGATTTCACAAACCATGTTTTCTTTTATGAACTTCAAGGCTTCGTCTACCATATCCTTGGATATGGGTACCATATCATAGGTTTCTTGGTCCATGAAGTAATACAAGTCGCCGTCGTTATAGCTATATTCCATCTTCTTTCTCTCGATATGAGCCGTCTCAAATTTCTCGTTTGGATTAAAGGTTTTTTCGATAATGCCGCCTGTCATTATATTCTTTATCTTTGTCCTTACAAAAGCAGCGCCTTTCCCCGGCTTGACATGCTGAAAATCAACAATGACTTGAACGGTGTCGTCCATAACAAAAGTAATACCTTTCTTAAAATCTCCCGCAGTAATAAATCCCATACTGTCCTCCAAAAATAATTTTTACTAAATAATTATCAATTCTTTTTGACTATTTGTCAAGTTAATAACCCGTTCTTTCTTAAATACTATCATATCTTCTATTCTCACGCCAAATTTTTTTGCGATATATAGCCCAGGCTCAATGGTTATCGCCATGTTTTCTTTTAGAATATCTTGGCTTTTTGGCGAAATGGTTGGCGTTTCATGCACATTCACCCCCACGCCGTGCCCCAATGAATGCAAAAAGTACTTTTCCAAACCTTTTTCAATAAAATATTCGTTTGCCTTGTGATATAAATCTTTCGCCGCCATTCCCGTCTTTGCGTATTCTAAAGCTGTCATCTGGGCGGAGAGAACGGTTTGATAAATTTCTTTTTGCTCATTATCGGGCGCGCCAAAAGCTATTGTTCTTGTCATATCCGAACAGTACCCTTGATATTTTGCGCCAAAGTCCAGCTTTATCAGCTGATTTTTCCTGAGCTTTTGGTCTGTGATATGGGCATGCGGTCTTGCGGTATGAGCCCCAAAGGCGACAATCGTATCAAATGCTGTATCTTCCCCGCCGTTTTTATAAATCAAGTCTTCCAAAATATGCTTAAGCTCCCTTTCTGTAACGCCCTCTTTAATATAGCCAAGCAAATCAATAAAGGTCTTATCCGTTATTTTTTGGGCTACGGAGATTTTTTCAAGTTCTTCATCGTTCTTTATTGCCCGTATACTTCTTATTTCTCCGCTTATGTCTTTAAGCTCTATAAAATCTAAATTATTACACAATTGATTATAAAAACTCAAAGGTATATCGTCTTCTATGCCCAGAGTTTTACATTTATTCTTTTCAAGTATATCCTTTATCGTTCCAATACCATCTCGCTTTATGTCTACTATTTCAAAACCAGTCAAAACTTCTTCGGCTTCGTCAAGGTATCTTAAATCGGTGAGATAGTACTTCTTATTCCCGCAAAATATAATTATGGCGTCTTGGTTTTGGTATTTGGAGAAATAAAAGAGATTGGATGGATTTTTTATAAGCACGCAATCGGCTTTTGTCAACAATTTTTTCATAGGATTATTATACATTATCGGCAAGCGATTATCAACTGTGGTTCAACGCTATTTTTTTGTCCTTGCCTTAGAGAATACCGCTACAGCAAAGCCTATGGCAATAACCCCCGCAAGCCCTGCCGCCGCCGATTGCACTCCGCCGGTCATCGCTCCAATAAAACCTCTTTCCAAAGCGCCTTTGATAGCCCCTCTTGCAAGATTAGCGCCGAACCCGATTATCGGGACGGTTGCCCCCGCTTGACCAAATTCCTTTATGGGCTGATAGAGCCTTGCCGCTTCCAAAACCACGCCCAAAAGCAAAAATATTACAAGTATCCTTGCAGATGTGAGCTTGGTCGTATTAATAAGAATCTGCCCTATCAGACAGAATGTCCCCCCCACCACAAAAACCTGCAAATACAACAAAAATATATTCATACCGCCTCCAAACAAATAGCATGGGCGATCCCCGGCATTGTTTCGCCTTGAAGGGTAGAAGTTTTGCTAATCAGCGCCCCCGTAGGCACAAGAAGCACTCTCTTCAAATCCCCTTGCAGCATTTTGTCATAGATATAGGCATTAAAGACAAGGTTAGAGCAAGCTGTTCCACTGCCGCCTTGCCCCACTTGCTGGGCTTCCCTATTATAAATCAGCACGCCGCAGTCGTTATAATTTTCATCCAAGTCATAACCCTGTCTCTTTATCAGCTTTTTCAAAAGTCTTGAAGCGGCGTCTCCCAAATCACCCGTCAGTATCATGTCATAATAATCGGGCTTTCTTTTCGTATTTTCAAAATGCGTAATAAGAGTATCCATAGCGGCGGGAGTCATTGCCGCCCCCATATCGTTTACATCCCTAACTCCGAAATCCACAACTTTGCCAATGGTCGCACATGTTATTTTTACGGGCAGGTTTTTATTTTTTTCAAGCAAGGTACATCCCGCACCCGTGACTGTCCATTGTGAAAGCGGAGTCCTTTGGTTGCCCAGCTCTAAGGGAAATCTATATTGTCTTTCCGCCGTTGAAAAATGGCTTGAGGTGGAACAAATGACTCTGTTCATATACCCCGAATCCAGCATGCAAGAAGCGTTTATCAAAGCCTCCCCAAAGCTTGCACAAGCGTTATAGACACCGATAAAGGGAATGTCAAATTCCCTCATGGCGAAGCTTGATACTATCATTTCATCAAGAATATCCCCAGCGAACACACAGTCGATATCACGGGGCGTAAGCTTGGTCTTATTGAGAATGTTTTTTATAACAGATATATGAATTTTGGTTTCGGCTTTTTCATAGCTCTTTTGTTTAAGCAAGTCGTCTTTTAGGACATTATGAAAATACCTCCCCAAAGGACCTTCACCCTCTTTAGGTCCTGCAATCGTAGCCGTCTCCAAAATACCCACATCATTATTTTTGAAGTAAATGGTCTGGTTTCTCATTATCTCAAAAACAACCCCGGAAATATCATAGCCAAAATCCCTACAATAACCGAAGCCGCAATGCCTAAGACTATGACCGGACCGGCTATTGTGAACATATTGGCACACAGTCCCAAAATATAGCCCTCTCTCTTATGCTCTATGGCGGGGGCGACAACGGAATTGGCAAATCCCGTAATTGAGATAATAGACCCTGCGCCGCCAAACTTCCCGATTTTGTCATACACGCCTATGCCCGTAAGAATGCCAGTTATTAAGATAAGAATAGTTATGGTATATTGATGAATCATTTCCTCCACAACAAGGGGCATGAAGTACTTCAATGTATCAAAAATCGCCTGCCCTATCACGCATATCAACCCCCCAGTCAAAAACGCCCGAACCATAGTCAAAGCATGCTTGGACTTGGGCATTTCTTTTCTAACAGTCTTCAGATATTCTTTGTTTTCCATCGAACTTTATTTCCTCGTACCTTTTATTGGGGAAGCATATCTCTTCCTTTTGTACTATTTCTTTTCTCATAATATCACTTCCATATTTATTTTTAACATACGAGGCTTAAATATACATCCCGCTACTACTGTTTGATTTCAAATTTGCCATCATCATTGATATATGCTCTATAAATATTTCCTCCTATCTTTACCGCACTATTATCAACATTCTTAGATCTGTTTCTTGTAGACTTGACAGGTGGTTTTTATTTATTTTAATCGTTTGAAATCTTGGTATACATCTTGGTATGCCTAAGAACGCGATCTGTGTTTGCGGTATTCAAGGTTGGAGATGTCTGAAAATGGCAAAAAAAACCAATGTTTTTAACGCAAAAACGCCCATTCTCCATATGGAAAACGGGCGTATTTGGTGGAAGGAGATGGATTCGAACCATCGAAGTCGCTGACGGCAGATTTACAGTCTGCTCCCTTTGGCCGCTCGGGAATCCTTCCAAGTGGAGCTGGCTAATGGAATCGAACCATCAACCTGCTGATTACAAATCAGCTGCTCTGCCTAATTGAGCTAAGCCAGCAGAGATAAACTTGCTGGTGCCTTGGGGCGGAATCGAACCACCGACACGAGGATTTTCAGTCCTCTGCTCTACCAACTGAGCTACCAAGGCAGTTTTTGGCGATCCGGAAGGGGCTCGAACCCTCGACCTCCAGCGTGACAGGCTGGCATTCTAACCAACTGAACTACCGGACCACTTTTTGAAAATTTATATAAAGATGCAAGGTTTTCTTTTGGTGGGCCTTCACGGACTCGAACCGCGGACCGATCGGTTATGAGCCGATTGCTCTAACCAACTGAGCTAAAGGCCCTTGCTTTTTTTCTGGTCGGGGTGAAGAGATTCGAACTCCCGACCCCATGGTCCCAAACCATGTGCGCTACCAAACTGCGCCACACCCCGTTGGAATACCCAAGTGACTTTATATAATATACATTATAAGCAAAACTATGTCAAATGTTTTTCAATAATTTAGATAAAATTTTTGCTTCACTTAAGTCTCCAGTCATTATTACAGCGATTTGACAAAATAAGTCAATAAGAACAAGCATCTCTAATAATACGCTTGGAAATATACTCTATAATGTTTTTCTAGCGGAGGACAAAATTCTTATGTTGATAAGCGCAAAAACAGTCAATAGCACGATATATATCAAGTTAAGAGGCGATTTGGACCACTATAAAGCAAGCGACTTAAAAAATCAACTCAACAAATATGCAGATATGCCCAAAATCAAAAGAATGGTTTTAGACATGAAAGGCATGGATTTCATGGACAGCGCAGGCGTAGGGCTTATTATGGGGCTTTATAAAAAATTAAAGAACAAAAACAAACAATTATATTTTTTTAGTCCGTCACCGCAAATAGATAAGGTATTAAGAGTCAGCGGACTTTATAGCATTATTCCTTTAATAGAACAAGAGGTGAAATGATGAATAACAATATGAGCTTAAAATTCGATGCAATTGCCGAAAATGAGAGCTTTGCAAGAAGTGTTGTGGCGGCGTTCTGCGTTTCATGCGACCCTACCGTGGAAAAGATAAACGACATAAAAACCGCCGTATCTGAAGCTGTCACAAATTGCATAATACATGGGTATGAAAATATGGCAAACGGGCAAATTCTTATTGAGGCGGAATTATCGGATGACCTGCTCAAAGTTACTATATCGGATAACGGCAAAGGCATTCCCGATGTCAAAGAGGCTTTGACCGATTTTTATACCACATCTAAAGAATCCGACGAGAGAAGCGGATTGGGATTTACTATCATGAAATCATTTATGGACAGTCTGGATGTCCAATCAGAATTAGGCGGTGGAACGACGGTTACTATGACAAAAAGGCTAAAATAATATGCTGCAAAACGAAGAAACCCTACAACTTATCAAAGAAGCTCAGAATGGCAGTGACGAGGCAAAGACCCTTTTGCTCTATCATAACCTTCCCTTAATAAAAAGCATTGTCAGACGATATAAGAACAAGCAAATTGAATATGACGACCTGATACAGCTTGGCACTTTGGGGCTTATTAAAGCGATAAACAATTTTGACACCAGCTTTGGAGTCAGATTCTCCACATACGCCGTACCCATGATTGCGGGGGAGATAAAAAGATTTATTCGAGACGACGGAGCAATAAAGGTCAGCCGTTCGATAAAGGCACAAAGCCAAAAAATAAACGCTTTTATTGAAGAGTACCGCCACATACACCAAAAAGACCCCACAATTAGCGAAATAGCCGAAGAATTTGATATCGGCGAACAAGATGTGGTCTTTACTCTTGACAGTTCGAAATACCCCGTATCGTTATATACCGAAAACGACGAGGACGGCTTGAGTCTGATTGATCGCCTCTCCGCAAAAGGCTGTCAAGACGACGAAATTGATAAGATAATAATCAAAGACCTTATCAAGAACCTTGACGAACGGGATAAAAAGATAATCTATTTGAGATATTACAGAGACAAGACTCAAAGTGAAATCGCAAGGGAACTTGGCGTTTCTCAAGTGCAGATATCCCGACTTGAAGCAAGGATAATCGAAAAATTGAAAAAAGAGCTTGTTTGAACCCGTTTACGCTTTTTTCATAAAAAAGCCTTTTCCCAGCATTAGGAAAAGGCTTTTATTTATATTATCTTTGCTTTTTATAATTGAGTACTTCCACACCGCCAAAAAGACAAAGCGCATTCACATAGATAGTAAACTCGTTGTCTTGGGAATTCCTCGTAACATTGCCTACACCGCCGAAAATAGCCGTGGGCTTGACCACGATATTTACATTCTCAGGCACAATAATTTCCGTTCCCCCGAACATAGTGAAGATATTGAAGCTCAAATCGTTGACGAATTTATGGTCTCTTAAGTCCAGCCCATAACCGCCAAAAATACAAGTGATATTACTGCCCTGATAGTCTACTGGAACTGTATTGTCCTCTCTTCCTGAAAAAACCACAAAGACATTCCCCGACACCTTGTGATTTCCAGACGACACCACATTTATTAAAAAGCTTATTCCTGCAATAATTAGTATTATTGGAATGATATACAGCAGGTTGAAATCCCAGCTCAGCGCCTTTCTTAAAATTATAAACAGCCCCAAAAGAATAAGGAAATATCCGAACATATTCTTTTTTGAATTTATAATAGAGCTTATGCCGGCGAAGATTAGCACAAGCCCAAAGATATAACTCCAAAGACTGACTTGAATGACATTCGCCATATTCAAAATAATAATGATACCTATAAGTATCAGCGCCACTCCCCAAATAATTGTCTGCATATTTCTTTTCATAATAATCACCTCTTTTTAGAATATATAAGAATTATAATTACTTAATCTATATTTGTAAAGCTTTTCTTTTGAGCAAAACAATATTATTTGTTATAATACAAATTAGGTGAATATGGAAAATTCAAATGCGATACTGGTTTGTGTAACCAAATCTAACAAAGAAAATCCTCTTGATGAGCTTGCCTTGCTTGCCCAAACCGCAGGGTATACTGTGGTTGCCCAAATGAGCCAGCGCCGTGACTATCCCGACATAAACTATCATATTGGCAAAGGCAAATTAAAGGAGCTTGCTGAATTTGTCCAAAACCTTGAGGCAAAAACCGTGATTTTCGATAATGACCTAACCCCGCGACAGTTCAAAAACCTTGAAGACAGACTGGGAGTAGATATCATGGACCGTTCCGAGCTTATTTTGCAGATATTTGCCATGCACGCCGTATCCAATGAGGGAAAACTGCAAGTGGAGCTTGCTCAAAAAAAGCACAGCCTTCCAAGGGTGTTGGGACAAGGGCTTGTTCTATCCCGCCAAGGCGGAGGAGGAGCGGGCGGAGGCGGCGCAAGACGGGGCGGCGGTGAACAGCAACTGGAACTTGACAGAAGGACAATTAGACGCGAAATTAGGGATTTAGAAGAAAAAATAGAGAAAATCACGCGTGAAAGAAGACTTAGGCGGGAGAGAAGACAAAAGTCCATGGCGAAAGTCGTCTCCATTGTCGGCTACACAAACGCCGGAAAGTCTACGCTTATGAATACGCTTACCAAAGCCGATGTATTGGTGGAAAACAAGCTTTTCGCCACTCTTGACCCAGTGAGCAGAAGACTATGGCTTGCACCGCAAAAAGAGTTTATTCTTGTGGACACCGTCGGATTCATTTCCAGACTTCCTCATGAATTCATAGACGCTTTCAAAAGCACTCTTGAAGAGACGCAGTACGCTGACCTTATCCTTATTGTTGCAGACGGCGCTTCCCCAAATCTCATAAAGGAATATCATGTCGTTAAAGATGTCCTTAAATCCATAGGGGCGGATAATATCCCCGCCATAACTGTTATTAACAAGATAGATTTGAAAGCCCCCGAAACACTTCCCGACACCGAGAATATCATAACCATAAGCGTAAAGACAGGACAAGGCATTGAGGAATTAAAGGAAAAAATAAGCCTTGCTCTATTTGGCGAGGCTATCTGGGACTAAATCTTTATTCTTGCTCCCTCTATATGTATAAATCTAACGAGTTCATAAGTATAGGTCGACAAAGGTCTGTTATAGACATCAAGAGAATGTGCTGAGACCAAAATTTCGTCGTTAAAAAATCCGCACACTACGGGCGAATGATAAAATCCGCTTGAAACACTTCCCAATTGCACAATATCCCCCGTCTTAACCTCATATATGTCACACTCTCTGCCATAAGGGCCTTGCCCCTTGTTGGAGGTCAAGAAATTATAAAGGAATTTCACGCCCGTCCATGAGGGCGACTTATTGTCAGCCGACTGATAATACCAACCGTATATCGGCGTATAATTCATGACTTCACAGCCCGCAAAGATGCATTGGGAGGCGAAATTCGTACAATCTCCGCCAAGGTTTGAAAAGTCCAAATAGGCGGGATTTCTCTTGAAAGCCCATTGTTTTGCGTACTTTCTCACCGCTTCTCTGTTATAACCGATTTCCTTTAGCATATCTCCTCTTATAAAAAAGGGATAGTCGCTTAAGTCCTATCCCTTATTAGCAATTATATTATATGTCGCATTATAAGAAAATGTTCTATAACAAGATACAAAGTACGCCGCCTCTTCCTTCATTTACTATTCTGCACATGGTCTTTCTCAATTTGTTCTGAGCGTCTTGGGGCATGCTGTTGAGCTTGTTTGTCAAGTCCTCTTTGACAAGCGAATTCAAAGATTTGCCAAACATATTTGTATCCCATATGCCTTTCTTATTATTTTCAAACTCTCCCAATAAATAATTCACAAGGTCTTCGCTCTGCTGTTGCGAACCAATTATTGGGCTTATTTCGGTCTCCACATCCACTCTTATGATATGATAAGACGGTGCGGAAGCTTTAAGCTTAATGCCGAATTGGGTTCCCCTTGCTAAAAGTTCGGGTTCCTCAAGCTGCATATCCTCAATCGTAGGATTGACCACGCCGTATCCGAATTCTTTGACTTTTTCCATAGCTTCACGGATGACCTCATAGTCCCGATAAGAGCTTGCCAGCTTTTTGACATACGCCAAGAGCTTATAATCGTCGTCCACATCGTCACCGCATATTTGACTGAGCACTTTGAAATATAAGTCATTCACCGCCTTGCAACCCACATTGACTATACCGCTGGCACTGTCCACTATGATATCCACATCCTTTTGCAATGCCTCATTTGATGCGAACACATCCCTAAACCTCTTATAGTCACGCATTTTCTTAATGTTTTGAAGCTCGTCGCTCATCAATTCAAGAATTTCCCTAATCAATCTATGCTTCGCGCCCAAAGCTCTCATCCATCTTGGAAGTCTTACATCTACCCTGCGAAGCGGGAATTCAAGCAAGATATTCGCCATAATCATAGCCAGCTCGTCTTTTGTTATTTTATTGACATTGCTTGCTATCACAGGCACCGAATACCTATCTTCCAAGCTCTCTTTTAGCTTGACGGTATCGCTGTCGTTCGGATGAACGCTGTTTAAGATTATTACAAAAGGCTTTCCGATATTTTTGAGCTCGTTGACCACCCTCTCTTCAGCTTCCACGTATTTTGCCCTGCCTATGTCCGTAATGCTTCCGTCTGTGGTGACCACTATGCCCAGCGTAGAATGGTCTCTTATCACCTTTTCCGTACCCAATTCCGCCGCTTGCTGAAAAGGAAGCTCCGCTTCCGACCAAGGGGTTCTGACCAATCTTACCTTGTCCCCTTCTTTATGCCCTATGGCGTCTTCGATAAGGTATCCCACACAGTCAATAAGCCTGATATTTGCTTTTATGTCCTCGTCAAGCATCAAAGTGACCGCCTCATTTGGGACGAATTTTGGCTCGGTTGTCATAATAGTTTTTCCGTCAGCGGATTGGGGAAGTTCGTCTATGGCTCTTGCCCGCTTGTTTTTATCTTCTATGCAGTCTAAAACCAACAGTTCCATAAACTTTTTTATAAATGTGGATTTGCCCGTTCTGACTGGACCGACAACTCCTAAATAAATATCCCCTCCCGTTCTCTTCGCTATATCATTGTATATATCAAAATTTACCATATACAGCCTCCATAAATGTATTTAATAAAATTTATGCTTTAAGAAAGTAGTTTATTCGCCACAAAAACTCATAAAGACGCTTGATAACAAAAAAAGAAGACCCGTAAGAGCCTTCTTTTTATCAGATAAAAAAATTCCTTATCTTAAATTAAAGACGCCGCTTTTTCAAAATATGCGATTTTAGCCGAACATGCGAATACCCGCATCGCCGTTTCCAGCTCACTTATGGGCGGCATGGTGGGGGCTACACGGATATTGGAATCCTTTGGGTCAAGACCATACGGAAATGTAGCGCCCGCCGGTGTGAACTTGACTCCCGCTTGATTTGCAAGCTCTATCGTCCTTTTCGCCGTGCCCTCGCTTAAATCACAGCTGATGAAATAACCGCCAGAAGGATTTATCCATCGGGCATAGTCCGAAAGTTCCTCTGAAAAGATATTGTTCACCGTATCAAACTTGGGCTTAAGGATTTGTGCATGCTTTTTCATATGTTCTAATAAACCCTCTTTATCCTTAAAAAAACGGATATGCCTTAGCTGATTCAATTTATCCGGACCAATGCTTTGTTTAGACATAGGTATCTTAAGGCTGTCAATATTCCTTTTACTGGCGGCAAAATACGACACTCCGCCTCCCGCAAAAGTAATCTTAGAAGTTGAGCCGAACATATATACAATGTCTTGATTATTGACCTTTTTTGCCTCATTAAGAAGATTTAACAAAGGAGTATCCTCGCCAAGATGGTGTATCATATAGGCGTTGTCCCAATAGATTCTGAAATCATTTGCCGCTGGTTTAAGGTTTGCGAACCTCCTTACCGTCTCATCTGAATAGACGATGCCTTGCGGATTTGAGTACTTGGGCACGCACCAGATTCCTTTTACGCTTTCGTCTTTGACAAGCTCTTCCACCAAGTCCATATCAGGACCGCCCTCTTTCATGGGAATGTTTATCATCTCAAAGCCAAACAACTGTGTAATAGCGAAATGTCTGTCATAACCCGGAACAGGGCACAGCCATTTGAGGTTTTTTTGCTTGTTCATTGGCGGATTATCCAGCACTCCAAACTGCATTCCCCTTTGAATATTGTCATACATAATATTCAAGCTGGCGTTGCCAAGAACCATAATTTCGTCCTCGCTAACTTCGCATAGGTCGGCGAAGAACTTTTTGGCTTCGGGGATGCCGTCCAAAAGCCCATAATTTCTATAATCGGGACTGCCAAAGTCCTGTGTCTTTGAGGTCAAGACATCAAAAATTCCATTAGACAGTTCAAGCTGTTCCTTGCAAGGCTTTCCCCTTGACATATCCAAATTTAAGTTCATCTTTTTGAATGCATTGTACCTTTCAAGCTCTTTTTGCAAGAGAGCCAAAGCTTCCCCATGGCTTATTTTTCGCATAAATATTCACTCCTTTTTAATAGTCCTTATTGTTTCTCAACATTATCCTTATCGGCACGCCTCTAAAGTCAATGGCTTTTCTTAAAGCGTTCTCCAAATATCTCTTATAGGAAAAATGAATGATTGCGGGGTCATTGACAAACAAGACAAAAGACGGAGGACACACTTCCACTTGTGAGGCATAATAAATCTTTAATTTTTTGCCATTTTTTGTAGGAGGTTCATTCATGGCGATAGCGTCATGAATAATCTCGTTTAGGATACCAGTCGCCACTCTCTGGTACGCCCTTTCATACACTTTATTGATTTCTTCCAAAACTACGGGCACTCTTTTTCCAGTAAGTGCGCTAATATATACCGACACAAAATAATCCATAAACTTAAGTTTCTCCTTAAGCTCATCATTATACTTATTTATGGTGTATGTGTCTTTTTCAATGGTGTCCCATTTGTTCATAACAATAATCGAAGGCTTTTTGCTGTCGTGCGCCAGTCCGCAAATCCGAACATCTTGTTCGCTTATTTCTTGGCTTGCGTCTATGACTACACACACAACATCCGCTCTTCTTATGGCGTCGACGCTTCTTATATTGGCATAGTACTCCACATCGTCAAGCACTTTGCTTTTCCGCCTTAAGCCTGCGGTATCTATTATCACATAGTTCTTATCCCCTACCTTAAAGGGAGTGTCTATGGCGTCTCTCGTAGTTCCCGCAATATCCGTGACAATGGCTCTGTCATATCCTAAAATTTTATTGACAAGGGATGACTTTCCGGCGTTGGGCTTTCCCACAACGGCGATTTTTATCGTATCGTCCTCTTGCTCTTCACTATCATGCCATTTATCAAAATGTTTTACTATCTCGTCCAATAAATCCCCTATGTTTATGCCTTGCTCGGCTGATATGGGGACAGGGTCTCCCAGCCCTAGCTGATAGAAGTCAAAATGATTCAGGGATTTGGGGTTGTCTAATTTATTGACCGCAAGCACAATGGGCTTATTGGATTTTCTTAAGAGATTCGCCACATCGAAGTCATCATTCGTGATGCCTTGTCTGCCGTCCGCCATAAAAACTATGACATCCGCCAAGTCCACAGCTATTTCCGCTTGTTTTTTTATATGCATCCACATCTCGTCCTCGCTGTGAATCTCAATACCGCCGGTATCCACGACGGTGAAATTACAGCCACGCCAATCTGTGTCGGCGTACACCCTATCCCTTGTCACACCTGGGGTATCTTCGACTATGCTTATTCTCTTTCCCGTTATTCTATTAAAGAATGTGGACTTCCCCACATTGGGTCTTCCCACAATCGCCACTAAAGGTTTCACCATTTATTCGCTCCGTTTTTTATCGCATTTACAAAACATTCCCCGTCCACAGGACTTACTACAATTTTTTTCTTTAAGCTTTTTTCAAGCTGTCTCACGCTTACACCGTCCAAAAACACCTTTTTCAATTCTTTAAGCATAACCGAAGGAATGATTATATAGTCGCCTTGGACATCCTTTTTTTCAAGCTCTTTTATAATATCCCGCCCCGTCACAAGCCCGCTAACCGTCACGCTCTCGCCAAAGAATCTGTTTTTTATGGTGTATATGTTTATCTCCAATCCTTTTATACGCTTTTTAATCATTTCTTTTGCTTTTTGCATGGATGCCTGTCCGCCCATTCCGGTCAGTACCGCAACGCTTTTATTAAGGCTGTTCGGAGCATCTTGCAAACCAAGCTCTATCTCATATAAAAATTTCGCAATAAGCCCGACTCCGTTTTCTATCTGCTCAAAACCGCCATAATACCCATAGTCCTTAACGGGCAGTTCGGCTATTTGGTACATCTCGTCGGAAGCGTAACAAAAGAAAGGATACTTGTCATATAGTCTTTCAACAATTCCAATCGTTTTTCGGGCAAGCTTTTTATCCACTCTCTTTATATCAAAAAGCCCTTGTCTATGCTTTGTCAATCCTACCGGCACAACGGCGACAGTCTCTACTTGGGCATTTTTGAGTTCTTCAATCGTATTTTCAAGACAAATATCGTTGACATCCGGAACAAGCACAATCTGTGTATGCAGCTTTATATCGTTTTGGACAAGCTTTTTTATCGTATCAAGGATGGGTTGAGCTTTTTTTATGCCAAGCATCTTTTTCCTTATGTCTTCGTCAGTGGAATGGACGGATATATAAAGCGGAGAGAGCTTATAGCTTATTATCCGCTCCATGTCCTTGTCAGTTAAGTTCGTAAGGGTGATATAATTCCCGCTAACAAAAGACAAGCGATAGTCGTCGTCCTTTACATATAGGGTATTCCTCATGCCTTTGGGCAATTGGTCAACAAAGCAAAATATACACTTATTGTGGCAGATCTTAGGCTTGATGCTTATCGATTCGTCAAACTCCAATCCCATAGTCTCAAAGTCGTTTTTCTCTATCTTTAGGGTATTTCTCCTCTTTTTTTTATCTATAAAAGTAAGGGATAAGGTATTTTTTGAATCCGCATAGATATAGTCCAAAATATCCTCAAAAGGTCTATTCTCAAATGCGACCACATCTTCGCCTTTTTTTATTTTTCGATATAAAATTCCTTTGCGGGATATTTTTTTCACTTTTGCCATAGGATTATTATTACCTATTTTTGGCTTTATGTCAATTTAATCAAAGGGAAAATCAATTTGACTATAACGATTAATAAAAGTATAATTATGCTATGCCATTAGATGCGATTACGCTTAACACAGCCGTTCAAGAACTAAAAACTTTGGTTGGCGGCGGTAAGATAGAGAGAATTTCACAGCCTGAACGAGATGAGATTTTTCTTGGGATAAAGGCTAATAAGCGCCATACTTTGGCAATAAGCGCTAACGCCAATTTCCCCAACATCAGATTGACTAAACAAAAAAAACAAAATCCCCTAAGCGCGCCAAAATTTTGCATGCTATTAAGAAAATGGCTGACGGGAGGTAAAATTCAAAATATTTCCCTTCTCAATAACGACCGTATTGTAAAAATTCTTATCTCAAACAAAAACGAATTGGGATACGAAGCAAACTCTTATCTTCTTTGCGAGCTTATGGGAAGATATTCCAATATTATACTCACAAAAGAGGATTTTACAATAATTGACGCCATAAAACGCGTGCCTCTTGAAAAATCTCAAAACCCCACTCTTCCCAACCTTAAGTACTCCCCTCCGCCTCAAAACAAAATTAGCCTTAACGACAAGGAAAGCTTGAAAGAACTTATTGACAATAATGATGATATCGACATAAGTTTTCTTATGAAAAATATTGGAGGCATCGCTAAAGATACAGCCAAAGAGATATTAGCCCGAAAAGACCAATCCCCTTTTGAGGCAATCGACGCTTTTTTCAACATCTATGGCACTTCTCTTTTTAAGCCTTGTCTGTTATATGACAAGGACAATAAGCCAAAAGACTTTTATATAACCCCATATATATCCTCAAAAGGAACATATGTTCATTATCAGACGCTTAACGAATGCATGGACATATTCTATACCACGCGCAACGCCGAAAACCGCAAACAAGCGGATACAAAAGAGCTTGTAAAGACGCTGAAAAGGCTAAAGAGCAAATTAGAAAAAAGGGCTTTGGATTGTGTTAAAAAACTTGAAGAGAGCAAAGACTCACATACCTATAAGATATGGGGTGAGCTGATTTTATCCAATCTCCACCGTATAAAGAAAGGCGACGAATTTTTGGAATGCGAAAGCTATTATGACAATAAAAAAGTAAAGATTCCGCTTGATAAGAAATTATACCCCAACCAAAACGCTCAAGCATATTTTAAGAAGTATCGAAAGCTCAATAAAGGTGGAGAAATAGCCGCACAGCAGTTAAAAGAAATCCAGAAACAAAAGGAATATGTCCTATCGATAGAAGCGGCTTTGCAAAATTCTACCAATAAGGAAGAGTATAAGGAAATTCAAAACGAGCTTTTGGCTCTTTCTAATATCAAAGAACCTGCCCGTAAAAAGCAAAAAGAGCGTCCATCCAAACCGTTTCATATAGTAATCGAGGGAATAAGCGTATATTTAGGCAAAAATAACATCCAAAACGACAATGTGACTTTTGAGATAGCCTCTTCAAACGATATATGGATGCACACTAAGGGCTACCACGGTGCCCACGCCGTTATAAAAAGCCCCAACCCGCCCCAAGGAGTGCTTGTCAGGGCTGCAGAACTGTGTGCGTATTATTCACAAGCGCGTGCGTCCAGCAAAGCGGATGTAGACTATACCTTAAGAAAAAATGTCAAGCGGCAGAAAGGCGGCATGACGGGAATGGTGGATTATAAAAATTATAAGACGATAGCCGTCGTTCCAAAAGACTTTACCCAAGACGAAAAAGAAAGTCTTTTATAAAAAAAGTGCGATTAATATACCGCCCGTCTTGTTTCTCTTTAAGACAAAAGCGAATTTATCTCTTCCGTCAGCTTTTTATAGTCGTTGGTGGTGTCTATTTGTTTTAAGTAAGTCAGATATTTTTTAGCCTCAATAAAGTCCTCTTTCTTTTTCAAATCGGATATCAACTGCAAAAGCATAATAATCATCTCTTGCAATATGTAATCTCTATGCCTATTGAAGTCTTGATTCTTTATCTCCACGGCAAACCCCTCTCTAAATTTGTCTATGAGCTTATTCATAATTGTCTTTTTATTCTCTAAATTCTCCTCAATCTTATACAGTTCTATCATGTTCCGGAATTCGTCATAATCGTTGACCACATTATTGATATGCAGAATATATTTGCTGTTGATATAGCTAAGCTCAAAATCCACATCGTTGCTTTCCAAGGTCTTTCTAATGATATTGTTGGTGGTCTTTAAGTTGTTAATGGCAGACTCATAGACATAGTCTTTCCAAAGATTTTCTATTATTATATTTCTGTCAATGCCGTCTTTGCCCGCCAGTATATAGTGTAAAAACAGTTCCTTTGCCTTTTTGGTCTTCCATTGTATTTCTGTATTTCCCGAATAAACGGCGGTAGAGCCAAAGAACCTAATTCGTAAGTTGTGGTTGACTTGCTTCATGCTCTCTTTTTTCTTTACCATTGCCCTTATCCTTTCCACATACTCGGTTTCAATATAGTTGTTGTGAGCAAAATTGAGCAGGTTCTCAAAAATATCAATGCTGTCCGCCACCATAGTTTCCATGCCGTATATGTAGCTTGACTTCAGGATGTTTTTCACAAGGTTGTGAGCGTCTTTCAAGTCGTTTCTCTCCAACAAATAAGATGTGGCTATCGCCATTCCGCTAAGCCAGAATATAGACCTCGATTTGGATTGGGTGACGCACTTGGTAGCGTAAAAATACGCCTGTTCATAGTTTTTAAGCTTATAATAGCTGAAAGCAAGCGCACAAAGCATCATATTCGCATATTGCGGAGCGTATTTCTCGCAGTATTTCAAATAGATGTGTGATACCTCTTTGGCATAATTCATATCGCCGTATCTGGCGTACGCCATGCATCTTTGTGAGATATTATAGAATTTCGTATAGCTGTTTTCTTTATCTAAAGATACTGCCTTGTCGAATTTTTCAAGGGCGTCCTTGACTCTGCCATAAAACATATCGATATTGGCAAGCGCAGTATATAACATGGACAAGTCCCTTGTGATATCGTGTTTAATTGCAAACCTCAAAGCCGAATTGGCGATATTATAGGCTGATTCAATATCCCCCGAATAGTAATAGAACATAATCAGCTTATGGGGAATGACATAAAAAGGTATGACTTCTTTTATGCGTCTGGTTATTTGCATTGCCTTTTTATAGTTGCCCGTATCAAAATAAGCTTCGCTGATTGCCTGTTTTACTTTGGGATACCATAAAGCCGCTTTGTTTTCGGGCTTCTCGTCCAAAGTGTTCTCAAGTTTGTTTACTTCATTGAAGTCAATCGGCATATCCAGCTCGCGATAAATTATCGGCATCAGGCTCACTATTTCCTCATAGTCGGAAATGTTGTGTTCATATATCGGCTTAAGCTCTTTCAAAAGCTCATAAGCCTCTTTGAACTTCCCCATTCTTGTTTTGCTCTTAAGCATCAAGGAATGACAGCACAGACGGGCGTCCTTGTCCTCTTTGAATTCATCTGCAAGCTCTTTCGCCGCCATATAGCATAGCTCATAGTTCTTATGCACATAAGCATAAAAAGCAAGATAGAGCCTATAATATAGGCAATCCTTCACGCATTCTAAGATTTCATTTTCATAATATTTGCTGTAACTGTATAATTCAAGCCTTAGGCTTTTGTTCTTAACGATTCCCTTAAGGCTTGTCTCAATCTTATCAAGAAAGCCAGCTTTATGGAAAATCTTAAAGGCTTCATAATATTTTTCTTCTTTTAATAAGTAATCCCCCAGCCTTTGGCGAACGTCAATGTCTGAAAATTTCTTCAGATGAGCGGAATATCTTTGCTTTTGTTTGAAAAGCCAGTTCCTTAAAAGCGTATTCATTCTATAAAACTTGATGTCCCTTGTCGCCACAAAACGCTCTTTGCAACAAAGCCTTTCCAACATATCCACGCCTTGCGGATAAAAAGTGTTCAAAAAATCTTTATCTAAATAGTCCAAGTCCGCCACATACACCAAAAAAGCCTTTTGCTCGTCGTCAAACTCCTCTATGTAGGCGTCAAAATCGGGTCTGGGGGGTTTCTGCCCAAGTATATTCTCATCTATGAGTATTGGATACATGGGCTCAAATCTGTTATAGTCAAAATTAATGAATGAGTCAGAAGAGATGACAATCTTCAAATTCTTTGGACAGTGCTTTATTAACCTTTCGATTAAGGAATAGTCGAAGTTTTTAGGCAGTCTTTCCATTCTCTCAAAGACCAAAAGGCAATTCCCCTTTATTGTGGAAATATACTGAAGTATCGCAGTAATAATTACTATTTCATTGTTGATTGAAGATTCGCAATACCTTATTTGTCTTACCTTCCTCATCATGTCGGGGTTGTTTCTAAAAATCTTTTCGGCGAGGCATAGGCTGAAAGACTCCACATTGTCAGTAAGAGCATTAAACCAAAATACAGTTTTATAGCGGTTGCTCAGTTCCGTCAAAAAATCTGTCTTTCCTGTCCCTGCGGGTGCAAAAAGCATGACCGCAAAGGTGTCATTGGACATAATTTTGCTGATTTGTTTGTTCATATTAATCTTAAAATTGTCCATGGCTCCTCCTCACATATCTATATATTGTAAATTAAGAGTAAAAGAAAGTCAAATTAATGTTTAAGCTTATTTTAAGACTTTGATTTTACTCAAAAAATTTACTATTTTACTATTATAGTTTCAAACATTTACCTTAAATTTATCTGAACGTACTATAAAAAGCAAACACAAATACCGCAATAAGCTACCAAATTCTTTTTCCTTTCGACAGCTTATTTCACTCTCTGCCCAAAACTAAAGAATAGACGCTTTTAATATGTCTTTTCTCAATGCTTTTTCAATTTTCAAAAAAACATCTTAATGCCCTTTTTGATTGTCACACCAAAAAGCAAAAAGCAGAGTTTAAGCTTGTTATGGTAACCATATAAAATACCTTGACATATAGTGGAATGAGTGATATTATTTATTCAAACACTGCGGATAGAGGAGCGGTTAGCATTAGTAAGCTTTTTTATCGGGATAGACCCGAGCGTCACAAGAACGAAAAAAGCCCAAAGGGCATAACCGCCGAAACATTCAGCTGATTCTTGTTAAGGCTGTGTGTTGGGGTCTTGGGAGAAATCCTCTGACACTGTCACCAAAATTGGTGAAGCGCTAGTCGGCAGATACCTGAACCAATTTATTGAGAGTTTAGCGGTGTTTATGACAATACCGCTATTTTTATAAACAATTTAGAAAAACGGAGGCTATATGAGAAGTTACAATGTTGCGATAGTAGGAGCTACTGGAATGGTAGGAACAAAGTTCTTGCAGGTGCTTAGCGAAAGGAATCTCCCCGTAAAAAATTATTATCTATACGCTTCCAAAAGGTCTGCGGGCAAGGTTGTCAATTTTCTGGGAAAAGACCATATAATAATAGAGCTGAAAGAAGAGAACATAGTCGGCAAGGACCTTGATTTTGCCCTATTCTCGGCGGGCGGAGCCACCTCCAAGGAATTTGCGCCAATATTTGTAAAAAATGGATGCGTGGTTATTGACAACTCCAGCCAATGGAGAACAGACCCTGAAGTCCCCCTTGTTGTGCCCGAAGTCAACGCTTCAGACAGCTTAAAGAACAAAGGCATTATAGCTAACCCCAACTGCTCCACCATTCAAGCTGTGGTCGCCCTAAAGCCCTTGCACGACAAATATACCATAAAAAGAGTAGTATATTCCACTTATCAAGCGGTCAGCGGAGCAGGCATGACGGGATACAGCGATTTGGAAAACAGAGTAACCGATCCCGATCAGCTTAAGAAATTCCCCTATCCTATCTATGGCAATGTGCTTCCTCATATAGATGTTTTTCTTGACAACGGTTACACAAAAGAAGAACAAAAAATGATTTTTGAGACTCAAAAGATTCTTGGAGACTCAAACATAAAAGTCACAGCCACGACGGTTAGGGTGCCCGTATTCCATGGACACAGCGAATCCATAAATATCGAGTTCAAAAAGCCTTGCACGCTTGAGGGCATAAGAGAATGCCTTATTGCCCAAAAAGGTATCACTGTCATTGATGACCCCAAGCAGAACTTGTATCCCATGCCCATTTACGCCGAAGACAAGGACGATGTCTTTGTGGGCAGAATAAGGCTTGACGATACTGTTGAATCAGGATGCAATATCTGGGTGGTGGCGGACAACATCAGAAAAGGCGCGGCAACAAATGCCGTTCAGATTTTAGAGTATCTAATACAAGCTGACAGCAAATAAGGAGGTAAAAATTATGAGTATTTTCACTGGAGTAGGCACAGCTTTAATCACGCCTTTCAAAGATGACAAGCTGGATTTTGAAGCCTTAGATAGACTTATAGATATGCAGTTAAAGGCTGGCGTAGACGCCTTGATTATCAACGGAACCACAGGCGAGCCCACAACTATGACCCACGCCGAACGAACCGCTGTTTTGAAATTCGCCATAAAAAAAGTAAACAAACGAATTCCCGTTATTGCGGGAACGGGGAGCAACAACACCCACACCGCCATTGGCTACTCCATTGAAGCCCAGGAGCTTGGCGCAGACGGCGTACTTGTGGTAACCCCATACTATAATAAGGCTACCCAAAACGGCTTAATTGAGCACTATAAAGCTATTGCGGACAGCATAAATATACCCATTATACTCTATAATGTGCCTGGTAGGACTGGGCTGAATATGCTTCCCGAAACAGTAAGCCGTCTTGCAGGCTATAAGAATATTTCGGCAATCAAAGAAGCGTCGGGAAGCGTCAGCCAGATGATGGAAATAAGAAGACTTTGCGGCGATAAGATTGACCTTATGAGCGGAGAGGACGGCTTGATACACCCCTGCTTTGCCGTTGGCGGAATAGGCGTGATTTCGGTTGCATCCAATATCATACCCGAATATGTATCGGAATTGGCAAAGGCTTTCTTTGCGGGCGATATCAAAAAATCTCTTCAAATGCAATTGGACATGACGGAGTTGGTAAAAGCTCTTTTTTGCGAAGTCAATCCCATTCCCGTAAAAACAGCTGCTAACCTCATGGGGCTTTGCGACGACTATATGAGACTTCCCATGACCAAAATGCAAAAAGTGGACTATCTTAAAAAGACCATGAAGGAATTCGGCATACAAATTAAGGAGTAAGAATACTTATGAATATACTTATCTATGGAATAGGCGGAGCTATGGGCAAAACCGTCTATAATTGCCTAAGAGAAGAAAAACAAGCGATACCGTGCTGCGGCGTGGACAAGTATCTTTTGGAAAATCCTTATGATATACCCGTATATAAGAACTGCTTGGAAGTGGACAAAAAGATAGATTGTATCATTGATTTTTCTTCGCATAACGCCGTATACGACTACATCCCCTACGCCGTAAAGAACAAAATCCCCGCCGTAGTGGCGACTACCGGCTTTAATGAAGAAGAACAGGCGCTCATTGACGAGGCGTCAAAGACAATACCTATATTCCAATCGGGGAACATGTCTCTTGGCGTGAATATACTTATGCAGCTTGTCAAAAAAACTGCGCGCGCTATCGGCGATATTGCGGATATTGAGATAGTGGAAACTCACCACAATCAAAAAGCAGATTCCCCCAGCGGCACCGCCATTATGCTTGCCAACACCGTCAAAGAAGAACTTCCCTCAACCGAATTTATCTATGGAAGAGAAGGCATTGTGGGCAAGAGACCCAAAAAGGAAGTGGGCATTCACGCAGTGAGAGGCGGCAGCGTTGTGGGCAAACATGAGATTTCATTTTTTATGAATAATGAAATAATCAAGCTCTCCCATGAAGCCGAGAGCAAGACTATCTTCGCAAGAGGCAGTATCAAAGCCGCCCTTTTCTTAGTTAAACAGCCTTGCGGCAAGTATGATATGAATGATTTATTGATATAAACATTTTGTCTTGATATGGTTTATAAAAAAATAGTCGGCAGAGATTTGCCGACTATTTTCATTCATTTGAGATTAAAAATTTTAATCGTCATTTTCTTCTTGTATGCCCTCTACCCCGTCAGGGAATTGGATATCCCCTTCCACGATGTATATAAAGCTTTCGGCGTCTTCGCTTAAGGCTATATACACCTCAAAGGTATTCTCCATAAGATAGTCTATAATTCCTGAACAGTCTGCCTCTTCAAGCTCTTGTATAAGGTCTATATCCTCCAGCACCTCGTCTGCATAGGTAAAGAATTCCTCGAAATTGGGAAGCAACATATCATAAAAATCTCTGTCTATCCTAAAGGACAACTTCTGTTCATGGAATCTCAACGCTCCGACAAAGTACGCTACATATTCCATTACATCTTTTTTCTCAATTGGAGTATCGTCTTCTTGGATATTCCCTTCGCGTATCTTTTCATAGATATCCATTATATCAATGGGGAATTCAATTACTTTTTGGAAGTCACCCTGTGTGGAGTTATATATATAGAACATATTTCTGTAAATATAAGCTCCCCATAGCTTATTGCCGTCAGTGTCCTTGATTTCGAACAGCAGTTCATTGCTTATTATTTCTTCAAGATCAAGTTTGACCTCTCCAGTAAT
This sequence comes from Clostridiales bacterium, assembly GCA_012838805.1. Lineage (GTDB taxonomy): Bacteria > Bacillota > Clostridia > Christensenellales > DTU072 > DTU072. Next base: position 46,920 of record DUON01000004.1, read on the forward strand.
GATATAGTCTTGGTCTTCCTCTTCTTCCTCGCCCTTTTGGGTAATATTTAATTGAATTCCAAAACTTTGGTCGCCATAAAGGGGATAAGATACATGCTCGTTATTGGCAAAGAAAGGAATGCTTACGAAATTCTCTATTGACCCCGCTCCACCTCTTTTGATAACAAGTTTTTCAAGGTCAAAGGTCATATTTATCACATCACCGCCGAAAAGCACATTCTTGCTTTCTCCTTCCTGATCCACTAAGAGGTCCGCCTTAAAAGATGTCAATTTGTCGTCAGATAAGGAAAATTCGATTATTATCGAGGATTCGGGTATATTGCCGTTGGAAATGTCTTCAAAGGATACGCCCATTATTCTTTGGATAATCAATGAAAGCGTTTCTGAATCAAATTCTTGCAGTATTCCGCCCGGAGACATTGTGGACACAAGCCTTTCAAGGGTGTTGGCAAGATTGACTTCAAAACGGTATTCGTATTCAGCGATATGCCCGTACATTCTGGTTCTTCCCGTGATGTCGCCGTTTATTCTTATCAAAGAAGTGAGAACGGTGGAGTAGTGTTTTATATCAAAGGTATTCATTTCTAATGGGAAGAATGTCTGAATTATCGATGTATCTAAAGGATATTTGAGTTCTCCCGCCTCTCCGTCCGCCATTTTTATGTATAAATATTCTTTATAAAAATAAATTCCCAAGACCACGGCATCCTGCTCTTCGTTGAGAACCTCAATGCCCATCCTTAAATCGTCCGGATTTTGGAGATTATAATTCATTTTGAAGTCCATCCAAAGAGTTAAGTCATTGACTTTTACTTTTGCCCTTGAATCTATGGAAAAGAGAGGATTCATATCATTAACTTTGCCTTTTGAGATATTATCGACTGATTCTTTCACACCTCTTAACAGTCTGGTAAACATCGCATTGGCATCTTCACGCTCTATCGGCTTCCAACTGTCATTTCCACCATTATTGCCATTTTCGTTATTCGGTGGCTCATTGCCGTTACCGTCGCAAGCGGCGAATAAGGTCATAATCAGCAATAGCGTTATAATTATCATTACGGCTTTTTTCATAATATCCTCCTTATAGGATAGAATTTGAAATTATTTTCTTTATTTCGCTTGTTACATCTGACAAGTTAATGTTCTTATTAAAATCTTTTGTTCGGGACTGAACCTCTGCTTGGTTGTTCTTTAGCGAACGCGGGCTTATCACAACCCTTAAGGGTATCCCCATAAGGTCGCAATCTGAGAATTTCACGCCAGCAGAAGTGTCTCTATCATCAAATAAGACTTCTACGCCCTGTTCTTCCAGTTCTCTATACAGCTTATAGGCGTTTTCTTTGACTAACGGGTCGTCAAGCCTTAAGGGGCACAAATAGACATGCCAAGGTGCGATACTCATCGGCCATATAAGACCGTATTCGTCGTTTGACTCTTCCGCAACAGAACTTAAAGCCCTTCCTATACCGATTCCATAACAGCCCATAATAGGATGCTGTGCCTTTCCCTCACGGTTGAGGACTGTCATATTCATGCCTTTGGTGTACTTATCGCCTAACTGAAAGATATTCCCAACTTCTATGCCGTTTTCTAAGTTTAGTTCATGTCCGCAAACAGGGCATTTTTCATTTTCCCGAACTTTGGAGATGTCGTCAAATCTCACGCCTTTAAGGTCTCTTGACACATCTATTCCCGTAATATGATATTCGGGCTTGTTCGCTCCGCCCACCATATTGTTAGCTTCTTTTAAGGAAGTGTCAAAAAAGACCTTGACCTTGTCCGTAAGCCCAATAGGACCTATATTGCCGGCGAATACGTCTTGACTGTCTTGTAAGCTTGCAGGTACGATATCCTTTCCAACAAGTTTTTTAAGTTTCGCTTCATTTATTTCAAGGTCACCCCTAATGAAAGCCACAATTATTTCACCGCTGTATCTGTTTTCATAGGTCACCGCTTTTATCGTCTTGTGTGCGGGGACTTTTAATAGCTCCGACACCTCGTCGATTTGGATTTTATCTGCGGTAAAGACCTCTTCAAGCTCAGAGCTTATATCGTCTCTATTCGGTTCTCTGACGCTTGCGGCTATTTCTATATTCGCCTTATAGTCGCATGAAGAACAAAGGACTATCGTATCTTCGCCCGACGGCGTCAAAAGCATATATTCATGAGCGATGTTGCCTCCCATCATGCCAGAATCGGACTTGACGACGGCGACTTTTTTCATGCCTATTCTTTTGAAGATTCGGCTGTAAGCGTCATACATCCTTTGATAATATTCTTCCAAGCCCTCTTGGGACATATGGAAAGAATAGGCGTCTTTCATCACAAACTCTCTAACCCGTATCAATCCGCCTCTTGAGCGTGCCTCATCCCTGAACTTTGTCTGAAGCTGATAAATCATAAAGGGAAGCTGCTGATAGCTGGACACCCAATTTCTACACAAATAAACCGCCGCTTCTTCATGTGTCATACCAAGCACCAAGTCTTTTTGGTTGCGGTCTTTGAAACGGACCATTTCGTCGCCGATAGAAGAGTATCTTCCCGACTCTTCCCACAATTCCCTTGGCATGACGACAGGAAAACTGACTTCCTGCCCCTCTACGGCGTCCATTTCTTCTCTAATAATGTTCTCTATCTTTTTGCATATTCTTCTGGCGGGCATAGCCAACGCCCATATGCCGTTTGCTACAAGCTTAATAAATCCTGCTCTAACCAAGAGAGCGTGACTTCTTATTGTCGCATCCGACGGGTTTTCCTTTGTTCTTTCTCCAACAAGCTTTGATAATAACATTTGCCCTTCCTATCTTCTGACTTTTACAATAACTTTGAGGTCGCCGATATACTCTTCCAAATGATAAACGGGCACGGTATATTCGCCTGCCGAATCATCTGAAAGCTTGTTGTCGTCGTCCAACACATCTTCAAGCTCGGATAAATCAAATTCCAAATTGTTCTGAACGCTTGCCGTCTCCCCGTCTGACTTGTAAGCGGTGATTTTTACATTTTCTTTTTTGAATGTGTCGCCCTCAGTAAGAGTAAGGTCCTCTATCTCAAATCTATCGATACTTGGCTCTTCGGGGTCTTTGTCGCACGCTGCGAAAGTGAATACCAAAGCGCCGATTAAAGCTATTAAAAACAGAATAGTAAAAGTTTTTTTCATATGGTGCTCCTTCTATTTATTAAACTAATTATATATTTAATATAAGTCTTTGTCAATATCATAAGTATTGTATGACACTTTACTAAAAATAATATTAATATATGGCATCGTCTTCTGTCTGTCTTACGGCAAGGGTTATTTCCCCGTCTTTGACTTGGGGTTTTCCTTTGGTGGTCCTTGCCTCTATCATAATATCTTCTGAATTGACTACCTTGAAAGCTTTATTTTGGTCTACCAAAACTAAATCATAGGGTTCCGTAACCACGCCTGCGAAAACAAGTCTGCTCTTTTTAGTTTTTGCCAAATCAATGACCTTGACGCCCTTTCTATTTCTCTTCATAGTATCAATATATGAGATAATGACCCTTTTGGCATAGCTATTGTTCGCTACAAGCAAGAGTTCGCCAAGCGGGTCTATACCCTCTTCAAAAGAGGGCTCGCCCTCGCATTGCCCCGCAAATAAAACGCTGTCGCCTTCGTTAAGGCTGATACCAATAACACCAGACGCCTTTCTGCCCTGCAAAGGATATTCGTCTATACTGGTATTGACACACATTCCCTTTTGTGTAACGAAAATTATCGTCGCAAAGTCGGATTTCTTTTCTACATTGATTACTTCATCGTCTTCTTTTAGGATAGCCACTTGATAGCTGTCTTTATTTACTATATAATCGCCAAACAGGCTCTTTTTCACCATTCCTTTTTTGGTAAAGATATAGACCTCGTCTTTGGGGTCAATACCGTTGTCGGTTATCATAGTGACGACAGCTTTTTCGTCCATAGCGGCATCTGGAAACATCTCAGACATGGGAAGACCTTTATCCGTCCATTTGCTTTCAAGTATATCCTCAGTTTTGAGTTTATAACAGTTCCCCTTATTGGAAAAGACAAGGGCGGTCTGATTTTTGTCCACAAAGGCAATATGCTTGGCAAGCCCGTCATATCCCGAAGATTCGGCGTCCTTATGCACGCTCATATACTGCCTTTGATTGAGAAACTTTATATCGCCCTCAACCCCTATGACCACATATCCGCACTTCCCGGGCGAAAGCGCTGCCTCGCATGGGTCCACAATAGTGTCATTGATATTGTCCACAATAAGAGTAAGTCTCTTGGTCTTGTATTTTTCCTTTATTTCATTGAGTTCTTTTTTGACAACTCTTGAAAGCTCTTTTGCGGAATTGATTATCTTTTCAAAGCTCTTAATTTGTGCCTTAATCTCCACAAGCTCCTTTTCAAGCTTATTGATTTCCATTTTGGTAAGGCTGGCAAGCTTTAAGTCAAGTATGGCGTCCGCTTGATTTTCCGAAAGCTCAAACCTTCTTCTAAGGTTTATCTTGGCTTCAGTGCGTGAATTTGAGTTCTTAATCAAAGCTATGACCTCGTCGATATGTGGAAGAACAAGAATAAATCCGTCCAGAATATGCTCCCTTTTCTTGGCGATATTTAAGTCATATCTTGTTCTGTTATATACTACTTCCTTTTGGTGCTTAATATAATAGCGAAGTATCTCAATAAGCCCCATTTGTCTTGGCTTTCCGTCTGCAATAGCTATCATATTGCAATTAAAATTGCACCTTAAATCAGTCTTATCATAGAGAAACTCAACGATTTTTTTTGCGTCCTCGCCTTTTTTAAGCTTGATTACTATCCTAATGCCATTCTTGTCAGACTCGTCTAAAATCTCGGTGATACCGCCAAGGATGTTTTCGCTTTTTCCTTTTTTGGCGGTCAAAGTATCTCTTAAATTCAGTATTTTTTGCTGAATTTCTGCCTTATTAACATTGTAGGGAAGTTCGGTTATTACTATTTGCTGTTTCCCGTTCTCCACCTCGATATCGTGTCTTGCCGCCATGGGAATCTGACCTTTACCCGTTGAATAGACCTCTTCCAGATTGCCCCGTTCTATATATCCTCCGCCGGGGAAATCTGGACCTTTGATTATGGTCATCATCTCATTAAGGCTTATATTGGGATTGTCGATAAGCGCAATAGCACCCTCAATAACTTCGGTCAAGTTGTGGGGTGGAATCTTAGTTGAAAGTCCAATAGCTATGCCGGTAGCCCCGTTTACTAATAGGTTGGGGAAGCGTCCGGGCAGTACTTCAGGCTCTTCCAAGGTATCGTCAAAGTTTTTGACCCACTTGACGGTATCCTTTTCAAGGTCTCTAAGCAATTCGTAAGCCAAGGGTTCAAGCTTTACTTCGGTATACCTCATAGCAGCGGCTCTGTCGCCGTCTATTGAGCCGAAGTTTCCATGACCTTTTACCAGCGTATTCCTCATAGAAAAGTCTTGAGCCATATTGACCATAGCTTGATATATAGAAGTGTCGCCATGTGGATGATATTTTCCAAGACAGTCACCAACCACCCTTGCGGACTTTTTATAAGGTCCGTCGGGTCTAAGCTTCATTTCATACATGGAATACAAAATACGCCTTTGAACGGGCTTTAGTCCGTCTTCTACCCTGGGCAGCGCTCTGTCCAGTATTATATATTCGGCATATGGCATCATGTAGTCATGAATCGCCTTTGCCAAAGGTCTTTCGATTATTCTTTCTTCAAATACTTCTTCTGTGGCTGTATCTTTTGCACGCATTTATTTACCCTCCATACTTAGCCGCAAATTCGTCTATCTTATTAAAGTTTGCATGCTTGAATATATAATTCTTTCTTGTCTGTGAGTCGTCGTTCATAAAAGTGTTTATCATTTTCGCCGCCTCTTTGGCGTCGTCAAGGTTGACCTTGACAAGCGTCCTTGTTTTGGGGTTCATGGTTGTCTCCCAAAGCTGTTCAGCGTTCATCTCTCCTAAGCCCTTATATCTTTGTATCGTATAGTTTGATTTCAACTCCTGCACTATCTCGTCAAGCTCCTTGTCGCTATAAGCGTATTTCACAACGCCTTTCTTTTCTATTTTATACAGCGGCGGCATCCCCACATAAATCTTTCCCTCTCTGATAAGCTCTCTTGTAAGGTTATAAAACATAGACAAAAGCAGCGACCTTATATGAAATCCGTCTTGGTCGGCGTCCGACAGTATGATTATTTTGCCATATCTTAAATTTGTGATATCAAAATCTTCTTCAGTATCAGTTCCTATGGCGGCAATTATGGTCTTTATTTCCTCGTTTTCATAAATCCGCTCTTTCTTTGTGACTTTCATAATGTTTAAGGGTTTCCCCCTAAGCGGCAGGATAGCTTGAAACCTCCTATCTCTACCCTGCTTGGCGCTTCCTCCCGCCGAATCTCCCTCAACAATAAAAAGTTCGTTGAGTTCGGGGTTCTTTCCAGTGCAAGCGGCATATTTCCCAACAAGAGAAGCTCCCACCATGGCGTTTTTCTGTCTCTGCTGCTGTTTGGCTTTTTGAGCTGCTACCCTTGCCTTGCCCGCCTCGATAGCCTGCTTGACAATAAATTCCCCGATTGACTTACTACGCGGACGCGAAAGAAACTCTTCCAGCTTTTCGTTGACAATACTCTCCACATAATTTTTTACTTCGGGGTTGCCCAATTTGGACTTGGTCTGTCCCTCAAATTGGGGATTTTGCATTTTTATTGATATAACCGCCGTCAAACCCTCTCTATAATCCTCGCCCAAAAGGTTTGGGTCTTTGGCTTTTAGGTAGTTATGCTTTCTCGCGAAATCATTCATGGTTTTGGTCAAGGCAGCTTTAAAGCCTGTTTCATGGAAACCGCCCTCGATTGTGGGTATGTTATTGACAAAGGAATAAATATTTTCTGAATAGGTCTTGGTATGCTGGAAAGCTGCTTTTAATAAGAATTTATCGACTTCGCCCTCAATAAAAATTATTTTATTTTTGGCTGCGTCGTTACATTCGTTTACATAATCGATAAAATCCACAAGTCCGTTTTCATAATAAAATTCAACGGTCTCAAAATCTTCCTGCCTCTTATCGGTGAACACAAATTTAATGGAATTGTTCAAAAAAGCCAGCTCTCTCAAGCGGTTGGTTATCGTCTCGGCATCAAATTCCGCCTTTTTGAAGACACGCTTGTCTGGCATGAAGGTGACCTTTGTGCCCGTCTTTTTAGTCGCTCCCAGCTCTTGCAAAGGGGTTTTTATCGCCCCGCTAACAATCTTTCCATTTATTTCAGGGGAATGAAAGCTCATCTTATAGGCTTTCTTATTGCGATAGACCTCTACATCCATCCATTCTGAAAGTGCATTCGTCACGCTGGCGCCCACCCCATGAAGTCCGCCGCTATAAGCGTATTCGCTGTTGTCGAACTTTCCGCCCGCATGCAGTTTGGTGAACACCAATTCAAGACCAGTCACTTTATAAACGGGATGAATATCTATGGGAATTCCTCTTCCGTTATCTTCCACGACGGCTGAACCGTCTTTATTGATAATAACCTCAATAGTATTGCCGTATTGATTTGCTATTTCGTCGACCGAATTGTCGATAATCTCCCAAAGAATATGGTGAAGGCCTTTTTCGCCGGTTGAGCCGATATACATGCCGGGTCTTAATCTAACCGCTTCAAGTCCTTCTAAAACCTTAATATCCGTTGAGTCGTATCTAACCATATATCCTCCGTTTCCAAGTTAATAAATCACGATTAATAATAGCACAGAAGGATTTTGTTGTCAAAGTCCGCTTCTGTTAGTAAATGGGTTTTTTCGGGCATAAAATGAAGAATCTCAATCCCTTCCGCGGGCATCTATAACGATTGCCGCCCTAACGCCATAACTTGACAAGGTCATGTTGTTTCCATTGGCATAGACTATGCCGTCAGGACCGACAAACGAAGTATACCGCTTGTTGCTTCCCGGGGTATACAGCCACCATGCGCCATTATTATCCCCGTCCGCATAGGCACCGTTTATTAAGGCATAGTCGCTGTTTTTGGCGACTCTATTTTGGTCCAAGGCATATAAATCTTCCACAAAACCGTACCCATAATTTGTGACATCCTCAATAGATAAGAGCCTTACCTTATCTCCGCCCGCGCCCATAGAAGAAATGTTATAAATGGGGTTGTCGCTTTGTGAAGTGGCTTGTTCCAATATATAATAATCATTGCTATAAAACGCTTGACTATAAAATTCGCTATTTAGCCACACTCGTATGTCGCTCTCCGCCCAATTGTTGAGTTTGCCGTCCACGATTTGCCAATCTGTCTGATATTCGCTATGAAAACTCTTGGCATCAAGTATTAAGTCGCTGACCAGCGTCAATATTCCATTTTCATTGTTAACGATACGCCATTTTATAGGCTCGACTATGAAATAATAAGTTTGACCAATAATGTATCCATTCACGTTTTTATCGGCGATTACTTTAGCGTATTCTTTGCCGAGATAGGAATAATAACCTTGTTCTGTTATATCCCCTAAGCCGTTATTTAATGCATCTATTATAGCGTCATCTTCAAGCAGTGTTTGGGGATATTCGCCATAGCTCATATAGTGCCCCCATTCTCCCCACCAAGCGTACAAAGTCAAGTTTTCTTGCCGTCCGCTTATAATTCTTATGGGCTCTCCCGAAAAATCGGGGCTCAAATACCAACCCATAAAGATATAACCGCTGCGAACTGGGGGTCCAAGCTCTATCTCCATTTCTTCAGTAAAATATGAAGGGTTGTCAGGATGATTTTGTCCGCCGTTAAGCTCATAAGTTATCGTATACACTCTTTCAAATCCCGCATAAAGCTCAATATCTCCCTCGCCTGTTATTACGGTTATAGGCTCGCCCTCTAATTCGGGGTTATCATACCAGCCCGTAAAGATATGAGAGGGTTTTTGGGCGTCCTCAAGGATAATATAGTCTTCCACTGTGTAAGATGAGGGATTGAGAGCATTCTCTCCACCGTTTAGGTGATAAGTAATTTTATAGGAGAACAAGAATTTGGCAAAGAGTTCGATATCCCCCCAGCCGTCAATAACGGCTATGGGCTCGCCCTCAAACTCGGGATTCAAGTACCAGCCCATAAAGTTATAGTTCGCCTTCGTTGCGGGCTTTAAGACCACTTGGTCCTCGACGGTATATTTCAAGGGATTGTCCAAATGGTTTTTGCCGTCCCCAAAGTTATACACAATATTGAATTCTATCGCCTGCCATTTGGCGTATAGGTTTAATGTACCGCTTCTATTTTCTATGCGCGTAAGCGGCTCTCCGGTAAAGTATTGATTTGCATACCAGTTGAGAAAGACAAAGTGCTCTCTCTGCGGGTTATATAATTCATATACATTCTCAACATTATAGGTTTCAGGGTTATCTATATGGTTTGTTCCGCCAAAAAGATGATAAACAATAAGGTATTCAGTCGGCGTCCATTTAGCGTATAAATCTATGTCCGCCAAAAGGCTGGACTCAATATGCTCCATGGGCTCTCCCTCAAACATTTGGTTGTCATACCAGCCCATAAAGTCATAGTCATCCCTTTCCGCAGCGTATAGTTCCACCAATCCCGTTTGGGCGTTATAGCTTGCGGGATTAAGAGGACTGTTTACACCGTCCAAGAGATTGTAGTAATTTATCAAATAATCTATCAAAGTCCATTGGGCATACAGTTCTATATCACCATGGCTTCCGATTGTAATTGCCGCTATCGGTGTTCCCTCAAAGTCAGGACTCAAATACCAGCCTCCGAACTCATAACCGTCCCTTATTGGGGCTTGTAGAAAGATATTGTCGGTCTCAAAGGTATAGGTGACGGGATTGCTGGCAGGCTCTCCGCCGTTAAGGTGATAAGCTATGTTATAAACTATGGGTTGCCACTTGGCATAAATATGGATGTCGGTTTTTGTTCCCGTGGGTATATCATAAATGCGTTCGCCAAAGTCGCTTTGCTCGTACCACCCATCGAATATATAATAGTCTTTTGACGGGTCTTTTAGGACAATGGTATCTGAAAATTCCGTGAAAGAATTGGGATTCTCCAAATGGTTTATGCCACCGTTTAGATGATAGTTTATATAGTAGGTGGGGGCGAACCTTGCATAAAGGTCTATATTGCCGATTAAGCCCTGAGTAGTCTCTATAACATCGCCGGTAAACGCCGGGTTTCTGTACCATCCCAAAAAGGTGTGATAGCCCTTTATAGGCGCGCCCAGCGTCACGATTTCTTCAACCGTATATGTATTGGGATTGGCGGGATGATTTTGTGTTCCGGCGTCAAGATGATATACGATATGATAAGGTATAAAGGTCCATTTTGCATAGTATATCCTGTCACCAGAACTTCCCGCAGGCAAAGCCGTAATCGGCGAACCGGAAAAAGCTGCGTTGTTGTACCAATTCTCAAATATTGCGCCTTGCTTGGTCGGAGCTTGAAACACAATTTCAGGACTCTCAACGGTAAAGCTGTCGGGATTATCGATATGGTTTTCGCCCTCCGAAACATTCATATAGGTTATGGTATAAACTATGGGCTGCCATTTGGCATATAGCGTCATATCCCCAGTGGAGTTGGGAGGGATATTTGTTATTTTCTGTCCCATGAATTCGGCGTTATCGTACCAGCCTACGAATTGGTAATAGTCCTTTTGGGCGTCCAAAAGCTGTATTCCGCCGGTGTCTATATTGTATGAATTCGGATTGGGATTCCCGCTCGGGTATCCGCCGTTAAGGAAATAAGTTATCGTGTATTCAACAATTTGCCATTTGGCATATAGGTTTCTGATTCCAGACGAATCACTTCCCACTTGGGTGATTGGCGTTCCTATGAAATTGATGTTGTTATACCAGCCCTCAAAGGAATATCCCTCTCTTGCGGGCTCAAGCAGGGTTATCTCGTCTTCTTCGGTGAAATAAGAGGGATTCAAAGGATGATTTACTCCGCCGTTCAAGAAATAATTCAATTCGTTTCTAAAAAGGAATTTGGCATAAAAAGTCAAGTTTTGGCTGACGCCCGACGGTACATAGGTTATGGGTTCGCCGCTAAAGGCGGGGCTTTCATACCAACCCATAAAGATATAGTTTGGTCTATATGCATCTTTAAGCTCAAAAGAGTCCTCTTCTGTGCAGACCAATGGATTGTCCTCATGGTTGAAGCCCGAATAAAGCACATAAAAGATCTCAAACTCCTGCAAAAATCTTGCATGGTATACTTTGTCTTCGGCGTCAGATGTTATGATATGCGTTTGAATATCGCCCGTAAAGCTTGAATTGGTATACCAGCCCTTGAATATAAATCCGGGCTTTATCGGCACTCCCAATTCTATATTGTCGGACAGCACGGTATATGTCTCCACAGCTTGGGCATATGTTCCGCCATAGAGCTGATATGTCACATAATATGTAAAGGAAAAACGGGCATAAAAGGTCTTATTGCCAAAAGTTCCCTTGGGAAGCTCCCAAATAGGTTCTCCAACATAATCGGGGTTGTCGTACCACCCAATAAAGGTATATTGCGACTTGGTGGCGGGATAAAAGACCACCCTATCGTCTCTTGTGTAAGAGTATGGGTTGTTTTGATTGTTCACAGCTCCGCTTTCCAACACATACTCAATTTCGTAAGTATCAGAAAGCCACCTTGCGAAAAGTATAATATTTCCCACAGTATTTTTCTTGACTTCACTGACGGGATGAATATTCAGGGCTTTTAATTGCTGGTCACTCATTCCTGCGGTATCCACAAGATACCATCCGCCAAACATATACTCTTCCCTTTGGGCAGGTAAGAACTCAAATTCGTCTTCGGTGGTGTAAGTGGATGGGTTGTTGGGGTGATTCTCGCCGTCAAAAAGTGAGTTGTAGATTATGCTGTAAGTCTTTATTTCCCATCGCGCATAAATATGCAGCTCACCATAGGAACCAACGCCAATACCCGCTATTAAATTCTCATATTCAGGCTCTTCATACCAGCCCAAAAACTTAAATTCATTTTTTTGCGGGGCTCTAAAGACTATCTCGTCGGTAATATTATAGGTTTGAGGATTGTTCTCATTGTTCTTTCCGCCGTTAAGATGATAGACTATGGGATACTCAAACAAGGAATATTTGGCGTATAGCTCAATATCCCCTACGCTGCCCGCTTCTATTTTTTCAACGGCTTCCCCCTCAAAGTCGGGGTCAAAGTACCAGCCGTCAAAGACATAGTGCTCTTTTTCCGCACCTACGAAAATGATTTCGTCCAGAATAGTATAGCTCAAGGGGTCAAGGACCGTTCCCCCATAAGTATTATAGGTTATGACATAGTGTGTGATATCCCAAACTGCTTTAAGCAGGATATTGCCCGCAAGTCCGCTTATCGTATCTATTATTTCACCGTTATATTCCCAGCCTACAAAGTCATATCCCGTTCTTTCAGCGGGATAGAGAACCAGCTCGTCGTCAACAGTATAGGCTATGGGGTTGAATTCGCTGTTAATGCCGCCGTTCGGGTCATATTCTATGGAGTAAATCTTCAAAAATCTTGCATAGACATCTATGTTTCCCGTACTTCCGCGCGGTATCGTCGAAATCGGTCCAATGCTGAACTCTTGGTCATAAAACCAGCCCGTAAACAAATATCCGTCCTTTGTGGGGGACATGAGGCTGACCGAATCATTGACCGTATAAGTATCGGGGTTTATGGAGTGATTCTCTCCGCCGTCCAGCCCATAATTTATGGTATACACGATTATTTCCCATTTGGCATAAACCGCCACACTGCTTGTAGTCCCCTCGGGAAGAACTGTGATTTGATTTAGATAAAGGTCACTGTCATACCAGCCCAAAAACAAATATCCGTTCCTAACAGGGTCATGCAAAACCACAGACTCTTCAGATACGATAGTGGCTGGGTTTTCGGGATGATTCTCACCGCCCTCATGCTGGTTGTAGTTATAAATAATACTGTACTCAACTAAAAACTTGGCATAAAGAGTTATGGGCTCTTGCCTTTCTTTTATGACTTGGACTTTATCGCCCACAAAGTCGCCGTTTGAGTACCAGCCCATAAACCTATAACCGTTTTTGGATGCGGGGTTCAACTCTATCTCGTCTAAGATAGTGAATTCGGTAGGATTGGCGGGATGATTAAAGCCGCCCTCTTCGATAATGTAAGTTATGGGATACAGTTTATAAAAAGCCCCATAAACAGTGATATCCCCAGTAGTTCCCTCAGGTATAAGCTCAATGGGAACGCTCATTTCGCTGTCGGCGTACCATTTGTCAAAACGATACCCTATTATGGACGGTACTTGGAACACAACCTCGTCCTCTATCGTATAGGTTTGAGGGTTGGGATTATAATACGCGAAATCGCCGTTGACAACATAATTGATATCGTATTCGGCAGGGCTCCAAGCTGCATAAAGCTCCAAGTCCCCTATGCGTCCGCCAAGCTTTTGGACGCTCTCCCCCGTCAGTTCGTCGTTAAGATACCAGCCTGTGAAGTCATAGCCATCTTTTTGGGGAATATTCAAAACAATATCGTCTTCAATCGTATAGGTTTGAGGATTTTCGACGAATTCTCCGCCGTTATAATGGTATGTAACGCCATAGGTTATGGGTGTATACTTGGCATATACCAAGATATCTTGAGCAGTTCTTTCTATCTCAATGATTTTATCGCCCTCATAGTCCGCATTGTCATACCAGCCCTCAAAGTCATACCCGCCTTTTGTTGGTATGGGCAACACAAAAGAATCTTCTTCGGTAAATTGCTGAATAACACTGTCCGTAAATTCCCCGCCGTTCAAGTAATATAATATTTCATATGCTATAAGAAACTTCGCATAAAGGTTTACTTCACGGGGTTCTGCCAAGGGCAAAGATATTATCTCATCACCCTCATAGTCAGCATTGTCATACCAGCCCTTAAAGATATAGCCGTTCTTTTGGGCGGGGCGCAGTTGTATGGAGGATTCAACCGTATATGTATTGGGGTTGGCTAAATGATTGTCTCCGCCGTCCAAGATATAATTTATGCCGTAGGCTATCGGCTGCCACCTTGCATAAAGCGTGACTGTCCAGTCGCTTCCCCTTTCTATCTTCTCAACAAGATTGTTGAAAGCGTCATACCAGCCCGTAAAGTCATATCCCGCTCTTATGGCGGGGTCTAATATAATCTCGTCTTCAATCGTATAATACGAAGGATTCGAAGGATTCTCTCCGCCATAGAGTATATAATTTATTTCATATTCTATCGGCTGCCAAGCGGCATATAGGGTCATATCGCCAAAGGTGCCTTCTTCTATCGATATGACCTCATCCCCTTGAAGTTCGGCGTTGTCATACCAACCCATGAACAAATACCCACGCTTGTATGCCTCATAAAGCTCTGCACTCATATTGATATGATATGAAAGGGGATTTTCTTCATGGTTTTGCCCGCCGTCCAGCTGATAAGTTATCTGATAGCTTCTAAGCGTCCATTTGGCAAAAAATTCCCTATCCCTTGAGCTTCCCGCCGGAATGACTGATACGGGTTCGCCATTAAATTCAGCATTGTCAAACCAGCCCTCAAAAGTATAGCCTACCTTGACGGGGTTGTTAAGCACTATGTCTTGGGAGCCGTCATAAACTAAGGGATTGGCGGCATCATTCACTCCGCCATTCAAATGATAAACGATATCATAAGGCGTCCATAGGGCATAAAAAGTCTTATCACCCACGCTTCCTCTGGGAATCTGGGTGATTTTCTCGCCTGTGAACATCCTATTGTCATACCAGCCTTTGAACTCGTATTCCAAGCCCTCGACATTCTTTGTGGGCTCGTATAAGGTTATATCGTCATGAATAGTGTATGTAAAGACATTCTGTACATTGTTCACGCCGCCGTTTAATTGGTATTCAATATTAAAATTAACTGGTTCGAATTGAGCGAAAAGGGCAATCGCCCCGTCTTTTTTTATAGTCTTAAGGCTATCGTTCTTTAACGGCATCTGAAAATCTTTATCTAAAAACCAGCCCTTGAATTCATATCCTTCTTTTTGGGGGTCGGGGAGTTCGCTTTGACTGTTAATAACGGCTATCTGACCTTTGTCGTCCTCTCCCATTCTTAGCACTACTTCAATGCCCTCGGAGTCGGAGATATTTTCGCCGCAAGATGTCATAATCAAAAGTGAAAAGGTCAAGACCACTATTAATATAAACGCAACACTAATTTTCTTCATACGGGGCGAACTCCTTTGCCTATACTTAAATATTTATTCCTAATAACCTAAAATGATTATTATTATACATTATTATTATATTATTAAAAGAAAAAGGTGTCAATAGACATAAGAAGATAAAAATAGTTCAATGTAGGTTTACAATACATTTATGACAAAGTTGGTAGTTGGTCTATCTATCTCAGCAAGCGACCTTGCGATTTCTATTGCCATTAAGTATCATTTTCCTTGTTTTTCGGTATTAAAAAAGCGACCTTGTAAAGTCGCTCGTTTTATTATAATTGATTTATTGCTGTTCAACACTTGCCACTGCAACAGTAATCTGGCTTTCTTGCCTCTATTATTGCGGAAGCAACATAGTCATCAAGATTAGCGTCGTCTAAAGACTCAGTGATCTGTTTATGGTTGTCTTTAAAGGTTAAATTGTTGAGAGTTATCTTTATATCTTTAAATCCCGCTTGCTCCAGCATTTTTCTTATAGCGTCAGTATGTTCCGCACCGCCAATACAATTTGCAATCGCATCTAAATCACTTTTAACTTTTTCGGGAACAGGTGTTTCTGGTTATGGAACAGGAACTGGAGGTGCTGTTGGTGTTTTTGGACACAACCAAAA
>DUON01000027.1 GCA_012838805.1 Clostridiales bacterium
ATAAAAAAATTAAAAAATTTTATATTTTTTTATAAAGTTGTAAATTTGAATGCGGTTATGGTATATTATGTATAAAGCTTTTAATAGGAGTTTGAATGAAAAAGAGAGTGGCGATAGGTCTAAGCGGTGGAGTGGACAGCTCGGTAGCGGCGCTTATGCTTAAAAAACAAGGATACGAAGTTATAGGGCTTTTTATGAAAAACTGGGAGGAGACCTCTTTCGACGGGGTATGCTCCGCCCAAGAAGACTTTGAGGATGTCAGGCGAGTATGCGCGGTCTTGGACATACCCTACTATACCGTAAACTTCGCCAAAGAATACTTTGACAATGTCTTTAAGCTCTTTGTGAGCGAATACCAAGCCGGCAGAACGCCCAATCCCGATGTCTTGTGCAATAGAGAAATAAAGTTCGGGTGCTTCAGGGATTATGCCATGAAGCTTGACGCCGATTATATCGCCACCGGTCACTACTGCCGAATAATAAAAAAGGACAACCTAACTTATCTTGCAAAAGCTGTCGACCAAAACAAGTGCCAAACTTATTTCTTAAATCAAGTAAGCTCTTCTCAGCTTGACAATGTCTTGTTCCCCATAGGCGATTTATACAAAGAAGATGTGCGAAAAATAGCTGCCCAAGAGGGCTTGATTACTGCGAAGAAAAAAGACAGCACGGGGATATGCTTCATTGGGGAAAGGAACTTCCGCTCCTTTTTGTCAAGTTATATCCCTATGAAAGAAGGGCTTATCAAGACCTTGGACGGAAAAGTAGTCGGCAAACACAAAGGCGTCTTTTACTACACCATAGGTCAAAGAAAAGGTTTTGGTATGGGCGGCGTAAAAGGTCAAGATAACTTAAAGCCATGGTTTATTATTGACAAGGATGTCAAAGAAAATATACTCTATGTCAATCAAGGCGAACACCCTAAACTTTATTCAAAAGGGCTTGTATGCCAAGACTTTAATTTCATAACAAAAACCATAGAGACGCCTAAAGAGATTGAGTTTCGCATAAGGCATAGGCAGCCCTTGCAAAAAGGCATCGCCGTCTTAAACGACGACGGCAGCTTGAAAGTCGAATTTTCAAAAGAACAAAGAGCCGTGACCTTAGGACAGTACTGCGTCCTATATGAAGGAGAAGTCTGCCTTGGCGGCGGTGTCATCACGCAAAAATTTTAGTTATCGTATCCGTTTGGATTCAGAGTCTGCCATCTCCAAAGGTCTGCGCACATATCCGTAAGATTTTTTTCAGCCACAAAACCCAGTTCGGCTTTGGCTTTGTCACAGTTTGCAAAGCATTCGTCCACATCCCCGGGTCTTCTGGGAGCGATTTCATAGGGTATATTTTTTCCGCTCGCCTTTTCGAACGCCTTCACCATTTCCAAAACGCTGTAACCCTCTCCCGTACCCACATTGAAAGCCTCGACGCCGTATGAATCAATCTTTTCAAGCGCTTTGAGGTGGGCTCTTGCCAAGTCCATAACATGGATATAATCTCTGACCCCTGTACCGTCACGGGTGGCATAGTCGTTGCCAAAGACCTTGAGTTTCTTAAGTTTTCCTATTGCCACTTGCGATATATAGGGCATAAGGTTATTGGGAATGCCCTTGGGGTCTTCGCCTATCATTCCGCTTTCATGAGCCCCCACAGGATTGAAGTATCTTAACAAGACGATATGAAAATTATTGTCCGAATTATATAAATCAGAAAATATTCTCTCTCCCATAAGTTTGGTCGCGCCATAGGGATTGACGGCGGACAAAGGGCTCTTTTCGGTCAAGGGCAGTCTTTTGGGCACGCCATAAACCGTAGCGGACGAAGAAAAAACAAGTCTTTTGACATTGTTTTCCGACATCGCTTGAGCCAAGGCTATATTCGCCATAAGGTTGTTTTGGTAATATAAAAGAGGCTTTTCACAGCTTTCGCCTACAGCTTTCAAACCGGCAAAATGTATGACGGCGTGAATTTTGTTCTCGGCAAATACCTTGTCCAAAAATTCCTTGTCACCGACATCCCCTTGATAGAATTTAATTTTCTTGTGGGTTATCTGTTCTACCCTTTTTATGCTCTCAACCGAACTGTTGGAAAGATTGTCAACAGCGACAACCTCATAGCCGTTTTCAAGAAGTACCACATTGGTATGGCTGGCTATATAGCCCGCTCCGCCCGTAACCAAAATCTTCATCTCGTTCCTCCTCTATAAAGTCTTTGAAAAGCCTTGCTTTTATGAAAGGTCTTGGAAAAAGTGGGAAAAAGCGAATAGATATTCAGCTTTCCCTCTCTGTCAAAATCCTGTCTATGTGCATTGATAAGCGCCATGTCCTCACTCCAGCCTATCTGATAAAGCTTTTTTTTGTCAATCTTAATTTGACAAGCCCAAATATCGCCCCCGAATTCGTTCTTATGCGTGAAGAGGCTTTTCTCAAGCTTTTTTATTATTATATCCCCTTCACCGTCCTTGTTTTCAATTATCACACAATATTCGGCTCCCAGCTGGTTTACTTCTATCTCCAAGTATCTGTTTGGGCTGTCAAGGGTCAAAAACACTTCCACGGTGTCCCCCTCATAAAGGGGCTTGTTATACTCGGCGTGTTTGGGACAAGGAAAGTCTTGCTGGCTTTCAAAGTCAAAAAATAGGCTCTCTCCCTTTTCATAGCACTTAAAGAAAGTTTTGAGCTTTGCCTCGCCGCCGCTTTGGCATTCCTTAAGATATCCGCTTAACAAATCCTTAACCATAAAGCATCCATATAAACTCCGTCATCTGGTCTAAGACCTCTTCCATATCTTCCAGCATTTTGAGCTGGGTTTTGGCTCTGTCCAAGTTGTGGTCGCGTCTGCGTATCTTGAAATAAAAATCGCCTTCAAGGTGGTCGGTCAAAAACCTCATTCCGCATTCATAGGTCATAAGAATAGCACCAAAAGCCAAATTGTTTATTTCCTCTTCCACCAAGATATCTTTTGTCTGACTTATGAACCCACGCGAAAAAGCCTTGAAAAGCTCCATCTCAAAACCTACCTTTTCCAAGTCCCTTTCGTCTTCCGCCCCTCTGTTGGCACCGTATCTTATGCTATCGCCAAAATCATACAGCACGCTCCCCGCCATAACGGTGTCCAAGTCTAATACCGCAAGGGGTTGATTGAAATATGTATCTATCAGCACATTGTTCAGCTTTGTGTCGTTGTGGGTGACCCTTACGGGAATTTTTTTCTCATCCATAAGCTTCAACACTTTGTCGCAGTATTCCTCACGCTTAAGGTATTCGTATATCAGCTTGCCGCAGTCTTTTTTTCTATTGGCTTTGTCCTCGGCTATGGCTTTGGCGAAGTTGTTATATCGCTTTCTTGTATTATGAAAATCGGGAATGGTCTCATGCAAAAGGCTTGCGTCAAATCCATCAAGCAGTTTTTGAAATCTTCCAAAAGCCACGCCGCTAAGCTCAAACTGCAAAGGATGAATTATTTTCTCCAAGCATTCCCCGCCCTCAATAAATTCATAACAGCGATAATAGTTTTCTTGATATTTTATAAAACACTTTCCGTCAACGGCTGGCACTATATTCAAAAACAGCCTATCGTCATAACAACCTTGTTCCTTAAGCTTTTTTGCAATGTATTCTGTAATCAGTTTTTGGTTGTGCATAAGCTTTTCTACATCCTTAAAGACATAGTGGTTTATGCGTTGCAAAATATAGTCTTTATCTCCAAAAGTAGTCACTAAATAAGTGTCGTTAATATGTCCGTTCCCGTATCTTTTGCAGCTTTCTACATCTCCAATTATCTGAAATTGTTTCAAGATTTCTTTACATCCAATCATTTATTCAAACCTCTCTTTTCTTAAATCAGCAAATTGTGCCACTCTCAAATAGGAACACCCATAGGGCACAAGTCTAATGTCCCTTTCTTCAGATAAAATAGGGTTCTTAGGCGGAGAAGGCAGAGAATTATATTTTATCTTCCAGTTCTCAATCGCCCTTGCGCTGACCACATACTCAAGGGGTGGCTTTTCCCTATCAAAAGGAACTCTCCCCACACGGCGGCTGATTTTGTCCTTTATTATCGGCTTGCCCTTTTCTATTATAGGAGAATAATTGTAGCCGTCATTGGTTCTTATATACTCCCTATAATGATACGGTCTTTGACCTCTTACATATCTTTCTTTCCATTCCAACGGCATGCAAAACAGCAGATTGTTTTTCCTAAAGCTCAAACTGCCGTCGGGGCTTGAGAAAGCCCTTATTTCATCTTCAAGCCTTAATTCCACAATATCATTGCTATTGAGAACAAGCTCTATCTTGTCTTTGTCTTTGATATCTATTTTTTTATCGTTATGGTATGCCTCTTGGCAGAATTTAGGTATCCTAAATACCGCTTTTAAGTCTTTTGCCTCTATCACCTCAAACCTTATTTTATCGTCAAAAGGATAGGCGGTATTCTCTATTATTTTTGCTTGGTCGGTCACTATCTCGCACGGGGCATAGACTAGGAAATATAACCTTTCTCCGTCGGTGTAAGCCAAGTTCTCTGCATATTTGGGAAAGCCTTGGTGCATATTGGCGGCGCAGCATCCATAATTGGGTTCCACGCCGAAAATATTCGCTTCCCGGTTGGTATCGAAAAATTGCCTTGGCTTTCTATCCGCCGCAATCTGATTTGGCTGCTGAACATATTGGTGGGCTGTCATATCTTGGGTAAATGTGGCAGGCATGGCGTTGAACACAATATATTCAACCAAATCGGCATAGAAATTGTCCTTAGTAAGCCTAAGTCCCTCTTCAAATGTGTACGCTTGTTCCATGACGGTACACAGCTCCACTCCGCCAGCGGCATCCACTCCCATAATATGTTCGTCAGAGGAATGAAGTCCCACGCATAAGCCGTGATATTTCATAACCGTTTGGTAGCCCTTTTTGGCAAGTTGTATCAAATCATCCCTCTCCTTAAGGACGCCATAGTATAACGGATATTTATACGCCATGGCTATATTTACGCCGTGGGTGAGCATAAGATTTTTTACCAGTCCAAAATTATTGAACCTTTCTATTTGTGCAGGGGTTTTTTTGGGAGGTATTTTCTGACTGTTTTTGATTAAATTATCAATGGGCTCGAAAAGATATTTGCCCGTCTTTATTAAGGGTCGGCTTATGTATTTGGAGGTAGGGCGTAAAAATTTGAAATCGGAAAAATACTCCGACCAATCATAGCCATAGCCGTATAACTTTTCCATAAGCTCCAAAACAAACTTTTGCCCCGTCTCCTGATACACCTCGAACATTGCCTCGGCGCCTTCCAAGCTCCTTGCCGCCGCCCAAAAATATAAGGGGTGTTTGTTAATCTCATTTGACATAAATTTATAATAGTCAAGTAGAAATGGAATTATCCTTTTATCCGAAGTTGTCCTATAAAAGCTGATAAGAGCTTTTTGCACAACCATTCTTGGCCAATAGTCGTTGTTTCTCAACGGACCAAAGCCTACTTGACTATTTTTGCTTTCAAGGATTTTTTCCACCCAAAAAAAGACAGTTTTTAATAACGGCTTGTCGTTTAATAAAAAAGCCAAGGGAACTATGCCGTCCAAATAATATGGACCTCTTTCCCATGCCTCTCCTTTGCCGCCCAGCCACGCGGACGAAGAGCCTACATCGAGAAAAAGGTTTTGGATATTTCCGCTTAAGCCTTGGGCTTGGAGCAAAAGCTGATTTTTAAGCCAGCCTTGCACTTTTATGGCTTTATACGGCAGTTTCTTAAGTTGAGGTTTCATACAACACCTCTACGAAAAACTTACTTGTTTTTTAAATAATTATCCACAAGCAGACTGACTCTGCTGTTGTCAAATCTTCCTTTTATCTTGGGCACAAGATTTTTGATAATCATTCCTTTTGTTCTGTTGGAGGCGTCTTCATAGATATCCAATTCTTTTATCATTTCCAAAACTTCATCGTCGCTTAGCTGCTTGGGCAGATACTTATACAAAATATCCACTTTGCCTTGCGCTTCCAAGGATTTAGCTTGATCTTTGCCCTTATACATCTCAACAATTTCTTTTTGCGCCTTTATTTCCTTTGTAAGGCAGTCCAGGATTTCGTCGTCTGTCGCAGTCTTTCCCGCTTGGGTCTTCTCTTTAAGGAGTATCGCCGCAAGAACGGCTTCCAAAGCGGCTTTTTTGAGATTGTCCTTCTGTTTGCGGGCTTGGTTGAACTCCTGTCTTATTTGGTCTTTAAGCATATTTACCTCCCTTAATTAAAGAGCCAGCTTAACCTCTACCTTTTTGTCGGATATTATGATTGTCTTTTGTATTTTAGGGTCTTGAGTGTCTTCAAGCTTCTGAGCAAGGATATCTTCTTTTATCTTCTCTTTATATTTTTCAATCGCCCTTAAAGCCATTTGGTCCTGAGTTTTTATATCAGCAACTATCCTCTGCTCCACCGCAAAATCAGCCTCTTTTCTCATAACCTGAAGTTGCCTGATAAGCTCTCTGATAAAGCCTTCTTCGATAAGCTCAGGGCTCAAATTGATATCCAAAGCAAGTGCGCGTCTGTTTTCCTCGGCTATTATGAAATTCTGTTTGGGGCGGAAGTGCTTTTCAAACATTACGCTTTCCAAGCCTTTGAAGTCGCCTATATCCACGCTGCCTTTTTCATACATTTGGTTGAGTTGGTTATGTCCTGTGGTGTCCAAAGCGTCCACCAGTTTCTTGAGCCTTTGTGCTTCGCCCTTAAGCTTGGCGCCAGCTTCTCTAAAGTTTACCGTAAAGAATACATCATTGAAGGCATCTAAGCTCTTCGCAAACTCAATCTCTTTAATGTTCAGCTCTTCTTTTATTATGTCAAGAAGTGGAGTTGCGTTTTGCTTGTCCTCGTCGCTTAAGATAAGATATAGCGTATTGAGCGGCTGTTTGACTTTAATTTGCGCCTCGTTTCTCATCCTTTGGGCTGTGGCTATGATGTCTCTGGCGACCTCTGTCTGCATGAGCACATTTTCTTCCCCTCCCATTGCTATACGCTCGGGGTATCTTGAAAGATGAACGGAAATCTCTTCGTCTTTTTCTATCTCCCTGACACAGTTTTGCCAAATATAGTCCGCCAAGAAAGGTACTATCGGAGCTAAGATTTTTATTGTGGTCTTTATCGCATGATACAAGCACCAATAAGCGTTCATTTGGTCGATTTTATCTTCGCCTTTCCAAAACCTCTTTCGGTTTATTCTGATATACCAATTGGAAACATCGTCGGTATACTGTTCAAACTCCTTTATAAGAGCCGCAGTCTTGTATGCCTGCATGGATTTTTGGCTTATATCAATAAATTGATTTGTCCTATCAATCAGCCACTTATCGCTGTGGGTAAAAGTGTTATAATCGGGCTTAAAGGAGGCTATATCGGGATTGTCCAAAGAGGCATAAAGATTAAAGAATACATACACATTCCAAAAACTAAGCAGTTTTCTTCTGACCTCGTCGGCAAGGTTGTATCCAAATCTGACATCGCCGGCAATAGAGGCGGCTGCAAAGAGATATCTTATGGTATCCGCACCAATCTTCTCCGCAGCTTCATCAAACTGTATCATATAGCCTGTTTTTGAGAACTTTCCGCCTTCTTCATTGATAACAGAGGAATGCGCCACCACATTTTCATAAGGCGCTTTGCCTGTTATGGTCACTGACATAAACAATAGCGAATAGAACCACAACCTAATCTGCTCTTTCATCTCCAAAACCATTTCGCTGGGGAAGTTTTTTTCAAAGTACTCCTTGTCCTCAAAATACTTCTTGGTAGAAAATGCAGTGATTCCCGCATCCAACCAGCAGTCGCCCACTTCGGGTATCCGTTCCACTATGGCGCCGCACTTGGGACAGATTATTTTTATATTGTCGATATAAGGTCTGTGCAAATGGGGCACGCCGTCCAAGCTCTTGTTCCGACTAAGCTCAATAAGCTCTTCTTTTGAGCCCACAACAGTCAGATGCCCGCAGTTCTCACATGGATAAAAGGGTAACGGCAGTCCATAAAAACGCTTTCGCGAGATATTCCAGTCCCCCATATTTGAAAGCCAGTCTATCATTCTCTTTCCTGCGAAGTCGGGTTCCCAATTCACAGTTTTGGCTGCCTCAATCATCAAAGGCTTTATTTCCTTGGTATGGATATACCATTCGTCCACTATCTTAAACACTACTTCGGTCTTGCATCGCCAGCAATAGGGATAGCTATGGGTTATGGGCTCTATTTTATAAAGAGTGCCGTCCTCTTCCATTTGTTCAAGCACATATGGCAGAACTTCGGTAGTCAAGAGGTTGGACAGCTTTCCGAATCCGTCCAAGAACTTGCCCTCTTCGTTTATTGGACATATCGTCTTTAACCCATATTTTTTGCCCAAATCAAAGTCTTCCGCACCGCAGCCGGGGGCGATGTGCACCACGCCCGATCCTTCCTTGGCGTCCACATCCTCCCAAGGCACTATCTTATGTGTAAACTGCTGGCACTCAAAGTCCTTAAAGATTGTCGTATACTCTTTGCCCACAAGCTCGTTTCCTTTGAAAGAATCCAAAACCGTCTCTATATCGCCTTTAAGCTTTCCAAGGGCGTCTTTTCCAATGATAAGATTTCTTGAATCCGACTTGACCTTGACCCTCAAATACTCAATATCAGGGTTTACCGCAAGTGCCACATTGGACGATAGCGTCCAAGGCGTGGTGGTCCATACCATAATAGAATCGTTGGAGTCATGAATGGGAAGCTTGGCATAAATGGAAGTGTGCTCCACTTGCTTATAGCTTCCGCTCATCTCATGTTCGGAAAGCGAAGTTCCGCACCTTGGGCACCAAGGCATGGGTCTTTGAGACTTTATCAGCCAGCCGTTTTGGTGGCATTTTTTTAAGAAATACCAAATAGAAGTAATATTGATGTCGCTGTTTGTATAATAGGAATTCTCCCAATCCATCCATTGCCCCAGCCTTTTGGACTGTTCGGTAATGATTGAAGAGAACTTATTGACTCTATCTATGCACTTTTCAGTAAATTTGTCCAGACCGTATTCCAAAATCTCTTTTTTGTTGGAAACGCCGATTTCCTTTTCCACCTCGACTTCCACCCAAAGCCCTTGGGCATCAAAGCCGTTTTGGTATTGGCAGGACTTGCCCAGCATGGCATTGTACCTGATATAAAGGTCTTTCAATGTCCTTCCCCAAGCATGGTGAATGCCCATGGGATTGTTGGCTGTAATAGGTCCGTCCAAAAACCTAAACCTTGGGCCGTTTTGGTTTTTCTTTCTCAATTTCTCAAAGCAATCATTCTTTTGCCAAAAATCCAAAATTTCTTTTTCAAGCGCAATAAAATCCGGATTTGGATTTTCTTTTTTCATCTTAACCTCCGCGAGATATGTAAATAATCTAAATAATTATTGCATATTATACCATAAGTATAATTCATAAACAACTTATTTTAATATATATAAGTAAATAAGGCAACCCTAAGCCCCCGCCTTAAAAAAGGGTTTATAGCCCGAATAAAAAACTTTCAAATTGGTTTTTGTCAAAAATCAAACCGCGGCGCTGTGTAAGATACAGAACTTTCTCTGTCGCCTGCTCATAGATATCATCGGCTTTTTGAGATGCGCATTTCAATAATGAGCTTACAAACTCCCGCTTCTTTTGATATTCCAAATCATAGAGATAACAATAAGCTATGGCTTTTGTAAGGCACTCCAATATGTCCCCTTTTTTTGTCTCTTCAAAGTCTAATCCAAAGCATATATTATCTTTTATTATAAAATTTCTAAAATTCAAGTCGCAGGGCACAAGCTCTAATTTAGATAAAAACCAAACCAAAAACTCATAAAAAGCTTTGACAGTATGATATTGAGTGGGCTTTTCTATAATCTCATCCAATAAAAGATTCCCCTCGACATATTCCATATATACAGTATTGTATCCATAATCATATAATTTGGGAGCCCTTTCTCCCGATAATCTTAATAGTATTTTTTTTTCGTTCTCAAAGCCAATCTTATCAATATAGACTTTTTTTATACACTTGCCCCATTGGGAATGGTTCACCAAGTACACCTTGTTTTTTTTGCTTATGAGTTCTTTGATAATCTTTTCTTGCATATTCATTTTTTTAACTTAATTTCTATTTGAGCGTTTTCTTTATAGCCTTTAAGCTCTTTGACCACTCCCAGCACAGCGTTTTTTAAGATGTTTCTGACAAAAGGCACCAAGGGTATTTCTTTGTTATCTATTTTCAGCGATATATCTGACTCTTTCAAGACGCATTCGGATGCCTGCCTTTTTCCTTTTAAGACTTGGGCAAGAAAGCCTTTGCAGTCATGTCCGCACACTCCGCAGCATTCCTTGTCAAAATCATAGAACATTTGGGGCACTTTTTCTAATATCATATCCGCAAGTCTTTCTATATCGGTCAGTGCATTGACAACGGGAACGCCCTTATATTCCTTTATATCATTATTTGCGTATCTTCCGCTGACCGCCAAGGTCAAAGGCGAAATCTTGGGCGTATCGTTCTCAGTACATACTACTATCTCGGGAGCAACGGCGTCCCTCACCCCTTCCATAATGACAAAATCTTCTCTAAAATGGGAGAGAATATCGTATATATTCATATCCCCTCTATAATACAATATGTCCGTCTCAGCCTCACCGCGAGCAACGACGGTGTCCGCTCCCGCTTGTCTGTGTCGGTAGGTATTTTTGCCCGGAGTGTCCATTTGAAATTTTTCATAGTGGATATGTTTGATTGTTCCAACGCTGTGACCTCTCTTTTTTAATTCCTTAATTAAATTCTCAATCACAGTGGTCTTGCCACTTCCTGAAAGCCCGATTACTGTCAATATCTTCATAAAAGCCCTCCTAACGAATACATAATAACTAAAAAACTAATAAAAAATACTACTATCAATGACATTATAACATAATCCAAACGGCTCAGCTTAAGCTCCCTGTACATCGTCCTTTGCGGATAAGCCCTAAAGCCTCTTGCCTCTATGCTCTTAGACAGCCTTTTACTCTTCAATATACTGCCCGAAACCGTCGGCATGATCAAGTACGAATATATCTTTATCTTTTTAATAACGCCTTGTCTTTTTAGGTCTATTCCCTTAAGCGCTATGGCGTTTAATCTTGAAGAAAATTCCTCTCTAAAGATTGGCAGAAACCTCAAAGCGATTATGGTCATAAAAGCCAGTTCATAAGGAATCTTCATCTTAATAAGCCCGTCCGCCATTTCGCTTGAAGATGACCCCGCCACAATTAGCGACGCCAAGACGATTATCATCATCCTTAAGGCGAATTCCCCGCCGTTGATAAGCCCTCCCAAAGTCAGGATATAGAAATTTCCTATATAGACAAGCGGACGCCCCTGCCTTACCGCAAGGCTTTGGACTATGGCAATAAATACAATCACACTTATAAGATGCCTTAATCTCTTAATAGCCATTATCAAATCCGCATTTAATATCAAACAAAAGGCAAGGGAGATTAAAAAAACAATGAATAGGTACCCTAAATCTATTGCAAGGACGCCTAAAGTCGTCAAAAGCATGACCATAATAAGTTTTGTTCTGGGATCAAGCTTCATTGTTTTTCTCCAGCATGATACATTCTGTTTCTTCAAAGAAAATATTTTCATGGCTTATTACTATCGCTCCACCGCCACTTGCAATAAATTCCTTTATTAAAGCCGTCAAGAACTCTCTGCCCTCTTGGTCAATCGAAGAGAAAGGCTCGTCCAAGATTAGGAATCTAATGTCTCTTATGAAAATAGTAGCAAGCGCAAGCCTTTGCCTTTCGCCTCCGCTCAAGGTCAAAGGAAAACTATCTATTAATTTTTCAAGCCTGAACTTTTTCAAAACGGAGTGTATTTTTTCTTTATTTTCTTCTGTCAAGTTTTTTTCAAGCTCATAGAAAAAGCTCAGCTCTTCCCATACGGTCATGGCAAAAAGCTGCATATCTGGATTTTGAAACAGATACCCCATATCCTTGGCAATCTGTGCCGTCCTTTTCTTTTTTATATCCTCGCCGTCTATGAGAATGCTGCCCTTTTGGGGTCTTAAAAGACCACAAATCAGTTTGGACAAGGTGGTCTTGCCGCTACCGTTTTTACCCTTTACAAGATAGAGCTTGCCGCTTTCAAAGGTATAAGAAAAGTCCTTTATGATATCAAACGGCTTTTTATAATAAAAGCTGACATCCTTAAGCTCAATCCTCATCCTGTCCCCCAAGTTCAATTATCTTGTCGCAAATCTCCAAGTCCTCCTTGCTGTGAGAGACGACTATCACACCGCGTCCGTCGTTGGCATAGTCCTTAAGTACTTTTCTGACAAGCTTTTTGTTGTCCTCGTCCAATGGCGAAGAGATTTCATCCGCAATAAGTATTTTGGGCTCCATAACAAGAACAGACGCTATGGCTACAAGCTGTTTTTGCCCTAACGAAAGGCTGTTGGTCTTTTGTTTTCTCAACTTCGAAATGCCCAAAAGATTTAAGACTTCTGAAAGTCTATCTTGCATCACATTCCTTTCAAACCTTAGGTTCTCCATTCCAAACACAATCTCGTCTTCAACAATGGGAGAAAAAATCTGTTCTTCTGGTCGCTGAAAAACAATGCCTATGTTTTGGCATCTTTCAGATATCGGCATGTCCAAGATATCTTCGCCTTGAATATTTATCTCCCCTTGAATAAAAGCCTCGTCCAAAATCCCCGCAAGCGCAAGGCAAAGTGAGGTCTTGCCGCTGCCGTTTTTTCCTTTTATCCCAAGTATTTGGTTTTGAATAAGACAGAAACTTAGGTCTTTTATCAGCGGTTCTTTATAGCTTATGCACAAATTTTTTACTTCTAAAAGCATATATGTCCTTATTCGTTTTCCTTTGAGGATTTATCCTTAAAGAGAACGCCCTTTACTTTTGAATACACCAAGTAGCCGATAATTCCGCCCAAGCTTCCCGACAAGGCTGCCGCCGACAACATCAGCATTAACGGCAAAAAGGAAAGCCTAAAAAACAATAGATTACTTCCAAATGAGCCCATTATATTGGCTAGCGTTGTGGATATAAGAAAATGCAAGGCGTTTATTTGATTGTTTTTTTGGAACAGGAACACGACCTCCACCAACAGAGGGGGTACAAGGTAAGTCAAAATCGTCCAAACCCCATGGCTGCCCGGCATTCCCGTAATCAATAATACAACTGCCTGCACCGCTGAGATAATCAAAGCCGCACCTTTTTTGCCCACAAGCCCCAGCCCAAGGGGTAGCCACAACATATACAGCCCCCCCGCCAAAGCTCCGCCGGGAATGCCCAAAGGTCCGGTAATCATTCT
Organism: Clostridiales bacterium; assembly: GCA_012838805.1. Classification (GTDB taxonomy): domain Bacteria; phylum Bacillota; class Clostridia; order Christensenellales; family DTU072; genus DTU072. The sequence goes on from DUON01000027.1 coordinate 13,324, forward strand.
TATCAATACTCCGGCGATTGTCTTAAAGGCGATTGAGATCGCGGCTAACATCGCCATAAGCACAAGGTCATATGCCTTGTACGCTTGCCAAAACTTTTGTTTTTTCATTTCTTCCTTTTTAATAAAAAAGCCCTTTTCCAATGCGAAAAGAGCCGTTATCCTTTTCGCACTGGAAGGCTTAAGCATTTCTCCTTAAACCCTGTCGTTTTGCAAGCCATAGCCATGCCTTAGGCTTCGCAAAATCGGATAGTAATAAAATTATACTTTAGGTCCGCCCGAAAGTCAATTGACCTTTGGGTTTTCTAATAATATAATAAAGCTATGATACCAGTAATTTCCGTTGACAATATAAGAAAAAGCGACACTCATACAATAGCCTTGGGAACAAGCGGCGTGGAGCTTATGCATAGAGCCGCACTGGGCGTCTATAACGCTATGGATTGGAAAGGCAATATCGCCATAGTGTGCGGCGGCGGCAACAACGGCGGAGACGGATACGCCTTGGCGGAGATTTTATATCAAAATGGCAAGAAAGTCACCGTCTTCGCTTTATCCGACCGTCTCACCCCCGACAGCGCCTATTACTATCAAAGATGTAAAGCTTTGAAAGTGAATATACAGCAATATAATGACCAAAACCTTGACGGGTATGACATATTGGTTGACTGTATCTTCGGCACAGGCTTTAGAGGCGAAGCAAGCGGAATCTATAAAAACGCCATTGATATGATAAACAAAAGCCCGTCTTTTGTGGTATCTGTGGATATCAATAGTGGATTGAACGGTGACAGCGGTTTGGGCTTGAAGGTCATAAAAAGCGACCTTACGGTATCCATAGGCTATTATAAGGGAGGTCATTTCCTCAATATGGCAAAGGACTTGATAAAAGAAAAAGTCAATGCCGATATAGGAATAGAACTTATAGAAAAGCCTTTTTACCTTATGGAAGACAAGGATTTTCTTGATATCTTCCCCGAACGAAAACAATTTTCTCATAAGACAACATACGGTATTACCGCCATTCTTGGAGGCTCGATAAGGTATTCGGGAGCGGTAAAGCTCGCCAATTTGAGCTTAAGCGCCTTGAGGTCGGGAAGCGGAATGTGCAAAGTCATCGTGCCAAGTTCTATATCAGATTCAATCATGCCTTATATCCTCGAAAGCTCGTTAGAGCCCATTCCCGACAAAGAGGGGCAGATGCTCTTTGAAAAAGAGACGCTTAGCAAGGCGCTAAAAGGCGTGAGTTCCCTTGCCATAGGTATGGGCTGGGGGCAAAGCCACAACAACCAAAGGATATTGGAGTATATATTAAGCAATTATGATATCCCCATAGTTATCGATGCGGACGGCATAAACAATCTTTGCGATATGGGTTTGGATATCTTAAAGCAAACCAAGTGCAAGGTCATTCTGACCCCTCATTTAGGAGAATTCTCCCGACTTATAAATAAGAGCGTGGAAGAGATAAACTCCAATCCCATAGCTTATGCAAAGAATTTTGCTAAGGAATATAAGAGTGTTCTGCTTCTTAAAGGACCATGTACGATTGTCACAGACGGCGAAAAGGTATATCTTGTAGACAAAGGCGATTCGGGCATGGCGACAGGGGGCAGCGGCGATGTCTTAAGCGGAATTATAGGCGGAATCAACGCTTTCAGCAAAAGCCCTTTTATCCTCAACGCCGCATGCGGTGCTTATATCTCTGGAGTTGCGGGCGAAATCGCTGCTAAAGAAAAGAACCAATACTCAATGCTTGCGAGCGATACCATAAACAATATCCCCAAAGCGATTAACCAAATAATAAACTAAAAAACCGCCTTATATAGACGGTCTTTTTTCTCATTTTTATAAAGGTCTTTGTTTTACCCTAACTAATATAAATGCTCTTTAAGGAATCGAATACTCTATTTGCCGAATAGTGTCCGCTACAAGCTTCACGGTCTCTTGGCAAAGAAAAGGAAAATCAGCTTTTTTCTCGCCCGACGCCATGACAAAGACCGCATCGCCGTCAAAAACCGTATGAGACGGACTTATTGCTTGCCTATACCCGTCATGGGCTATATCAGCAAGCTCATTAGCTTGTTGCTTGTTGAGCTTTGCATTCGTCATAATGCATGCGATAGTGGTATTTTGTTTTTTCAAAAACATCTTATAGGCTCTATAATATTTCAAGCTCCCAGCGAATTTCTCGCCCAGCCTTGCGCCTGCTATTATCTTTTTGTCTTTGTCTATAATATCGCCCAACGCATTGACCGCCACCACAACGCCTATTTCCAGTCCGCCTATCTCTTTGACGCCCACTCCCAGCCCCGATTTCATACAGCCTTTCATTCTGAAAATTTTACCCACAGTGGCGCCTGTGCCTGCGCCGATATTGCCTTGGGCAAAGTTTTGGCTTTTGGCAGACTTCGCCGCCTCATAACCGCTTTTCTTATCGGGATAGGAAAACTCTTTATAGTCCAAATCATACAAGGAGGCAGCGGCGACTATAGGCACTTTATAAGTTCCCGTATCAAATCCCACGCCCTTTTCAAAGAGATATTCCATAACTCCACAAGCGGCTTCCAGACCAAAAGCGCTTCCGCCGCTTAAGACGACGGCGTGTATCTTGTCTACGGTCTTGCCGACCTTAAAAAGGTCGGTCTCCCTTGTCGCGGGAGCCGCTCCCTGAATAGAACAGCCTCCCACTGCGCCTTTTTTACAGATTATCGCCGTGGTGCCCGTCCCCTTTTCAGTATCCGTCCAATGACCTATCTCAAAACTATTCAGCATTTTTTAATCTATATCCAAAACCTTTCCGCCTTGGAGTCTGGACTCCTCCGCTGTCATGACGATTTTATGCGAAGGTATTGTATGCGAAAGGTAAGTGACATCTTTATCGTCTTCAAGCTTGCCTTGAATCAGCTTGCACCAGTCTTTGATAAGGTTTATATCCCCGTCGATGTGTCCAAGACCCTTTATCCATTTTGTGCCTATGGTTTTGGACTTGCCTTTGAAGATATTGACCGTCAGCTTTCCGTCAAGGTCGTTACCGATAATCTCGCCTTTTGTGCCGCACACATGCGTTCTCCTATAAAAGTTTTTGGAAAACGCCGTCACGGTATGGGAAGCGGTAACCCCTCCCTCAAAAAGCATATTCACTATCTGGTGGTCAACCACATTGTTGTCCGACTTATAGACGCATCTGCCATAATTGCCGTTTTCCAAAGCCTCTATTCTCTCTTCCTTTGTGCTGCCGCTCTTTCCGGTAAGTATGCGTCCAGAAAATCTTAAGAAAGTGGCTTTATGAAGCGGATCTGTTATGTATAGCTCCATGGCATTATAGGGACACTCTACCTTGCAATCTATGCATCTATCCGCCGCGCCCTTGGGCATATTTTCTTTTCTGAAATAACTCAGTCCTCCAAATGAAGAGACCGCAAGACACTTTTTGTCTATAAACCATTGCAAAAGGTCGAAGTCATGACAGCATTTTGCCATAATCATTGGGGAAGTCACAGAGCTGTCTCTCCAATTGCCCCTAACATAGCTGTGGGCGTAGTGAAAATATCCCACATTCTCGGTATGGTTTATGGTCATCACATCGCCTATAATGCCTTTCTGAATGATTTCCTTTATTTTCTTGTAGTACTTGGAATACCTTAAGACATGGCATACGACTATGGAGATGTTTTTCTCCTCCGCCCTTTTTTGAAGTGCAACACACTCTTCAATGATCGGCGACACCGGCTTTTCCACCAAAATCTTGTCATAACCGTTGTCTATGGCAAGGTTGCAGTGGCGAATATGGTCTCTGTCTTGTGTGGCGACTATTATTGCGTCAGCAAGCTTTCCCGCACCGAAAAAGTCCTTTTCGTCATAGAACTTTTTCTCCACTTTGTATTTTTTGGCGATTTGGTCGGTGATAACCTTATTTTTGTCGCACACCGCCACAATCTCAATATCCTTACAGAACAGAGATATTATTCTGATATAATTGCTTCCTCTTTGCCCTAAGCCTATAACCGCAACTTTCATCTTTACCTCCAAAAATTAACTCTTGTTTAATACCCTTATTTAACCATATTTTCGCCAAAAAGTAAACCCTCTTAAGAATTTATCTTAAGAGGATTTTACATGTTTTTTATATTCGGAATAAAGGTTTAGTCCCTTGTCGCTATTTCAAGCTCTTTCCAGCCCTCAGCACTGTTATAAGCCAAAAGGCTTTCCTGCGGGACATAAATAATAAGTCCTTCGTTAGTTTCGTTAAAAGCATTTTCTCCAAGTACAGGCGGAGTCTGGGCTTTTATCTCCACTTCGATTAAATAATAACATCTTTCAAAAACACCCGTTCCGATTGTTAATAATGATTGGGGCAACGTTATAGATGTCAAAGCCTCACACTGTACAAAGACACTGTAGCCGATTTCCTCCAACTGTGAGCCTTCCTCGAATATAACCTCTTCCAAATTTTTGCAAACCTGAAAAGCCATTCCCTTTATGGTTGTTACGGATGCGGGAATGGTGATGGTTTTAAGATTATTACATGAACCAAAGGCGGACTCTCCGATATAAGTCAAGCCGCTTGGCAAATCAATGTTCTCAAAACCACAATCATAAAATACGGAAAAATCAATAAAGGTCACGCTTTCGGGGATATGTACTTGCGTAAGTTTATGGCAAAAGAAGAAAACTTCAGGCTCCAACTTTGTCACGCCGTCGGGAATAACTACATCATTCAAATTTACACACTCATAAAACGCTCCCCTTTGGATGTCCGCAACAGAGGAATTTTCTCCAAATGTTATACTCTGCAAATTCTTACACTCACTAAAAGCCCTCTCTCCAATGGTCGTTAAATCAGAATCATTGGATACTACAATATGCTGTATCGAATTATTTGAGCCAAAAGCCTCTTCACATATTATTTGTACGCTTTGGGGGAGAGTAAAAGTGTCTTGTTCTTTCTTGCTTGGATACTTGATTAATTTGGTGACGCCAAAATCGTATAGGACATTGTCTTCAACTTTGAAGAATTGGTTATCCTCGGATATTTCTATAGTTTCCAGTTTCATGCAATAACTAAAAGGATTCTTGCCGATACTTTTCAGCGTGCTTGGCAGAGATACGCTTTTCAATTTTGAGCAGAACATAAAAGCTTTTTCTCCTATCTCCTCAACGCCCTCGGGAATAACAATTTGAGTCAAGCCAGCATAATTAAAAGTTTCTTTTTGAATGGATTTCAAGTTAGAGGGAAGACTGATTTCGCTAAGAACAGAACAAAATTGAAAAGCTCTTTCTCCGATATATTCAACGGAATCGGGCAGTTCAATAGACGAAAGCTTGTCGTTGCCTGAGAAGGCATAGCCCCCGATATGGCGGGTTCCTTCGGGTATGATGATTTGAGTAATGCTCGTATTCCCTGTAAACGCTTGATTTCCGATATACTCCAATTGCGAATTGTCGGCGAAGGTCACTTGCGCCAATTTAGGGCAAGAACAAAAGCTATCCCAACAAAGCGCCTTGACCTTTTCAGGGATAAATATGCTTGTTAGTTCAGAGCAACCCATAAAAGCTTGGACTCCAATGGCCTCAAGGGAGGACTCTTCATTTATCTCAACCTGCGTCAGATTTCCACAATAAGCGAAAGCGTTATTCACGAGAACCTTTACGCTGTCGGGAATAGATACACTATTTAGAGCACATCCTTCAAAAGCAAAACCGCCTATATACTCCAAGCTGTCAGGGAAAGTCACTTGTTCCAGATTGGGACAATTATAAAACGCCCTGAATCCGATATTTTTTATGCCGTCTTGGATATCCATAGACGAATTTGTTCCTTTATACCTTATTATAGTTTCTTTGGTATAGTACAGCCCGTCTTGAATTTTGATTTTGTCAAAAAACAGCTCTTTTAAGGAAAATATATGGTCAAGGAAAATAATATTGCTGTTTTTGTATTGGCTGTAAGAGTAAAAGAGAGAGCTCTCATAGTTAAGAGTTCCATTCAGATACTCAAGCATTCCTTCGATATGCTCTTCCTCGCATTCCACGGCGTATATCAGCCACATTTGATCCCTAATCACAACATCTGCGTTTTTTAAATATTCATTTGGATACATAGTTTCTAAATCGCTACTTAAAAGGACGCTTAAATATTCATGCGGTTCAATGATAAAGTAATCTTCCCATATTTCGTCAAAAACACCTATAGAACGATTCCAAAGAGCTTCAAGGTCATATGTAGTAAATTCTTGATCGTCTTGGTCGTCCTGATCGTCCTCATCGTCTTGGTCGTCCTGATCGTCTTCATCGTCTTGATTATCATTTTCGCCGTTTTCGTCGCCGTCTTCATCTTCATGTGAAAGAGGTTTCCATTTGGCATAAACTGAAATATCTCTTATGCCTTTTTCAAGTATGCTGATATCAAAAGGCTGTTCCCAAATGCCGTCGTCCAAGTACCAGCCGTCAAACACAAACTCGTCTTTTTCGGGGTCGCTTGGAATCTCAAAATTTTCTAAATCTTGGATATAGACCAAATGATAAAGCTCGTCGCCATTGAAAAATTTTATAACATAGCCTTCCCCGTCGCAAGCGTAAAAGATTAAAAACGATAAAAGCAAGAATATTGTTATAATGAATTTAAGGTGTTTTTTCATAACTATCTCCTCTTCTTTTTTATCTTAGCCTCACAATATCAACTATTAATACTATAAAAAATCGCTGTCAACAGCCAGTTTCTTTATGCCTTTGCTTTCTCCTTATAAGAACTCATACTTGAAATTATTATCAAGCCAATGTGAATTTTCATCAATTTTTGCGGTGAAAATTTTGTTTAGGTTTCTTTTATCCTTTGCCTGATGCTGTTTTAACAAAAGCCTTCCCGACTGAGTCAAACCGACGATTTCAATTTTGCCTTTGACATGGCTCATAACGAATTTAAATCTTTTTGTGACACCTGAAAGTCTGGCTCTTGTCTTGTCCACAATCTTCACTCCTTTAACAAAAGGCACAGTAAAGTATCCCTTGACGCCTTTTAAGGGTCTGCACTGGAAAAGATAATACGGGGTTATGGCCCTTTCCACAAGACCGTTGAACAATTCCACAAGTGTGTCAGGATCGTCGTTTACTCCCGCCAAAAGCACAGATTGGTTCAAAATAGGTATCCCCGCCTCCCTAAGTGTGTCCGTCGCCTCTTTCGCCTCTTGGGTAAGCTCCCTTGGGTGATTAAACTGTGTGACTAAGTATATGGTCTTTTTACGCTTATACTTTTTTAGTATTTCCACAAGTTCTTCGTCTTGAGTTATTCTTTGAGGAAGAACGACTGGAAGCCTTGAACCAAACCTGATAAACTTTATATGCTTTAATTTTGACAGCCCCTCAAGATAGGTCTCAATCACCTTATTTGAGTTCATAAGTGCATCTCCGCCCGTTATCAATACATTGTCTGCTTCGGGTCGGGAGGCTATGTACTTTATTGCCTTATCCGTAAATTGCAGGGTCTCTTCTTCGCTGAGCCCTACAAATCTTTTCCTAAAACAATGCCTGCAATACATAGCGCATACATTTGTGGACAGCAACAAGACCGTATTGTCATATTTATGCTGAATACCGTTGTCCACAGTATTGGCGGCTTCACCGCTGGTATCAAATACGCCGTCGGCTTTTCCCTCAAGAATTGAAGCCACGCTCATCTTGTAGATAGGGTCGGTGTAATCGTTTTTTTCTATAAGCCCAAGATAGTATTCCGTAATATTCATGGGATACTTGTCAATGACTTTTTGGAGTTTTCCTTCTTGCTCTGGCGGGATAAGCCCTCTTTGCACAAGCTCCTTCGCGGTTGTGATATTGTTTAATAATTGTTTTTGCCATTTTTTCATTAGATTCACCTCACTAGAAAAAATAGAATAGCTTTAATATTGTAACATAAAAAAGCAACAAATCAAAACCCGCCAGTTTTAAGGGATTATTTGCTCAAAAGCTTAGAAATCAGGCGATTATCGCTCTTTATTGAGCTTTTTTTGTGCCTGAGGAAGAATCCTTATCTTATTTTTGGGCGTCGTCTTGATAATAAAGCAAAAATAATAGATATATAAAAGCGTTATGATTGAGATGACGAGCTTAAAAATGTAAGATTTTGAAAACACGAAAAGCATGCTTACAACCCCAAGGAACGAGGCTATAACAATAATCTTACAGCTTGAGGTCATTGTCTTAAAGAATAAAAAAGGGCTGATATGGTTTTTATAGAGGTTAGAGCTTTTCAATTTGTTTTTGAATTCATTCGAGCCCTTGCATAAGCACAAAAACGATAGCGCCAAAAACGGCGCGGTAGGAATAAAGGGGAATACGATACCTATAATCCCCGCCGCAAAAAACACCGTAGCCAAGATATTGAACGCTGACTGCCTTACTCTTTTCCAATCTATCCGCATCAGAAAGCCCTTTTTATATTAATCATATTATATCTTTTGAAAACAATTCCAGAAATAAGCCATATTTTACCTTAATTATATATTTATATATATAAATACTAAAAATACGAGATGAAAATTATGAAAAGGATACTAATATTTTTATTGATTGCAACAATTTTACTTTGCGGAATACTTTCTATTGATACGGGCATAAAAAGCCCAACACCTGCGCAAGCGGCAAGAAGTTATACCGTACAAAGCGGCGACAGCTTATGGAAAATAGCCGTCAGGTTTCAGGTGGGACTATCCGAAATAATCAATGCCAATCGGCATATAAAGAATCCCGACCTTATCTATCCCGGTCAAGTAATAAGCATACCCGACGCCCCGCCGTTTAAGGCTATGGAGGACGAAGTAATACGACTTGTCAATCAAGAAAGGCAAAAAAGAGGTCTGCATGCGCTTAGCTATGACTGGCAGGTGGCGAGGGTGGCGCGAATCAAGTCTCAAGACATGATTGAAAACAGATACTTTTCGCACACATCGCCAATATACGGTTCGCCGTTCAATATGCTCAAAGCTTTCAACATACGCTATACCGTAGCGGCGGAAAACATTGCGTACGGACAAAGGTCGGCTTGGGAAGTGGTCAATGTGTGGATGAACTCCCCCGGACACCGACAAAATATCCTAAACCCAAGCGTAACAAAAATAGGCGTGGGAATAGCAAGAACTTATAACGGAGTTTACTATTTCACACAAATCTTTATACGCTGACACCCAAATTGTTTTATAACGCTTATAGTTTTAGTGTTTCGTTTCCGACTGAAGCGGAACACTAAAAATTATTAGATTTCTTAGAGCAAATCAGTTGTTGGAAGAATATTTAATAAAATAAACATTTTACAGCTATACCCAAAACATTAAGCCCATAAAGAGCTTGTCAGCAGGAACAAAGAGATTTTGTCTTTGCTAAAGAAAATAGGAAACTAATCAAACAAAAACACCAAAAAACCTAACCTAAATAATAAACCTTAAGCCCATTAAGAGCTTGTCAGTAGCAATAACAAAGAGATTTTGTCTTTTGGCAAAGGAAACAGGTTGCCGATAGCATGATTGCATCGGCGTTCTGTTTTCGCAGCCAAAAGGCAAAAG
>DUON01000028.1 GCA_012838805.1 Clostridiales bacterium
AGCTCTTTATGGGCTTTAGGTGTATTATTTAGGTTAGTTATTTGGTGTTTTTTCTTAATTAGTAACCTGTTTCCTTTGCCAAAAGACAAAATCTTTTTGTTATTGCTACCGACAAGCTCTTTATGGGCTTTAGGTGTATTATTTAGGTTAGTTATTTGGTGTTTTTTCTTAATTAGTAACCTGTTTCCTTTGCCAAAAGACAAAATCCTTTTGTTATTGCTACTGACGGGTTCTTTATTGGTTTAAGGTTTATTATTTGGGTTAGGTTATTCGGGGCTTTTTTCTTCGGTTTCCTTATATTAAGACAAAATCTCTTTTTTATTGCTGAAAGGTGAATGAACACTTGGAGGACGGAAAGAACTTGGCAGAAGTCGGACAGTATGAACACAACGGACAGTAGATACGAATTGCCAACTTGAGGAGCCACATACAAAAAGGGATACCTAAACGGTATTCCTTTTTGGTATATCGAAATCAAAACTGAACGAGAAAAGGCGCTTCCCCCTTTGAAAGCGCCAATTCCCTTTCTCCTTTGTATAAGATAAATTAATATATCTTGTCGACAATGGCAGAAGCATTGCTATATTTGAAAAATATTCTCCCATTTATTATTATAATTGTAAACAATTCGCTTGTCAACACCTTTTTTGAAAAAAATATGTATTATTGATAACTCGCAAGAAAATAGGGAGTGTGTCTTTTGGCAAGGAAAAAAAGATTTATTTTGTAATTAAAATCAACAAAAAAATACCTAATACGTGACCTATAAATTTATATTATTGGATGTAAGCTTTTAAGTGATAAGTCATCACAATGAAAAAACGCTAAACTCGAATTAATGAAAAAATTTCAAGTAAATATAATCTATATAATGAACTGCATTAAATTAGAGGCTAATCAGTAGATACAATAAAATGATTTTGTCTTTTGGCAAAGGAAACAGGTTGCTTATTTAAGAAAAAACACCAAATAACTAACCTAAATAATACACCTAAAGCCCATAAAGAGCTTGTCGGTAGCAATAACAAAGAGATTTTGTCTTTAGGCAAAGAAACAAGTTGCGAATTGAAGAAAACACCAAATTATCCAACCTATATAATAAACCTTGAGTCCATTAAGAGCTTGTCAGCAGGAACAAAGAGATTTTGTCTTTGCAAAAGAAAATAGGAAATTATCAAACAAAACCCCAAACAACCTAACCTAACCTAAATAATAAACCCAAAACCTATTAAGAGCTTGTTAGCAGGAACAAAGCCGCTTCCAAAAGGAAGCGGAACAACAGAGCATCGGCGTTCTGTTTTCGAAGCCAAAAGGCAAAAGAATTTGTTAATGCGTGTCATGTACCGCTTCCGAATGGAAGCGGTACATAATATGTCATACTTTTCATTGTAAAAGAATATCATATAATAAATTATATTTGAGGTGCTTATGGCTGTTAGAAGAAGATCAAGAACTCAAAGGTGCGTGGAAAGGGTGGTTGTGCCTTCGCCGGAGATAGCGTATTATAATTATCCAGAAACGGGAAATATTGAATCGGCGGGACTCATTCCCTTGGATGAAATACTCTTACTCAGTAGAAATATCTCAACGGTGGATAACTATACCGTAAGACTAAACAATGGGGTATATCGCGTGGAATTCTCTACGGCGGGGACGCCGTCGTCTACAGAAAGCGCGGGAGCGGGCATTTATATAAACGGCGTATTTACTAATATTGTATCTTTGTCTACCGCAACCGCAGACAACAGATACCCATTCAGCGCTACTGGGGTAATAGTGTCTTCGTCTGAGGATACGCTCTTGACCTTAAGAAATTTTGGAAATACGCCCACATCTTATATCTTTACAAACTTGGTTATTGAAAGAATCGCTTAAAGCTTATACATGAATTTTACGATATCTTGAATGACTGCATTTTTTTCTATCAAGATATCTTTGTTTTCTATTACTTCAAAATAGTTGTCAAACTGCACAGCCAATAAAAAATAGATAAAAAAGTAATAAGGAAAAATGAATAATGCAAAAGCGTAGAAAATATAATACTAAAAGGACGGGAGGAATATGACACTTGCAAAGAAAACGGTTATTTTGTCAAAAAACGGAGCCAAGGGGTACATAACTATTGTAAGGGTGGGCTCTTCCACCGGCATAAAGTATGTGATTGACAGCGAAAAAAGCTCTTTTTTATTAGCTCTAAAGATAGGGTATAATCCCTTAATTATAAAATCAGTTGAAAGCGTAAAAGGAGAAGTGACTTTAGAAAGCGACATTGACTTTAAGAATACTGACGACATATCCTGCATGGTGGTTAGTGACGGCAATGTTTTCGCAGAAGGAGGTCTAAGGGGAAGAATACAGCTTCAAGATGTCATTTATAGATACAACCGTCAAAAAGAGCAGAAAAAAGCTCAAGAGGCAAGCGTTAAGCAAAAGCCAATTGAAAAAAAAGAAAAAGAAATCAAAAATAAGACGGAGGCAATAAATGGAATTCAAGAAAAAAGTAAAGGAATTTTGGCTAAAGGTCAAGAAAGCGTTCAGCAAACTCATTCAGAAGATAAAGAACTTGTTCAAGAGTCCCCCGCAGACTCCACCTCAAGAGAGTTAAAGAAAGAGACCGCAAAAGAAAAGCAGCAACCTGAAAAAAACAATATCGCACTCAATATTCCTAAGGATATGAAGGGCTTTTATTATTCTGTCAAAGACAAGCTTGATGAGCTCTTTGTGATGTATCCAAGGGAGGAACAGCTGGAAAAGATTATTCCCTGTTCCAAGTGGGTGCGAATAAACTATGACAAAGAGGACTATTATGTGGCGGGCGTCTTGCTTGATGAAAATGACAAGGTCACTCATATAGCTTATGGCGTGCCCGGCTTTGAGGGCATGTCGCCCCCCAAGGAAGCCCAATGTATTTGCGACTGGCTTCCCATAAAAAATATGCAAAGGTATCAAGGATATTGGCTAATCTTTCAAAGCGCGGATACGGGGGAAATACTGCCTAAAGATTAATTTGAGGTTTTTGCCGCCTAAAACTCCAGAACAGTTGCAGTCTGCTTGATTTTGATATATACTAAATGAAATATATCGAAATCAGGAGGCTTTTATGGCTATGGGAGGGACTCCCTTATTGCTGTCAGCCGGCTATTCTAAAGTCGCGCCGATAATCACTTTAATTCTATACATGATTTCTATGATAATTATAGCCGCCATTTGCCGTAAAAAAAGCAAGTCTTTGTCAAGCTTTTTTCTTGCGGATAGAGGCTTGGGAGGCTGGATGTCGGCTTTTTCTTATGGAGCCGCTTATTTTTCAGCCGTTGTATTCATAGGATATGCTGGCAAATTCGGAATGGGGATGGGTCTTTCTGCGATATGGATAGGCTTGGCAAACGCAATTATTGGAGCTTTTCTTGCATGGATAGTCCTTGCAAAGAGAACAAGGTCTATGACAAGACGCCTTGACAGCCGTACTATGCCCGAATTTTTTGAAAAAAGATACCAAAACAAATATATTAAGCTTGTATCCTCAATAATAATATTTATTTTCTTAATACCTTATTCCACTTCGGTTTATCAAGGTTTGGGATACCTTTTTGAGATGATTTTTGATATACCTTTTTATTGGTGTATTATTATGATGGCGGTTTTAACTTCTCTATATTTGTTTTCGGGAGGTTACTTCGCTACGGCTTTGTCGGACTTTGTACAAGGAATAATAATGCTTGGCGGCGTAATAGTCATGCTGGTGCTTATGTTCAAAGCTCCTCAAGTCAACGGCATAGAGGGCTTAAGAAAACTTACTCAAGCGGGATATGGCGTGTTGCCCTCCTTTGAAGGAGACAGACTTATTGACAGCTCCGCCTTTAATGTGATTATACTCATATTTTTGACTTCATTCGGAATATGGAGTCTTCCGCATTCTGTACATAAGTTTTACGCTATAAAAAATACCTCCGCCATAAAAAAAGCTTCAATAATAAGTACGGCTTTTGCTCTTATAATCGGCGTGAGCGCTTATCTTAACGGCGGGCTCGCAAGACTGTTCTTTGACCAAATACCCCCGGAGGGCGTGGATTCCATAGTACCGCAAATGCTGATAAAAGCAAACTTCCCCGGGGCGATGCTTGGGCTTATTATGGTGCTTGTCTTGTCCGCAAGTATGTCCACGCTGTCCTCTATTTCCTTAAGCGGCTCTTCGGCTTTGATAATCGACGGCTATAAGGGATATATTAAGAAAGATGCAAGCGACAACCACATAAAGACGATTCTTAGGATAGTCTGCTTAATCTTTGTAGCCTTGAGCGCTGTGCTTGCGATATATAGAGTAGACGCCATTGTTACGCTTATGTCGTTGAGCTGGGGCACTTTGGCGGGATGTTTTATGGGACCGTATATTTACGGACTTTATAGCAAAAAGGTTACCTCAACCGCCGCTATGGTATCCATAATTGGCGGTATCGTGGCAACTTTCTCTATGATATTAATATTCGGCGCGATAGAGGGCGGGTCTGGTTTTGAGAATCTAATAAAAGCGGGCATAAGCAGAGCTCCTTTGATTGGCGTCATAACCATGGCGTTGTCAATGATAATAACACCCCTTGTCAGCCTTTTTACAAAAAAGCCGAGTGAAGAGCATATAAAGAAATGTTTTGAAGGGGTAGAAAATTAGTCCTTTTATCCATGAAAACTTTTTGATATAGGCGTCTTTAGAGGGAAAACTATGAAGAGACTTGGAGAGGCTTTAAAATGAAAAAGACCAAAATTATCGCTTTCACTGGTGTTTTTACAGCGCTTGTGACGGTAGCCACAATAGTATTTGTCTTTCACCTGCCGTCAGGAAGAGGCTTTATAAACTTCGGGGACGCCATAATATTTATGACGAGCATATTGTTTGGACCTTTTGCGGGAATGATTGCCGGCGGCTTGGGTTCGGCAGCGGCGGATTTGATTCTGGGATACGCTGTTTGGGCACCTTTCAGTTTAATTATTAAAGGGGCGGAAGGCTTGGTTGTAGGGCTTGTCTCGGCGGCACTTTGTAAAGTATTGAAGCCAAAACTATATTTCGCGGCTTATATCGTATCCATGATTTCTGGCGGGATTGTGATGATAGTGGGTTATTTTTTCGCCACCGCAATCCTTGTCAAAAGTTTTGAAGTAGCGGCGGTGGGCATGATAGACAGCCTTATTCAAATCGGCGTGTCGATAACCATAGCTGCGTTTCTGCTTGCGGCTACTAAATCGATTATATATGCCATAAATAAAAACCGTTGAAAACTATTTATAGTCCACTATAAAATTAAGGGTATAGTCTTTATCGCCAAATCCGTTTTGGACTTGGCTTTTTATCTTTTCTTTGGACTTTTGCATTTCAAAAGGAATAACCAAGTCTATTGTTATCTCCTTATTTTCCTTGTCAAGCCTAAAGTCATGGAATGACAGAGCGGGGTCTATCTCCTGAAGCGTCTTTTTCAGCTTTCTTTTAAGAATTTTTATCTCGTCGTCGAAGGTGTCCACAGGGTCAAGGTGGATGACAAGGTCGACTTTATGCTCTTTTAGGATTTTTGTTTCGATGTCGTCTATTATTGTATGGGCTTCCTTAAGGGAAAGAGAGGAGCATAACTCCACATGGACGCTTCCCATATAGTTGTTATGCCCATAATCATGGAGCAAAAGGTCATGCGCACCCAAGACCATAGGTTGGTCCATTATCGTAGACATAATCTTGGAGATTAGGAGTTTGTCGGGTTTTTTTCCCAATATGTTGTCCATTGTGCCTTTGATAAGAGAGATGCCGTTTATTAATATTATTAATGAGATGACTGCGGCGATAACTCCGTCTAAGGGGAAATCTGTTAGAGAAGAGAGCGAAAAGGAAACAAGCGCCGCAGAAGAGATAAATACATCTTGCACGCTGTCGTTTTTTGCGGCTGTTATGGTGATAGATTTTATACCCTTATTAGAAAAATGATAAAAGACCGCCATGCCTATTTTTACGGCTATGCTTGCCGATATCAGTCCAAAAAACAGCCATGAGAAGCTTACGGGTTCGGGGGTGATTATTCGTTTGACGCTGCTTATAATAAACTCTATGGCTACGATTATTATAACAATCGCGATTAAGAAACCTGCCACATACTCAAATCTGCCATGTCCAAAAGGATGATACTTGTCCGCCTTTTTGCCGCTTATCATAAAGGACACCCAAACGGCAGAAGAGCTTATCACATCGCCAAAATTGTTTATAGAGTCAGAAAGAACAGCCATGCTACCGTTTAATAGTCCTATAACAAGCTTGCCTATAGCTAGGATTAGATTTGTCACAGCGCCCAAGACGCCTACAATTACGCCTCTTTTTTTCCGATTCATTTTTCTCCTAATGATGGTTATTTTTATTTATATTTCGACATATGTTTGTCTTGTGAGGAAAATATTATTTTTATTTATAGTTTTTATCATAGCATTACTTTTGACTTCCTGCAAGCCTGTTTTGTCCGCAAACCTTTCAAATATAAAATATATTGAATATCTTCGCTTGAGGGGTCAGACAAACGAATATTTTATCGAAGTGGTCATAGGAAAAAATCCCAATGATTTTGTGAAAATCGTCGCCTTGCCCAAAAAGGTCAGGTCCGCAGATATTATAAGCTATGTGTATGGGGAATATAAAGGACAATTGGTGAAAAGAGAGGGAAAGCTTATTGATGAGATAGAAACAAATGAGAGAGAGAACTTCATTGTGCTGATTGTTGACGGCAAAAAAGAGATAGTGCATTTGTATCCTATGACCATGGAATTGGACGCTGAAAGGGTTTTGGAAAGGGCTTTTTATCATTTTCAAAGCGCCAATCCAAACAGTGATAAAAAGAATTTGGATATTCGGATAAAGATACTTGCGGATATGCACGGCAACGCCTTTGTATTTGTGTCTTTTGAGGGCGAAGGGGAGTTCTATTCATTGCTTTTTGACAATGAGACCTACGATATAATCGCCGAATATAATTTTTGAATACGGATAAGGCTTCTTTAATGAGAGTTTTTATAGAAAAAATAAATAGAGAGATGTTATGAAATCGTGTATTGACTTAAGTTGAAGATAAGAGTATAATAGTAGAGAATAAAAATAGGTTAAGGCAATAAGCATATGAAAAGTTCATTTGAAGACGCACCCAATCGAAATATCTCCACTGCATCCAATCAAAAGGTTTCAACAAGAAATTTATTGATGTATTCGCTGGGCACTTTTGGAAGAGATTTTTTGTATGTTCTATTTTCTACTCAGTTATTGAATTACATACTCTTTACTAAACAAATCAGCAAAGCCGAATTAGGATACATAACTTTGATAATAATTTTGGCAAGGATTTTTGACGCACTCAACGACCCTATTATGGGTGTGATCGTGGACAACACAAGAAGCAGATGGGGGAAGTTCAAGCCTTGGCAGTTCGTGGGAGCTCTTTTGACGGGGATAGTAGTGATTGTTCTTTTCACAACTAATCTTCAAGGAAGCGCCTTTGTGGGACTGCTTGGTGGAATGTATTTTATGTTCAGCATTACTTTCACAATGAACGATATATCCTATTGGGGCATGATGCCGTCATTGACCAGCGACGAACATGAAAGAAGCAAGCTTATGTCGGCAGCACAGTTAGTGGCTTCGGCGGGAGGAGGTCTGGCGGGTTTTTTGATACCCGTATTGACAATCGGTGCTTTCGCCATAAAGGGCAGTGCCATTGCGGGCTATAAAGTAATCGCCTATATGGCGGCAATCTTAATGGTAGGATTCCAACTGTTTACATTGTTGGGGGTTAAAGAAAAGAGCATAAGCGTTCAGGTGGAAAACAAACTATCGCTCAAACAAATGTTTCCAAAACTTATTAAGAATGACCAATTGATGTGGTCGTGTCTGGTCATAATCTTGTATATGGTGGGCACCGGTGTTGTCTTTAATGGATTAAGCACCGCATATGTATATTTTGAGTTTGGATATTCGGGCTTGCTGGCCACATTGTTTTTTGCCTTCCTTGCCGTTGCGACTACGCTTTTTACGGTTACATATCCTTGGCTTGAGAAGAAATTCACAAGAACAAAAATGGTTTATTATACGGGTTTCTCAATAATTTTTGGATATTTATTGTTATTGATTATTGGTCTTGTCTTTCCCTCAAGCCCGCCCCAAACTGTATTATGGTATGTAAAATACGGCATAATGGCTTTGACCCTCGCTATCGTGGGATTTGGACAAGGGTTTTATATGATAATGGTTATCGCCATGGCGAACACCGTTGAGTACAGCGAACATAAGACTGGAATAAGAGAGGAGGGCTTGTTTTTTTCGTTAAGACCTTTTGCGGCGAAATTTTCCAGTGCAATAATCCAAGGCATAGTGACAATGGTATACCTTATCGCCGGAGTCTTAACCTATACCAATGGAATATCCGCTCTTGAAAATGAGGCGGCGCAAGGCGTCATCACTGAAGATATAAAGCTTAATAAAATCAATGAAATAATTGAAAGTGTATCGAATAGCTCCAAAATAGTGCTGCTGGTGAGCATGTGCTTGATCCCAATGATTTTTATGACAGTAGCGTTGATAATTTATAAAAAGAAATATATCCTTGACGAAAAGACCTTTAACAATATACTTAAGGAACTTGAAGAAAGAAAGGGTGATAAACTCGAAGAAATAAAGGCTGATAATTAATTTTTATAAGTCTTCAATACCTTGCACTCATAGGGTTTTAATTCGATACTCAACCGTTCGGAATACTTTTCCTTTTGGTCGGTCCACATATCTTTTATAAAAAAGCTGTCTTTGTCAAAAGCAATATCTTCCTTTTCAAATATTTTGCCGATATCGTATACCCTTTTTTTGCTATGGCGGGTTTTATTAAAAAAACATAATGCGTACCCGTCAGACAGGGGCTTAATAAGCGTATCCACGCTTGATTTTTTTATTCTTTTGGCGGCTGTGGCAAGGCTGTCTTGGTTGATTGAGATTAAGTTCTGATTGGTCACAATTTTTAAGATATTAGCGCTTATATCCCTTAAATCGTTACCCAAAATCAAAGGGGCGTTCATCATGCACCAAAGGCTGAAATGAGACTTGTTTTGTTCAAGAGTGAGATTGCCGTTCCCCACTTCCAGCATATCGGGGTCGTTCCAACCGCCTTGCACAGAGTATTTGGAGAGCTTTATTGTCTTATTGTAGATATACTTTATCCATATCCATATAGGTCTTATGTCAGGCGTGGTCCGCCATAGGTTCCCCGCATACTTCCCCCACAGCCAAGGCTTGTTCCTGCCCCATTCGCATATGGAAAATACGATAGGTTTTTTTTCTTTGCCTAAATAAACTTTGTTTACGGCGTCTATCAGAGCTTCGCCCATTTTTCTATATTGATAAAAGGCACTGTATATCTTGTTTTTTATCGGATTGTATAATTTTATAACATTTTCGCCTTTTTTTATGTCAATCTTGATTTGGTGGCGGTAGGTTAAGTTCCATATCTTTTGGGGTGGAAAGAGCATTTGGTATCGCTTGTCATTGACTTGGGCTATCAGAAACTTAGGGTACTTTCCCTTTTTCTTAATGTGGACAGTCAAGACGCTTTGCTTGTCAGTTTGGCTATTGACCTTAAAGACAAGGGCGCCTTTTCCTTTATTAAGACCTTTGACATAATGCTTAAGCTTTTTATGGTTGACTAAGCGTGCGGCGCCTTGAAGGGAGGCTTGCTCTACAAGGTATTCCTGTACAGTTCCGTCAAACAAATCAATTTTGTAGATTAAGGGTGCTTTTTGACTTAAGGGGATATTGTGGCAAAAATCGTACTTAAGGTATTCTATCCCCCATTTAGCAAAAGTCAAGGCGTCTTTTTCCTCATTATATAAGCTTGCCGGCAAATCCTCGCATGTGAAAATGCCATTGGAAGAATAAATCCCCGTTTTTATGCCCATGCGGTTTAATTTATTGACCAAATTTTTTATTCCGGACGGAAATCTGACAAGGTCGCCTTGCAGTTCACCGTTTTGGTCTCGGCTGGAGGAGTGCCAGCAGTCGTCAAGGTTGAGATACTTATAACCCGCTTGGACAAGCCCTTTGTCTTTCATGGCTTTGGCGATTTGTAAGATTAAGTTTTCGTCAATGTTGTTGCGGAAAGCGTTCCAGCTTGACCAGCCCATAGGAGGAGTTAAAGAGGCGTATTTTGGGTACTCTAAGAAATCTCCTTTGAAATTCCCAGCTCTCTTATGGAAGAATTTTTTTATTAAACATACCTTGCAATCACTTTTTTTATCCATGATACAATTATATAACAAATCTATATTTTTTCAAGAATGAAAAAAGCTTCCTATGCAGGATGCTTTTTCTTGGGAATTTGAAAATTGACATAAGTTATATTTCCATGTTAGAATCTTACACAAAGAGAAGAGACGAGATGAAGATATTTTTTAGAATTTTGGGCGTATTGCTTATCATAGCTTTATTGGCGACTGCTGTTTTTATTTTATTTACTCCCGAAAGGGGAGAGGCTGTGCCAAATCCTTATGAATTCAATTACTTGAATGTGTATCCCGACTGGCTTGAACAGCCCAAGCATGACTTAAGCCAATTGAACTTGGCAAAAAGCGTCTCCCCAAAGGCGGTTTATCTATTCAGGCAGGCTTGTTATAACGAGATAGACCAAGCTCAATATGTCTATTTCTTGAACGGTGGCGGAGGATCTGTTTTTTTGGGTGCGAAAATTACTCTGCGGGCACAGACCACAAGAGTTCAAGACGGCGCCAACTCATTTCATCAGATGATAAATATAGTCACAGAAGCCGAGACATCAGAGACGCTTATAAAGTCCTTTCTCAGCCGTTCATATCAGAGAATATACTATAAGGGCAAAAGGTATTATCGCAAAGGCTCAAATCCCGCTTTTGATGAAAATGATTTTTTAATTGCGGCGTGGCATGATTTTGAGATAACCGATCACAATCCGTCCAGTCCGTCCCAAACGATTGACGACGAGTACTTAAACAATAGATATACGACAAAGACTTCGCTTGATTTCGGACCTTATACCCTTGAAATAGATAAATTTAATAGCGACAACTTGGTTCTTGAAGAAGGCACCAAGGTGGAATTAAAACAAGACGAAAAGGGTCATTCATATTATGCCGTAACCATGATGATTGATGTCGATGTGGCGAACGCCAATCCCAAGACAATCAAAGCCTTAAAAGACGAAACCAGTGCCAATCCCGTAAAGTATTCCAAATTTATAATAGAATTCGAAGTATGGGAGAACGGCTTGTTCAAATACCTCAATCCCATTGAATCTTGGTCGGGAACGATAAAAAAGGTGTTTTCATTCAGCGGCAGTTCTGACTTGGCTAATCCCAGATATTATTCATACCACCCCGACGATTGCGATTTAAGCAGATTTATTGAGGATATTATTCAATAGGAAGATATTAAAAAGAGCTTAAACAAATAACAATAAGTCAAGCAAATTGTGATTTATTTTGAGAAAGAAAGGTCTTAAGGCTTTATTTTCTGGTAGAAAAAATAGGGAACGGATATGGGTATGGAAATTTATAGAGCAAAGAACCAAATCGGCGGAGATGTCATTGAGGTAAGCTCTCCCAAAACAAAGATTCTCTTAGATGTGGGTATGGGCACGGCAGATACGCTTGACATAAAGACTCTTGACCTAAAAAGCTATGACGCGGTCTTTATCTTCCATTATCATACCGACCATATGGGACTGGCGTATAATTTATATAAAAATGTGCCTATTTATATGGGAGAGGTTTCATATAAAATCGTCCGTGCCGCCAACGCTTATAGGAACAGACCGACTGTGCCGCTAAAAGGCTTTTTGAAACATAGGCAGACAATCAGGATAGGAGATATGAAGATTACGCCTTATCTGTGTTGCGATTCTATTTTTGATAGCTATATGTTACTTATTGAGCGGCAAGGCGAAAGGCTGCTCTTTACGGGTGATTTTGGTGTGAGCGGCTGGAAGAGACGGCATGGGATAGGGTCTTTGCCCAAAGATATCGATATCTTAATAACCAGATCAGCCGCTTTGTCAAAGGACTATGCCGCCCGAGACGAGAAAGAGCTTTTGACAAAAGCCACAAAGCTTTTTCAAAAGACCACAGGTCCTATTTTTGTTTTGCAATCCTCAATGAATTTGGACCGAATATTGACTATGTATAAAGCGGCGAAAAGAAGCAGAAGGCTTTTTTTGCAGGAGCTTTATATGGCGGAGATAACCAGCGCGATAAGGGGCTGCATTCCCAACCCAATGAAATTTTCGGATGTCAAGGTCTTTGTCACAACCGTTTATAAGGACGACCATCGTATTGGGCTGTTTAAGAATTATAAAAACACAATAAAGAAAGAAGAAATATCCAAAGAGAATTTTGTCATGTGCATTCGGACATCGATGTATCCCTATGTAAAAAGTCTGTTTGAAAGCATGGGATACCCCAAAGGGCTTTTGGTATATTCATTTTGGAGCGGTTATAGGAACGACGAGAATATGCAGTCATTTTTGGAAAACTGTACGGCTTTCGGGCTGGAAAGGGTAGATTTGCATACAAGCGGATACGCTGAATCCAACGCCATAAAAAAATTACTAAGACACACAAACCCCAAAAAAATCATGTCTGTGGAGCCCGATTCACCTTTGGTCGAGAGGTCAAAAGGGGAATTTGTCAACGCTTTTATGACTTAATTGATTAGACAATTTATTATTGAGAATAAAGCCGAATTTATTTTTTGACAATTTTTCTTTCGCATAAAAAAACCGCTTGCAATGAGCGATAAATTATGCTAATATGTTATCACACAAAAGCCGAAGTGGCGGAATGGCAGACGCGACGGACTCAAAATCCGTTGGTGGCAACATCGTGTGGGTTCAAGTCCCACTTTCGGCACCAGTAGTCCAAAACCACCCAAAAACGGTGGTTTTTTGTTTATTTTTATCTTTTTGGTGGGTGGACACGAAATGGGTATAAAATTATTTTCCTAATTTTTTACGAACTCAATTATTTGTTTGGAAACACATAGCCCATATCCAAAACATTCAGCCTATAAAAAAGCTTATCGGTAGGAAAAAGGAGATTTTTACATGCAAAAGGAAAGTAGAAAACTAATCAAAAAACCCAAACAACCTAACCTAACCTAAATAATAAACCTTAAGCCCATTAAGAGCTTGTCAGTAGCAATAACAAAGAGATTTTGTCTTTGCTAAAGAAAATAGGAAACTAATCAAACAAAAACACCAA
>DUON01000029.1 GCA_012838805.1 Clostridiales bacterium
CGATTTCCACCACATCACCGGACTTTATCTCACCCACACCCTCGGGCGTTCCGGTCATAATCAAATCGCCTTTCTTCAAGGTCATAATTCCCGACACAAAACTTACTATCGACTTTATGTCATGTATCATATCCGCTGTATTGCCTTGTTGCACCACTTTGCCGTTCACCACCGCTTTAAGATCTACATTGTCGCCGTCAAGCTGGGTCTCCACCACTGGTCCTACCGGGCAAAAAGTATCGAATCCCTTGGCTCTTGTCCACTGCCCGTCAGATTTTTGGAATACCCTTTCCGAAACATCGTTGGCACAGGTATAGCCTAAAATAACCTCAAAGACGTCTTCAGGTCTTACATCCTTGCAGTCTTTCTTTATCACCACACAAAGCTCCGCCTCATAGTCCACCTTTTGGGCATTCTTGGGGATGATTATATCCTCTCCGCTGGCAATAATAGATGAAGGAGGCTTCAAAAATATCAATGGAACGGAATTGATTTTCAGATTTAGCTCCTTGGCGTGTTTTTTATAATTTGCACCCAAAGCCACTATTTTTGTAGGCTCTGTGGGGGGCAAAATCTTTATATCCCCTTTGAGAGGAGTCTCGGACACCCCTTTTATATCGAACATATCTCCGTCTATGAGATAATACCTATCATTCTCTACTTTTGCGTAACAAACTCTATTATTCCATAAAATTCTTGCTAATTTCATATCCTAACCTCTATCTTTGCACCCTTCCGCTTGCGTCGCCCTCAATGAGCCTTATGACTTCTTCATAGCTCACCAAGTTTACATCGCCCTCTATCGTATGCTTAAGGCAGCTTGCGCCCACCGCAAAGTCAATACATCTTTGCAAATCAAAACCTTTCATCAGACTGAATATAAGACCGCCTCCAAAGGAGTCGCCGCCGCCTACCCTGTCCACTATTCTTATCAGATACTCTTTGGAGAAATAAAAATCCTTTGCGTCATACAGCATCCCCGACCATTTGTTGTCACTTGCTGACAAACTTCCCCGTAATGTAATTGCGACATACTCGAACTTAAATCTTTCCATAAGCTGTTTGGCAACAGACATATACCCTTTTCTTGAAATATCTCCCGATAATATATCGCTGTCTTGGGCTTTTATGCCGAACACATCTTGACAATCTTCTTCATTGGCGATGAGAAGGTCCACATAGGGCATAAGCTTTGTAATTACGGCTTGTGCCTTTTCCCTTGTCCACAGCTTTTTTCTATAATTTAGGTCGCAAGACACCTTAAGTCCCATTTCTTTGGCGGTTTTGACAGCGAAAAGACAAATATCCGCCAATTTATCACTTAGCGCAGGAGTTATACCCGTAAAATGAAACCAGTCCGCACCCTTAAAAATTTCTTTCCAGTCAAAATCTTCTTCTGTCGCCTCCGCAATAGCAGAATGCGCCCTGTCATAGATAACTTTGGACGCCCTTTGGGATGCGCCTTTTTCCAAAAAGTATATTCCCAGCCTTTCTCCGCCCCTTGCTATGAAGGAAGTGTCCACGCCGTATTTTCTCAAGCTGTTGAGAGCGGCTTGACCTATTTCATTATTGGGAACCTTGCTGACAAAAGCGGCGTCCACACCATAATTCGCCAACGATACAGCCACATTGGCTTCGCCTCCGCCGTATGTGGCATTGAATTTATCCGCTTGACAA
This sequence comes from Clostridiales bacterium, assembly GCA_012838805.1. GTDB lineage: Bacteria > Bacillota > Clostridia > Christensenellales > DTU072 > DTU072. The sequence goes on from DUON01000029.1 coordinate 1,678, forward strand.
AACCTCAAATACCCCTCGGGCGCAAGCCTCAACATGATCTCTCCAAAAGTCACTGCTCTCATATATTCTCTACCTCCCTGACAGCCTCTTCGCACAGCTTTGTTATCTTTTCATAGTCCCTGTTTTTTATTAGCTCGGACTTGACCATCCAGCTTCCGCCGCACGCTATGACCTTTTCAAAGGACAGATATTCTTTGAGATTGTCTAAGTTTATGCCGCCCGTCGGCATAAACTTAACACTGGGAAAAGGTGCGGCAAGGCTTTTTATGGTCTTTAAGCCGCCCATAGCTTGCGCAGGGAAAAACTTGACTATATCAAACCCTAAATCCATAGCACGCATAATTTCCGTCGGGGTGACACATCCGCCAAAATACGGTACAAGATTATCTTTACATCTTAGGGCTATTTTTTCGTCAAACCCCGGACTGACCACGAACTTTACGCCAAGCCTCAAGGCTTGTTCCGCCTGTTTATCGTTCACTACTGTACCCGCCCCTATTGCCATAATGGGAAAGTTCTCTATGGCGGTCTTTATCGCCTCTTGGGCGCAAGCAGTTCGGTATGTAATCTCCGCCACCTTTATACCGCCTTTTTGCAAGGCTCTAAGAAGGGGAACGGTGGTCTCCAATTCGTCAATTTTTATTACGGGGACAAGCTTTTTTTCTTTAATAATCTCAATTACATTCATATCGGCTCCATGAAATAAAAATAACACATAAAAAAAAGAAAATCAATCTTTAATTAAAGACCGACATCTTATTGAATGACTATTATAAAAAAAATCAAGACTTATTCAGTCCAAGTCTGCTTAAGAACTTTCTCCACAAAGAGTTTTGCTATATAGGGGTCAAACTGCTTGCCCGCGTTTTCTATAATTTCTCTTACCGCTTCTTTTTTCGTCAGAATCTTTTTATAACATCTTTGGCTTGTCATAGCGTCATAAGCATCGGCAATAGCTATTATTCTGGATACCAAAGGAATATCTTCGCCTTTAAGTTTGTGGGGATAACCCGTTCCGTCCCACCTCTCATGATGATGCAGTACATATGTGGATATGTCGCTGAACTCGTTCGCCGCGCTCAAAATCCTATATCCAATCTCCGAATGTCTTTTCATAATCCGCCACTCATCCGAAGAGAGCCTGCCTTTTTTGTTTAAAATCTCTTCTTCTATGCCTATCTTTCCGATATCATGCATAAGACCAGCGGTTTCAAGCTCTAAGATTTCCTTATAATCAAGTCCCAGCTCCCGCCCAATCAAAAGACAGTACCTGCTCACTCTATGGGAGTGTTCTTTTTCCTGAACGCTCTTTTCTTGAAGAGCGGTGAATATAAGTTTTATGCTGTGGCTCCTTTTGCTCTTTTTTTCGGATAACTTCTTCCGATACATCCTATATTCTGCCCGCTTATATACATTTATATAATCCTCATTGTCGTCTTTTTTTGTCGCCCAGCCGAAAGATACCGAGACCACCACATTGTGTGAGGGGTTTTGGGCTAAGGAGGCGTTGATTTCTTTCACAAGTTTTTCAGCGTCCGTGGATACAGATTTAGGCATAAGAATAATAAATTCGTCCCCTCCAAGCCTCGCCACAAAATCTTCCAGTCTTACATGGCTTTTGATTACCTTTGCAACTTCTATCAGCAAATTATCTCCTTGAAGGTGCCCGAAAGCGTCGTTAGTCAGCTTAAGACCGTTTACATCCGCCATAACGATCGCAAGAGGCAGGTTTTCTTTTTGCAAAAACTTTTCAAGCTCTTTTTCATAGCTTCTTCTGTTATTCAAACCCGTAAGCAAATCGTGATAATTAAGGTATTCGATTTCATCTTCTTTTTTCTTCAGGTCGGTTATATCGATATGCGTTCCGATTATGGTATCCGTAAGCTTCCCATCTTCGAGAAAAAGTCTTCTTCCCCTGGACAAAATCCATAGCCACCTGCCGTCTTTATGCCTTAATCTAAAGATGTGTTCAAACATCGAGCCTTTGTTGCTCTTAACATAATCCTCAAAAGTCTTGAAAGCCTTATCCCTATCCTCCGGATGCATCATTTCATACCAATCTTTTATCAAATCATACTTGTCGACTGACTTTTTGTGATAATGCCCCAACATGGAGAAATATTCTTCAGTTAAGTAAAAGTTCCCGCTTTCGACATTGTATTCCCAGCCTCCCGAATTGGATACGGCAATAATAGTCTTGTACTTATTTACAAGATTGCTTATCTGTTCTTCAGCTTTCTTTCTCTTTGTGATATCTATAAACGAAAATATACAGTCGGTTTGGTCTTGATATGTCACTATATCCATTGATAAAAACACCGAAAAAACTTTATTGTCCACACTCTTGATTTCCGTTTCATAGTATAACAGAGTTTGACCTTTTTCAAAATTATACTTTAGGCAGGATTTTTGCGTCTCGCTGACAAACATATCCACTTCAAATATATTTTTGCCCACAAGGCTTTGCCTGTCGTAATTGAGCTTGGTTATAAAAGCGTCATTCACTTCTTTTATAACGCCATAATTTGATGTGACAACCATCATAGTGGGTATCATTTGTAAGATTTTGGACAGTTTTTTCTCAGATTTGCTTAACTGACGAATATTCTCGTCCATTAGTATTTTGCTTTCTTTTATCTGTTTGTTTGCTTCAATTAATTGAGATTTTTCCTTATAAAGCTTATAGTTCAAAGCCAACACAAGGTAGACAGCGTTTATTAATAAATAAAATACCACAACAATAGTCGCAAAATGCGCGGTCTCTTTTATGGCAAGTTTATTCCATGTCTTTTTGGAATGTAAATTCACATATAAAGCTATTGAATCATTGGTATCTTCTTCTTTGACGGGAACTATTACCGCCATGAAATTTTCTCCAAATAAAGGATCTGATATAACGCTGGGCTTATCTTTTTTTATCATATTAAGATTTTTCTCTGAAAGAGAGCCCAACACTGTTCCCGATGGTTTATGCTCTTGGGATAAGATATCTTTGGAATCCGCTATAACCAGCAAGCTCTCCCCTTCCAATCTCAAAAGATAAGAACTATCAATCTCATTATTAATGTTCAAAAGCAATTTTAGAGATTCTTTCAATTCTATGTATTCTTTCTTTTGAAGGTCACTCTGATTTAGCTCAAGTGCTTTTATTTGGCTTCTTTTGATTGAAGCTTGGGCGTTTTGTGCCGCCTGCAAGGCAAATTTTTCTTTTTCCTTAGAGTAATGATTAAAAAGGGGAGGAATAATAAGCAGCAAAATCATAATCATGAAAAGAAGAGAAAGCAAAAGCTTTTTCTTATGGTCCAAGAAAAATTCTCTTAGAATTTTTAAGGCATATTTCATATTTTTTTATCCTACAAACATAATTATACTTTCTCCTCAAAAATAAGTCAATAACAGACATTTTATATTAAAAAAGTGCCGATTCATATATAAAATGGAAAAAACCATGTGTCTTTCTTTGGCGTTTTTTGAAGATGAAACATTAATAAAGCCCCTAATGGTATAATTATTATCAGCCTTATTACGGAAACTATCTAAACGAAGTATTTTTCTAAGGTTGAACAAACTCTATGAAAAATGAATAAGTAATAACAACATAAGCTATGCCCATAATAAAAAAGAACACGCTTTAAGCTCAAAAGGTCATACTCTTAAGTCCTTAATAGGAGTCAAGGAGAACAAATAAATGAAAGGCGCTTCAAAGATAGACTCTACTATCCGATATGGAAAAATAAACGACAGGGTATATCTGATAGATTTGGACACCAAAGACATTCCGATAATAACCGAATATCTGGATAAATTGGCTGTTAAAGGGAAGTTTTCCAAGATACTTGCCAAAGTTCCCGAACACGCTCAAGACATTTTCATAGACTCGGGATATGTCATAGAGGGGATACTGCCCAAATACTATAATGGCAAAGAGACTTGTCTTTTTATGGCGAAGTTCCTTACCCAAGAGAGAAAGAGCGTCAAAGACCCAAAGGAACTGGATAGAGTGCTTAATATCGCAAAATCAAAAAAGAACAAGAAAGAGGTTTTCCCCCTTGAAAAAAACATGCTCCTAAGAAAACTGACCCCCGAAGATTCCTTGGAGATGTCAAAGGTATACAAGCAAGTCTTTCAAACATACCCTTATCCCGTGACCAAACCGCAGTTTTTAGAGAAAATTATGCAAGAGAACTTTATATATTACGGCATTTTTGACGGCAAAAAGCTCTTCGCAATCTCTTCCAGCGAAACAAACAAAAAATATCTTAATTCAGAAATGACCGACTTTGCGGTTATTCCCGAATACAGAGGCAAAAGCTATTCCCTTATTCTGCTTGACAGAATGGAAAAAGACTTGAAAGAGCTGGGCTATAAAATGGTCTATACTCTGGCAAGAAGCGTGTCATACGGCATGAATTCGATAGTCTCAAAAATGGGATATGTTTTTGGCGGTACTCTTGTCAACAATACCAATATCGGGCAAAGTATAGAGAACATGAATCTGTGGTATAAAATAATTGAGTAATTTATCAAACATCTATGGTATAATATTAAAAAATCAAAGCGGTATGTTGAGATAAAGGAGAATTTATGAAGATTGCTCAAAGCATCACTGATTTAATCGGGAGAACACCTCTTCTTAGATTAAACAATTATAGAAAAAAACTTCAGCTCCACGGCGATATTATCGTCAAACTCGAAAGCTTTAATCCCTTAAGTTCAGTAAAAGACAGAGTGGGGCACGCACTTATAGAAGACGCTGAAAAAAAGGGGCTGATAAGCTCGGACAGCATAATAATAGAACCCACAAGCGGGAACACCGGCATAGCTTTGGCTTTTGTGTGCGCTGCCAAAGGATACCGCCTTATTTTGACGATGCCCGAGACCATGAGCGTGGAAAGAAGGGCGCTTTTGAAAGCGCTGGGTGCGGAAATCTACCTTACCGACGGCAAAAAAGGCATGAAAGGCGCCATAGAGAAAGCCGAACAGCTGAATAGGGAGATAAAAAATTCCTATATCCCTTCCCAATTCTCCAATCCCGCAAACCCACAAGTGCATAGGGACACGACAGCTTTGGAAATCTTAAATGACACCGACGGGGATTTGGACTTTTTTGTGGCGGGAGTGGGCACGGGAGGCACCATAACTGGTGTGGGTGAGGTCTTAAAACAGCATATAAAGAACCTTGAAATAATAGCCGTAGAGCCCTTAGATTCGCCCGTCTTATCAAAAAATACAGCGGGTCCGCATAAGATTCAAGGCATAGGAGCGGGTTTTGTTCCCGAAGTTTTGAATACAAAAATCTATGACAAAGTCACAACCGTATCCAACGAGGACGCCTTCTCCACTGCAAAAACGCTTGCCCAAACTGAAGGGGCGCTTGTGGGAATATCCTCCGGCGCCGCACTTTACGCCGCCACAATTATCGCCCAAAAGCCCGAAAACCAAGACAAAAAAATCCTCGCCCTACTGCCCGACACAGGAGAAAGATATCTATCAACGGAACTATTTTCTTAAGCCCTTATACATAAACATTAGATTGTTTTTGAACTTGGCGATAGCATTATTGACTTTAGAACTCAAAATTAGTTAAAAAATCTTTTGGCAACCCAAAAGGGAAAAGCCCTTATTTTTTGCGCTTGACGCAAGCTTTTAGGAATATGTTTTTTCATAACAAAAATAAAAAACAAATGATAAAACTTATAAATTAAAGTTCCGCTTTCCTTGCGGAAGCGGAACTTGGTCGGAGTGGCGGGACTTGAACCCGCGGCCTCATGGTCCCGAACCATGCACGCTACCAAACTGCGCTACACCCCGAAAACCCATACTATTATAACTCTAAAATAGCTTATACTCAACCGTTAAGCGGTATTTTTATTATTATTCTTCGTCGTCCTCTTCTTTCTGAGTCTGGTGGGCGTTTATTTTTTCCAAGGGATATGTCTTAATATCCGCCGTACCGTCTTCAAGATTGATTTTGACCTTGGTCTGAAGCCTCAAGATATCGTTGCTTAGGACCGTTCCCTCTCCGTCCGGCGTAATCACCGTGGAATTCACCTTGGGCATTTTGCTATATGTCTCTTTATAATAGTCGTTCTCATACTTTAGACAGCACATCAGCTTTCCGCAACATCCGCTTATCTTGGTGGGATTCAAAGAAAGCCCTTGAATCTTTGCCATTTTTATACTGACCTTTTCAAAATCCTGCAAATGAGTGGCACAGCAGCACGGTCTTCCGCAAGGTCCTAATGCCCCTCTCATCTTTATGTCATCTCTTTCATATATCTGCCTTAATTCTATCCTCAAATGATATACGCTCGCCAAATCCTTTACAAGTTCTCTAAAGTCAATCCTACCCTCGGCGGTAAAGTATACTATGATCTTGTTCCTATCAAATGTGTATTCCGCATCCACAATCTTCATGGCAAGACCATGTTTTTTTACTTTTTCATTCACTATCTTGACAAGCTCTTTTCTTTGTTGAAGATTTTCAAGATGTCTTTTTGTATCCTCTTCAGAAGCCTTTCTAATAATTTCTTTCAAAGGCTGCACGATTTCGCTGTCGTCGACAATCTTGTTTGCCATGACCACTGTGCCGTATTCCACACCTCGAACGGTTTCGGTGATCACCCCGTCCCCTTCCTTAAATTCTATGTCCTTAGGCGAAAAATAATATGTTTTGCCTATATTCTTAAATTTTACTCCCACAACTATTGCCATTTATATCTTGCCTCCAGTATATCGAATAAAAGCCTTTCGGTTACGCTGACAGCGTTTATATTATAATATAACCTCGTCCGCGCTTCGTTTATCGCCAAAATCGCCATTGCCGCCCCTGCCGCAGAAAAACCCTCGGCGATAGTCTCTAAATCAAAGTCCCTATTTATTATCTTAAGACCAATTTCGGCTTTAGAACTTAATATTAACACATCCGACAGTATTATTTCCATAAAATCAAGGGTAGTATTAATATTTTCCTTGTCAAAAATCCTATTCGGCAAAAAATCCACTATCTGCTTGGAATTCTTTAAGCTCAAAAGAATATCAAAAACTATAGAAAAAAGCTCTTGATATTCGCTATTTTCAGCCATCTTTTCGGCTTTTTCCATAGAGCCTTGGGAATAAGCGGCGGCTATCTCGGCTGATTTTTTGTCCACGCCCAAGCTCATAAGCTCCTGCACAAGCTCTTCAGAAGAAAAAGGATTTATATACAACTTCTTGGCGCGGGAATTGATTGTCCTAAGCATGCTGTTTTCGTTTGTGACCGCCATGAATATAGTCACATTTGGGTTAGGCTCCTCATAAGTTTTTAGGAATTTGTTCTGCACCCTAAGGTCCATATTCTCGCAATTATCCAAAAGATAGAGCTTTCGCCCGCCCTCCAAAATTGCGGTATGGGTATCCTCAATTATGCTTATGGCTTGCTCAACTGTCATTTTTGTGGTTATATCATAGAACTTGACATCCAGGTGGTTTCTCTCTAACACCCTTTTGCACAAACTGCACGCCAAGCAGCCCCCCTTGTCGCACATTATGCTTGCGGCGGCAAGCTTAAGAAACTGTTTTCGGGCGACACCGTCGGGGCTTATCACCATATAGGCATGCCCAATCATACCGCTTTCTATATCTTTTTTTAAGCTCTTATATGCGGCAGTATCCGCCAGTTTGGCTATTCTCATTAGTTTATGAAACCTCTTTCTATAAGAGCGGTCTTTATCCTTTCAAAGGTCTGAAGCTTGTCCTCATGCGGCACAATGCGTATAAACCTTTGGGGATACATCTTCAACAGCTCCAAAAAGCCGTTGTATACCTTCAAATGGAATTCAACGGTTTCTTTTTCCATTCTGTCATCAATGACTTTGCCCTTTTGCCTGCGCCAAGAATTCAAAGGGCTCATATCCAAAAACACCGTATATTGGGGCATGCAGTTTTGCATAGCATAACTGTTTATTTGTATGACTTTCTCTATACCCAGCCCTCTGGCAAATCCCTGATAGGCAAAAGAAGAGTCTATATATCTGTCACATATCACAAGCTTATTCTCTTTTATTGCGGGCAAAATAACCTTATCTATATGTTCCGCCCTTGCGGCGGCGAAAAGGTGCGCTTCGCATACCGCACCCATTTTTTTCTGGAGCAGTATTTCCCTTATTTTCTCACCAGCTTGAGTTCCCCCCGGTTCTCTGGTAAAGACTGCTGCTTGGGAGGTTCTTTCAAGGTATTCCTTCAAAAATCTCACTTGAGTGGACTTCCCCACGCCCTCGCAACCCTCTATTGTCACAAAACCTTTCATTTTCTTCCTCCGTCTTTATATGATATCACAGCTATCCCGCCGTTA
>DUON01000030.1 GCA_012838805.1 Clostridiales bacterium
AAGCTCTTTAAGGAAAACGGCGTTGATGTCAGAGTCATTTCGGGAGACAACCCCATAACCGTATCCGAAGTCGCCAAGAGGGCGGGCATAGACAATGCGGAAAAATATCTTAGCCTGCAGAACTTATCTGACGAGGAGATAAGACAGCAGGCTATGGACTATACGGTATTTGGAAGAGTAAACCCCATTCAGAAAAAACTTCTCATACAGTGCTTTAAGGAAAAAGGAAGAACGGTGGCTATGACTGGCGACGGAGTCAACGATATTTTGGCGTTGAAGGAAGCAGACTGTTCCATAGCCATGGCAAACGGAAGCGAGGCTACAAGGAATGTGGCGCAGCTTGTGCTTTTGGATTCCGACTTTGGCGCCATGCCTTCGATAGTCAATGAAGGAAGACGGGTCATAAACAATGTGGAAAGGGCAAGCTCATTGTTCTTGACAAAGACCGTGTTCTCTTTTCTTTTACTTTTATCCTTAATAATTCTTGGAATGAGCTATCCTATCGAGCCTGTCCAATTGACTTTTACAAGTTTGTTTGTAATAGGCATAGCGTCGTTTGTCTTGGCGCTTGAACCAAATAAAAACCAAATAAAAGGAAAATTTATTAAAAATATCGCAAAGAATGTATTTCCGCCCGCAATCTCAATTGTGGTGGCGGTGCTGGCTATTATGCTGCTTTGGAATAACGGCTATTTGGCTGTCAGCCAGTTCGAATATCAGACGATAATCACCCTTACCATATTCGGAATATTCATGCTGGTCCTATTCAATATCTCAAAACCTTTCAATGTTGTACGCGCCGTTCTTTTTGTAGGCATATTCATTTTGGCGGGAAGCATTGCTATAATCATGCCCCTATTGCCCAATCAAAGCTTAAACTTATACAAGCTCTCCAGCCTTTCAAGCCTTATCAGCGTAACGGTCATTTTATCCGCTCTTTTCTTGGCGGAAAATGTAATCAAAATTGTGGATTATATCATAAAAAAATATGAAAAAAACGCCGAACTCAAAGGCTATAAGTTAGGCAACAGACAGGGTATGCTTGTGCCAGACAGTATTCTATATGGAAAAAAGTACTCAAAAATCAAAGAAAAAAAGAAAAGGATATAGATTTTTAACTATTGACAAGCTATTGCCATAATAGTATTATTATAAGTACAGATGTTATTTTTCTTTTGGGAATTTTTTAACCTAAAATATAGGGAGGTTTATTAAAATGAGAAGAGGAAAACTGATTATCGTATTTGCAATAATTGCTTTGCTGGTGTTCTCTTTGATGGCTTGCGACAAAGACCCCGAAGAACCGGTTAAGCTCACTATTAGTTTTGAAACAAACGGGGGAGGCGATATTGCCGACATTGTCATTGAGCAGGGAGCCAAGGACTTTGAGATGCCGTCCAATCCAACCAAATCAGAATACATATTCGACGGTTGGTATTTGGACAATGAGTTTAAGACAGCGGCGACTGTAACAAGTATCCTTGCTGCCCTGGAAGGCAAAACCCAAATCACTGTCTATGCGAAATGGAAACCCGCGGCGTATTCCATAAGTTTTGATACCGACGGAGGAAGCACGGTTGCGGATATTTTATTGGACAGTGAGACAGAGACTTTTGAATTGCCCGCAGCTCCCCAAAAGGCAGGCTATGTGTTCGCAGGCTGGTATCTGGACGACGATACCGAGGCTACAGTTGAAAACATACTTGAAGCCCTTAAGGACGATCCGACCATAACGGTTTATGCCAAATGGAATGAAACTCCTATAGACGATGCTAAAGCCGCACTGAAAGATGGTTTCATTCTTTTTTATGAAGAAGTTATTGCCAAGAACAGTCCCGTCAGACCCACCTTGGTTGACGATGATTTCATAAGCGGATTGGAAGACAACGGTGTAGCTGAAATTTATTCAAGAGAAGCAAACGGCGAGGACATAAAGGATTTTGAGCGTGCAGACGAAAAATTAGATAAGCTTCGCAGTCAAATCTTGTGGGAGCGTCATTATAGATTACATGCAGCAGAAAGTATAGAGCATATTTGGGAACAAATAAACGATGGAGAGCCTTTAGAAAACTTTAATGATGAACTGTCTGAAATTGAAGAATATTACGGTTTCTCGCTGGATAGAATGCATGAAGTGGAGGAATTTCTCAATAGGTTTGAACAAGGGGAATTGGAACAATTAGATCATGAAGATGCTGAACAATTGCTGTATTATGAAAAGATTCTTACGGTTTATATTAACTTCAAGGAATTTGAAAAAACAATAGACCAATTTCTTGAAAACCTTGAGGATGAAATAAGATCTCTTAAATTAATAAAAATGGCGACTTATTTGTTAGACTATGACTATGAGACCTTTATGCTGGAAAAAACATATGAATGGAGCGACGAGACCAGATATGAAGTAGATCCGACCTTGATTCCTTCTTTGATTGTAGGCTTGATTGAAGAGAGTGAATTCACTACTGATGACACAGGAATGTTCTTGTATACGCTTCTCAATACTGTCACGGAAGGCGCGGAAGATTTTTTGGCGGAGATAAGAGATGTAATTTCTTTGGAGTTCATCACAGACTTTTCGGAGATTGCGTTTGGACTTGTTTCCACAGTTGAGGACTTGAAGACCTTGGTTACCGTCCGTGATATTGTAGAAGGTAATGAAGGCTCGCCTACTATACCCGAAATTGCCACTATGGTATCCGCAATTAAGAATACCTTAGACGAATTTATAGATAAATATACCGCACATGATTTGCAAAATGTGTATTCCGCCCTCGTTACTGCTTTGGAAAATCTTTCTCAGACACAATATGAAGAGGCGTTCATGGTGCAATTTATTTTGGGTATACCCATATTCCCACGAAGCGGAGCATATACGGGAATAAGCAATCTGTCGGCTATATTGGGAATTCTTGACCAGTCAGCTTTGGACGCGTTCTTTACAGAAATGGAAGACGAGGAAGGAAAGACTATGGTTGTGCCCAAGATAATGATAGGCGACGATAAATACTTGCTCGAAAACCTTGCAATTTTGGAAGCTAATCTTTTAACTATCCTTACTGGCGGAGACCCGGAGAAATACAATGATTTCTATGAGAACAATTTATTCCAGACTTTTGAATATCTTGCTCCCATCTTGTTCTCTGACGGAGGAAACAATGAAGGCGGTCCAGATATTGTAAGTATCATATCCATCTTGAAAGACGCAATGAATGTTAAGCTTCAAGAAAAAGGTCTTGACGATATCGCAGATACCTTTAACGGTATAGAGGCTATTGCGGAGATGCCGTTTAAGAATGACGACAACGCTGACACACATGCTTTTGATCCCGAAAACGATTTTGTCAACCTTTTGGTTACAAGGATTTTACAAGAGTCTCTTGACGGCTATGCCCCCTCGCTTATGATTATGAATGATTTTGCGGGTGGTAATGGACAGTTTGGTCTTTTCCAAGTGCTGGATAAAGCAATCGTTATGTATATGCTTGATATAGACCGCGAACTATTTGCCGTTTTTGCAGACGCACTGATAAATAGCGGCAAAACAATAGAAGACTTTTATTATAAAGATGAAAACGATGAGTATGTCCTTGATGATAATGGTCAACCCATAATAGCTATTGAGGAATTAGTCTTTAGTATCTTTGAACTGTTGGAAGAAGAAGGTTTGAAAGATGATGTTAAGGCTGAATTTGAAAGAATCCTGCCTTGGGGTCTGGAATACTTCGCCCGAGTAATAATAAGCTTTGTGCCCGCTGAAGTCGGCGAAGTCCAAGAGTTAATTGATATAAGAGATTCTCTTGAAATTAGAGAGAACATAACATACCTTATCCTCAGCGTACTCTTTAATCTTGATTTTAGTAATGAAGAATTCATGGGAGCGTTTGACGCTTTAATAGCTGCCTATACCGGAGACAATGAAGGAAAACAAGATGACTTCTATGAAATTCTTGGTTTGGCTCTTGGCATTGCGGAAAAAGCGACTGTATCCGAACTCTTGAATGATGACGAAAAAGCCTTGTTGTTTGACGCGATAGAAAAGCTGACTATGGAAATCTACACCTTTGAAGAATTGATTGATGTCATTAAAGGCTTCATATCCATTCCACAACCTGAAGGTCCAGAAGAGCTTACTCCTGAAGTGATATGGTTCTATAGCAAAGCAGTAGTATTGATATTTGACCTTGAGAACATGCATGACCTGGAGGATTTCAATGACAGATATCAAGACGTCAAAGTTCTTTTCGAAGAAGCTAGCGAAGGAAACAAAATAAAAGGAATATTCAATACTATATTCTCTGACATGAATTATCAAGACATGAAGACTGTTGCCAGTATAGAAGACATATTCGAACTACTTCCCAAAGATCAGTGCGAGCCTGAAAGCGGTGAGTACATAAAGTGGGAAAGGATAGAAGCCCTGCAAGAAGCGCTTGCTGAGTATGAGGAAATACTTTTGTCCCTTTTCCCAAAAGAAGATAACGGCGAAGGCGACGGGGGCGACGGTGAAGGCGACTGGGGCAATGGCGAAGGCGGCAACGGAGAACAATAAAAGCACGCTTATAATATTAAAATTTAGGTTTTTGGGGAATAGGGCATAATATTAATTATGTCCTATTCCTTGATTAAAAGGACTATTGATGCCATTAATTGTAGCTAAGGGCTTAGTAAAGGAATTTAATAATAAAAAGGTGAAAAACCGTGTGATTAAGGGAATAAATCTCTCCATTGAGCAAGGGGAGTTTATTGCCATAACCGGAGAATCGGGGTCGGGGAAAAGCACCTTGCTTTACTTGTTGAGTGGTTTGGACAAACCGACATCGGGCGGGGTTTTCTATATGGGAAAGAACTTGGCTCTATTCAACGATAGGGAAATGGCGGAACTAAGAAGAAATGAAATAAGTTTTATATATCAATTTTATAATCTTATTCCTAATCTAACCATCTATGAGAACATTATCCTGCCCAAAAGAATTGAGAAAAGACTGAGCCTTGAGGACAAAAGATACCTCAAAGAGCTTTTGGATTTCGCAAAAATCGGGCATATCGCCGATTTAAGACCAAATGAAGTGTCGGGCGGAGAGCAACAAAGGGCGGCATTCATTAGGTCGGTCTTCACCCGCCCCAAAATTATCTTCGCCGACGAACCCACAGGCAATCTGGACAGTGCTTCAGGGGAAAGACTGATAGATTTGATAAAAGATATAAACTCAACCTACAAAACCGCCATAGTCATGGTGACCCATTCAAAGGAAAACGCCAAAGCGGCGCAAAGAGAACTCGTCCTTAAAGACGGCGTAATTTATGACGAAAAACGGCAATAAGAGGAATTTTTAAGGCGTAAATGATATTCAAACAGGCGACAAGGAATTTTTCACAAAACAAAGTAACGACCGCGGCTATTATTTTTACTGTGGCACTATGTTGTGTGATGCTTTTCTTAAGCTTTATCTATTCACAAATAATTCAAGAAGAGTTTCGTCAAAACATACCCGTGGAGGCGGAAAACGCCGTTATTAGAATAGAGTACACCCCCCAAAGCCGAACCAGAATCATTACGATATCGCCACATCTTGACCCCTATATGGATGATATAGAATTCACGGTGGGCGCTTTGGATATCTACGGCGTGACCAAGATTAGAAAAAACACTTTTTATATCAATCTTATAGGTTTGAGTTTTGAAAACCTGAATAAGATAAACAATTTGGAATACATTGAGGAAGAAAAAGAGAAAAGACCCGCAAAAGACGATATTATTATCAGTCAAAAAACCGCCGAAGAATTAGGCTTGAGTTTAGGCAATTCTATCCTTATCAGAGTCGGGCAAAAAGAAAAAAGATTTTATGTAGCCAAAATTGCACACGACCACCCTTGTTTTGAAAGGGCGGGCGTACATGTGATTTATGGCGTGGAGAGCTTTGTCAGCGACTACTTTCCCGGCGGAGGCTATGGGAATTTTTATAATAAAATATATATAAAGCCCAAAGACCATATCTCTCCCCAAGCGCTTATGGATAAGCTTTCCCGCATATCCGCATATAAAGGATACGACATAAGGCTGGAGACAGATGTCCGCTCATATGACCAGACCGCAAGGGATATCGCTCTGCCCTTGACCATAGCTTCTGTCGGATGCGTGGTTATGGTGTTGATATTGATTTTTCTTATTGTCAATTCAAGAATAAAGAAACAAATGGAACTCATATCCAAGCTTAAGTCGGTAGGCGCCGATAATGGGTATATCTTTAAGGTTTTCGCCTTGGAGGGGCTTTTCTATATAGTTCTTGGCGTATTATTGGGTGTGGCGGCAAACCTCTATTTATTTTACAAAATTTTGCCCCTATACATGAATATAAATCTTGGCAACGATTTTTATATAAAAAGTCTTATTCTTTCCTCACTTTCAAACGCTGTTGTTATATTTTTATTGTTTATCTACCCGATTTGGAAATCAAAAAATGTGTCTGTAAGAAAGACTTATGTCTCTTCAAAAAACACATTGTGGAAAGGGAATAAGCTTTTGTTAATATTCGGAACGCTTGCCGTTGGGGCATCAGTCCCTCTTGTGGTTTTACAAAGATTGAACCCAGTCAGGGGGCTTATAGCATTCATACTTTTATTCATTGGTACAGTCATCATCATTCCTTATGTGGTGCAAGGAGTTTTTTATCTGTTAGAGCGGTTTTCAAAAAAGAGTGTGAGTTTCATAGCTTTTCGCAACCTCCGTCAGGAAAAAGCCATAACAAATAATTTAAGAATTCTCTTTTCCGCCATAATTGTTTGCAGCATTCTTATAAGCGCCGCATCCTTGACCTCTTCGCTCTTGTTTCAGGTTATATCCGATGTGGATTGTGACATAATCATAGAAAATGTCAAGGGCGAAACTGCCTATCAAAAAAATAAAGTGCTGGAGACGGACGGAGTATATGATGTGTATTGTTATTATTATGAGAAATCGACTATGTCCATAGGAAAACAGCAAATGGATGTCAATATCATAGGGATAAGCCCCGATGATTTTGATTTTATGCAAAATACCGGCGACTTGATGTCAAGAGAAGAGTTGATAAAGGTCTTAAACAAAAAAGACGGCATGCTTCTTGATTTTATGTATCACAAAGTATACGGAATAGAGATAGGGGACAAGTTAAGTGTGGAAATGAACGGCATCTTGCAAGATATTGAGGTGAAGGCATTTTATAACTCTTATCAGTACGGCGGCAGAACTCTTGTCATACACAGCGAATTAATGAATGACCTTTTTAATTTGCCCCTTTATGATACCATTGTGCTGAAAACCCATAACAATGTCGATGAAACGGTTATGGTATTAAGAGCAGAACTTGGAGACCAAAATGTCATAGTTATCAATAAAAATGCCCTTTTTGGTGTGTATGTAGACATATTGGAAGATACTTTGACTTTTGCGTATTTGTTCTCATTCTTTATTATGGCGGTATGTCTTTTTGGCGTTTTTACCAACATTGTCAATTCAAGAGAAGAAAGAAAAATGGCTTATTATCAACTGTATTCGCTGGGGATGGATAAATGGAGAATAATGGGAATTGAGCTTATTGAAAATTTGTTTGTGGCGGTGTTTTGCGGAATATTTGCCTTGCTAACGCATTTTATTTTTTCTCTATCGATTAGCAATATTTTGGCTGTCAGCAGAATTTATATCCCCACACCCATGTCTTTTCTTTATTCGCTATACCTAAGCTTGTTCTTTGGTGCAGGTTATGTTTTATTCGCTTTGTCGGGATATTTCAGCGTAAAAAGCAAAAAGGCGATACTTATATTAAAATACAATTAAAATTTTTTATAATATATTTTCAAACAAAAGATTTATTGACGCTCTTTCATAGATATGTTATTATATTCTTGTATAGGTATAAAGATTTATGTTTTTGTAGCATATAATGTAATAGCTCATTTTTGTAATGATGGGAGACAAGGAAAATGAAAACAATAAAGAGATTGTTAGGTACAAAGATAGTAATATGCTTTATTTTTGCTATCGTTATGTGTGCCCTTCTTATTACAAGCGTGGGGCAGATAAGGGAATTTTTATTTGCTCCTGACAACGACATGAGCTTGTCTCCCAGTTCAAGCGGGGGCAATACTTCACCCGAGATCGAAGCGCGTTTAACTAACCTTGCAAGCGGCATAAATCCTGTGGGTGGCACTTTTTCGACAGGGCAATCCTGGCCCAACATCAAGAAAGTGGACACCGGGAAATTCCATGCGCTGCTTCTTGACCAAGACGGATTTGTTTATGCGTGGGGCTCAAACGAGTATCAGCAGCTTGGATTGGCATCGACTGCAGCTTCAAGCATACATAACATAGATGGCAGCTATTCTGCCCAAACAAGATATTATTCATACTGGCAGCCTGTTGTGGCTTTGAATCATCTTAATGTGACCGATATCGCGGCGGGGGGATATCACAGCATCGCCATAGGACATATCTATAATGATTCCAGCGACTATAGGATCTATACTTGGGGATGGCAAAAAAGCGGAGCTTTGGGAAATAAAAGCACTGCCGATCAGCGTATTGGAACTCCTATAGATATTAGTAATAATTTTAGTTTTAACAGCGGAGAGTACCCCATACAAGTTGCAGCTGGTGAACATCATTCAATGCTTTTGACAAGTACGGGAAGGATTTTCACATGGGGAAATAACAGCCGCGGACAATTGGGACTGGGCAGTACCGATAGTAAGAACTCCCCTACATTGGTTACAAGCATTTCTGGCTTTAGGCAAATCGCAGCAGGATCCATGCATTCTGCGGCGATTGGTTCCAGCTCCGATAGGATATATCTATGTGGAGACAATTCGAGTTACCAGTTGGGAACTACGAGTTCTACTTACAGCACTACATTTTCATGCCCTTGGACAGATACAACATATGAATATGTGTCTGCAGGCGAACTGCATAACGGAGCTAAGAGAAAAGGTGAAAATAAAATAGACTTATGGGGTTGTAATAGGGGCGGCAAATTAGGGTACAAGCCGAGTGGCAGCTATCATATAGACGATCCTCAGCAAAGAAGTGCGACAAGGCAAACCTATAATTATAAAGCGGTATCTGCAGGCGGAAAAGACACCATTGCGATAAACACAAACAATCAGCTTTATGTAACGGGATATCAAGTGAATACCTTTTATGGAGCGACCAGCGATCAAACATTTCAATCGGGGGGCATGAGTAGTGTAGGCCAGATTTTTAACGGCGGAACAATCGCCATAATAATCAGCACATCGAATGTCTTGTATGTGAGCGGCTCCTGCACACATTATACCGAGAATTGGTATGGCAGAACCAAAACACAGGTAGGCACCTATTCGGACGGCTCTCCAGCATACAATACAACGCCTCCAGTAACTGCATATAACAAGAATAAGACCACGATTGCCCCCA
>DUON01000031.1 GCA_012838805.1 Clostridiales bacterium
CCACTTGACTATCAAAAAGTGCCTTTATGGACTTGTTTCCGCGAAGCGATATTTTCATGTTTTCGCCTGGTGGGTTTCATACCCATATCTGCTAAAACCCTTGATATATAAGGGTTTTCAGCTCTCTTAATCTTTTGCCCTTGACATCAATACAACCGTCTCAACATGCCTTGTTTGGGGGAACATATCGCATGGGGTTATAGATTTTATAGCATAGATGTCATTTTTTGTCAATAGGGCGAGGTCGCGGGCAAGGGTGGCGGGGTTGCAGGAGATATATATTAGGTTTATCGGATAAGGGATATTCGTCAGAGCGGATATGGCGTTCTTGTCCACGCCCTTTCTTGGCGGGTCAAGAATTATTGATATTCTCTTGTCTTGTGAATGAATTTTTTCAATCAGCTTGGGCAATTCCTTAGACACATCGCCCAAGATATTCTTAATTCTATCGCTTACGCCGTTTTCTTTCGCCAAAGCATTGGCGTCTTTGACGGCTTCGGGAACGATTTCGATATTATAAACCTCCTTTATCCCGTGTTTGACAAGTGCCGCACCCAAAATCCCCACGCCGCTGTATGCGTCTATGACCGCATCGCTACCACGACATTCGTCAATAACCCTTTTGTATATCATATCCCTGACTTTATCGTTGACTTGCAAAAAGGAAAGAGGGCTTAACTTGACCTTTATTCCCAAAATATCTATTTGAAAATCGCCCTCCTTAAGGCAAATCAGCTTGTCGCCTAAAATGACATTTGTTTTCTTCTGATTAACTGATAAATAGAGAGAAAAATCCTTAAACTTTTCCTTAAGCCTATCGATAAGTTTTCTATAATGCGGTAAGGTGTCGCCGTTCGTCACCAAGACAAGACAAAGCTTATTGTCAATAAACCTTGCCACCATATGCCTTAATAAACCAGTATGGCTGGTTTCGTCATAGACCGATATATCGTTCTTGCGCACAAAATCAAGCACGACCTCTATCAGCTCTTCCAGCCAGTCTCCATGCAAAAAGCATTTTGTTATGGATACAATTTTATGAGTACCCGCTCTGAAAAACCCAAGTACCGCCCTTCCATTGACTATGCCGAACGGCAGCTGGACTTTATTTCTGTATCCCAAAGTATTGGGACTGGGAACACATGGCTCCACTTTGACTTCACCCAAGCTCTTTTTCAAAGTGTTTTCTAAAGTATTTCGCTTGAGTGCCAATTGCTCCCCATAATCGACATGCAATAAATTGCAGCCCCCACATTTTATAAAACGATTGCATGGATAGTCTTTTCTAAGCGATGATTGTTCAATGATTTTCAATAGTTTGGCGGTGGCGAAGTCCCTTTTGACATATGTGATTTTTGCCTCTATCCGCTCTCCTTTCATAGCAAATGGGATAAATATAACAACGCCCTTATATTTCGCTATTCCCTCTCCGTTTATGCCATAGTCAACTATGTCAAGGGTCAGGATATCGTCTTGTTTTATGACTTTTTTCATATAAATTTCTTTCTTCCTTTCATATGTGATTATACACCGTTTTCTTTCGATATCAAAATAATCTTCCGCCTAAATATATTTCGCTAAAATGGAACAACTTTCAACATTTTTCTGGGGACTTAAATTAACCTTAAATATGGTACCCTATTCATACTGAATTAACTACCATGTCATACATTAAAACCTAAGTTATCCACAAATTTGGCTCAAGTTATCCACATTTAAGGGGACTTATCCACATTTTTTGGGTGTTTGGTAACAAAATAGTTACCCGCAAATACTCAATAGTGTTTACAAATCGATAAATATTAGATATAATTAAGCTGTTTGGGATACATTGAGGTAAAATATGAAAAAAAACTTTAATTTAGTAATGATATTTCTTGTGCTGACAATAATTTTTCTGTCTTTTTCAGCATGCAATACGACCTCCGTGGTGACCTTTAACAGCATAGTTATTAAGGGTGAAGATGTGGAGAATATCGAGGAAGGCAATTATTCCTTGCGCTATACTATTGAAAACTTGGACAAATACAAGAGAAACAACCCTGTTGAAGTCGTGGTAACAGTAACGGACAAGTATAATCAGTCCGTATCCTTAATAAATGACCGCATATTGTTTGTGGAAAAAAATAATGAATATTTGGTATCTATTTTGGTGACTTCGGGCGATAAGTATAAAACACATAACTTCACCGTTAAGGGAGTCAAAACCACCATTTTGGTAACCTTTACTGCGGGTGAATATGAAAATTTTGAAGACTTCGTTTATGAGATTTATTTTGGCGAAGACTTGAAAGAGCTTCCCGAAGTACCCGAACATCCCGAAGGGGAAGACTTTATTGACCAGTATTGGACAATGGAGAACCCTGCTGAAGTGACCAGCCGCTTGCCAGCACCCGTCACTCAAGCCAATCTCACCAACCTTAGGCAGGACTTGACCTTATATGCATATTATGAAAGAGACCCTTTGGCGGAATACACAATAGAGTTCGAGACCTTTGGCGGAACGGAGATTCAGCCAATAATAGATGTTTTTCAGTCTGGCATAACCCCTCCCCCTATCCCCGAAAAAGAAAACCATGCGTTCTTTGGCTGGTACGAGGACGAAGAATTCAATAAAAGATTTTTCTTCCCCGAGAATCCCACCATGCCCGCAAAAAACCTTACGCTGTACGCCCGATGGATTGAACAGATAGAAGGCGCTTCGGATGAGTCATTTTTTGAATATGAGCTTGTGGAAGATGTGAATTTGAGAAACTTGGAATTTGTGAAAATAAAAGCCAAACCCGATATGACTATGCCTGAAAATCTGGTCATCCCCAGATTCATTGACAACAAGCCGGTGGTTGAAATCGAGCCGAACGCATTTGTGGGTATAAAAAACATAAAGACATTGACGATACCTTATACTATTATGCAAGTGGGCTCTTACGCTTTCAGCGGCAAAAAAACCAGCCCCGTGCAAGAATTTGTTATGCAACTGGAAACCGTCATTTTTGAAGACACCAAAGAACTTGTCCAAATACAAAACTACGCTTTCTCTTATAATAAGAACTTAATTCAAATAAACATCCCCGACAGCGTTGAAGCAATAGGTAAAAGAGTTTTTGAAGGCTGTGAAAAATTGACATCGGTTGATTTTGGAAGTAGTCTTTCATATATTGACGAAAAAGCTTTCTTTGGCTGCTCTGCGCTTGAAAATATCGAACTTCCAAAATCTTTGACGACAATCGAATTCCAAGCCTTTTATAATTGCGACGCCTTAAAGACGGTTGTCTTAAAAAACGAAGACAATGTGGTGACGCTTAAAGACAATGTCTTTTCCAACGACGAGGGTGACTTGGACATAACCATTTATGTTCCAAACAATATGCTTGAGGAGTATCAATCGGATGACAATCTAAAGTATAAGAATTTCACTATTTTGCCGATTTCCGATTGAATTTTTCTGTTCTCATTGAATTTTCTTTTAAGTTCATTAATTCGACGCTACAATTATTTTCTAAAAAGAAGAATTAAAAGGACTCACTCTCATGAAAAAGCTTCACATCGTATCAAAAACTCACCTTGATTTGGGTTTTACTGACTTTGCGGAAACAATCGAAAAGCTCTACACAGAAAAATTCATTCCCAAAGCCATTGAAATAGCTTCCCAGCTCAATAAGCAAAAAAAAGTTTTCATATGGACGACGGGCTCTTGGATAATTGATTTTGCCTTAAAAAATTCCGGCCACCAAAACAAAGAAAAGCTTGAAAGCGCTTTGAGAAACGGCGATATCGCCCCGCACGGCTTGGCGTTCACCACCCATACAGAGCTTATGGACAAAGACACTATGCTTTACAATCTCGACATCCAAAAGCGTCTTTGTGACAAATATAATCTTAATATCAGAGCCGCCAAGATGACGGATGTTCCCGGTCATACAAAGGCGATAATTCCCTTGCTTGCAGAATACGGCATAAAACTTCTTCATATCGGAGTCAATGATAGCTCTGCGGTTCCCAAGCTGCCCCAGGCTTTTTTATGGAAATACCAAGGCAGTGAAGTCGTAGTCATATATGAAGAAAATTATGGCGGTTTTTATAAGAATGAACATATCGACGATATACTCTATTTCGCCCATTCTATGGACAACCATGGTCCAATAAACAAAGACAATTATTTAAGAATATACCACAAACTTCAAAAAGATTTTCCCGACTATGAGGTCAAGGCTTCCACCCTTGACGAGTATGCCGACGCCATTTGGGAAGTCAGGCACAAGCTACCAGTGATTGAGTCGGAGATTGGAGACAGCTGGATTCACGGCACACAAAGCGACCCCTATAAGACCGCCGCTGTCCGTGAAATGATAAAATTAAAAAACAAATGGAAAGACGACAAGAGCTTGTCTGACGAAGAACACTCTGCCATAAACGAATACATCTTAAAGACCTGCGAGCATACTTGGGGGATGGATGTCAAAAAACACTTGTCCGACTGGGGGCTTCATCTAAAAGACGACTTCTTAAAGTCCAAAGAAAAGGACAAGCCTTTCTTAAATCTTTTCAAACCACAAGGTTTTTGGTGGAAGTATAAGACCCTACTCCTTAGGCTAAAGGGCGTTTATGAAAAAGGCAGCTATTCAAAAATGGAAAAAAGTTGGGCGGAACAGAGAGCTTATATCAATATCGCCCTTGACAAGCTTTCCAAAGAACATAGAAAAGAGGTCGAAGAAAATCTTTCAATACTTATCCCTAAAAACAGACCTGCCCTTGACGGTTATAAAAAGATAGACTTATCACAAAAAATAAAATCAGGCTCTTTTTCAGTATCCATAAACGAATACGGAGCGATAAAGGACTTAACCGTAGACGGTGTTCAGCTAATAAAGGACAATGGCAATAATTGCTTAACTTTCAAATCTTTTGGAGCGGACGACTATGAATACTGGCTTAAAAACTATTCACGGAATGTAAAGAAACATAAAATATGGGTTATCCCCGACTTTGCAAGACCCATGCTGGAATATATTCAAGATAAATACCCGCAAGGCGACTTTAGTTACAAAGCCAAAAACGCTTACCTATATAGCAATCAAGACTTATGTAAAATATTGATTCAATCAGAGATTGAAAAAAATGTGTATGAGCCTATTGGAATATATAAATTCGCGGATATTGTCTATACCTTGGACAATAAAGACCGTTCCTTGACTATGGAAATAATACTGACCGACAGAGAGCTTTCTCGACTTCCGCAAGCTCTTTTTTGCCATTTCAACATTGCTATGGAAAAGCGCTCTTTGAAGTATATCAAACTCTCCAGCCCTATTGACCCCTATGATGTTGTAGAAAACGGCTCCCGCAACCTTGCGGCTGTGGAAAGAGTGGAATTCTCATCTGGCGGCAAGGACTATGTCCTAAAGAATTGCCATTGTTCGCTTGCGGCATTAGGAAAAGGCAAAATATTAAAGTTCGATAATACTTTTGAGGATATAAAGGACGGAATCTCCTTTAACCTTTACAATAATGTTTGGGGCACGAACTTTCCTCTGTGGTACGGCGACAATGCCTATTATAAATTTGTCCTTAAAGAGAAATAGCCTTTCTCTGTTTCCATAACTGCCTCTATATTGTCGATAATAGTATTTATTATAATATAAAATTAAAAGAAACATTCATAAAAAACGCCTTGAATATTTTCAAGGCGTTAAAAGACTGTTAGAAAAGAAGCTCTTTAAGAATAACAAGTCCTATTAATTATTATTTTTTTGAGGTTATCGGACAGTTCATTAAAGTAAGCGCAATATCCCGCCACCCTCACCATGAGGTACTTATATTTTTCGGGGTTATTATAGGCGTCTATTAAGATTTGGCGGTTTATGATATTGGGCTGAAGCTGCATTCCGCCTGTCGTTAAGAAAGTTTTGAAGATATTGGAAAGGTTGTCTATACCTTCTTCACCGGGGAAAAGTGCAGAATCTATTGTGAATGTAACAGTCGTGCCGTTCACAGCATAGTCGGTAAAGTTCACTTTGGATATGGCGTTCAAAGCGGAAAGCAAGTCGTCTTTTTCCATTTCATAGTGTGGAATGACGCTGTTCGCCAAGGGCACTCCCTTTTTTCTTCCTGACGGCAAAGCGGGCGTCTTCAAACCGTATCTGTCATTGGTGTTAAGTGCGTAATAACCTGCTGTATAAAAGCCGTTTCGGGGACAATTGGGCACTTGCTTCAAAGTATTGTTATAGATTTCCATAACCTTGCTTACCCACATGGACGCCTCTTCAGAAGAGTCGTCACCGTACTTGGGAACGGCTTGCAAAGCTTCTCTGATTTTGGCGTTCTTTTCGCCCTCAAAATTGGCGTCAATGGCATGTATCACCTCTAAGAGCGTATATTCCTTTTTCTTAAAGACCACTTCATTAAGAGCATATAGACTGTCCGCAACATCCGTCACACCTACTGCCTGTATGCCAGCGGTGTTGAATTTTGTACCTCCCTCATAAGCATCCAGTCCGCTTTCCAAGCAGCCTCTATACAAAGACGACGCCAAAGGAGTGGTGAAATGCTCCCTTAAGACTTTTTCTATCTTTTGGTGGTCGGCAAGTACGGCGTTGCCTAAAAGATTAAGCCTTGTTTGGAATCTCTCCAAAAGCTCATCCATATCTTTGGGGGGATTGTACTTAAACATGCCTTTTCTCTTGTCTATTTGTTTAAGCACCCAATAGTGAATCTTCAATAAGAACTTTTGCAGCTTATTCTTGCCGGGGTCTTTAAGTATATGTTCTATAAATTTCCCCATAATCTTTTCTAACTGTTCCCTTCTGCTATAATTCCATAGGTCGTGCTCATGCCCTTTCAAAGCTTGCAAAAACGGCAAAGTAAGGTTCATATTGGCACAATCAGTATTTCCAAAATGGTCGTCAGACGCCACAGGCTCCACACAGCCCACAATGGAATAGTTTCTGGCATCTTCAATTGTGGTGTCATAATGCCGCATCAGCGATTCTATATAAATCTCGTCGCTGAAAAGTTCGGGCATGGGACAGCCGTTGACATAGATTTCAGCAAGCCTTTGTAAATATTTTTGGGGACTGTTTTTGTGTATGCGCGCGGTCATATTGATAGCCAGCGGCTGAAGCTCGCAAGCATCGATAAGCATATAGGTCAAATCGTTCGTGGCGTCGTTGCCGTCCTTGTCCACGCCGCCAAAAGTAAGCGCTTGGTCCACGGACAATGTCTCAAAGAGCTTGCCCACATTTAGATATGAATCCCCGTCGTTAACCAAAATCACTTCGTCTATTTTTAATATAAAAAGGCATAGGAGTTCCTTTGCCTCCTCATAGGTAATCCTGCCTTCTTCCAAATCTTTTTTATAATACGGGTACAGATACTGGTCCATCCGTCCAAAGGATATGGCATTCTCATACGCCTCTATGCATAGCGCAATCTGCAAGAAAAGCATGCTTTGAAGTGCTTCATGGAAAGTCCTTGCCGGGTACTTAGGAACACGATAGCAGATTTGAGCCATTTTCTCAAGCTCTTTCTTTCTCTCGGGGTCTTGTTCCTCTTTTGCTAACTTGTCCAGGTGTTCGGCGTACTTTAACCCAAATTCCTCAAGTCCCTTGAGCGCTATTATGCAGCCGTCATAAAAGTATTGATTGTTCTCAGTCTTTTGCGCCTTTATTTCTTCAATTTCTTTTATCATCCCTGAAGTGCCAAGGCTCAAAAGCCTTTCAAAGTTGACAATAAAATGCGCTATCGCCGCCATATTGTTATTGAAGCCCGCCACCATTTCGGACGCCCTTGCCAGCGTTTTAATTAAGTCTCCAAGCCTTTTATGTACTCTTCCCAATATGCTGCGCTTTAGCCAAAATGGGAATATCTTAAAATAAAAGTCCCTTCTTTCCTCTTTGGAGCATTGGAACGACACGGGCTTTTGTCTGTTTATTTTATAGAGAAATGATATCATCAGTGCCCCGTATTGCTCTTCCCATACCTGACCAGCCACTCTCTTCGCGGTAAAGTTCCCCACTAATAGTTCTTGGGGATATACGATAGTCTTTTTCTTGTTTAATACATATCTTAGTCTTTTCGCCCTATGAATGGGTGTGGGCTTGTCAAATCCGTTTTTCTTGTAGTACTCTGTCTTTAATTTCGACACTTCCATACACAAGGCTCTTCCCGCCTCTCTTATGTCGTTTTTGATGTCCAAAACTCTTTGGGTGAACTTTGCTTTTGGGGGAGCGGGTTCTAAATCGATATTATAAGCGTGGATACCATATTCCTTAAAGAGCTTTATACCGTTTTCTAAGGATTCCTTGCTTTGTTCGGAGGTAATGTTAAGATATTCTATATCCAACCCAAGCTTCTTCGCCTTGTCCTCGTACATGTTGTGATATTTTAAGAGCTCTATTTCCTTAACCCCTATTTTCTTTAAGTAGTTGGCAGCGTTTTTTATATCTTCTTGGCTGTCATTATGACCGGGAACCATAACCATTCTATATTTGATGTTGGGTTTGTGTTCAAGGAGTTTTTTCAAATTCTTATGGATGAGTTTGCTATCTTGCTTGGTCAGCTTTTTATGTAGCTTGTCGTTTTCAATCACCTTAAAGTCCACCAAAAACAGGTCTATATAAGGCAGGACATTCTCAATATTTTCCCATGGGACATGCAAGGTCGTCTCAACGCTGATATGGATTTTTTCTTTTTTTAATTTCTTCAAAAGTATGGCGATACTTCCCTTATCTTGTAACAAGGGTTCTCCGCCACTCAAAGTCACGCCCCCTTTTGTGGAAAAATAATAAGCTTTGTCTCTTTTTGCGATCTCGACTATTTCATCGATAGAGTAGTCCTTATCGCCCGCAGGGCTTTCAAAAGACAAAGCCTCAGGATTTTGGCACCAAATACATCTCAAATGACAGCCCTTAAAGAATATAGTAGTTCTTATGCCTGGACCGTCATGCACGCATGTTCTTTGAATCTTAAGCACCTTTAATTTATTGGCGTCCTTTTTTACCAATCTTAATTGATTGTTATATTCTTCCTTTAACTCCTTAACCGCTTCCATAATTTCTACTCCTCATCCTCTATTTTGTAAAGAAATGCGTCCCCAATAAAACTATTTTCCATTTTAATATTATACTATTAATATTATTATATTGTCAATACAGCTTTTTATTGACAAACCATAGCTCATAGAGATGTAAGAGAAAGTGTAAACTTATTGACAAGGGAATGAATTTTTGTCATAATTACACCATGATTATTATTAATAACAACAACACCGACCCCTTTTTGAATCATGCCATAGAAGAGCATTTAATCGACCGTTTTGAGGACGAATGCTTTATGCTTTGGCAGAATTCGCCTTGTCTCCTTATCGGAAGAAACCAGAATGTCTATCAAGAAATAAATATGGATTTTGTCAA
The DNA here is from genome assembly GCA_012838805.1 of Clostridiales bacterium. Lineage (GTDB taxonomy): Bacteria > Bacillota > Clostridia > Christensenellales > DTU072 > DTU072. Next base: position 9,411 of record DUON01000031.1, read on the forward strand.
GGAGCAAAAGATAGATGTGGTCAGGAGAATCACTGGAGGGGGAACGGTATATAACGATTGGGGGAACTTTAATTTTACTTTCATCTCAAAAAATAAAGATGACTTTTCTGATTTTAAGAAATTCACTATCCCCATACTTTCGGCTTTGAACAAGCTCGGGGCAAACGCCCGTTTTGAGGGAAGAAACGACCTTGTAATTGACGGCAAAAAAATTTCCGGCAACGCCCAATGTAAGCTTAAGGGCAAGCTCCTGCACCATGGCACTTTGCTCTTTGATGTCAATTTGGAAAACCTTGCTCGTTCCCTTAACCCAAGTTTCTTAAAGCTGGAGAGCAAAGCCGTCGCCTCTGTAAAAAGCAGAGTGACCAACATCATAGATTACCTTGACAGACCTTTGACAATTGACGGTTTTAGAAAAAAAATAGTCGATGAAATAAAAAGCATCTTTCCCGAAGCCATTATTTATGACTTGACACAGTCGGATTTGATAAGGGCTGAAGAGATTGCACTTTCAAAATACCGCCAAAGAAAATGGAACTTTCCCGACAGAATAGACTTCACAATAAGGAAAGAAAAGAAATTCCCCGCAGGGCTTGTGCAAATAGAAATGGAAATACATAAAGGCAAAATAAAAAACATAAGCTTTTATGGCGATTTCTTTAATGAAAAGGATATTGGCGATGTCGTCGACACGCTTAAGGGCATAGAATATCAAGAAAAAACAATAAAAAGTATAATGGACTCTCTTGATTTGGATTTATATTTTAAGAATATTCCCAAAGACTGTCTATTGGGTTTGATAATATGAAAAGAGAAGAATATTTAAGAAAACCTGAATGGTTGAGAAATACAATAAAACCAAATCAAAGCTACAATGAGGTCAACGATATTTTGATTAAATACAACCTCAATACCGTATGTAAGGCGGCAAGGTGCCCAAACCGCAAGGAATGCTATAACTCTTGTACGGCTACTTTTATGCTTATGGGAAGAAACTGTACCAGAAACTGTGCTTTCTGCAATGTGACAAGCGCCCCTCCTCAACCGTTAGATTTCAAAGAGCCCGAAAACATCGCAAAAGCGGTAAAAGAGCTAGGCATAAAACACGCTGTAATCACCTCTGTGACAAGAGACGACCTCGAAGACGGCGGAGCTGAGCATTTTTCCCAGACCATAAAGCATATAAAAAAAATAAACCCCGACACCACCGTGGAAGTCCTTATACCTGATTTTCAAGGCGATATTCATTCATTAAGAACTGTTATTGACGCAAGACCCGACATAATCAACCACAATGTGGAGACTATACCCCGCCTTTACCCGATATTTAGGCCTCAGGCGATTTTTCAAAGGTCTTTGGAGCTAATAAAAAGAGTAAAGATTTTGAGCGATATTCCCTCTAAGACAGGCTTTATGGTAGGGCTTGGAGAAAAGGAAGAAGAAATCTATGAGCTTTTAAGAACGTTAAGGCAAGCCCAGTGCGACATGGTCACTATCGGTCAGTATCTGCGCCCCAGCCTTAAGCATCCTGCCGTAAAAGAATATGTTCATCCCGATGTCTTCAAAAGGTATTATGAGTATGCTATTAAGATAGGTTTTGAATATGTGGTTAGTTCCCCTCTTGCCAGAAGCTCTTATATGGCGCATAAGGGACTGAAAACAAGATATATGTTATGAAAAAATTAAATTATGAAGAGCAAAAAGAGCTTTCACCTGACGGCATTGATTTTGTTATAATAAACGGAAAAGTAGTCCTAAAAGGCGGAGTCTTCGACAAAAAAGCTATACGGGGCGCGGGCAAGTTTGTACGCGTATAAAGTATATTAAAGATATCAAAAAGACCAATAGGCAAAAACCGTTGGTTTTTTTTATCTTAGTTTGATAGGTTTGTCTTGATGTAAACCATGGCACTTTACTTCTTATAATAAAATCTATACATTGACATATTTAATTAAATGGATTAATATAAATAAAAGAATAGAGGGAGGAAAATATGAAAAACTGTCAATTTTGCGACCGTGAAATCCCCTTAGATTCCAATATCTGCCCTTATTGCGGAAAAAGAGTTAGACAACCTCAATATGAGTCGCATACACCGCATGAAAACCCTTATGATAAGGGAGGTTGCGGCTGGGTCGCACTTGGTTTTTTCTTTCCCATAGTAGGGCTTATATTATATTTAGTATGGCAGCATGAGAAGCCAATTACGGCAAAAGCCGCAGGCAAAGGAGCTTTGATTTCTGTTGTATTAAGCATAATACCTGCTATTCTTTTCATAATCTTTATGACAATGTTTTCTTTCGCCGCTATGGCTATGGTAAACTATAGCTTATTGTTCTTGATCCCTTATTTGTAGATAGTACATTAGTTCCACGCTCTATACAAAAGTAGTATAAAGATAATTCTTAAGTAAAGATTTTTTTAAAATAGTCTATATCCTAAGCTTCCTTAATATCTCTTTTTGGTCTTTGGTTATTCTGTAACTTTCTTGGCATTTTTGAATTGTCTTGTTGTGGATAAATTTGTCCATTCTTCTATCTTGCAGAATTTTTATGATACGGTCAAAATTCTTTATGGCGAAAACGCTTAAGCTCCATGCAAGAGCCATTTTGACATAGTAGTTCTCATCTTTTATTGTTTGAAAAATCCACAAAATCTGGTCTATATATGTATCTTTGTTGAAATAGCTAAACAAAAGGACTATCATAGCCCTTTTTATAAACGGCTTTTCGGACTTAATTTTTTGGGTAACATATTCCCACACTACTTCGGCGTTTGTTTCTTTTCCCAAAGCTTGTTAAAGATTGAAATAATATATAAAAGAATGCTTTTCGAATGGTTGATTATCCGTCTGTCCTTTCTAATAAGAATAAAAACTTGCCTTCCCATATAAAAATACTGGACAAAATTCTATTTTTTATATACAATAATTCTATTGCTGACATAGCTCAGCTGGCAGAGCGCAGCACTCGTAATGCTGAGGTCGCGAGTTCGATTCTCGCTGTCAGCTCCATACAAAAGCAGAAAGGGAACTCCCTTTCTGCTTTTGTATATAGTAGTATGCAAAGGAGAACGAGCGACCTCAGCATTTATACTTTAGGGCTCCCGCAAGTAGAATACTTGTGGGAAAAAGGAGCAACCGAGCGTTAAGGCGATGCTTTTTGCCATTTA
>DUON01000005.1 GCA_012838805.1 Clostridiales bacterium
ATCAAGCCCAAAGCATCTGTCAAGGTTGTTGAGTATGATATCCAGCTTTTCACGGGTTATTGTTTCGGCAGGTCTTATCAAAGGCGTTCTCGGGAGATAAAGTCCGATTCCCTTATAGGCTTTTCGGCCCAAAGCCCGCTCAAGTTCCACTATTTCATAATCCTTTCCAAACTCCAGCTTTACCGCCTTGTCCGTTTGGGGTAAAGTATCTTGACCAAGATAAAGGCTAAAAGGCTTTTTCAAAACTTTCTTTAACGCTCGATAGAGCCTGAATAAACGCCCGCAGTTATATGGCGTCACAATAAAGATCACTTGATTTAAGTAACTCATTTCAGGGACGACACCTTTTTCAACAAGCGCCTTTTCTATCTGCCCGCCCTCATATTTGGTGGCAATCACAAGCCTTGTATAATCGTCGTTTTCAATGCACTCCACGCCTATTTTTTGGGATTTTCTCTTGAATATGTCTATACTTTGTTTGACTTTTTGATAAAGCTTTTCGCCTTTTTTCTCAAGTATCTCAAATGCCCTTGATATACTGGATAAGACGATATAGGACGGGGAAGTGGAATGCAAGAGTTTTCTTGCCTCAAAACATCTTTGGCTTAAATCCTTATTATAAGAGAGCAAAACCGCCCCTCCCGTAGCAACGGGCAAAGTTTTATGTAAAGAACACACAACCAAATCGCAAAGCGTGGAACTCTCAAAAAGATCCTTTTGGGAAAAAATAAAATGCGACCCGTGGGACATATCTAAAATAATAAATTTGTCCTTAATAAGTTCTTTTTGTCTTTTAATATCCTTGACACACCCAAAGTAGTTCGGCGATGTTATAATAACAGTTTGAACATCGGCGGGTATGTCCTCGGGGCTTTTTATGTCGGAGATATAATAGGCTTGCAGATTAAAAACCCTTAAGGCGTTATAGACCGAAGAATGGGCGTCGCCCACTATCAAAAAAGCTCCTTTATCCTTTAGGGCATAGATTGCCGTCATCAGGCTGTTGGTGGCACCGTTGGCGCTGATAAAAGCACTGTCCGACAGATAGATTGAGGAAAGCTTTTTTTCAAGTTTTTTTATGCCGTCTTTGGGGTTTAACAAATTGTCGCTATAAAAAAGTTCGGTAATATCCGTTTTTATAAGAGCTTTTGGCAATCTACCGCTATGACCCGGCGTATGAAATCTAATAAACCTTGAATGTTTTTTTATCTTTATATAGAATGAGCTCATTTTTTGGGCTTCATGGTGGGGAAGAGCAAAACATCTCTAATGTTGTGGTTGTCGGTAAAGAGCATGACCATTCTGTCGATACCGATGCCCAGTCCGCCGGTGGGAGGCATGCCGTACTCCAAAGCCGTCACAAAGTCCTCGTCGGTCATTTGGGCTTCCTCGTCGCCCTTTGCTCTTTCTCTTGCCTGCTGCTCAAATCTCGCCCTTTGGTCTATGGGATCGTTAAGCTCGCTAAAGGCGTTGCCCATTTCTCTTGAGGCGATAAAGAATTCAAACCTTTCTGTGAGTCTTGGGTCGGACTTCTTTCTCTTGGCAAGAGGGCTTACCTCGACGGGATAGTCTATAACAAATATGGGCTGAACAAGCTTTTCCTCTATCTTTTCGTCAAAGATTTGATAGAGCGCCTTGCCCCATGTGGTATCTTCGTCCAGCTCCACTCCTATATCCTTTGCTTTTTTTCTTATGGTATCTAAATCCTCAACTGAAAAGTCAATCCCGATATGCTCTTTTACAAGCTCTATCATGGGAATTCTTTGCCATTTGCTTTCAAAATCCAGTTCCACACCCTGATAATTTATCTTAGTGCTTCCCACTATCTCCTTTGCGCAGTATTTGAAAAGCTCTTCGGTAATGTCCATCATATCGTTATAGTCGGCATAAGCCTGATACAGCTCTATGGAAGTGAACTCGGGATTGTGTTTTACGCTCATACCCTCGTTTCTAAAAAGGCGTCCCAGCTCATAAACCTTTTCAAAACCGCCCACAATAAGTCTTTTGAGATATAGTTCGGGAGCTATTCTCAAATACATGTCTATATCCAATGTGTTGTGGTGGGTAATAAAAGGTCTTGCGTTTGCTCCGCCGGGAATAATGTTCAATATGGGGGTCTCCACCTCCAAAAAGCCTTTCTTTTCCAAAAAGGTCCTTATGGCTGTGATTATCTTGGACCTCTTGACAAAGGTCTCTTTTACTTCTGGATTGGCTATCAAATCCACATACCTTTGGCGGTATCTCAAATCAAGGTCCCTAAGCCCATGGAATTTTTCGGGAAGAGGGAGCAAAGACTTGCTAAGCAAAATATATTCCTTAAGCTTTATGCTAATCTCCCCTTTCTTTGTGGTGAACACCTCTCCTGTCACGCCGATAATATCGCCGATATCCAGTTTCTTAAATTCAGAGTATTCATCTTCTCCAAGTTCGTTTACTCGCACATAGCACTGTATTTTTGACTTATGGTCAAGTATATGGACAAAGCTTGCCTTGCCCATAACTCTTTTGGAGACAATCCTGCCCGCCAAAGATACCGTTTTGCCCTCCAATTCTTGATATTTTTCGAATATGTCAATTGTATCATGGGTCTTAACATATTTGACTATCTCAAACGGGTCTTTGCCTTGCTCTTTAAGCTCATTAAGTTTTTTGTGCCTAATGGCGATAATTTCATTGATATCAAGTTCTTCGGATACACTCTGAATATTATCGGACATCTATATCTTTTGCTCCTTATATATTTATTTGGTTATGTCAAGAATTTTGAACTCAATCTCTCCGCCGGGGGTCTTTACTTTGATTGTTTCGCCTTTTTTTCTTCCCATAAGGGCTTTTCCAATAGGGCTTTGGTCGCTAATTATGTTATTTCTGCTGCTGGCCTCCAAGGTGGACAAAATTCTATATTCAATCTCTTCGTTATTTTCTTTATCAAAAAGCTTAACCTTGGACCCGAAAGAAACACAGTCCGTGCAGACCTCGTCCATGTTAAGGACTTCAATATGCATAAGTATATCCGTAATCTTGGCGATTTCGGTTTCAATCTGGACTTGCCTGTCTTTGGCGGCGGCGTATTCCGCGTTCTCGGACAAGTCCCCAAATTCCTTAGCAGTTTTTATCTCGTCAGCGACTTGAGCTCTTGCCTCGGTTTCAAGATACTTAAGGCGCTCGGTGTATTGGTTGTATTTTTCTTGAGTAACTTTGATTTCCTCAATCATTTGGTTCCTCCTAATCTTAAATACTAAGATTATTTATATTATAATTAGTAAATTATAAATTAATGCCCCAAAAAAGTCAACTTTAATACGCTTCTAAATAAATAAACTTTTTTTTAGCGTTTTTTTATATTTTTATCATTTTTTGAATTTAAATTCACGCTTAAACAGTTCTTCATAATAGGTTTTTCCCTTGCCCATAACCGTCCGCATAAGACTAATTGAGCTTACCCTATACGAAAAAGGCGCAAAGAATATTTCCCTACTATCTTTATTCGTCACATCCCGTGCCAAGGTGATATGGGGAGCGAATTTTCTTTTTTGCAATTCAAAACCACGCTCAGCAAGACTGTCATAAAGCCGTTTTTGAAGGCTTTCAAGCTCGATATTATTCTTGACGCGAAGCCAAAACACATTTCTTTTACCATTCTTAAAACTGCCCATACCCTCCAAAGTTATCTCAAAAGGCTTGGTTTCTATCCCTTTCATAACAGAGATAGCGTCCTCAATCCGCTCTTTTTGCACTTCGCCAATAAAGACCAAGGTCAAATGGAAATTGTCTCTGGGCGCAAACCTGCCCTTAAGCGAAATCTCTTTGAGCTTTGACTGCGCCTCAAAAAGCTTGTCCTTAGTCTTATTATCAAAATCCACAGCAATAAATACCCTCATATTTTCTCCTTTGTATATTATATCATAATTAGAAAAATTATTAAGGGCGCTTTTGCTTTTTATATTTTTTCGTTGATATTATGCTTTTTAGTAAATAAAATAGTTATATGGCTATGCAAAAATATATCATAATCATTATCCTTTTTATTATATTCTTCCTATTAGGGTTTTTTATAATCGGCGGGCTTATATCCTCGGCTTTAGAAATAGAGAAAATAAAGTTTTATAAAAAAGAAAACCAAAATGTCTTGATAAGAATTCTTCATATCTCGGATATGCATTATCCCAAAAACGGCGTCCCGCTCAATGAGATAATCCACCAAGCCAAGGCATTAAGACCTGATTTAATTTTCTTGACGGGAGATATCATAGACTCCTTGACAACACATGACGAAATTCAAGAGCTTGACACTTTCTTCAACGAACTTGGAAATACCGCCCGCTGTTACGCCGTTTATGGCAACCATGAGAGCATAAACTCAAATCTTTTGTATTATAACACCTTGCTCTCTTCCAACAATATCATATTGATTAACGACTGCTTTGAACAAGTCACTATCAATGAAAAAAATATCGTCATAGCCGGTCTTGGTGACAGTCGGGAATTTTCGCACGAGAACATCAAGGACTTGAACACCATAAGCCCTGACGCCGTCCTTTTTCTACTTGCTCACCGCCCCGAATACTGGCAAGATTATTTAAGCTATTCGGGCGTCAAGCCTTTAATGACTTTTTCGGGGCACGCCCACGGCGGACAGTTTAGATTTTTTGGAAAAGGCTTATATTCCCCCAATCAAGGATTCTTCCCAAAATATGACAGCGGACTTTATAAAGACGACGAAAATTCCATGATAGTCTCAAGAGGTCTTGGAAACAGCATGATGAACTTAAGGCTATATAACAGGTTCCATATGCCTTTTGTGGAAATCAAGATTTAAGATCTTACTTATATGATTATTATATAATTGTTGATAAATCTAAAATTTAGTGTTTGACCTTTATCTCCCCTCTTCAGAACCTATTATTTTTATATAATTGGTTGATAAATCTATAATCATCGTTTTGCCTCTTAGCTGGCTTTCACCGATTAGCGCCTTGACTCCTTCGCTGACTTGTAAAGAGGCGACCAAAGCGGGAACATAAGACACTGTGGGGAGTTTTTTCTCCGAAAAATCTTTATACAATTTAGACAGCGTCCTATCCCCCGGATAGACTGCGGCGACCTGACCGCATAAGTCGCCTATGGCGCCGTGTATAAGTGGCAGGTTTTTCTCCTCGCAGTACTCTTCCAAAATAAGCCTTGTGGGCACATTGTCCGAACAGTCAAACACAATATCACATCCCATGGCTATTTTTTGGATATTGGTTTTGTCGACTTTTTCTTCTATGGGAATTATTTGAACGGCTTTATTGATTGAAAAGGCTCTTTTTTTTGCCTCTTGGACCTTGCTAAGACCTATATTTTCAAGATTGGATATCAGCTGACGGTTCAAGTTGGAATGGCAAAAACAGTCGTGGTCAGCAATGATAATTTTGCCCATGCCTATTCTGACAAGATGCTCAACCACATAGCCGCCCAGACCTCCACAGCCCACCACAAGAGCGGTTTTGTCTTTTAATTGTTCGGGAATTCTTGAGCTCATCCTATCCTCCCGAAACAGGCGACATTATGGTTATCTCGTCGTTAGGATTTATTTTGGTCCTAAAAAATTTAAGCTGATTTATATCCTTTCCGTTTACATAGATAACCTTTTTTTTAAGCTCTTTCACCGTCATAGAGGGATATTGTCTTTGAATATCATATAGCACTTCTTTGAGCGTCTTTCCCTCAGCTTTTGCCTCCGCAATGCCTGTTTGTATTCTCAAAAGACCAAAGAACTTGACCGTCGCCATAGTTACTCTATTCCCAATTTCTTAATTAACTTCTCGGTGGGGAGTCCGTCTATGTCCCAGCCCCTTATCTTATAATATCTCTTCTTAAGCTTTTCTAAAGGCACTTTGGATTTGGGATTGTTCTTGTCTTGGAGTTCGTCGGTAAGCCTTTTGGGCAAGGCATCCCAAGACGCATTAACGCCCATTCTCTTATTGAAAAGTCTCTCTAAGTTATATCCCCTCTCCCCAAGTCTTAGCATCTTGCCAAAGTTCAGCTTCATGCCCGTAACCGCATTTATAGCCACCGGATGAGGCAGTATAAAAGGTAGGTTAACTGCAAGAATTTGTGGAAACTTCAGCGCCAGATAGAGCACTCCGCCCAGATAGGGCATGACTTTATTGACTATTCTCGTTATCAAACCGTTGGGTTTATCGATAAGAAAACTCGGGAATACGGCATATGTAGTGAACAGACAATTGCCGCCTGCGCTGACAGCTTCCATAAGGTTTTGGAAAGTGACCGTCAAAGCCGCCTTGCCCCAGTGGGTATATTGGTTTATGGAAAGCCCAAGACCTTCCAACACTACGAGATATCCTGCGTTAAGGTGGCAGCCTCCTCTGTTGGATACGGCGTATCCCAGTCCCTGTCCCACTGCGCTTCGCGGTTCATAGGCGCTTATTTCCATTCCTTTTGAGCTTATGCAAAAATCCTCTCCGCCGAATTTTTTGCTCATCTCCCTTGTTCCGTCCGCCAAGGTATTGCCGATTGCTGAACTTCTAAAAGCCGTCTCTTTTATTATTCTCTCAATGTTGTCGGTTTTTCCGAATTCCAGTTCGTTTTTCCACAGCCCTTTTTCATTCAGCTCCATAGCAAAAGACAGACATCCCGCAGCTGAAATGGTATCCATTCCCATTTCGTCAAGCAGATGATTCCATCTCAATATAAGTTCAATATTGTCATTTAAGATATTGGCACCCAAAAGCCCCAAAGTCTCCAGCTCTGGTCCCTTGACCTGCTTGCCGTCCACTTCGACCACCCTGCCGCACTTGATAGGGCAGCTTATGCAGCCGCTATTCTTTATGAGATGATGCTCCGCCATATATTCGCCGTTTATCTTGTCATGCCCCTCAAACTGTCCATAAGAAAAGTTTTTGGTCGCAAGCAAATTCTTAAAGTGCATTTTGGAAATCAGCCCAGCCGTTCCAAGTTTGGGAAGCTGCTCTCCCGTCAACGGATGCTCTTTCAGCTTTTTTACCCATTTTTTGCTGAGCTTTTTTAATTTTTCCTTATCCTTCGCCTGTGAAACGAAATTGCCTTGTGCTACTATCGCCTTAAGGTTTTTGCTTCCCATGACCGCACCCAGTCCGCCTCTGCCTGCGGCTCTTTCTTCGCTCACAATACAAGCGTATCTGACAAGATTCTCTCCTGCAGGACCGATGACAATCTTTCCGCTTTTTCCGCCCAAAGCTTCTTGTGCCTCTCCGGTGGTCATTCCCCATAACTTATCAGCGGGCAAAAACTCCACCTTGTCATTGGTAATATTGAGATAAGTCTTGGTTTTTGCCTTGCCGCAAATCACCAAACCGTCATATCCCGCTCTTTTCAAATTGAACCCAAAACTTCCTCCACAATTGGACGAGCATAAAAGCCCCGTCAAGGGTGATATAGATGATATATTAAATCTTGAAGAAGAGGGCGTTCCCGTTCCTGTCAAAGGCGAAGTGGTGATGACCAAGATATTCTCTTTTGAGAGAGGTTTTATCTTAGTCTTAATGTTGTCGTACAAGATTTTTGCCGCCATTATTTTTCCGCCTAAATAAAGCTCTCTTTCCCTGTCCGAAAAGGGGTACTCTTCATAGCTGCTATCGCTTAAATTAATTTTTAAGATTTTTCCCGTATAACCGCCGTATTTAGTAGCCACAACCTACACTCCTTTATTTTCTTATCATAATAATGATATCATAACTTTTATACTAATACAATATCGCGAAATAAAAGTTTTTTACACAAGTTTTGCTCATTGAAAAAAAACTCTTTCTGTGATAAAATAATATTGTTATATAATATTCATGGAAGTCGATTATGGATTATGCAAAAATAATAAAAAATCTGACTGATAGCTATGGTGATTGGTGGAAAAAAGGCTATGACACACCGCGGATGACAAAAGAGCTATATCCCTATCAAGAGATGTTTTCTCCCATAAAAATAAATTCCATAACCGTAAAAAATAGAGTGGTTATGGCTCCTATGGGAAATATCAGCATGTGCGACGAAACTGGCCGCCCAAACGAAAAAATGATTTCTTACTTTGAAGAAAGAGCTAAGGGCGGGGTGGGTCTTATCACAACGGGGCTGATACCCGTATCATTCGGCATTGACAAGTCCCTTATTGAGCTTGGCGAGCTTACATACTTCCCGCGTATAGACCGAAGCCGTACGGTCTTGGCGGGCTGGCGGAACTTGGCGGCAAAATGCCACGCCCACGGCAGCCATATCTTTGTACAGCTGACTCCGGGACTTGGCAGGGTGGGAAATCCCCAGTGCTTAATCACCCAAAAGACCTTTCCCAGAAGCTCAAGCTTTAATCCCAACTGGTACATTAAAGATGTTCCCTGCCTTAGACTCAGTGACTCCTCATGCAAAAAAATAATCAAAAATATTGGTCAAGCAAGCGCAGACGCCAGAGTATGCGGTCTTGACGGAGTGTATCTACATGGACACGAAGGCTATCTGCTTGAGCAAATGAGCAATACGGCATTCAATAGAAGAAAACTTGGACGGTATGCCAATTGGATGAACTTTGGCTTGGATATGGTCAAGGAAATAAGAAAAAGGGTGGGAGACGACTATCCCATAATGTATAGAATTGACCTAACTCTTGCACTTAATGCTACCTATAATGAGAGAATGGATACCCAAAGTCCCCTTAAGAAGTTCAAGAATGAAAGGACGGTAGAGCAAAGCTTGGAGTATATGAAAGAGCTTGCGAAAGCGGGCGTGGATCTCTTCGACGTGGATATGGGCTGTTATGACAACTGGTGGCTTCCCCATCCTCCTGCGTCCATGCCTTCGGCTTGTTTCTTAGAATTAAGCTCAATTGTCAAAAAGTACTTCAAGGAAAACAAAATTCTCTCCAATAAAGGATTGGAGATTCCCATAGTGGGAGTGGGCAAGCTGGGATATCCCGACCTTGCGGAAAAGGCGCTTAAGGAGAAAAAGTGTGACATGGTCATGCTGGGAAGACCTCTACTTGCCGACCCCGATTGGTGCGCCAAGGCTTATAAAGGCGAAGTGGAGAATATTATACCTTGTATTGGATGTCAAGAAGCGTGTATAAACGAATTTGTACAGGGAGGGCATCCCCAATGTGCCGTAAACCCCCGCACGGCGTTTGAGCACGAACTCAAAAAAGAAATACCTAAAGCTCAAAAAGCCAAAAAAGTGGCGGTGGTGGGCGGCGGTCCTGCGGGAGTGGCGGCGGCTACGGTCTTAATAAATCGCGCTCACAGCGTGGACCTCTACGAAAAGAGTAAGGAAATCGGAGGGAATATTGTCCCCGGCTGCAAACCCGTCATCAAATATGAAATCAGAAACTACCTTGACTATTTGAAGTCGGTAGTCGATAAGCTACAAAAAAGAGAAGGCTTTAATCTGTTTTTGAATACCAAAGCGGATATAAAAACCTTAAAAGAAAAAGGCTATGACGCCATACTCATAGCCACGGGCTCCACGCCTTGCAAGCCCAAAATTAAGGGAATCAACAACAAAAATGTATTCACCGCCACCGAGGTCTTGAACAACCCCGACCTTGTCAAGAAAGCCGACAATGTCGTAATCATAGGCGGGGGTTCGGTAGGAGCGGAGCTGGCATACATGCTGAAATATGAGTATGACAAGAATGTAAAGGTAGTGGAAGCGTTAAAATACATTATGAACCATGTCTGCACCGCCAACCGAGGCCATATCATACATTATTTGGAAAGAGCGGGAGTGGAACTGATAAACTGCTCTGTGGTCAATGAAATAAAAGAAAATTCCGTTCTTATAAGCCAGAACAAGCACAAGAATGTGCCCGACCCCTATAATACTTGGTCACCTATACTCCCCGAGAATATCGAAAACCCCATGGATATGCTTAGGAAGATAAAAGACAAGTACGAGGACAGAGAGCTTAAAGCAGAAGCGGTAATCATCGCCACCGGTTCTTTAAGCGACAACAAGCTTTTCTTTGACTGCCTAAAAGAAAGGGTTGCTCCAGAAATATATAATGTGGGCGACAGTCAAAAGGTAGGTCTTGTGTTTGAGGCGGTTAGGGCGGCTTATAGAAAGGCTTTATCAATATAATTAAAACATCGAAATAGAAAAGCGGACCGTAGTCCGCTTTTTCTTATAGAGAATTTGAAAATCTAAAAACTGCTGAGCAGTGGCTTTCTTCCCTATTTGTTCAGGATACTGAATATTGTCATGGTTTCCGTTTACGACAAAGACTTTTATGCCGCCGTCAAAGTATCAAACGAATTTAGATTTCATATTAATCCTCGCTTTCTAAATAATTCATTCCTTCGACTTTATTTAGTTTTTTTTGTATTATATTTGTTCTTTTGGCAGCGTCGTCCAAGGTGGTGTTCGCCTTGTCCAGCTGTTCCTTAACCTGTCCTATATTTTTAATAAAGATTCCAAAATCCTTCTTGAACTCCATAAATATCTTAAAGACCTCTATGCTGGACTTTTTGATAGCCATGGACCTAAATCCCATTTGAAGACTGTTCAACAGTGCCGCAGTATTGGACGGACCTGCGGGTATTATCCTATATCTGTTTTGAAGCTCCTCCACCAGTCCGCTAATCCTAAGTACCTCGGCATAAAGCCCTTCGATGGGCAGATACATAATGGCATAGTCGGTGGTATGCGGTGGGTTTATGTATTTTTTGCTTATGGATTTTGCCTGCTCTTTAATAGTCCTTTCCAAAGCCTTGACGCATTCCGAACATTTTTCCAAATCCCCCGTTTCGGTAGCGTCCAAAAGCCTTTGATAGTCCTCTGTCGGGAACTTGACATCTATGGGAAGATATACCCTATCCTTGCCTTTGCCGGGCAGAATTATCGCAAAATCCACCCTTTCCTGTCCCTTGCCCGACACATCGCAGCTTTTTACATACTGGTCCTTGGTCAGCACGCCGTCCAAAAGGTTCTCCAAGGATATCTCTCCCCAAACGCCTCTTTTCTTGACATTGGAAAGCGACTTTTTCAAATCCGTAACGCCTGCAGAAAGTTGCTGAATATCATTAAAGCCCTTGTTTACCTTGTCCAGCCTATCCCCTATCACTTTGAAAGATTGCGCCAGCCTTTCATTTAATGTGGAGGAGAGTTTTTCATCTACCACATTTCTCATTTCGGAAAGCTGTTTTTGGTTATCCTCTCTCACTTCTTTGAGGCTTTCTCTGACATTGTATTTGATATCGTTGAGCCCTCTTGCCAATTCCTCTTTCATCTCAGTAATCTTTTGGTGATTGCCTTCGGCGATGTTTTTCACATTGTCAAGTATGGCCTCGTTGGTGCTCTTAACTCCGATATAGACGCCCTCGATATTAGCCTTGATGACTCCGCTTAAAGCCTCCCGTGTGAGCTTGTTTTCTTCGCTTAGTTTTTTTAATATTATCTCAAGAGATTTTTGATTTTGAGAAAGGTTGAACTTCTTAATAAGATTAAGAAGTCCAACCACTATTGAAACGCATATCAGAACGATGATGGCTATATCCATTATTTTTTGTAAACCTCAGGATTGTTTTTTATCATAACATCCATGGCTTCGGCGGCTATTTCGATAGCCTTTTTGATATCCTCTTCGATCATAGCCAGATTAATAAAATGATTGTGATGATTGGTCAGCCACAACCCTCTCTTGACGCATTCGGCTATCCATTGCTGATGAAGATTCAAGGAATCGTCGTCCGTTATCATAAGATAGAACAATGCCGGCTCTCCCGATGCCACGAGGTTCACGCCCTTTTTCTTCGCCATTTCTACCAGACCGTCACAAAGCATGGTGCCCAGTTTCTTGAATTTTTCACAGGCGTTGTTTGCCTTAAGCTTGTTTATGGTGGCGATAGCGGCGGCGAAAGGAACGGCGCTCATCCAGTAAGAGCCAGTATACATAATCGAACCTGCAGCGCTCTTTAGGAAATCTTTACCACAAAGAGCCGAAATATTATAGCCGTTGGCGATAGCTTTACAGAAACAAATGAGGTCGGCTTCAAAGCCATAATAATGGTCGCTGCCCTTAAGGTCAAGACGAAAACCGCATCTTATATCGTCCACAATCAGCACGATATTATTTTCCGTACAAAGCTTTCTGACTTCTTGCCAATATCCCTCTTGAGGCACTTCGTTGTGCTTAAAGTTGCCGTGCATATAAGGCGTTGAGATAAAGGCTGCTATATCGTTTTTGTTCTCTTCGATTACTTTTTTCAAGCCTTCAATGTCATTAAAGTCCACATAAAGGCTGTTCTTGCAGTCGTCCTCTATCGTACCCGCAGAGTCGGGGGTTTGAGACCAAGGCGCCACGCCATGATAGTATCCGTTGACGAATATAATCTTCTTTTTGCCGGTATAGAATCTTGCGATCATAATCGAATAAAGCGTGATATCGCCTCCGTTTTTGGCAAAGAACGCCCAATCTTTTTTGGTCAAATCCGTCAAAAGCTCCGCAAGCTCTACCATTTTTTCACCGGGCAGAGTGACACAGTTCATATTTTTTAATTGCTCCAATGCCGCAGCGTCTACATCGGGGTCGTTATATCCCAAAACATTGGGGCCATAAGCACACATAAAATCCAAGTATTTGTTGCCGTCCACATCCCAAAAATATGCTCCCTCAGCTTTTGAGGCAAATGTGGGGAACGCGTCAACGGGTATCATACATCCTTCGGCTGGTCCCAAGTGACCATATACGCCGCAGGGTATGACTTTGCTTGCTCTTTCCATTATCTTTCTACTTTTATCATATTTATATACTTTCATCTTGCTCTACTCCTTATGACAAATATTTTGGTACTAAATTAAGTATGTTATTGAGGAATTGCAGCATGGGAATGAATCCGCTCATAGCTATTTTGCCTGTGGCAATACAGCTCATTGCATCCAGCTTGCCGTCAATAACGCCTTTTGCGGTTTCCAATGAATCAAAAACCATTTTGCTTCTGGGATTAGGGCATCTTTCATCAATGACTTCCAATTTTGTTTGGGGCTCTTTGGTGACCTTGATTGTCAAATAACATTGGTCGGGAATTTCTATGGAAATAAGCCCTTCGGGAATCTTTTTGGCACTCACTTTCCCCAAATCGTCTTCATTGCCGATTTGAGCGATAGCCGACACCATGGCATAGAAAGCCAAGAGCGTGCTAAGCCTCATCTCATCCTTGTTGTCGAATTCCTTTTTCCTCATAAGAGTCGCCATATCTTCGGTGAGCTTGTTGAAGGCACTTTCTTTATTTAATAGAAAGCCCAATTTGGTAAAGCCCTTAAGCGGAATAACGCTCTGACCTTTTCCGTCCACCAAATCATTGAACTTGTTCACATCGGAGCAGTACAGGACAATATCTGTCTTGACTCCTTTTTGGTAAGGAATGGCTTTTATTTGTCCGCCCTCAAAGACCAATACGCCGTCGGGACCGCCTTTGACCTTAAACCTTAAGGAAATGTCCTGCTTTGCCGCCAGTTCCCTTGCTTTTTCGTCAAGCTTAGAATAGGCGTACAGTGTTCCCATGGCAGCATAAAAATTCACAAATGCTTGAGTTCTCGTTGACATATTTTCTCTCCTTTATATTTTATTAATCTTATTATACCATATCGGTAAAGTTGTCTTAAATATATGGCTTATCAGTATGCCTTACTCTGTCTTCCTTAAAAGGATGCTCTCTGGGTGGCTTGTTGCCCTTGGGTATTTGTTGTATGCCTTTTTTGTATAAGGACTTCCTATGCGCTTTGTTATAGTGGTTGAGGAATCTTCTTCTTCTCAAAGATGTGATGACTACGACCACTATAAGTATTGTGAACACGCCGATAGTGCTGTAAGCTATATAATTGAGCATCTGAGTATCTATTTGGATATCGCCCAAGGTGCCGTATATATCCCTGCCCGTTTCCTTAACTTCAATATTGGCACGGGTGGCAAGTATATATGTATCCAAATGATCATCCGAAAACTGTATGCTCTTTCCGTCCCCTTGGATATGCACTCCTTTGATTTCGGTTACCGTACCATCCGCCGAAAGCCTATATACTGCGAATCTGACATAATTATAATAGTCATCGGGTATGGGAATGGTCACTAAAATCTCGCCGGTTTCGGTCTGAGAAGCGGCTCCCGTCAAGCCGACC
The DNA here is from genome assembly GCA_012838805.1 of Clostridiales bacterium. Classification (GTDB taxonomy): domain Bacteria; phylum Bacillota; class Clostridia; order Christensenellales; family DTU072; genus DTU072. Next base: position 14,137 of record DUON01000005.1, read on the forward strand.
TTGTGGATGCTGACAATGGTTCGTGGTCTGTCGCTGGGGATAGAATTGAGAATGGTGGCTTGGGCGTTATTGTACAATTCAATAGTATTGGGATATGTTGTTACTTCAATCTTTGCGCCGGGCGCCAGCTGACCGTCTACTCTTACGCCGCTCTCTTCGTCTTGAAGCAATAAGTTCTCACATTTTCTCTTTAATGTAATAAGCTTATTAAATAAGGTTGTGGCGAAAGCTGATTTTTGGTCGGGAGACAAATCGGTATAGGCGTCGTATACTTGAAGCACATTGTTATAATCGTTTACAGTAACTACATTTATGGCCGGAAGAAGTCTTGTGCTATCTTGCACCTTATGCACCCTTTCCATCTCCTTGGCAAGCTTGCCGTATTCTTCTTGGAACTTTAAGAAATGGTCATGGTACTCACCTTGAACTATCGCCTCTTGTATCCAATGCTTGTTGATTATCGCATAATTATTGTACTGCATTAAATACTCATGCATTTCTCTATAATCCGACTTCAATTCATAGCTTGCCTTTTTAGCAAGTCCCGCTAAATAAGACTGAAAGCCCGCAA